>QXWX01000081.1 GCA_009911175.1 Lachnospiraceae bacterium | reverse complement strand
TGCAAAAAACAGAATTTCGGAAGGGTTGTTTCTTATACCCTTTTCTACGTCACAAACCGCTAGAAGCATTCATACTTTTCTAACTATATTTTATGATGTTTCCGCCGCTTTTGCAATAAAAATTTTTTGAAATTTATATGTCCACCTCTTTCCGTTTTTCTTTGATTTCCGCCTGTTTCTGCGTCCCGGCTGCCTGCGTCTTGAACAGATCCAGTTTTTCCCGGAGCGATGCCTTCGGCGCAGGCTTGTCAGCCATTCCTGCCGCAATTCTCATTACCTGCGGACTTCCGCTGCCCGCCATAGGCACCCAGCCTGCATTTTCTCCCGGATATGGAATCGGCGCATCCGCAGCGTTTTCCGGCTTTTCAGAAATACTCTCCGGCTGCACCGCCTTCCGGTCATTCTGCATGACGGAATGGTCGGCAGGCTCTGCCTGCTGATCGAAAGTTTCCCTTTCCCCGCTTCTTTTTGTTATAGCTGATAACTTCCGCATTCACCAGCCTCCGCGGCATTCGTCAAATGGATGCTCCGCATACGCCTGGCTCATTGCCCGCAGAAATAAAAAAGCCGCCCGACACAGTTTTCCACTGTATTGAACGACTTATTTCCCAAGCGGCGAGCGGATGAATGTCCGCAGCGCCGGCTCCGTTTGATGCTTCTGTGGACTGCCAGGAAGGTCAGTCCCGGGAGCTCTTTCTCCCGTATCCGGTAATCACCGCCGCCAGCAATATCACCAGCATGCAGAGCGAATAATAATTCACGAAAGGCACCGAGGCCGGCGCTACTGCAAAGCCCTCCCCGAACTGGGCGGACTGCTGCGCCGGAATCACGCAATGCACCGTCCAGGGAGCAAGAAAACAGAACACACAGCCCGTACAGTCCATCAGATTCGCCCGGCGGTACCGGTTCACTCCTGCCCTTTCTCCAAGCTCATTGACCAAATCGCCAAGCGCCACAATAGCTACCGAAATTACGCCCGTGACCATGCTCAATATCCCCACAGACAGGACAATGGTTGCCTCCGTGCTCCGCTCTTTTTTTGCAAAATGCTCCAGAAGTCCCCTCACATCTTCAAACAAACCGCCGCACTCCAGCACACCCAGAAGCGAAAATACCGCAATCAGCATGGCTACCGTGCCTGCCGTCCCCGTAATGGCGTCTATAATTGCCCCGGACACGGCAAATCCGCCGGGAAACGAAATCAGTCCCTCCGCCGTGTAAACGCCGGAAAGCAGCCCCGCGGCAATTCCCGCCAGAATCCCGAAGGACAGCGCCGTAATAAGGTGCTTCCGCAACATACAAAGGACGATAATGACCACCGGCACCACCAGCATGACAAGACTGAGCGGCTTAGCCTCCCCGCCCGCAGCCTCAAGCGCAGCATTCCCGTCCGTGGTTTTGGAAAACAGCAAAAAAAGCACCAGAGCCCCCGCCGCTGCCGGCAGACTGTAACGCGTCCTGGTTTTTACCACAGTGCCCAAATCCGCATGCTGCGTCGCAGAGGATGCAATGGTGGTATCCGAAATCGGCCCTAAGTTATCGCCGAACGCCGCCCCCGATACGATAGCTCCAATCATAAATTCCGGCGCCGCCCCTGCCAGCACGCCTACCGGAAACAAAATCGGTATCACCACAAAATAAGTCCCCACCGTGGTCCCCGTGGCAAAGGCCAGAAGACAGGTAATGAGAAAGCTCGCCGCCACAAAAAGCTTTCCCGTAAAACCCGCTTCCACTACATATACCGCAATCGTCTGTACCGCCCCGCTGGCGGAAATCAGCTTCCCCGAAACAGCCGCCAGTATCACCGCCAGAACAATGATGGCAAACATCGGCTTGCCAAGACCGTATACCAGCGCCTCCCCGTATGCCTTTTCATCCTTTGCAAAAACGACTCCCGTCACCAGCGCCGCAAAAAATGCCAGCACATATCCGTTCACATTGGACTGGCTAAAAGCCGCCCATCCAATCATCGCCGCGGCAACGACAAGAGGCGCAAGCTTTCCCGCAGTTCCCAGACGAAATTCTATTTTCTTTGCTTTCTGATTCATTTTCACATCCCTCTTTATGCTGCCTCAGGCGGCTCCCACTTTTTTCCGCCAGCTTTCCTCTCACAATTTTCCCGTCAGCCTTTTTACCCCCGCAAGGGCTCAAAAACCGGCCATTCCTCCTCTGTTTCCAGACATACGCAGTAATAAGCCTGCCTGCGCAGCTCCTGCGGCAGTTCCACCGTTACCATGGAATCCCCCTCGCAGGTTTGCCATCCGCACAAGCTCGTCGGCGCAAAACTGCTGCGAGCAAAACTCTCCGGCCAGCTTTTCATACTCTTCTACCGGAATATTAAGCGTATTCATAATCCATTCCGATATGTGGTCAGTCTTTTGTCCCTTATACTCCCCGGCCAGAATTGCATATAATCCCCAATGGATAAAAAGCCCGTATTTGGCGTCTTTATACCATTGCTGTCCCGTGTCCGGTATTCTGTCGATTTTTTTCATAGCTTCTCCTTTCATCCGTCCGCCGGCCGACTGTCCTTATATTTTTAAAATACTACCTGGACGCCGGGCAGTCAATCCGGTTTCGGGGAATTTGAGGTATGACAGTTCACTTTCCGGTTTTCCTTTCTGCAAATCCTCTGCCTGCATCTCCGCCCGCCGTTTTCCTTTCAGCCCTCCGGCGTCACTTATCCCTTTCCTGCTCTTTGAAGAAGCCCAGGCCGTCCAGAGCCGCGACCAGTTTTCCCACATATGCCCTGGAGGTTGTAGGCCAGTGGTATCCCAGACGGTAAAGCACTTTCATCGTGTAAGCATTTTCTTTTGCAATCCCCACCGTCTTTTTCCCGTGACCCATATTCTGGTAGGCAATCATGCTGGAGAGCACTTTCGCCTTCTCCGGGTCCTGTCTCGTTTCCTCCAGCGCCCGTTCGTAATCCTCATCCTCCGAAAGTTCAATGTCCATACCGTACTCTTTCATGGCATAGATGATATCCCCCATATAAATACTGTGGTTGTTATAGGGATGGAATACACAGCAGGCCTCTGGCGTTGCGGCAAGGGTCAGAATCGCTTTTGCCGTGCAGTCAATGGGCGCCATCTCCGCCGCAGAGTCCATCATGGAGTACGGAAAACGTCCTATCAGTTCATAGGACTTCAGCCTGCCCACGAAGCTGTTTGTGGAGAAGTTCATCTGGAACTCTCCGTCCGCATCCCGGGCGGAAAGATTGCCCACCCGCATGATTTTCGCGTTCAGTCCCCGGGAGACGGCCTCAAGGACAGCCCTCTCCGCCAGGAATTTGCTGTGTCCGTATTTCGTATCCAGCGCCTGCCCGAAATAGAGCATCCGCTCGTTCATCACCGTATCCGCAAAAGGCACATCCCCCACGCTGAATCCGGATACGCTGGTGGTGGAAATGTGGAGCAGGCGGCTTTTCGTCTTTTCGCAGAAGGCTATGGCGTTCAGCACGCCTCCCACATTGACGTCCTCAATATCCGTGCCGGCGGAAAAATGTTTGACATTCGCCGCGCAGTTTACCACCGTATGAATATCCAAAGACGCCTCCGCCATGCGCTCGAATACCGCGGCGTCCGTCACGTCTCCCTCCACCGCATACAGACGCGTCCGGAGCAGTTCTTCATAGGTATTTTCAAAATAATAGAAAAGCAGTGATTTCAGACGTTCTTCCACGCTGCCAAAGCGTCCCCTGCGCAGGAGACAGTATACTTTCCCGCTCTCCGATTCCAGAAATTCACGCAGAATATGAATCCCAAGAAATCCCGTGGCCCCTGTGAGGAGTATATTTCCGAGAGGCTGCGCCTCTCCTTCCAGAAATTCCTCAAAGGTATTGCGCTCCAGCACCCGCTCTATGTTTTTGTAATCGTATTGAGATAAATCCTCCAGCTTTGACGATATCTGCACGTTTTCCTCCCGGAACATTTCAGCCAGATCCCGGGGCGTGGCATGAGAAAACACATCGCCGAAGGTGATTTCAAACCCTTCTTCCGTAGCCGCAATAATCACGCCGGTGACGGCCAGCGAAGTCCCGCCGATTTCAAAGAAATCGTCCTCGCGGCCTACCCGGTCAAGATGCAGAACCTCCGCAAATATCCGGCAGAAAGTTCTCTCCGTCTCTGTCTGCGGCTCCACATATTCCCCTGCGCCGGCAAGCTGCGCTTCCGGCAGGGCTTTTTGGTCGATTTTTCCGTTTGGCGTCATGGGGAACCGCTCCATCTGCCGGTAGGCGTCCGGTATCATATATCTGGTCAGAGAGTTTTTCAGCTGCTCTCTCAGCGTTTCCGGTAAAACCGCTTCTTCCGCCGTATAATAGGCGCAAAGATGTTCCGTCCCTTCTATGCCGCGGATAAGGACGACAGTCTGCCGGATACCGGGGCATCTTAGGATTGCCTGCTCCACCTCCTCCAGTTCAATGCGCAGTCCCCGCAGCTTCACCTGATTGTCCGTTCTCCCCAGGATTACCACCTCGCCGGACCGCGTCCATTTTGCGTAATCTCCCGTTTTGTATACCCGCATTCCCTGAAACTGTACGAATCTTTGCGCTGTCATTTCCGGAAGGCCGTGATATCCCGCGGCGACGCCGGGGCCTCCCACATACAGCTCCCCTGTAACGCCCGGCGGCAGAAGATTTCCGTCGCTGTCCGCAATGTATTCCACATAATTCAAAAGGGGCCTGCCCACCGTAATCCTGCCCCTGTCTGTCAGTTCGCAGGCATTGCAGGACACGGTAATCTCCGTGGGGCCGTAAGTGTTGAAAATCCTGGCACAGGTCACCTGCTTCAGCTTCTCAAGAAGCTGCATACTGTACGCTTCGCCCCCTGACATCACCACCCGGCAGCCGGAAAGCGCCCGGCAGAACGTCCCGGACTCCATATACTGCAGCATCCGCGAGGGCGTTGCGTTGAAAATATCTCCGCCGGTTTCCTCTATCAGTTCCGTCAGCCGGACAGGGTGATTGGCCTGTTCCTCGTCGGCAAGCACCAGCGTCAGCCCGTTGCACAGGGCCACCGCCGTCTCCTTCAGCGACATATCGAAGGAAACCGTGGTCACGGATACCATCACATGGCCGTCCTCCACGCAGGCACGGACGTGGCTGTTGGCCTCGTGATTGCGCACATAATTCACGATTCCCCTGTGGCTTATCATCACCCCTTTCGGTTTGCCGGTAGAACCGGAGGTATAAATCAGATACGCCAGGGCGTCTTCCTCCGTCTTAATCTCCGGCTTCCTGTCGTCGCCGCAACTTAAAAGCGCCTCCATATCTATGGCATTTTCAAAGGCTTCCGCCCGCTCTTTTGTGGTAATGATAAAAGAAGCTCCGCTGTCTTTTGTAATCTGCAAAATCCGCTCCGGCGGATATTCCGGGTCGCAGGGAATGTAAGCGCCCCCCGCCTTCATTACGCCGTACATGGCTATAATCTGCCTGCCCAGACGGGGAAGCAGCACCACCGCCGTATCTCCCGGACAAAAGCCGCGGCTTATCAGCCCGTTAGCCGCCCGGTTCATTTCCCGGTCCAGACCTTCATAGCTCCATCGCCCGTCCACCGCAATCAGGGCCGTTTTCTCTTTACAGGCAGCGGCCTGCCGTTCAAATACGCCGTGAAAGCTAAGCGGCTCCGTCCCGGTCTGCGCCGATACGGCAAACTCCTCCAGCATCCGCCGCTGGTTATCTGTCACAAGCGAAATTTCCTTAAGAAGCCCGGACGGATTAGCGAGCATACGGCTGACGCAGAGGGCGACGGACTGCGCAAGCTGCTCCATCAGCTCCCGGCTGTAAAGGGCGTCATTGTACTGAAGGCACACGCATGGCCCGCCGTCCCGCTCCTCGATATGCACGGACAGCTTAAACTTGGGCTTATCCGATTCCATATTTTCTATCTGAATGGCTTCGCTCCCCACCCGGTGTTCTTCCACCACGCCGAGCTGGCAGGCATACATAATCTCCGGCACAAATCCGTAGTCCGCCGCTATCTTCGTAAAGGGATAGTCTTCATACGAGACCGCGTCCAGCAGCGTCTGCCTTACCTCCCTGACGAATGTAAGCACAGACTTGTCTCCCGCAATATTCCCCATAAGAGGCAGCGTTTTCACAAACATTCCCATACTGTTATGCAGCTTTAAGTCCGCTCTGCCGTTGCTGATGGTGCTGATAAACAATTGCGGGCTGTCCATATAGCGGGCCAGCGTATAGAAGGTTCCCGCCAGAAACAGATGCGCCGGCGTCACGCCGTGTGCCTGACAGAATTTATCCATTTCCTCCCCGGAACAGGACGCCGCGCACTCCGCTTTCTTTCCGTCCTCTTCCTTTCCCGCAAGGTCCGGCGTAAGGCAGGAGGCATGTTCATACTCTCCCAGCATTTTCCCGAAAAACGCCTGCCCTTCCCGGTAATGCTCTCCTCCCTCCAGCCTGTGCTCCTGCAGGGCAAAATCAAAATAGGTACGGGTTTCTTTCTCCGGCAGTACTCCCTCGCAGGCCTTTGCCGTCTGCTCCAGAAATAAATTCAGAGAAGCCCCGTCAAAAATAATATGGTGAAAATCCGCCAGCAGGCAGGTACTTGTCCCGGTCTGCACCACCGCAATCCGGTACAATGTATCACGGGTCAGGTCAAACGGCTTCACATAGGAAGCGCAGTACTCTTTCAGCTCCTCCTCCGTCATGGAAAGCACGGGAATCCTCTTTTCCGCCGCGGACTCTGCGCCCGGCATCTGCCGAAGTTCTCCCTCCCGGTAACGGATGCGGGCATTGACATAAGGATGCGCCGCAATCACCTGCTCTGCCGCCTTAGCCAGCGTTTCGCCGCTGACCTTGCGGGGGAAACGGAACATGGCGGGAATATTATACGCCATATCCTCCGGACGCTTCACGGCGTCATAATATACGCCCAGCTGCGTCTGCGTCAGCGGATAATCCTCCGCTTCCGTTTGGACTTTTTCCCCGGCTTTTTCCTGACTTTCTTCTGCTCTTTCCCGGCTTTCTTCCGCCCCTGACCGGGCGCGCAGCGCCTGATAAACAGCGTTTTCCAGAGACAGGATACTGCACTGCCTCATCATCTGCTTCACTTCCAGCTCCACCCCGTACTCTTTCTCGATTTCCACCGCCAGCATAATGGCGGACAAAGACGTAAGTCCCGCGTAAAGCAGATTGGTTTCCACGGAAAACTCCTCATGCCCCAGAATTTTCCCGGCAATCTGCGCAAGCTCCTCTTCCAGAAGGCTCATAGGCCTTGCCGCCTCCCGGCAGGTCTCCTCCTGGGTAACCGGGGTCGGGAGCGAGCGTTTATCCACCTTCATATTCTGGTTCAGGGGAATCCTGTCAATCTGCATTATGGCGGAGGGCACCATATAGGCCGGCTTTTCCTCCATGATAAAATCCCTGAGTTTCTGGATATCAACGGGAGTCTCCGACACCAGATACGCGGCGATGGCTTTTCCTCCCGCAGCCGCCTCGTAAGCGGTAACCGTCACGTCGCATATCCCCGGGAACCTGCGGATGACGGCCTCCACCTCGGAGAGTTCAATCCGAAATCCCCGGATTTTCACCTGTCCGTCTCTCCTGCCCATAAACTGAATGTTGCCGTCCGGCAGAAACCGCACGTCGTCTCCGGTGTGGTAAACGCGCTCATACCCTTCCCGGTCAGTAAAGCAATTGGATGTATAAACCTTCGCCGTCTGCTCCGGCCTGTTCAGATACCCTTTGCTTACCTGATAACCGGCCACGCACAATTCCCCCACGGCCCCCGCCGGAAGCCTGCGCATCTGCTTATCCACCACATACACTTCCAGATTGTCCAGAGGCCGTCCGATGGGCACGTTATCGTATTCCCTTGCTTTGTCCACCGGGTAAACCGTCGTCAGTATCGTGCATTCCGTGGGGCCGTAGCAGTTATAAAAATCAAAACCGGATTTCACCCGGACAGGCACCAGCGTCTCCCCGCCTGTCAGCAGGTATTTCAGACAGTGATTCTCCATCTCCAGAGCAAACTGCCGCCCCACCTGCGTAGTCATAAACGCATGCGTCACCTTCTCCTGTATCAGATATTCGTTCAGCTTCTGCAGTTCCAGACGCATTTCCTCCGGTACGATACACAGGGTTCCGCCGCCTGCAAGAACCGGATAGGTATCCATCATATTCGCATCGAATCCATAACTGGCGTAGGCGCTGACCACGCTGTCCTCTCCCACCCGGTAATAGCGGCAGTACCAGTTGCAAAAGGCCGCCAGATTTCCATGGGAGAGCATACAGCCTTTGGGCGTGCCGGTAGTCCCGGAGGTATACAGAAGGATATAGGTATCCTCCGGCAGCGGGGCGGGAATCTCCTTTGCCCCCTCCGCCGAAAGACCCGGAATCTCTTTTGTCGGCAGCACCTGTCCGTTGTACTTGGGAACCAGCTCCAGCAGTGCTTCATCCGCAATCAGCAATTTTGTCTGCGCGTCCTCCATCATAAAGGACAGCCTCTCCGCCGGATACTCGGGGTCCAGCGGCTGGTAGATTGCTCCCGCCTTCATCACGCCCAGGGAGGCAATGGGCATATATTCCCCGCGGGAAATCAGAATCGAGACCGTCTGGTCCTTTCCAATCCCCAGACGGCTGACATAAGCGGCCACGCCGTCGGAGAGCCGGTCGATTTCCCTGTAGGAAAACCGCTTCTCCCTGAAAACCACCGCCGTATGCTCCGGCGTCTTTTCTGCCTGACGGCGAAACAGTTCCAGCAGGGTGAGAGCTCTGTCATAGTCCGTGCGCTTCCCGTGATAAGAATCCAGAACCGCCACATCTTCCGCGGAAACAAGGGGAATATCCTTAAGGCAGGCGCAGTCCCTGAATCCCTCCAGCGCCTTCACCATCAAAGACAGCAGCGTGCGCGCCGTCCGCTCCAGATAAACGTCGCTTCTGTATTCCAGATGGATTTCATAACTGCCGTCTTTCTTAAACACATGAACCGCCAGATTCGCCAGACTGTTCCCTGTTTCCAGTGTTTCCATGGGAATCAGCCCCCGCTTTGTGTGCATGCCGTTTAAGGTCTCCGACTGATAGACGAAAAGAATATCGGAAGTCACCTGATACCTGCCTGCCAGTTCTTCAAAGGAGCAGCAGTCGTGGCTCATGGTCTCGAAAAAGTCCTGCTGCAGCTTTTGCAGATACTCCGCCACCGTCTCTTCTTCCTGAATCTGTACATAGACCGGCAGCGTGCGCACCAGCATTCCTATGGTGCGTTTCAGCTTAAGGTCGCGGCGTCCGTTATTGACCGAGCCGAAAAGAACCTCTGTCTGGCCGTTATATTTTGCAAGGGCATAGGCAAACGCTCCCAGAAACAGCGTGCTTTCCGTAACTCCGTTTTTGCCGGCAAACCATTCCGTCTCCTCCTGTCCGAGAATTTCTCCCAGACAGCCTGTGATTCTCCCTGACGGGCGCTCCGGAGCCTCCGGATTTTCCGCCATATCAAAAACCGGAACCGAATCCACTTCCAGTCCCGCCAGACGCTTTTCGAAATATTCCCGGGCCTTTTTGTAAGCCTCCGTATCCTTCAGCCTGCCCTCGCAAAGCGACAGGTCAAACTGGCTGATTCCCTCCGCCTCCGGCTCCTCTCCTTCGTATATTTTCCGGACGCCGTCAAAGAAAAGGGCGACGGAAGCCCCGTCCGATATGATATGATGCATATCCGCCAGAAAATAAACGCTTTCCTCCGTCCGGTAAAAGGCCATCCGGACAAGAGGCCCCTTTTCCAGGTCAAAGGGCCTTACAAACTCTCTTTTCAGACCGTCCATCTCCGCCTCTGCCGCTTCGTATACGGGAATGGAAAGGCCGTCCGTGTCATGAACCGCCATACCGTATGTCTGTTCCTCCTGCCGCATTTCAATGGACACAAATAATGCCGGATACCGGGACGCCATCCGCCCTGCAGCCTCTTTCCACCGCTCCGGGTCGGCTCCCGCGGGAAGCCGGAAGCAGACAGGGATATTATACATGGTGCTTTGGGGAGACGCCGCGCACTCCAGAAACACCCCCATCTGACTGTCGGTTAAGGGATACCATTCTCTCCGGTCTGCCGGAATATCTCCATAGATATCTTCCTTAGAAGCGGCGTTCTCTGTGCCGCCGCAGGCCGCGGCAATCCCTTCTGGCGTCCTGTGGCGGAAGACATCCATGGCCGTCACCGCGTACTTTTCCAGACAGTCCAGCAGCATAACCGCCTGAATGGAATCTCCGCCCAGCGCAAAGAAGTCGTCCCTGCGGCCCACCGGACGGATTCCCAGTACCTGCTCGAACCCTCTGCATATCGCGCGCTCGCACTCCGTCTGCGGTTCTTCGTAGTCCTTTCTGAAATTCGATACATCCGGCGCCTGAAGGGCCAGACGGTTCAGCTTGCCGTTCTGATTCAGAGGGAACTCCTCCACCCGGACGAAGAATTTCGGAATCATGTAATCGGGAAGCGTCTCCGCCAGCCGCCGCCTTATCTCTTCCTCCGGCCGTTCTTTCTCCGCCCCCTCTTTCATCTGAAAATAGCCGCACAAAAAGGTCTGGCCGTATTGATTTTGAAATCCTTTGACAACCGCCGTTTTCACAAAGGGAGCCCGGCTCATCTGCGCTTCAATCTCGCCGGTTTCCACACGCTGGCCGTTAATCTTAACCATCCAGTCCCTGCGGTTTAAATACTCCAGATTTCCGTCGGGCAGCATCCGGCAGATATCGTTGGTGTGGAACAGCATTGTCCCGTCCTCCCGGCGCACAAAGGCCTTATTCGTCTGTTCCGGCAGGTTGATGTAACCCCCAGCGATATGGCCCTCCACGCACAATTCCCCTTCTTCCCCGGCCGGGACTTCATTCCCCTCTTTATCCAGAAGAAGAATCCTGACGCCCTCTCCCGCTTTGCCGATGGGCGTATTCTCATATTCCCGCTCGATTTCAAAAGCGGTCACCACCGCCGCGGTCTCGCTGCAGCCATAGGTGTTCAAAAGCCGGTACCCGCTTCCTTTCACCCGGGAAACCCGCTCGCTTCCGGTGACCACCAGACGTAAGGAAGGGCCGGGCGAGCGGAAATTCCGCAGCATCTGCGGACTGATAAAAGCCATGGTGATTCCATGCTGTCTGATATACTGCTCTATCCGGCGCACGTCCTTTCTCTTTTCCTCCGGAAGTATGTGCACACTCTGCCCTGCCGACAGCGGGGTATAAATATCTATCATCATAGCCACAAAGGAAAAAGACGCGCAGCTAAGCTGAACATCGCTCTCCTTCGGCAAAAAGAACGCTCTGTGCCGCGCCACAGCCGCCGCCAGACTTGCGTGAGAATGGAGTATCCCCTTGGGATTTCCGGTGGAACCAGAGGTGTAAACGGCAAAAGCGCCGTCCTCCCCGGACACCTCTTCCGCCTCCGCGAGCGGTTCGCCGGAGGCTTCTTCCAGAAAATTATCGTCAAGAAGGAAAGGGGCTCCGCAGTCTTTCAAAATATAAGCGACCCTCTCCTTCGGATATTCCGGAGACAATGCCGCGAACGCAGCGCCGCTTTTCAGAATCCCCAGTTCCGCCGCCAGAAACTCCATCCGGCGTTCCATACAAACCGGTATAATGTCTCCTTTTCCCACACCCTTTTTCTTAAGCGCCGTACAGATTCTGCCGCTCAAAGCGTCAAGCTCGCTGTACGTTGTCTCTCTTGTCCCGTCCCGGTCAACTATCGCCGGCCTGGAACCATACTTTTTCACATTTTCTTTCCACTGATTCAGAAACAGGTTCATCCTTTTCTCTCCTCCGGTTCTTTCACTAAAAATTTCACTTTTCCGCCCCGTCTGTTCGACTTTGGCCTTTCCGGAACAACCGTCACTTCCACAGGGCCGGCTCCGCTTCCCTCAAACAGTCCCAGAATCCGCTTCTTCACTTCCTCTGCGGCCTTTTCTCTTTCTTCTTCAGAGGACGGCACCAGCCTTATATAAAATCTGCGCTCCCCCTTCTGCGCCATCTGCACGGCCAGCACCCCGGGCACATGCTCCAGCGCCTGTTCAAAGGATGAGCTGAACAGCACCTTTCCCCCTATTTCCACAGTCTCCGCCTCTCTGCCGCAGATTTCCATAATGGGAAGAGAACTTCCGCAGGGGCATGCTTCTTTGACAATGCGGACTCTGTCCGCCATATAGTAGCGTATGACCGGCTGCACATAATTAGTCAGGTCGGTCATATACACCCCTTCCGACCAGCTCCCCTCCGGAACCGGCCTGCCGTCTTTGTCAACCGACTCGATGATAACCCAGTCCTCATTGACGTGAAACTTCCCTTCGCTGCAGGACATGGCCGCCTCTCCGCCCTCGGTGCTACAGTAATTATTCAAAACCGGACACCCGAACGCGGCGCGAAGAGTATGATAAACCTTTTCCGTCAGCATTTCCGCAGAACAGGCGATTGCCTGCGGATGAATATGAAGCCTCCCTTCCTGTCCCGCCTTCCCGAGCACTGCCAGAATCGAGGGATAGCCGGTAACCAAATCCGGCTGAAACCGGTTAAGCTTTTCCACAATCACGTCGATATCCTCCGTCAGGGAAATAGCCAGCATGTTCTGCTCATATCCCGGATTCGCCCTCTGGCTTTTCAAAAAGCCGGAATAAGAGGATACCGCCGGGTCGAGAATGATAATCGACGCAATCTTATGTCTGACCGGATTCATCAGCTCCGGGTCCACTTCCCGCAGCAGACGGGTCTGAAGTAGGGCTCCGTGAATCATATTGTGGTAAGCATCCCGCACCATGGGCATGGGATTTCCCGTAGTTCCCGATGTGGTAAGGGCAGTGTACCTGCCAAGATACAGTGTTTCAAGGGCGGCGTCGCTGCTAATGTAAGCGCGCACCCCCTCTTCCGTCACCCCGGAATCGGTGACCCACGCTCCGTAATCCGCCATCAGTTCCTTTTTTGTCACCGGCGGAAGGTCCGAAAGCCTGAAATCTTCCCCCACTTCCCGGTACGCCTTTTTATAATATGCCGAGTGCTCTCTGGCATAAGAGACCAGTTCCCGCAGCCTTTCTGCGGCCAGCCGTTTCCTCTCCGCGGGCGAAATCCTCTCGCCCTCCAGACACAGCCGCACCGCTTCCTCTCTTTTGATTGCCTTCATACGCCATTCTCCTCTTTCTTAAGATTTTTATATACAGATTTTCAAAATGGAGCTGTTCATTCCCAGAATATAGTCATAAGCCGCCTCGTCTGTAATCGCAAGGACCATGCGGATATTGTCGAAATCTCCGTCCGCGCTTTCCTGCAAAAACGGATGATAAGGCGCGCCGTTATCCCGGACGCTGATGCAGATATGATTCTCGCCTATGGTAATCCTTACGTCTATATAGCTTTGCTTCCGCCCTTTTTTCTTCTGATTTATGATATTAACCGCCATCTCCTCCAGAGCCAGCCCCACTTTATTGGCCGTTATCTCCGGTACTGTGTTTTCCCTGCAGAAACCAATGGCCCTCTCCGACAAGGCGACCGCCTGGGAAACCTCCTGAATCATAGTCACGTCCAGCACATTTTTCTTCTGCTCCTTTTCCAGCAGAAACAGCCCGTGCACCCGGGGTTGTTTCTTCCGGATTCTTCCCGTGAGCAGGAAAAGAATGAGAAGCGTGCCGAATTCCCCTGCCGGAAAAGCCGCCCAGATTCCGGCCGAACCAAACGCCCCCGCCAGCAGCCATGCCGCCGGAACGACGAGCAGAAAGCCTTCCAGCAAGGCAATAAAGCCGGACAGCTTCTTAAATCCCAGAATCGGGTACACGCACATGGCGACAAATAAAATTCCCATGACCGGAAGGTTCCAGGCATAAATCCGGAGAGCCTCCACCGCCACAGCTGTCTGTCCTGCGTCGGAGACGCCGAACATTCCCGTAATCTGCCCGGGAAATATCTCAAATAAGGCCAGCAGTATCAGACTGGAAATCCCCGTGATACAGACCGCCTTCTTCACCGCAAAACGGACGCCTCTGGTATCTCCCTCTCCATAGAGAGTGCCCAGAAGGGGCCCCATCGTCTGCGCGGAACCGCCCACGAACATGGATACAATGGACAGACAGGATGTGCACACGGAAAAGGCCGTCACCCCGCTGCTCCCCAGATACATCATGACAATGGCATTGATACATGTGAGCCGGAAAAAATTCAAAACCGTGTTGATGGTATTGGGAAGACCCGTGGAGACGGTCTCCTTCAGCAGACTGACGGCGGCGGGTGCCGAAACCGCCTCCGGTTTCAGCGTTTCACAGCGGAACACGCCGTAAAGGGCAATCAGCAGTCCTGTAAAATATCCGGTGCCCGTGGCAAGCGCGGCTCCTTTTATCCCCATGTTCAGCCCGCCTATGTACACCAGGTCCAGAAGAAGATTGACGACATTGGCCGTAATCAGCGCCGCTGACGCCGTCCGCACGTTTCCCGACGAGCGGATAAAATACACAAGCCCCGGAACCACGATAAGCAGAGGCGCCGCCAGCATCACAATACTTAAATAATCGTAAACCGGCTCCGTCAGGTTGGGGGCGTTTTTTGTCAGCGCTTCCGAAATACCGCCGCACAAAAACAGGCCGCCGGACAAAACGAGAAGGGATGCCGCCAGCATTGCGGCCAGCGAGACTGTAAAGAACTGCCGCGCGCGCTCCTTTTCCCTCCGCCCTAAAGCCACCGAATACAGCGCGGAACCGCCCACGCCGAACAGCACATACAGCGAATTGAAAATCAGGGTGACCGGAAGCACCAGATTGACGGCCGCCAGCGCCTCCGGTCCCAGAATATTGCCGACAATCATCCCGTCTATGACAATGCTCATGGATAGCGCCATGGTCATCAGTATGGTGGGTATAAAAAATTTAGTAAACTGCTGGCTGACAATATAACTTTTTCTTTCCAATATGCATTCCTCCAATACTCTTCACAGACGTACATCCGCCGCCTGCTCTCTCAACCCTTTGCCCATTCGTTGCGCGGGAAACGCCCCAAAAGCTGGGGTATAAATTTCCCGATGATATAACACATCGCAATGCTGAACAACAGCGCCAGGATACTCCCCATAAGCGCAATAGCGAGAAACGGGAAATCCCCGGGAAAAATCCCCGACAGCGCGGGCAGAATCACCTGCTGCAGAAAGGGCTTGTGAAGCAGATAAATGCCCATTGTCTGCCGCCCGATACAGGTAACCGCATCTATCTTAAAGGGCCGCGCCGATTCCCGCGACAGCCGTGAAATCAGCATGGATACGGTCAGCACTGCCAGACTGCCGAAAACGCTGTTGTACAGAAACCACAGCCGGTTTCCGTAATCGCTTTTGCACATCAGTGAAAGCGCCAGTCCCTCGCCCCGGAAAACCGTTCCCGCGCAAAACAGGAGCAGACTGCCGATAAAGGACAGTATCAGCCAGAGCGTTTTCTGCTGCGCCATAACCAGACAGGATTTCCTGACCGCGATTCCCAGAAGGATGAATCCGCCCGCCGCAAGCGCGATATCCGCACACCACAGGACGCCGTTTTCGCCGTGCGGAAGCAAAAGCCCGGCCGCAAGCAGCGGCAGCGCGCATATCCCGCACCAGAGCGGCATGTTCTTTACCTTTGCGTATCCGGCAATATTGACGACAATCTGAACCAGCACGCGGGAAATGAAAAAGCACGGCAGATACCACAGCGAAGTCAGCGTTTCCATGCGGTTAAGCGCTTCCCAGGAGCCGTAAAAAAGAGCTCCCATATCCGGGTAGGAAAAAGGCGCGTAAACCAGCCCCCAGACGAAATAAGGGGCCATCAGAGCCAGAACATTTTTGTACAGAAACGCGCCCCATCCCCTGAAACCCTGCACCGCTTTCGGCTTTATGGAAAGCCCCGCCAGAAAAAAGAAAAGCGGCATATGAAACGCGTAGAGAACCCTGCGGAACATGGGCGCATCGAGATTCCCTGTGGTGTGTCCCAGTATCACGCAGAATATGGTGATTGCCTTTGCGATGTCAATCGTTTCAATCCGCCGGCTTTTCCTGATAATATTTTTTGACATATATCGTCCCCCGTAAAATTTTACCTGATGAATCCTATTTGCGTTTCTCTGTCTCTTCCGTCAATTTCCACACCTGCGTGCCGTAAAACGGATTCGCCGTGCCGATATACAGTCCCCCGGAGGTGATTCCGAACGCCCGCAGACCGTGGTTATACGGGTCTCCGAAACCGTTGTCGGTGATTTTGGTGAAGTTGACTCCGTCCTCCGTCACATAAAGGTCAAAGCCAAAAACCGCTTTATCCAGATATTCGGCGCAGGTCACCGCGCTTTGAGGAACGCCGCTGTAATCCGCGCAGAGAGTTTTTATGTAACCGTCAACGCGGCTCTTCCATTCCTCCGACGCGTTCTTGTCGTTCATATACTCGTCTAACGGAATCAGAAAGCTGCTCGCGTCATAGGTGCCTACATAAAACTTCCCGTCATATACCGTCATTTTCCACACATACTGATTTTCGCTGCATCCGAAGCCGGAGCCGTAACCGGATAACCCGCCGTCCGGAAACATTTCGTCCGCATCCCCCACAATGAGCTCTATCTCCTCATTCTTATCCATACGGTAGAGATTCACAGGCTGTTCGAAATTCTTGTTCATAAATGTGAAATCATTATCGAACAGCATTCTTTCCACGGCGATTTCCTCATCGTTATATTCCCCGATGTAAAGATAATCGCCGAAAACCTGCAGATTTGCCGCGCCGCTTCTCGTCCGCTGCGGGTCAATCCCGAAAGTGTACTTCGCGCCGTCTTCCTCTTTATCTCCGATAACACTGTTCCACACCCATTCGCCGTTTTCCGAAAGGTCTCCACGCACCATTGCGAAGGACTGCATGGTATCCCTGTCAGAGGCGTTTTCCGGAGTCCCGGTGCAGATGGTTACATACAGGCTGTCCCGGAATCCTGTCATGTCAAAAATAGAACCGCCGTAAATACTGTCGCAGAAGCGATAGGCCGGATAGCCGAAAAGCTTTTCATCGTCGGCAATGACTTTAAAGGAGTCCGGCTCGGAGGGATTTTCGGATTCAAGAATAACCGCGCCGTCCGAATTGATACAGCTTACGATAAGCCTGTCTTCAAAAACGCAGATTCCCCTTATCCCCACGGAATACCCCTTCATAAACGCTTCCTTATATTCCTCCATGGTCATTCCCGCATATACCTCTTTGCATTCGTCTGTCTCGGGATTCACCTCATAGATTACGGGCAGAGCGTTTACCGCGCCGCAAAAATACAGCCGTCCGTTCAGCTCCACCGCGTTACGGAAAATCGTGTTCTGTCCTGTATCGGCTTTCGACATCAGTATTTTCGATTCGCCGGTTTTCACGTTCAGCTTTACGAGTATGCCAAGGGCCTCCGCCCCGTCAGGCTCGGAGGTGTAAAGCTCTCCGTGATAATATTCCTCTAACGCCGCCTTCATCACGTCGTCGTCAAACTCCCGCCCGAGCGCCGTCTTCATAAATGTAAGGGTATTCATCCACGCTCCGTAGCAGGTGCCGATATACATATAATCTCCGTACCCGATGGAGCCCCAGGAATAATTCTGCCCGCGGTCGCCCGTCCCGAGACCCGTTCCCATCGTGCCGTTCCCCATATAGTCTACGATTCCGTCGATTTCTTTCACGCCCTTTTCGGGGTGGGTGATTTTCTCGGCGGTATAGCCGGTTTCGGAATGATATACCGCCGCCCCTTTCTCCGCGCCTCCCGCGCATCCTGTCAAACTGCAAAGCCCTGCGCACAACAGGGCTGCAAGGCCTACACCGGTTTTCTTCAAATAATTTTTCATAACAATCCTCCCTACGGCTCGATGATATTGAAATACGGTTCAAATTGTGCCAGATTATCGGTGAAGATATCCAGAATATCCTCCTGCCCTTCAACCGATTCAATCGTGTTTTTCATGATTGCCTCGTTGTTTCTGGCAATCCCCATGAGTCCCGCGCGCTTGAGTCTGATTACCGCGTCCGCCTCATTGCTCCATTCCTCTTTTGCATAGAGCAGGACGCCGTGGCGTATCCGCAGCAGATATCTCTCATTTTCGTCGGTCACCTCCAGATTTACGACAAAGTTTTTATCCTCGATTTTTTTGGAATCCAGGCACATTGCGAGATAATCCAGCATCGTTTCCGTGCTCATCTCCATGGAAGCGGCCCCGGAACCGCCTATGGAAGTGTCGGGATAATCGCCGGTTCCGTGACGAAGCTCATACGCGCCTGTAAGATACGCGTTGCGCCACGCCCCTGATTCGGCCTGATAACCGAGCTGCTCAAGCGCGTCCGCGCACAGATACCGCGCCTCCCGGTTATCGGGCTGCGCATATACGATGGCGCTTGTAAGCTCCGCTACCCATTGATATTCTCCGGCGTCGAAGTCGGCTCTTGCTTTCTCCAGTATCTTGTCGATATCGCCCAGATATTCCACAAGCTTTCGGGCATACTCCGAGTGGGCAAGCTCCGCAAGATGAATCGGGTTTGCGTCGTACCAGCCCATATATTTCTGATATACCGCTTTGGCGTTATGCGCAAGCGTGCCGTAGTACTGTCTTGTATACCAGACCTTTTCCAACTCTGCCGGCAGTTCTATCATATTGGCGATTTCCGTGGAGGTATAGCCCTCGTTGATATACTGAAGCGTCTGTGAATGGATATAACGGTATATGGCGGCGGTATTCAGCATATATTCGCCAATGACCTCGTTTCCCCAGTGAGGCCAGTTGTGGGACTGGAAAACGACCTGTGCGTCGCCGCCGAAAAGCGCGTTCGCCTTCATGATGTAGTCGCCCCAGGCTCCCGCGTTTCTTATTTCCGCACCGCGCAGCGTGTAAATGTTATGCATTGTCGCCGTGCAGTTTTCAGCCATCCAGAGCGCTTTGTAGTCGGGAAGATAGGTATTCATCTCCGCAGGCGACTCCGTGCCGGGCGTAAGTTGAAATACCATCCTGACCCCGTCTACCGTAATTTCCTCCGTTTCTTCCGTAACCTCATAGGAGGGCGTGTAGTACGACGTGGTTCCCGCGCAGATGGTAAGGCCGATTCCCACCGAAAGACCGCCGTTTTCCCCCTTGGGAATGAGCGAGCCGTACTGGTAGTTTGAGCGGCGCTTCATAGCGTTTCCCGCCAGTACGTTTTCCTCCATGGCGGCAGTCTCAAAACCTTCCGGAACGATAAGAAGCGTTTTCCCGGAAGCTATCTGTTCGTCGAGCGCCAAAGCGGGGTCGGCAATCTGCTCTCCGCTGACAAGCCCTCCGACGCCGCCGTAATGGTCAACGTGCGCATGGCTTATGACAATCGCCGAAATGTGAGCCTCTCCGAATTCCTCCTCAAAAAGCTTAAGCGCCGCGGCCGCCGTTTCAACGCCCGTACCGCAGTCAAAAATAATCCAGCCCTTATCTCCCCTGATAAATGTGACGTTTGCAATGTCATAGCCTCTGACCTGATAGATGCCGTCAACCACCTCGTAAAGCCCATAAAGGGCGTTGAGCTGTGTGTTTCTCCACAGACTCGGATTGGCCGAATCGGGGGCTTCGGCATTCCTGACGAAGTCGTAGATATCCTGGCTCCATACCGTGCCGCCGTTTTCCGATTTTATTGTGAGCGTTTCAGGGGCCCGCAGGAATCCGCGCTGCGCAAACTCCTTCTCCCGCTCGTCGCTGAAATCAAGCAGCTCGTACACGGAGGCGTTCGTTTCCCTCGTGTCCTCTGTCGCCTCCTTGACGTCCGCGTTAAGCTGCGCACGTCCTGCCGCCCCGCAGCCCGTTATGCTTATGGCAGCCGCCGCAAGCATAACCCAAAATACATTTTTCCTACCCGTCTTTTTCATCATTACCGGATTTCCTTTCTGATTTTTAAAATATTCTGACCCTCTTTGTATTCATAACTGATATCATCCATGGTTTTTTTGACCATATAAATCCCCAGGCCGCCGATTGGCCGCTCCTGCGCGGAAAGCGTAATATCGGGCTCTTCCTTTGCAAGAGGGTCGTAGGGCACGCCGCTGTCGATAAAGGTAATCTCCACGGCGGGAGGATTTTCGGTATCCTCAACGCGCACGGTAGCCTTGCCGGTATCGGGGCTGTAGGCGTAGCTTGCTATGTTCCCGAACAGTTCGTCAATGGCGATGTCAATCTGCATCTGCGTTTTCAAAGGGCAGCCGAGCCTCTCTAACTGCCCGTTCACAAAATCAGTCACCGCGGCGATGTTCTCAATTGTGGCATCAACTGTAAGTTCCTTCATGATAAAGCCTCCATTCGCGCCCTGTATTCGAGACACAGCATTGTGATGTCGTCAAACTGCGGTGCTTCTCCCACAAAGTTATCGATATCCCTTTTGACTGCGGGGAGCAGTTCGCCGGGCGGCAAATCGGAATTCTCGCCCAGTACTGCCGTCAGCCGGTCCATTCCGTACAACTCCATCCGCACGTTGGCGGCCTCGGTGATGCCGTCCGTGTACTGGAATATCTTATCGCCCGCCTCCAACTGCATTTCCCCGCATTTGTAGCGCATCCCCTCCATGCCCGCAAGAACGAACCCCGCACGGATTTTGTAGGGCTCGAATTTCCCGTTCTTTTTACAGATATACGGTATCTCATGTCCCGCGTTCACAAAGCGGAATTCGCCGCTCACCAAATCGAGAACCCCCTCGAAAGCGGTGATAAACAAGCCCTCGCTGTTGCTTTCACAGAGCAGTTCGTTGACCTCGTCAAACACGCTGCCCAAGTCTTTTCCCGGCCATGTATGGTCCTTTATCAGCGTTTTGCCGATGACCATAAACAGCGCCGCGGGAACGCCCTTTCCGGAAACGTCCGCCATCACGATGGCAAGGTGGCGTTCGTCCACCATAAAGAAATCGTAGAAATCGCCTCCCACCTCCTTTGCGGGATTCATGGTGGCGAAAATATCAAACTCCTTCCTGTTGGGAAAGGCGGGGAAAATACTCGGCAGCATATTCGCCTGAATACGCGTCGCAACAGACAGCTCCGTGTTGACACGTTCCTTTTCGGCGGTGATAACGGTGAGGTTTTCGGTGTATCTTGCGATATCCGTTTCCATCTTTTCGACTGCCCGCGCGAGAATCCCGACCTCGTCCTTCTGCCTGATATTAATGGGCTCTCCTGACGGCAGATTCGTCTTTGCAAACCGCTCCGCCTCTTTTGTGAGAGTTTTGATGGGTTTGATAATCCCGCGGCGCAGTATCACCGAGTACACAATAATAAACAGGACTATCGCCGTGAGCGTCCACAAAATAACGTGCAGAACGTAGGTGTTGCGCGCGGCCTCAAGGCGCGTCATCGGCTTTTCAACGCAAAGCATCGCGATTATTTTTCCGTCCGAGTTTTTCACATCGATTGCCGCGGTAGTGTGCGCCCCCGATTCCTTTGAATAGGAGTACAGGTACTTTTCGGCGCGTCCGCCCTTCGTCATGATTTTCACAACGTTTTCGGTGTGCTTTTCATCAAGGTCGGAGGCCGTGTAGCCTAAGGGATAGCGCTCAAACTCCGTGTCCGAATTTACCGTATCGTAAATATAGGTAAGCGTCCTGTAGTCGCCGCTCACCTTTGCGACGTATATGAACGTTACGTTCGCCGCGTCGGTGAGCGTGTCTAATATGGCCAGAATATTGTCATACTCCTCGTCGGTCCGCCCCGTTTCCAGATATTGTTCGAATTTGTCGGGATTTAAAATTTCCCTCGCCGTCTCCGCTATCTCGTATGCCGAATCGTTATACTGCTGTTCCAGCACTGCGGTAAACTCGATATAGCCGACCGTACTGCATACCGCCCCCAGCAGCAATCCGAACAGAATTACTCCCGCCGTAAGCCTGCCCGCTATTCCGGTGAACCTTTTCATACTTTTTCCTCCCCGCCCATGACCTGCGCCGCAAAAAATTTTTTCTTTTCCTCCGTGTTCAGAAAATGCGGTATTTTGCTCTGCGCCATCTCCCTGCCGCTTTCGGCAAGCATCCTCTCGTAGCGCTTAAAGCTGCCTTCACGGAGATACTCGATGCGCAGCGGCTTGATTTCCCGCGTGTTCCGGCACGCTCTGTATTCCGGATTTGCCTCGCACATACATCTTTCAAATATCCCGGCGACGTTGCGTGGAGCGTTTCTGCACTCCATATAAAACAAATATCCCGGCGCGATACCCGAAAAGTCCTCGCGGACACAGTATTCGACGACCTCGGTCCGCGTCAGCCCGGCGAACCGCTTTACCGCCGTATCAAGCTGCTGCCGGTTGCTTTTCTCCCCCGCAACATTTATTACCTGGTTCCGCCGGTAGCAGAATTTTACGACCGGCGCTTTTTTGTGCCTTCCCACGACCCTCACCACATCGCCGAGCCTGTAACGGTAAAGCCCGGAACGGTTGGTGACGATAAGCTCATACTTTCCGCCAATCTCCACCTCGCCCATAAGCAGCGGCCTTTTATCCTCGCCGACGGGCATAAATTCAAAAAAAACCGATTCGGGCAGCAGCATATACCTGTCTGGTGAATCCACATGCTCCGCCAGCCCGAAAACTCCCTCCGAGGCGGCGTAAACAAAATGGTGCAGCGGAATATCCCCTGCGTAACCGCGCATTTTTCCGGTATAATAAGAAAAGCAGTCGCCCCCTATGGCGAGAATATATTTCACATTTTTCCAGATTTTTCCGATGATTCCGTCAGACAGATTCTCACGCGGAATCCTCCGCAATTCCCCCGCCCGTTCGGGGTCCGGCGGCAGCTTCCCTGCAATATACCGCCTTTGCTCTTCGGGAATCTCCACGCTTACCGTACCGTATTCGATGTCGTTTAACAGCAGCTCCCAGTTGTGGAGAATGTACTCTGTCACCCCCGCAATGCGGTTGATGAAAACGCCGTGTATCGCGGTAATATTGCGCTCCGCAAGGGCGAAGCGCACCTTGAGATACAATTTATCCTCCGGCGTTTCAGGAAACAAAATCTCTTTCGGAACGCAGTAATCGGACGCGTCAAACCCGCCGTTTTCATCGAGCCACTGATACACGCAGCTCGAGCGTATTCCGCTCATTCTCCCGTCTGGCATATATGTCTTCGCGAATTCTCCCGTCTGGAATATCTTTCCGAAAATATCCTTTTCGCTTAATTCCTTATAGTAATCGCGAATCTGCCCGAAAACCGCGCCGTACATAAAAATATAATGGGCTTCGAGGTCGTATCCGGTAAGGGGAATATATTTTTCATCGCTGACAGTACCGGAGCTTACGCAAAAATATACGGCGTCGCGCGCGGTCAGAATATTTTTTTCACCGTCTATAATGCGCTCGATGTCCCGGGCATAATCCTCGTAGCTAAAAAGAGGCACTTTGTCCTGATATTCCCAGGGAGAATTTATCTGCGCAAAGCCATGCCGCTTGCCGAATTCGGTGTCTTTGTTTTCGTTAAGCCAGTCAAGAAGGAATTTTGTCTGCGTCGCGTCCGCCCCTTGCGCCGACTCTTCAAGACGTTTGAGTGCTTCGCCGCCGAGTCTTCCGTAATCCGTTTTCATTATGCGCAAACGCCTCCCTCCACAAAAATCTGTACGGTATTCGTGCCGAAGGTGCGCTGATAAAGCGTCTGCTCGCACATACCCTCTATCAGGCGGATGCCCAGATACTCTTCGTCGTTGTCCGCGTACAAAAGCGGGTTAAACTCGTTTCCGCCATACCGGATTCGTATTCCGATAACGCCCTGCAGGGAATAAACGCGCAGGTCGAACCCGGCCGCGCTCTTGTTTTTCACTGAAATAAGGGTCATAATTTCCTCAAGGGCAAGACTGATTCTCATTGTCTGCTTCGGCGACATTCCGTTGTCCGCGCAAAAATCCGTTATCTTTCCCGAAGCGTTGCAAATGCTCTCCGCGTCGCCGTTTACCGAGAAATTGATAACCTTTCCCGAATGCTCGAGGGAAGTGTCCAGCAGCAGGAAACGGGATGACTGCCTGTGAAAAATCCCCGTCGCGGCGAACCAGAAAATCAGCGTTGCCATTTCCCCGAAAAACAGAAACAGCCAGGGACTATGCCCGAAGTCCAAAAGCAGAAAAAGGCTGGCGCAAGAGGCCGAAAAGACGCGCAGGAATATGATGAAGTTCGCCCAGATATTTCGCCCGGAAACATTGTAAAATCCTGACAGAATACAGTTGATAAGCGCCGGTATCATTCCAAACGACAGACAGATAAAGGCAAATCTCAGGGAAATATTCAGTCCGTAAGCCCTCGAAATCAAATCCGCGCCGGAGATAATCACTGCGGAAAAGGCGGCGACCCACGGGATTCCGCTTTTCAGCTGCCGTTTTATCAAAAGACGCGCGCTCTCGTTATCATGTTCGCCGCTGTAGATGCCGAGCATGGCTGAAGCCGCCTGAGGAACGCCGCCCGTTACGCTTTCCGCAAAAGCGCAGATACAGTTCACCGCCGTGAAAGCCGCTACCGTTTCACTGCCGCAGTAACTAAGCAGCAGCGCGTTTATGACCGTCACGCGCAGCGTCTGGAAAAGATTGTTCGCCGCCGACGGGCTTCCCGCTCTGGCAACCTCCGAAAATGCCGCGCCCTTCGCTTTTATGCGGAATCCGAATTGAAATCCGCTCTTTTTATCGCACAGCCTTGCAAATCCGGAAACACACGCGGCGGCTGTGGCTAAAACGCTCGCCAGCGCCGCGCCGGACACTCCCATATCGAAAGTATATAAAAACAACGCGTCCAGAATCACATTGCCGGCTCCCATGATAAGCATCATCAGCGTGACCTGACCGTTCCGTCCGTCCAGCCGCAAAAACCAGAACGGTATGTAGATGAGAATTTTCGGCAGCGCCCCCGCTATCGTCACCCCCGAATACTCCGCCACCAACGGCCTTACGTTTTCGTCAGAGCATAACGCCAGCGACAGGGGCTTTAGAAAGACGAGCCCCGAAACCGTAATAAGAACCGCTGCCGCTGTACACCAGAAAACCGCCATGCCGTAGAGCTCCTGCGCCTGCCCGCTCCGGTTTTTCCCGATGGCGTCCGAGGCGCGGACAGCCGTTCCCGACACGATAAACGAACCCGCGATACACAATACCAGATACACGGGCAGACTGAAATTGATTGCCGCCAGAGCGTTCGTGCCCAGCTTTTGCCCTACCAGAATACCGTCCGCAAGTATGTTGATGCTGCCGCTCAAAACGGATAACACGCAGGGCAGCAGCGCCTTGTTATACGCTTTTTTGAGGAATAGTTCGTTCTGCTTAAGTTCCAAACCCATTACTATGTCTTCGCTCCCTGTTCAGACTGACGGTTCTCAAAGGGCCGCCGCGAATTGCGGCTATTCCTCAATCTCCAGAACCACCGTATTCGTCCCCTCCGCCCCGGAATACCCGAGATATTCCATTTTCACGGACGCGTGTCTTACAAGAGCCAGAGCCGTCGTGTTGTCGCTATCCACCGGGTCGAACGCAGGACCGTTATACTGCACCTTTAATTGCATACAGGACTGTTCCTGCGAGTATGCGGCCGTCATCTGTACCGAAACCTCCTCCGGCAGTAAGGGCAGCAGTATCTGCACGCACAGCTCTTCAAATATTTCCTGAAAACGGTAAATGATTTTCTGCGGAATCAGATGCCTGCGCCCGTACTCTTCTATCCGGCTGTTCATGCCGATAAAATCAAAATCCCTCGAGTCTATCGACGCGGTAAATACTTTCAGCCGCTGAATAAACTGCTTTGTGCGCTCCCGCCGGGGATGTTCAAAAATCTGTTCCGGCGTCCCGTCTTCGTAAATCTCCCCCTGGTCCATATAAAAGATGCGCGTGGACACGTCCCTTGCAAATTTCATTTCATGGGTCACAATCAGCATGGTCATCCCCTGCCCTGCCAGCGAACGTATAACGGCAAGCACTTCTCCCACCATGGTCGGGTCCAGGGCGCTGGTGGGTTCGTCGAACAGGATGATTTCAGGCTCCATGGACAGGGTACGCGCAATGGCCGCCCGCTGCTTCTGCCCGCCGGAGAGTTCGTCGGCAAAAGCCTGCGCTTTGTCCGCAAGCCCCACCATACGCAGCAGCTCCATGCCCCGCTCATACGCTTCCCGGCGCGGCCTGTGCAGCAGGTCCACCGGACCCGCCATGATATTTTCAATCATCGTCATATGGGAAAACAGATGGAACCCCTGAAACACCATCCCCATCTTCCGCCTGACCAGATGTATCTTACATGCTTTATCCGTAATCCTTTCCCCGTCAATGACAATCTCTCCGCCTGTAGGCGTCTCCAGCAGGTTGAGGCAGCGCAGAAACGTGGACTTGCCCGTTCCGGAAGGGCCGATAATGGATATGACTTCTCCTTTTTTGATTTCGGTGTTGATATCCTTTAACGGCGTCACCGACCCGTACTCTTTCCGTAAATGTGTGACACGTATCACTGCGGTTCCACCCCCTTTACCTCGCGCTTTCTGCGTTTCGGGTCAATCCTGCGCTCCGCGCAGGTAAGTATGCCGGTCATAAGGTTTGCGACCATAAAATAAATCACCGCCGTGGCAATCAGCGGGAAGAATGCGTCCATCGTACGGGAACGGATAATGTCGGATGCCTTTGTCAGGTCCTGCACCGCAACATAGCCGACGACAGAGGTCATTTTTACCATCGAGATAAATTCTCCCTTTAATACAGGAAGGAAACGCATTGCCGCCTGCGGAAACACAATTTTCCAGAAAGTCTGGTACCTTGTGTACCCCAGCGCAAAAGCGGCTTCCGACTGCCCCTTCTCCACCGTTTCCAGACCGTTCCGCATCATTTCCGACGTATAGGCGCTGAAATTGATTGAGAAACCGATAACCGCAACCACAATTCCGGAAATGTCCACCGAACCGAAAATGACGTAAAACAGAATCATCAAAAACACAACGATAGGCATACCCTGAACCAGCCGGATATACGCGGCGGCTCCCAGTCTGGCGGGTTTTGGCTTCATGCGCCTTAACATACATATGCCAAACCCCATAAGCAGCCCGAAAATTCCGGACAGCACCGAAATCAGCACGGTAATGCCAAGCCCGTCTAAAATCATCCGCCAGCGTTTTTCCTCGATAAAGGTACTGTAAAAACTCTGCTGCAGCCGCGCCCCGAAACTCTCCGTCGATTTTACGGCATTTTTGTCGCGTGTGAGCAGAACCACAGCGCTCCTGCAATACGGCTCGGAAAAATCCACATATTGTTTCTTTTCCTCTGTGATATCCATACACCCGCTGGCAATATCCGCTTTTCCGCTTTGAATGGCCGGGACAAGGGCGTCGTAATCGCAGACCGTCATTTCCACCTTCAGGTCCAGCTCTCTTGCCGCCATAAGCACAAGGTCCAGGTCGTAACCTGCGCTCTCCCCGCCTTTGCCGATATAGCACATCGGATTGTAGGTGGCGTCGTGGTAATAGCGCACCGTGCCGCTTTTCCCCTCCCAGTCCCGGGGAATCAGCACTTTTCCCTCTTCGTCACCATCCATCCATTTCTTTTCCAGAGCCTCTATCGTACCGTCTTCCCAAAACTGCTTTATCACACTGTCAAAAGAGGCCAGAAACGGGCTGTTTTTGGGAAAAACAATTCCGTATTCCGCCTCGGCGACAGTTTCCGGCATGATACAGAGCCCCTCGTTTGCGCTGACCGCCAGACGCGCAACCGGCTCATCCACACATACAGTGTCCACCCGGTCTTTCTGCAGCGCAATGATTGCGTCCGTCGTCGTCGGATAATAGACAAACGTATTATCATGGCCCAGCGAGCCTTTTAACACCGTATCAAATCCGGTAATCATCCCGATTTTTTTTCCGGTGAGCTCATCCAGACTGCCGTATTCCGGCTGCGCCTGACCGGAAGCTTCTGACGCTTCCGGTTCCGCCCCGTTGTTTACGGTTTCCACCGCCCGGACCGACAGTCCCGGCGTCAGAAACACGGACAGCAAAACCGCCAGCCAGCACAGCGCGATATGTATGCAGTACTTTTTTATAACCCGATTCATCAGTTCCCTCCTCCTGAAAACGCGGGAAAAATCAATACTCACTCAATGGTCAGAATATCCGAAAATCCCGTCACCTCGAACACCTCGGAGATAACGTCGTTGACATTGCGGATAACCATTTTCCCCTGCTTGTTCATAATCTTCTGCGCTACCAGCAGAACGCGCAGCCCCGCCGATGATAAGTACTCCAGCTTTGCAAAATCGAGGTTGAGTTCGGCGCTGTCGCCTATGCTCTGCTTTAATTCCGCCTCCAGCTCCGGCGCGGTCGTCGTGTCGAGCCTGCCCTCCAGAGCGATGTTCAGCGATTTGTCTGTCTGGTTTTTAATGATGTTCATATTTTTTCCTCCTGAAAATTATTGTTCTCTCCGCACACGGACATATAGTTATCAGTATACAATTTTCACTGTTCTTTGCCATAGCCGTGGCACGAATTGTAAAAATCCGTCCCGAATTGTATGTGAACTTTCCGGGGCGGGGCTTGACGGAACCATTTTTTATGATTCTCGCTTTTTGCTGGCTGACATTTCTTCCGTTTTATGCTATGATATTGCGTGGATATTTTTGGAGTAGTGGATACTTTTGAGTAAAGGAGAGTTTTCCATGCAGATTGCCATTGTGGAGGACATTACATCAGAACGGGAACACCTGAAAGCGGAGCTGGACGTACAGCTTGCCCGCCTCTCCCTTAACGCCGTGACCTTTGAGTATGCCTCCGGCTCGGATTTTCTTGCCGCTGCCGGGAAAGAACGGTTTGACCTTGTGTTCCTTGATATTTACATGGGGAATGAAAACGGAGTGGATACGGCGCGGGCTCTGCGCCGCTTTGACGAGGACTGTATGCTTGTATTTACCACCACCTCCACCGACCATGCCCTTGAGGGCTTTCGCGTCCGGGCATTCCACTATCTGGTAAAACCCTGCACGGAGGCTGACATGGCCGCTCTGTTTGACGAAATCATAAAGCGGCTTCCCGCCGACGACAGATATATTGAGGTGAACGCAGCCGGCGGCCCCGTCCGGCTGCGTTTCAGGGAAATCCTCTATGCGGAACATCACCAGCACCAGATATATATCTACCGCACAGACGGACAGGAGACCGTGGTGCGGCAGACCTTCCGGGAGTTCTGCGCCAGCCTTGCGGACGGACGTTTCTTTCCCTGCAGCCGGGGCGTTATCGTCAACCTGGAACATGCCAGAGATTTTGACGGTGCGGATTTCATCCTGAAAAACGGGAAAAGAGTCCACGTCAGCCGCGACCTTGCCAAAGCCGCAAGGATGGCCTTCGGTGATTTCCTCTTTGGAAGGAGGGATGGAAGATGACGGAATTTCTGCGCTCTTCGCTGGAGCTGACGGTTCTGCTGCCGGGTATGCTGCTTGCCTGCCTGCCCGTGAAAGGCTACCTGCGCATGTCCCCCGCGAGACTTGCGGCGGTAACCGTCCCGCTGATACTTTTCCTCTGCTGTGCGGGCGGCGCTGTAAGCTGCCTTTTCCATGTGGAGGCTCTCTGGCTGCTTTTTCCTGCCGCCGCTGTCATGGGAACCTTTTATGTGCATATGGTCAGGATTACCCGCTGGAAGTCCGTCAGTATATACCTAGCCATATGCGGCTCGTTTTCATGCATGTGCAGCACCGCTGTCGCTGTAAACAGCCTCCTGAACCCGGGAGAGCCCGCGCTGCCCCTTTCCCTGAGAAGCGCGCTTTTCTGGTTCATGATTTGCTGCCTGTCCGTCCTGGCTGCCTGGCGTCCGGCCACCCGTGCCGCAAGACGTCTGCTGGAAGAGGAAGCTTTCGCGCAGACCTGGTATGTGTTCTGGATTCTGCCGCTTCTGTTTATCGGGCTGAACCTTTTCATACTCCCCCGGACTCCGGACATTCTGGAGCCGGAGCGGCTGCGGCAGCTCTATCTTCTCCTCAGCCTTGCGTTCCTGTTCCTGCTCCTTTTGTTCTACGCGCTCTTCTACCTCATGGCGTCCAGCTTAAACCGCAATGACCGCCTCCGGCAGGAAAACCAGCTTTTATCCATGCAGCAGGCGCGGTACGACAGCCTGCAGGCCGCCATTGAGCAGACGCGCCAGTCGCGCCACGATATGCGCCACCACTTCCATATCCTGCAGGGCTTCGCCGCCCAGGAAAACTGGGAGCGCCTCGCCTCATACCTCGACGAGGTGCAGGGCAGCATCCCGGAGAGCAAGCTGGGACTGTGTGAAAATACCGCCGTGGACAGCGTGGCGGGCTATTTTGCCATGCGGTACAAAGAATGCGGCATCCCGGTCACTTTTGCCCTTGACCTGCCCCCGCAGCTTCCGGCGCCGGAGACCGACCTCTGTTCCGTGCTCTCCAACCTCCTGGAAAACGCGATGGAGGCCGGCATGAAAACCGCGCCCGAGAGGCGGCGGGCCAAAGTGGCGGCACACCTGCATTCCGGCCATATGGTGCTGTTGTCTGTGGAAAATACCTATGACGGGAAGGTCAGGGAGAAGGACGGCGTATTCCTTTCATCCAAACGTCCGGGGGAAGGCGTGGGCCTGCAGGCCGTGCGCCATTCCGCGGAAAAAAACGGAGGGTATGTCCGGTTTCATTACGGGGACGGCGTATTTACCGCCAATGTGATATTGCGGGGCGGGAAGTGAAAAAACAGAATATGGGCGCTGTAAAACCGGTTAATTTCACACTCGTATTTGGATGGCATATCTTGTCTCAAATCGGAAGACTTGAGGCTACGCACAGTGCCCCATACCCCTCTTATGTCAAGTTAATGTCACAAACTTTTTTCACTTTTTTTGAAGGGAAATCCCCGGAAGCCGCATAACTTCGTTGGGGTTATGGTAAATTATCATCAACAACACCCCCACCGTTGCAGCTTCCGGTATACGTTGTCATCATCCAATTTCCGCAGGTCATCGGAAAACCACTCGTCCCGGACGGCGAGGAACCGGAAAAAGGTGGACTTCCCGGCTCCCTGACCGCCCACCAGACAGAGCATGACCTCAAACTTTGTCCCCGGTCTGAATACTCGTGCCACCGCCCCCAGCATGAACAGCAGGAGGACTTCGTAATTGTAATCGCTCACCTCCGCACCGAGGAAATGGCGCAGGGCATAACGCACCCGCTCCGTCCCGTCCCATTGCAGGCTGTTTAAATAATCACGGACAGGGTGATACCGGTATTCATTGGCGGCGACCTTGATAGCCCCCTCAATCCGCTTCTCTGATGTCAGCCCGTAGTGTTCCTCCAGATACAGAACTAAATATTGAATATCCACGTCCGTCAGGCGGCTCCCGTCTCGATACCAGCCAAGGGGCTTTACAATGTCAATCCGGTCAGTCAGGAGGTTATTGCTGAACGCCCCGCTAACGGAAGTTTCGACATCAGTATATGAAATCAGCAATATAACAGCTGAAAAACCTCTTAAAATAAGGTGTTTTCA
>QXWX01000080.1 GCA_009911175.1 Lachnospiraceae bacterium | reverse complement strand
CCGTCGAAAATCTGCCTTGTATCTGAAAAATCATCCTGCGCGATATAGCCAGATACTTATTATTCGTTGTACTAGTATAACAAGATCTGGGGTGGAAGGCGGCCGTGGTATGTAATGCTGATTATGATAGGGAATATGAAAGAGCGGACCATGATAAATCGAAGATGGGGGCAGAAAGGAGGAATCGGGTATGATGACGGGAACAGAGCGCAGGGATAAAATCATAGAAAAAATCAGGACCAGCAGGACACCGGTTTCGGGCAGCTCACTGGCGGAGAGCTGTGAGGTGAGCCGTCAGGTGATCGTGCAGGATATTGCGTTGATCCGCGCCGCAGGATATGATATCATATCTACACACCGCGGGTATCTCCTGAATGCTCCCCATACGGTGAACCGGACGTTCAAGGTGCGGCACACGGACGAGCGGATGGAGGAGGAGCTGTGCTCCATCGTGGATCTGGGCGGCTGTGTGGTCAATGTGATGGTCAACCATCGGGTGTACGGGCGGATGAAGGCGGAGCTTGGGATCCGCTCCCGGAGAAATGTGATGGAATTTCTACAGGATATCCAAAAGGGAAAATCGAGCCCGCTGAAAAACATTACTTCGGATTATCACTACCACGTGGTCGAGGCGGACTGTGAAAAAACGCTGGATATGATCGAGGACATGCTGCGGGAGAAGGAATTTCTGATTGAAGGTTAGACTCTTTTCGGACAATTTCTTTGGATAAAATCAGCGGATCTGCGAATGCTATACCTTGTGAAGCAACTGTCTGGGCATAAAGGGGTGACTTTTGGGAATCAATTCAGAAGAATACAGAGAGGAAAGAGGATATGATAAAACTGGACTGGAAAAGGCTGTGGTACGATCTTTTTATTGATGTATTCGGCGGGATTCTGATCGGGGCCGGAATTTATAATTTTGCGGCAAATGCGGAATTCCCGCTGGCCGGGGTGTCGGGTATCGCGTTGATACTGTTCCGGCTGTGGGGAGTGCCGATCGGACTTGCCACCATTCTCCTGAATGTCCCGATTGCGGTTGGATGTTATCGGACGCTGGGGCGGGAGTTTTTTGTGCGTTCGGTGCGCTCGGTCATTATCACCTCTCTGATCACGGACTATATTGTGCCGCTGTTTCCGGTGTATTCCGGGGAAAGGATGCTGGCGGCCATCTGCACCGGGATTTTTTCGGGGCTGGGCTATGCGCTGATCTTCATGAACAGCTCATCCACCGGGGGAATGGATTTTGTGTCCATGGCGATCCGGGTGAAGAAGCCGCATATTTCCCTGGGACGAATCGTGTTCGCCTTGGACTGCGCAATCGTACTGCTGGGCGGGGTGATCTTCCGGGATGTGGACGCGACCATCTACGGACTGATCATTTCCTACCTGTTGACGGTGGTCATTGATAAGATCATGTACGGTATTGACTCCGGAAAGATGACTCTGATCGTGACGGATAAGGGGCAGGAGGTTGCAGGTAAGATTGATGAATATATCGGCAGGGGCGCTACGATCCTGACCGGGAAGGGAAGCTATACCGGGGCGAAGAAGGAAGTGGTGATGTGCGCCTGCAACAATAAGCAGATGTATTCTATCCGAAAAATGGTGAAAGAGATTGACCCGAAGTGCTTTATTGTGATCATGGAATCCAATGAAGTGGTGGGGGAAGGATTTAAGGAAGCGTAGGAGATGCGCATATGATATGATGGATTTGTAAAAATTGAGGCAGTCCCTTTGATGGGGCTGCCTCAATCAAAAAAATGCATTTATTGCAATAAATTGCATAAAAATGTGATTTCGGATTGCAACCGTACAGGTGGGGAAATTTTAATTTCCGGTATCGGTGAAGTTAGTAATGTACCACTACCGGCGTCCCGAGCTGCAATATGGAATATAATTCCTGGGCATTGTAGTAGGGCATGTTGATGCAGCCGTGGGAGCCGTTCCAGAGGTAGACGTCTCCTCCGAACGCGGGCTGCCAGGTGGCGTCGTGGAAACCGATGCCGCTCCAGGTGACGCGCATCCAGAAATCTACGGGGGTACGGTATTCCGGCTCATTGGTTTCCGGGACTATATTTCCGACCAAAACGGTGGGGGACAGCTTTTCCAGGATATTGTATACTCCGGGAGGAGTGGGTGTGCTGTTTTTTCCGGTGACCACGTCGGACTCAAAAACGACGGTGCCGTTTTCCAGATACCACATATGCTGGGCAGTCAGATCCACTTCCAAAAATGTACCGCCCCAGTCCTGGGGGGCATGGGAGGCAGCGGTCTGATCGCAGGCCGGGGCTTTTGTCACGACCTCGCCGTTTCGGATGCTGGTTACCAGAGCGGGAAATTCCACGTCTTCATTGATGATCCAGCCGTAAGTACCGCCGGAAACCTCCGTGGCTTTACCGGCCGGGGTGGTGAGCGGCCTGGTAGTGCCTACGGTGTCGTAACGTCTGCCAAATTCGGTCATCCAGTTTCGGATCGCGGCCTCGTCCAGTGTGACGTGAAAATCTGCGTCATAGGACAGCCAGGTGGAGATCAATGTCTTATCTACCACGATGGGAATGTCCATTTCGTAGGTGATGCTTGCCTTGCAGTATTGGTTCAGAGTCTGGCAGAGTTCTTTCAGCTTCGGCGATTCGGCGGTGTATTCCGGGGCTTTGTAAAAGCCCTCTTTCTGGAGATCAATCTCTTCATCCAACCGGGCAACGGACTCATGGATCTGCTTTAACAGTTTTTTCGAATCCAGGTCGGTTCCGTATACTTCCGGTTTTATGACGTAGGAATTTCCGTCAAATTCCGGGTAGGCGGACTGGGGCTGGATCGGTTCCGCAGTTACGGCTTTCAGGGAACTGACCTTTTTTTCCAGGGCCGCTTTATCGTAGGAGATATCAAACGTGATCTCTTTGGATGTTTCTTTGAAATATTCCATCGGCCATGCGAAAGCGTTCTGGTCTTTTAGTATCTGGTCCAGAGCCTGGCTGTCATTCCAGGACATATCGATCTCGCTGCCGGTGATGTCCTCGGTCTTGCCGCCGCTTTCTGTGATCTTCAAGGCATAGGCGTCTGCCTGGCCTGCAAAAAAGGCTCGGGCATCCTCTACGGTTTGCTTGGAAAAATCCTGGCCGTTGATCGTAGTGTTAAAAAGGTAATGGCTTCGGAAGTAGATGGACACGCCCAGGTATGTGAGCAGCAGGACTGCGGCGAGGACGGCCGCGGTCCATGCGGCGGTTTTTTTGTATGGCAGCGTTTTCGCTGGTTCCGCGGCAGAAGGCGCAGCTTCCTGGGAAGAAACCTGCGCAGGGGGCTGCTGGGAATCCTGTGCGGAATTGCTCTTTGGAGGTTCCGTGGAAGGATTCAGCGGGGAATCCGCAGAGCTGCTCTGTAGAGGCTCCGTGGAAGGATTCGGTGCGGAATCTGTGGAGCTGCTCTGTAGAGGCTCCGTGGAAGGATTCGGCACGGAATCTGTGGAGCTGCTCTGTAGAGGCTCCGTGGAAGGATTCGGTGCGGAATCTGCCGAACTGTGCAGAGAACTTTCGTCGGAAAGATTCTGCTGGATTTCCTGAGAAGCATCTGAATCAGCCTGAGAGCGGCTCTCCAAATGGTTCTGGGGACGCTCCTGTGGTTTGCCCTGGGAATTGGGCACCGGAGTCTCCTGCGGGGTGTTCTGCGGATGGTCTGTGAGTGGCGTGTCCGTTGGGTTCATGAGTTGTTCTCCTTCTAAAAATATGTGTTCATATATCAAGAGCAGGATGTTGACCTGCATGATAAACGCGGAAGGCTGTTCTGCACTGTAATATGAATTTTGACGTCAGGCACTTGCCAACAAGGCTCTGTCTGATTTTAATATCCGTAATTTCGGTTGATCACTGTACCGTCAGCGGCATTAATCGTCAGAAAGCTGGTGGTGGGATATGCCATTGCATAGGGTTCTCCGGTGTCAGGATCGTATATTTCACGTGTTCCGAAAAAATCCCAGACAGGTACCAGAAGTCCTGTCGTGCTGCTCAGGCCCGGATCATAGATTTTCATATACCCCAGTGTGATCCGGTTGATATTTATTTTATCTGTATTGTTTTGAAAACGGACCGGCATAATCTTCCAGAATATTTCTGTGATATCCGAAAAACTCATCAGTTCTACATTGTCGATCATCGGTTTCTGTATTTCGTACAGATTTTGGATGGAAGCCTTTTGAAGTCCTTCCTGATTTACATAAAATTCCACTTTTTCATAACCCCATGCGCTCCCGGAATCGTCCGTATATTCCAAAACACCGCCATTGCTGTTGTCAGGCGTGATCGGAAATCCACGGAGATCTCTGGTATAGATGATCTGGTAGGCGGCATCCTGGTAATCAAGGTATTCTTCGGAACCCAATCCTATCGGATCTGTGTTGTAACGGCTGCTCAGGCTCAGCTCTACGCGCTTTGGAGTAAAATCAGAAAGGCCCAGCTTTTCCATATACTGATCGGTCATTGCGGCGGCCTGAGCAGGGGTGATTCCTGCCAGTTTTTCTACAGCCTCCCTGGATGGGAGATTCCCTTTGGGGGCGTCAGAAGAATCCTGAAGCCAATACGGCTGGAACCAAGAGGATTCGGACCATTTCTTGTCTGAAATCTCTGTATCTCCTCTTACGATGCCGATATCCATGTGGAAGGAACCGCTCCTTTTTAATTTGTACAGGAAAATTCCGCCATCCATTTCAACAATTCCGAAAAAAGGATCATCCGAAGAGGCCGTTTCTGCGGAAGACGATTCCGCTGCGGATGGTTCTCTGTAAAAACAGTTATCCGGCGCGCCGGGGCCAAAACCAGGGATGACCTCAACTTTTTCAACCGTTTCGGGAGAAGCTTCGTAAATCTGCTCCCATCGCTGGATCTCTGACTGCAGGTTATAAAAGGATTCCGGATTTTCGTAGCCCGCTGCCTGTGCGGAGGCAATATACCCATATGGGTCAAGATTGCCTTCTGCCTGGTAAGATCTCAGCTGACGGAGCTTTTCGGAGATCCATTCTCTGGTGGGCTGGTTATATTTTTCGTAGTCATACACGGGATGATTCCCAAAGAAGACATCTGTGACCCGATCGATCCATGTCTGGTTAAAGGGTTTTTGGCCGACCTTGAAGACAGGAACCTGGTCCGTCTCAGGGACAACAACCTCAGCACTACAGATGAGCTGGAATGGATCATCTATATATTGTCCGGAATACAGATTCTTTTCCGGAACCTGGAGCTGACCGGCAAGGGTGTCCGGTGTGTCGGAGGTTTGGCGGTAGCTGTCTGTATTCAGTTCGCTTTTTTCCCGTACGATAATATGCTTTTTCGAGCCAGAGCTGCAGCCGAGCGTGATACAGGCCGACAGCACGGTGAGAAAAAGCAGCAGGGCTGTTTTTTTCATTGGTAGTCCTCCTCTATGTTATATCAAGATCCACCTGGATGCAAGAGCTTTTTCATGACTCGCCGCGTTGCTTTGCGGTATTTGAGGAAATCGACAGTGACTTTAGCCGCCGCAATTGATCTGCATTCCGATGCGGGTTCCTTTTTCCGGACTGCTTTTGATCTCAAGGTATCCGCCATGGAGACGGGCGATCTGGTGGCACAGGGAGAGGCCGAGGCCGGCGCCGCCCTGTTTGCGGGAGCGGGATTTATTTACCATATAGAAAGGCTCTGTGATCCGGGCGATCTCGTCCTGAGGGATGCCGATCCCTTCATCCTGTACAAAGATCCCGGAGACTGTCCCGATCAGGCGGATCGAGGAACCTGGAGGGCTGGCCTTGCAGGCGTTGTCGATTAAGTTGGTGAGGAAGCTGAGCAAAAGGTCGGCATCCCCCTGGATAGAAAAATCTTCTTCCAGGTCTGTCTGCAGTCGGATGCCTTTTTCTTTCAGGCGGTAATGGGTGACTTCTTTTGCCTGGGAAAAGAGCGAGGATACCGGGCAGGGGCTCTTCTCAATCGTGTCTTCCCGGGACAGGTCAGTGAGCAGGAGCATTTTTGCGGAAAGGCGGGAGAGACGGATGCATTCCTCTTCTATATAATGGAGGGCGTCGGCCTGTTTGACCGGGGGGAGCGAAACACGCTGCAGCAGTTCTGCATAGCCTTGGATGCCGGTCATGGGAGTTTTCAGTTCGTGGGCAAGGGAGCCGATGAGCTGACGCTGGGTTTCGTTCATTTCCGTCAGGGCGCGGATGTGCTCCTCGATCCGCTCCGCCATCTGGTTGAAGCTCTGGGAGACTTCCCCCACCTCATCGGTTCCCGGACGCTCTACACGCTTCTCATAGTCCCCCTCTGCGATCCTTTTTGCCGCGTCGCGCAGAAGATAGAAGGGGGCCAGGATTCGCCGGAGAACGCAGGTGAGCAGCACGGCCAGAAGGATGGACAAGAGCAGGGCCACAATCATGCCCTGGAAAAAGAGCAGCCTTCCGGACTGGTAGACAGAGGTGATATCGCGGTAGTGGAGGAGGCGCAGAGTGCCCAGTGAATTTGGTGAGTAATCCGTGTCTGATACATCCAGATCCTGAAAAAGAATCAGCAGACGCCGGCTGCCTGCCTCTTCCAGAAAGACGTTTTGCTGCGGGTCCGTGACGACTGGCTCATCGGAATCAGAGAGGGGTATATCCTGCGCCGGCTCCTTTGGAGAGTCTGCCAGCTCTGTCATGTCGAACAGATAGGGACTGAGATTGTACAGTTCTTCATTGTCATAGTAGAGGACGGCATTTTCACTATAGCCGGAGGAGAATGTGGTCCGGGCAGCGTACTTTGCGCTGCGGATATCGTGAAACTCCATCGCTGCCAGGGTTTTGTTGAAACGCCATACATCCGACGACAGCCTGTCGTATTCGTAGCTGCGGATATTCTCAATGATCTGCTCCTGGGTCCTGGACAGGTTCCAGATGGAAAAAGCCTGGGACAGGAGAAGAAGCAGGCATACCGAGGTGAGGGTGATCTTTGTTTTTAGCTTCATGGTGATTCCTCCGGGGTATCCGTTGACGGGGCGGCTGCCTGGTCTGTCATGTGACTGGCTGCCGGGGACGGCAGTTCCTCCTCCGGGCGGTCTTCCAGGCGGTATCCGATGCGGGGGACGGTCTTTATGACATCCTGGAAGCCCAGTTTTTTCCGAATCCTTCCGACATGGACGTCGATGGTTCGGGTCTCGCCGTCAAATTCCACGCCCCAGAGCATTTGCAGGAGCTGCTCCCGGCTGAGGGCGATATTTTTATACCGGACCAGGAGCAGCAGGCAGTCAAACTCCATGGGCTTGAAAGGGATGACGGTTCCGGCTTTCTGCACAATCCGCTCCTTCGGGAAGATTTCCACATCCCGTATATGGTAGCAGTCCTCGACTTTTTTCTGAAAACGGCTTAATACCTTTTCCACCCTTACCAGAAGCTCCAGCATTTCGAAGGGCTTGACGATGTAGTCCTCGGCGCCGTCGGTGAGCCCCTTGACCTTGCTGTGGAGGTCTCCCCTGGCGGTCAGGAAAATGACCGGAATCTGCTGAGCCTGCAGTTCGGGAAGGAGTTCAAAGCCGTCTTTTCCGGGGAGCATCACGTCCAGGAGCGCCAAGTCGTAGGACGGGGCGGGGATCTCCTGGAGATGGCTGAAAAGAGCGGCACCGTCGAAAAAGGGGACGGGTTCGTAGCCTGCGGTTTCCAGGTTGATGCAGATCAGTTCGTTGATATGTTCTTCGTCTTCGATTACAAGTATTTTACAGGGCATGGAGATTGGTTCCTTTTTCTGTCAGTTTATTTTCAGAATCAAAAAAGAAAAAATAAGTTTGATCCTCAGTGAGCATTTCATATGGATTTTCAGTGTGTTCTCTTGTGTCTTCGCTATAATTCGTTACATAGAAATATTGGATTCCGTTGGCTGTAAGGTATTGTTCAACCGCTTCTCTGTCGGTTCCGATTTCAATCCTGCGGATCAGATTTTTTATATTTTCGGCGGAATATTTTCGAATCTCCACAGGAACAAAGGTGTCTGAATAGGTATGGCTGGATTCTGCGATCAGATCTCCTGTCAGGGAAATGGTTTTTTCCTGATCACCGAGCCTGCGTCCGGCGGCCAGGATGGTTCCGTCTTTTAACCGGACAAATGTGTTGAAATGATAAACGGTCTCGTAAAGCATTTGTTCCGGTATTTCTTCCAGAGGGCTGTTCACTTCAATTTGCTCCGGCCAGACCATCGCCACGTCTTCGAGAACCTTGCAGGGGGTACGGATGAAGTCGTCTTCGGTAACGGGAGTTCCGCATTCGCCGAAAATATTGAATCCCCATGTGTACAGGTCGCCGTTTTCGCTGATGGCGGCGCCGGTCCAGTCACCGGTGGCTGCATAGACGCAGTTGTCCAGGATTTTGCGGGGAGAGTTGTACAGCATTTTGCAGGGATTGGATTCGTCCTCGGTTGTTTTTTCGAAATCTTCTGAGTCAGAAACCGTTGTCCCATAGGTACTCATGTACTGGCCCCACCACCATACGCTGCCGTCTTTTTTCAATGCTGTGATGGATTCCATGCCGGCCTGCGCATAGGCAACCTGGTCCATCAGGAGGACGGGGCTGGTCACTTTGTTGTCGTGCCTGCAGTAGTAATTCGTACTGTCGAAATCCTGGCCCAGCAGTCCCAGCATGTTGGAGCCCATGCCGTACAATTCGCCGTCCGCAGTCAGATAGATGCAGAAATAGCCGTTTACGGAGCAGTCCACGGATACCACGCCGGAGGCGATTTTCACGGGGGTGCCGGTAGTTTCACCCGGCTCCAGGACCATGCCGTTTCCGAGCTGGCCGTATTCATTGCTGCCGTAGCCCCAGAGGTCGGACTGGTCGTCTATGTAGTATCTGTTCAGAGCGGTGACCTTGTTGGTGATGTAGTAGTCCGGGAGGGAGAAACCGCCGGCTGCCTCGGTCAGTTCGGGGGCATGTGTGCAGAATGCGGGGGGAGCCGTGTGAAAAGCGGCGCCGAGAATCGTCCGGGCCAGGATGGCTCCCGCGGCTATGAGAAAAACGGACAGCAGGATGACGAGAAAGAGCAGGGTTTTTGTATGGGATTTTCGGGTGATGGTATTCATACTGACGCCTCCTTGGGATGTGTGGATATAGGATTATTTTATAACAATTGAGGGGGATTTTCAATTTGGAGATGTAAACATATTGTAAAAGGTTTGAGAGTATTGGCGTATTGACGAAAGGGGGAATATGATTTAGAATGGACGGTATAGCTTTGGGACGTTTGTATATATAGAAAGGAACGGGGATTGTGATGCAGGCGACAAAAGATATGACGAAGGGGAGTCCAATCAGGCTGCTGTTTGGGTTTTCCATGCCTTTGATGCTGGGGAATATTTTTCAGCAGCTTTATACCGTCGTGGATACGGTGATTGTGGGGCAGGGCGTGGGCGTGCAGGCGCTGGCTTCCATCGGGGCGTCGGACTGGTTGAACTGGCTGTTCATGTGGCTGGCGTCCGGGATGACGCAGGGCTTTTCCATCTTGTTTGCCCAGTTTTACGGGGCGAAAAATGAGGAGTCTCTCAGAAAATCGGTGGGAAACGCTCTGCTTCTGGCTGCGGTGTCGGTAGTTTTGCTGACGGCGGCAGGGGAGGCGGCTGCGGCGCCGGTGTTACGGCTTTTGAGAACCCCGGAAAATATCTTCGGCGGGGCGCTTATGTATCTGCGGATCATGTTCGGCGGAATCGGGATCATCCTTCTGTACAATCTGGAGGCATCCCTGCTCCGGGCGCTGGGGGACGGACGGTCCCCGTTGGTGGCCATGGTGGCTGCGGCGTGTACCAATATTGGGCTGGATCTGCTGTTTGTCATGGTATTTCACTGGGGGATCGCAGGGGCTGCGGCCGCAACGCTGATCGCCCAGGGAGTCTCCTGCGTGTACTGCAGCCTGGTGATCCGGAAGATCTCGCTGCTGCGGCTGAGACGGTCGGATTTTGAACCGGATCTTGTGCTGGTGAGGAAGCTGCTGTGGCTGGGAATCCCGGTGATGTTTCAGAATGCGGTCATCAGTATCGGCGGGATGGTGCTGCAGTCGGTGATCAACGGATTTGGATTTTTGTTTGTGGCGGGATTTACGGCCACCAATAAATTGTACGGTATGCTGGAAACGGCGGCCATTTCCTACGGATATGCGATCACAACCTATGTGGCCCAGAACCGGGGGGCCGGGGATATCCGCCGGATTCAGAGAGGGATGCGCAGCGGGATCGTGATGGCGTTTGCCACGTCGCTGCTGATTTCGGGGGCTATGTTTCTGTGGGGGAAGGATATGCTGTCCATGTTTATTTCCGCGGAAAAATCCCAGGCGGAGCAGGTGCTCGGGATTGCCCATCATTATCTGATGATCATGAGCGTGTTTTTAGTGATCCTGTATGCGCTGCATGTATACCGGTGCGCGCTGCAGGGGCTGGGGGATACGATCATCCCCATGGTGTCCGGGATCGCGGAATTTGTCATGCGTGTGTCGGCGGCGATGCTGCTACCGGGGCTTCTGGGGCAGGAAGGGATCTTTTACGCGGAGATATTGGCCTGGACGGGAGCTTGTGTGATACTGGTGGGGGCTTATTACAGGAGGATGTATCTGCAGAAGAGCAGGGATTTAGTCCATGGAAATCCTGTTTGAAAAATGTCTGTGGAGAAGCAGAAAAATGAATATTATGTGAGAAACATGAAAGGGAACGCCCATGCAGGACAGTAGATTTGCCGGTCATCTGCATGAGCGTTTTTTGTTCTGCGCTTCTGCGTGAGTGTACGTTAAGACGCACACTTTTGTTCGGCCGCAGTATGCAGTTTGCCGGCGGCTACTTTGCGGGGATGATCTCCAGCCAGTAGCCGTCGGGATCTTCGATAAAATAGACTCCCATGTCGGCGTTTTCGAAGCAGACGCAGCCCATCTCCCGGTGTTTGGCGAGGGCGGCGTCAAAATCGTCTACCGTGAAGGCCAGGTGGATCTCATTGTCGCCCAGCTCGTAGGGGCGGTTCATGTCACGGAGCCAGGTCAGCTCCAGCAGATGGGGCGTGGTCTGGTCGCCTAAAAAGGCGAGGGTGAAGCTGCCGTCGTCGGCGTCCTTGGTACGCTGTACGGTGAGCCCTAAGGCTTCCTTGTAGAAATCCAGGGACTTCTGCAGGTCATATACGTTCAGATTGTTGTGGGCAAAAGTAAATTTCATGGTGTTGTCCTCCGTTTTTATATGGTATAGGTGAAGTGTGATCTGTCACCGATTTCATCCGGGAAATGGATGACCTGCTTGTGCGTCGGCGCAATTCATTATAACAGAGGATGGGGAAAATTTCTATGGAGGGATGGAAAAAACAGGGATAAATTAAAGATAAAAACATAAATTATACAATTTGTATCCAAAAAATATACATAAATTATTGACAAGAGGAATCCGAAAAGATATAATGATTACAACGAGTCGACAATAAATATACAAAATGGCTACGTAAATTTTTTTAAGGATGTGGTATGGATTATGGTAAATGTGGTCAAAACAATCCCGAGATGCAGCGACGAGCTGCTTGCCAGGTACCAAGATCAGGCGTCTGCCACTGTCCATGAGGCTATGGGCCGCAGGAACGCAATGGATCCGGAGATCAAGCCAATTGAAAGAGCGATGCGCCTTGCCGGAAGGGCTCTTACGGTAAGGTGCCATACCGGCGACAATCTGATGCTCATTAAGGCCATCAGCATGGCGCGGAAAGGGGATGTGATTGTCGCGGATATGGGCAATGCGGTAGCAAATGGTCCATTCGGTGAAGTATTGGCAGTTGAGTGTGTGACAAAAGGACTGGCAGGGCTGATCTTGAATTGTGCGGTACGTGACAGCCAGGAAATCATACGTCTTGGCCTGCCGGTATTTTCCGCTCAGATCTGTATAAGCGGCACGGCCAAAGCAACTCTGGGAACGATCAACCATCCGGTCAGCTGCGGAGGCGTGATTGTGAATCCGGGAGATGTAGTTGTGGCAGATGCGGACGGTGTGGTGGTAGTACCTCTTGACGAGGCAGAAGATGTCCTGGATGCAGCCAATTCCAGGACGGCAAAAGAGGCGGAGGTGATGAAACGTCTATACGCAGGAGAATCTCTGTTTGATATTTACGGATATCAAAAGGTCTTTGATTCTCTTCATTGTACGGAAGAATAGTAATACGTACGCGGCATATGAAAGTTTAAGTGTTTCCTTCCTTACCTGCGTCTGTACGGAATCTCATTTTACAATTGCAAATATCAGCAGCACTATGATATAATTAATAACAAAAAAGCAACATAAATATTTGGAGTTTATGTGCGGTTCGGAGGCGATTACGTGGGTAGTAAGGGGTCAGCGGCAGTTGACAAGGTGTATGATTATTTATATAAGGGCATTCTTTCAGGGGATATTCCGCTGGGTTCGCCGATTGCAGAGCTTGAATTAGGTAAGGCGCTTGGTCTGAGCCGTTCACCTGTGAGAGAGGCGCTCAAGCGGATGGAGGGAGAAGGGCTCGTTTCCCATTATCTGGGCAGAGGAACCTTTGTAACGGATATCACGGTCAGGGATTTGGAAGAGATTTTTGAACTGCGAATCATGTTTGAACTCCATTCTCTGCCATTGGCTTGTATGTATATGGATGATGGTATGCTCCAGGAGCTCGAGAATGCTTTTGAAAATCTGGATGAGGATTCGGACGAGCAGCAGTATTATGACGCGAACCGTCTTTTACATTCTTCGATTATATCCTATGGAGGGAATCTGCGTCTGGAGAAGTTTTATAAGATGCTGGATGCACAATTTGCGATCGTAAACCGTATCTCTGCCCGGGACCCGGAGCATTTTGACAAATCAAAGGGAACGCACCTGAACATTGTCAAAGCCATGCGGGAGCGGGATGTAGAACGTGCACAGGAGTTGTTGAAAGAACACTTAAACCAGGTGAAAGAACGGACGATACTTGAATACAGTAAACCACTGCCTGCTAAGATGAGGGCGCAGCACATGAGAAAAGCTTTTTAAGTTAGAAGTGCGCCGCTGTTTGTGGGAGCGGTGGGGTTACAGTGTTTTTTATGTCCGGCTTATCATGCCTCGTAGCGTAATTGCTGCGGGGCTTTTTTGTATAGGAAACTTCTCCGAATTTTCCTTATAGAACAAAAACCCTCCGGGGGATGCGCACTGCGGCGTATGAGGTAGATGCCGCAATGCGACCGCCGCAGGCGCGAGTTTCGCAAGCGAAACTCTTTGTTCAATTCCATAGGGAAATTCTATAAGAACATAAAACGAAAAGGAGGATACATGCCATGAAATTAGGAATGATAGGACTGGGAGCTATGGGCCTGCCGATCTGCCGCAGGCTGCTTTTGAACCACTATGAAGTAAAAGCATTTGACCTTGTGGAGAAAGCGATCCAGGAGGCGCGGATGAGCGGCGCGGAAATATGCAGAAATGCGGCAGAGACCGTGGAGGGAGTGGATATGGTGCTGTGTTCGCTGCCGAATGCGTCGATTGTATCAGGGGTACTCAAAGAAATATTGTCAGTCAGGAACCCTGGCTTTCCATATTTTATTGACCTCAGCAGTATCTCACCGGAATCTGCGAGAGCCCATGCCAGGCTGACTGCCGAACACGGCATCGAGTATCTGGACTGTCCGGTAAGCGGCGGCGTGGGCGGCGCGCGGCAAGGTACGCTGACCGTAATGGCAGGAGGCAGTGATGAGGGATTTGCCGCAATTTTGCCTGTGCTCCAGTCAATCGGCAAGAAGATCTATCATGTGGGAGGAACCGGAACGGGCTCCGGTATCAAGATGGTCAATAACTACCTGCTCGGCTGCAATATGGCGGCTGCGGCTGAGGCGCTGGTGCTGGGGGCAAAAATAGGATTAGACATTGATACGATGCATGAGATCATCGGAGTGAGCTCCGGGCGTAGTTTTATCATAGAAAATAAGATTCCTGATTTTATCAAAAAGCGTAAATTTGAAGGCGGATTTGCTGTAGATCTGGAGCATAAGGATCTTGGGCTTGCGGTGGATACCGCAAAACAGCTTAAGATGCCGATACCGATGGGAAGTACGGCTGTCCAGATGTTTGAGACGGCCAGGGCAAAGGGGTATGGGCGTCAGGATATTACGGCCCTCCTTAAAATATGGGAAGAATTAATGGACATTGAAGTGAAATAATAAAGGAGGACGCATCATGACAATAGCAGAAATTGCAGCTCAGAAGGAATATAAATATGGCCGCATGACGATAGGTGAATGTATTGCCGTAGCTGCTGAGGCAGGAAAATCCGTTGGCGAAGTGATCCTGGCCGAGGCATGTGACGCTGCGGGCCGAAGCCTGGAAGAGATCGCGGCAGGCATGGAGGAGGCTTTTGAACATAATCTGCGTGCGGCAGAGATTGGTGCCAGGGAGGGGAAAAGTTTCCTGCTTGGCACAGTGGGACAGGATCTGACAAAGGAAGGCGGTCCGATGATCGTGGAAGACTCTTTTGTGAATAAGATCGTGGCATATACATTGGCCGCGCAGGTAGGCAATCATTCGATTGGTCTGCGTCCCTGTGCGGGTACAGGGGATTCCTGTCCCTATACCGGATTGATCAAAGCACTGAAGGAGGACTGCGAGGATGCTGCGCTGATTACCCGAATTATGGCGGTCATTCTGAAAACAGGCGGGGAATTCCGTATAGGAAAGGAAACGACCGGCTGCAATATGGAAGGCTTTGGGGCCGGCGCGGCGGCGACAGCCGCGGCATTTGTAGAGCTTGCGGGAGGGACGCCTGCCCAAATGGAAGCCGCGATGGTGCTGGCGCTTTCACCGACCATCAGCGTACCCTGTACGCCCAGGGTGCTGGTACCCGGACTGTGCGCGACCCACATTGGAGGCGGAATCCTGATCGCGCGGCTTGCCAGCCAGCTTGCAATGTATACGTCCATACCGGTGAATGTTCCTGTGGATGTTATGATCGCGATGGCGGCTCAATGCCATCTTGCGTCTGCAAAACATATCGTCCCGGTAACAATTGAATATATGGAGCCTTTCTTCAAACACGATGAAAAGGTGGATGCATATATTTCTGAGGAGATCAAGCAGGAGGAGCGAAAGAGGCAGCAGGCGCTGATTGAAAAGGCTGGAGAAGAAAGCCGCCGTCTGGCGGAAAAAGCGAATCCGATCACGGAACCGTTTGGAGAAGCAGTGGTGGGAGGCAGCAGCCTGGGAGTAGGTTCTCCTACGAACTGCGCGCGTATCGCCCATTTCCTGGCAAAAGGAGAGGTCAAAAAGGTTAAGATAGAACTGTATTCGGAAATGTTTGCCCGGCGTGCGATCAATGTTCCCGGTATCCTCATGGCAGCCATTGAAGGACATGGCACAAGCAATGCCCAGGCATATAAGAACAGTCTGGATGTGGCCCGCAGAAAAGGGGTGGAAGTAGAAATTCTGGAAATTCCGGAACACTCCGTGCAGCGTGTCACAATAGAAGCCACGGAAGGAAATTCCATGGTAGAGTCGATCAACAGCGGCGGCGCGCGTCTGATCTTAAAAGCAGCAGAGCCCAGCATGGAAAAGGCAAGGGAAATCGCGGAACAGCTTCATATTGTGATTATAGACTGAAGATAAGGATGTGAGATGGATATGAGTGTTGTAGAAGACCTGGCACAAAAAGTGCCCCTTCCCAGAATGGTTCGGATCGAGCAGCATTTTGACCGGACAGCGATTGCAGATATAGAGGGCGGTGTGAGAAGCGCGATTTCTGATAGGAATGTACTGGATTCCATCCGTCCGGGAATGTCGGTGGCTGTGACTGCAGGCAGCAGGGGGATCTCGAATATTGCCCTGATCCTTCGTACTATCGTGCGTATCCTCAAGGAAAAAGGAGCAGAACCTTTTGTGATACCAGCCATGGGCAGCCATGGCGGCGCCACTGCGCAGGGACAGCTGGAGGTGCTGGCCTCTCTGGGGATTACGGAAGGATATTTGTCCTGCCCGATACGCTCCTCAATGGAAGTGAGGAAGATCGGCGCCACGTTTGACGGGCGTCCTGTGCAGATTGACGCGTTTGCGGCCCAGGCAGATGGAATTATCGTCGTGAACCGTATCAAAGCCCATACGTCCTTTACCGGAAGCGTGGAAAGCGGCCTGATGAAAATGATGGCAATCGGACTGGCCAAGCAGGCCGGCGCAGAGGTGTGCCATCAGGAGGGATATGCGAAGATCGCTGAGAATATCCGTAAATACGGCAGCGCCATACTGAAGAATGCCAGGATACTTTTTGGGGTAGCCATGATTGAAAATGCGTTTGATGATACCTGTGAGATCCATGCCGTGAGACCTGAGGATTTTGAAAAAAGAGAACCGTGCCTACTGCTTCGGGCGAAAAAACGGATGCCTCGTATCCTGCTTCCCGACATGGATGTTCTGGTGGTGGACCGGATGGGGAAAAATATCAGCGGACTTGGCATGGATCCGCACATTACCGGCTGTTTTGCCAGTCCCTATGCCAGCGGTCCGCCCAGACCGGACAAGCTGGTGGTGCTGGATCTGACAGAAGAGACGCATGGAAATGCAAATGGGATAGGGGTTGCGGATGTGACGACACGAAGGCTTTTTGAAAAATTTGATCCTGAAGCTACATATCCGAATGCCCTTACCGCCACTTTGACTGCGGCTGTACGTATTCCGCTGGTCATGGCAAATCAAAGGCTTGCTATCCAGACGGGAATCAAAACGGCGGCTGGATTTGATAAGAAGAATATCCGTCTGGTACGTATCAGGGATACGCTGTCTTTAAGTGAGATCTGGGTTTCTGAGGCAATGGAGGAAGAGACGCGGAATACTTCGGGAGTCCGTGTTTTAGGAAATCCGGAACCGTTTGTGTTTGACGAAGAAGGAAATCTGTTCTGATACCGCGGAACTAAAGTGTGATTTTTCCGTCGGACCGCATTCAGCGGCCGGCGGTTTTTTATTCTATGGGAAAATTCGGAGAAGTTTCCCATAGAATAAAAAAACGCCGGGGGATGCGCGCTGCGGCGTACAAGGTAGATTTCGCGATGCGACCGCCGCAGGCGCGAGTTTCGCAAGCGAAACTCTTTGTTATGTTTAAATATCTGACCTGGGGGAATTATACTCTTGTACGGATAGGAATTCAGTAATAGTTCTGGTTTGTTTAGCAGAATTCACATTTTGATGATCGGATTCTTTAGATTTCAGGTAAAAATTCATAAAATTTCTTGACAGACTTTGATTTTCTGCTATAATAATATTAGAATTCAGATTGTATACACAAAGAATACTTAAAATGTTCTGCGATTATACAATATTATGCTCGGAGCAGAAATGAAAGAACTGTGAATATAAAACAGGTACAGACAGATGATCAGACAGGTCAGCTGTACAAGTGATTTTTTCACAGCTTCTAAGAAAACAGTGATGAAGATTTAAACACAGTCAGGAGGATATTCGATTTTGGAAAAAAGAAAAGTAGCTGTGATCACAGGCGCTACAAGAGGGATCGGTAATGCCATAGCACAACAGCTTGCAGCCGACGGATTTGCTGTTGCGGCTTGCGGAACAATGTCCGAAGAGCGTGCTGCTGAACGTCTGAAGACAGTAAAGGACAAAACAGACCTTCTGTATATCAGGGCTGATATGTCCAGGCAGGAAGACCGGGAGAGGCTTATTTCTTCTGTGGTCGATCATTTTGGACGTATCGACGCATTGATCAATAACGCAGGTGTGGGTTCCGCAAAGCAGGAGAACATACTGGATGTTTCCGAAGAGAGTCTTGACCGGGTGATGGACATTAATCTGAAAGGATATCTGTTCACCGCACAGCTTGCCGCAAAGCAGATGATCAGGCAGCGCCAGGAGGAACCGGAGGGAATCCGGCCTGTGATCATCAATATGTCTTCTATCTCGGCTTATACGCTTTCTCTTATGAGAGGGGAGTATTGTATGTCCAAGGCTGCGATCACCATGCTGACCAGGCTGCTGGCATTTGCCCTGGCAGACTATGAGATTAATGTTTATGAAATACGCCCCGGCAACATCTTGAGTGATATGACGCTGCCGGTAAAGGAAAAATTTGACCGGTATATTGCGGATGGCTTACATCCATTACGCCGCTGGGGAACCGGAGAAGATGTGGCAAAGGCGGTTTCCGCGATATGTAAAGGTTATCTGCCCTATACGACAGGATCAGCCATTGATGTGGACGGCGGTTTTCACATGAAGTGGATTGACTGATAAGGGTTTTTATATCCGCGGAGGGATATTAAAAAACAAAAATAAAAACAAAGAGGAGGATGCAACGATGAAGAAGAACAGATTTTTGGCGGTAATACTGGCGGTGGCAATGACAGCTGCATTGACGGCAGGATGCTCCGGCAAGACGGAAGCCCCGGCGGAATCCAAGCCGGCAGAGGAAAGCGGGTCTGCATCAGAGGAAGCAGAAGAGGAAAAAGAGGAGGAACCGGCGGCTGACGGCGATTTCACAGTCATCTCCTCTACAAAGGGGATGGACAACGAATACTATGCCGAGCTGAACAGAGGCGGTAAGGAATTTGCCGATCAGATGGGATTTGAATATATTACACTGTCCTCAGAGGACAATGAACAGAAGCAGATTGCCGATCTGGAAACCGGACTGGTTACTTATGACCCGGATTTTGTAATCATTATGCCGACCAGCTCCAGCGTGGTTCCGGCGCTGGCGGATCTGTGCGAGGACGCGAAGGTTCCCTTCGTAACCCTTTGGGATTATCCGGAAGACTTTGATTTTACTCCGTATGAGTATCACCTGGCACATATTCTGACAGACATGCGCCTGGAAGGCTATACGATGGCGCAATACCTCTTTGAGGCCATGGGAGGAAAGGGAAGTATCGTTGCGATTGACGGACTTCTGGGGAGCACCACGGCCGTACAGCGCCATGAAGGACTGGAGGATGCTTTGAAGGAGTATCCGGACATCAAGCTGCTGGAATCCCAGCCCGGAAACTGGAACCGTTTTGACGCGGCACCGGTGTTTGAAGATATGTTCATCAAATATGGGGATGAGATTGAGGGTGTATGGTGCGGAAATGATGATATGGCTCTTGGCGTATATGAGATCCTCGACGGAGCGGGAAAGTCCGGAGGCAAGGTGAAGCTGGTTGGGCTGGACTGCCTGAGCAATGTGCTGGAGCTGATCCGGGACGGCGAGTATGTCATGTCGATGTCCGGAGACGCGCCGGGAATGCAGGCATTGGCAATGTGTATCGGATATGATTATGTAAAAGGTGATATCCGGCCTGAGACAGATGACAGAAGATTTATTATGTATGAACCTCCGATCATTACCCAGGAAAATGCGGAAGAGTACCTGGAGCTCTGGTATGGAGAAGCGGCAAAGGAACGTGACTGGACGGTTGACAGTGAACTGCTCAGTAAGTAGGATTGCCCTCGGAACAGGATAACAGGCTGTAAAAAGAGCCGCGGACACCAAAGCGGGCTTTGCGGCTCTTTGAAACGAACAGGATGCAGATTTGTGTATAGCAAGGGAGAGTGAGACAATGCAGGAAACTGTCCAGAAACAAAGCAATATTAAAATGAGCGGCATTTATAAGCGTTTTGCCGGAGTGCAGGCGCTCAAGGATGTTTCGCTGGAGCTTTTCCCGGGGGAGATCCTGGCCCTGATCGGTGAGAACGGAGCGGGTAAAAGCACTTTGATGCGGATTTTGATGGGAATCGAGAAGAAAGATGCCGGGGCAATCCAACTGAACGGCGCGGAGATCCATCCGGCAACACCGATGGAAGCGGAGCAGTACGGCATTGGAATGGTCTTTCAGGAACAGGCTCTTTTCCCGAATTTAAGCGTTGCGGAGAATATCTTCCTGGGCCGGGAAGGAGACATGGTCACCGGCAATTTTCTCCATTGGAAAAAAATGTATCAGGAATCAGAGATGATATTAAACGAAGTTCATCTCAGCCATATTGATCCAAAGACAAGGCTGGAGAGGCTGAGCTTTTCCGAAAGACAGATGGTAGAACTGGCGCGTGTCCTATATCCGGCAGTACGCAATAAACGAAAGGGGGTCATCATCCTTGATGAGCCTACCGCTGTGTTATCTCCGAGTGAGGTGGAGCAGCTCTTTACGGTCGTCAGTTCTTTAAGGGAACATGCTTCCTTTGTATTTATTTCACACCACCTGGAGGAAGTGATCCAATATACGGACCGGGTGGAGGTGATGAAGGATGGGCAGAACGTAGGGGGGCTGATGACGAAGGATGCCGATATCCAGCTGCTTCAGGAGATGATGGTAGGGCGTGAATTTTCCAAGGACTTTTACTATGCGGAGGAGATGCGGGATCCCGAAGAAGACGTTGTTCTGGAACTGGAGGGTGTTTCCTCGGATGCCATCTCCAATGTTTCGTTAAAGCTCAGGAAGGGAGAAATCCTGGGAGTCGCCGGGCTGATGGGCTGCGGAAAAGAAAATCTGGCCAAAGTGATCTTTGGAGATGTGCCGATCACGGAGGGGACAATTACTGTGGGTGAACAAAGGATCCACAGCAGTATTAAAAAAGCGGTGGATGCCGGAATCGGATACATGCCAAGTGACCGGCGGAGCGAAGGGATTCTGGACACGATGACGGTAGGACAGAATATCACTGTGGCAAATATGGATCATTTCGTAACAGGAGGATTTCTGGATCGGGCCAAGGAGAACCAATGCGTCAGCGAGTATATCGAACGGCTCAGGATCAAGACACCCTCCGGAAATACGCTGATCGTCAATCTGTCAGGAGGCAACCAGCAGAAAGCGATCCTGGCAAGGTGGCTGTCGAGAAAGCCGGATATTATCATCATGGAGCAGCCGACGAGAGGGATTGACGTCGGAGCGAAGCAGGAGATATACAGGATCATGCGCGACCTTGCAAATGAGGGGGTATCGATCCTAGTCATTTCCGATGAGATGCCCGAATTGATCGGCCTGTCCAACCGGATATTAATGATGCGCAGAGGCATGATCACAGGAGAAATCGATTGTAAGAAGGAGGTAAGACTTAATGAGAAACACATCATCCAGCACATCACCTGACGGCGGAGCGGAGAAGAGGAAAAAAAGGGACATTGACTATTCCCTGTTTATCGCGCCTATCCTGCTTGTCATCTGTGTCGTATTTTTTACGATCGTCAATCCGCGGTTTATTTCGCTGGCCAATATTATGAACATACTGCGTCAGGGGGGACCGCTGTTTATTGTTTCATTTGGACTGAGCGCAGTCATTCTGACAGGGAGCATCGACATTTCCTCGGACGGTATGATGAGCCTGTGCGGAATCTGCTCTGTCATGCTTGCCAATGTGATCACGAGAGGCGGGGGATGGATGAGCCTGCTGCTGGGCGTGGCGATCGGGCTGCTGTTCGGTACCTTCATCGGATATCTGGTAGCTTATGTAAGGCTGCCTTCATTCCTGGTGACATACGGCACGTCTACGATCTGCCGGGGGATTGCTCTGATCATTTCAGGTGGTGTCGCACAGAATACCATGTTTCAGGCATTTAAGAAAATGGGAAACGGCAGCGTATTTGGCTTTTTCCCGACTATGGCGGTGTTTGCTATCGTAATCTTTATTCTGATGCATGTTCTGACGAAAAAGACGAAATACGGGCGTTCTCTCTACGCAATGGGCGCGAATGAACGGGTAGCGGCACTGTGCGGACTGCCTACAAATAAATATAAAATGATTGCGTTCATGATGGCGGGAGCCTGCACCGGACTCGCAGGTGTATTGATGAGCGCGCGCCTGGGTGCCGGTACACATGCACAGGGCGAAGGAATGTCACTGGATGCTATTGCGGCCGTTGTGATGGGAGGTACTACGCTTTCCGGCGGAAGAGGAAGCGTTGCGCGCTCCATTACAGGTGTATTTGTAATCCTGATGCTGAACAATGGACTGAATCTGATGGGAGTGTCTCCACATGTGCAGGTTCTTGTAAAGGGAATTGTAGTGATCCTGGCAGTGGCGGCTTCCAAAGACTGGAAGAGCAAAGAAATCGTGAAATAGGAGGAAGCTGTAATGAACGGAACAATGAAAGCAGTTGTGTTTCAAGAATTGGGCAAGGCTGCGGTGGAGGAGAGGCCAATTCCGTGTATCGAAGACCCGAAGGATGCCATTGTGCGTGTGACGCTGGCAGCGATCTGCTCCAGTGATATCCATATCAAGCATGGCATGATCGCGCGGGCAAAGGAGGGCGTGATCCTGGGCCATGAGATCGTGGGTGAGATTGTGGAAGCCGGAGCAGGCGTGCGGAAGCTGAAAGCAGGAGACCGGGTGACGGTCAACAATGAGACATTTTGCGGGGAATGCTTTTTCTGCAGACGGGGCTATGTCAACAACTGTGAGCAGGGCGGATGGATGCTGGGGTGCGTCCAGGACGGCGGCCAGGCGGAGTATGTGCGTGTGCCTTATGCGGATAACTGCTGTAATATCATCCCGGAGGGAGTGTCCTATGAGCAGGCAATGCTTGTTGGCGATGTCCTGGCAACCGGATTCTGGGCAGCCGAGATCGGGGAGATCAGGCCGGGAGACACGGCCGTCGTGATCGGCGCGGGGCCTACCGGACTCTGCACTTCTATGTGCGCAAGATTGTACAGCCCGGCCCGTCTCATTTCTATCGATCTATCTGAGGAAAGGCTGGCATTTGCGAAGCGGCATGGACTTGCGGATATTACGATCCATGCAGGAAAAGAGGATCCGCTGGAAATCGTGCGCAGCCTTACGGAGGGAAGAGGGGCCGACAGGCTGTTTGAGTGCGCGGGAGGTCGAAATACTTTTGAGATGGCATGGCAGATCACACGGCCCAGCGGGATTGTATGTTTCGTGGCACATTACGAGGAGGATCCGCAAAAGCTGCCTCTGCGCAGAATGTATGGCAAGAACCTTGTGTTTAAGACCGGAGGAGTGCATGCAAATGCCTGTGCGCGGACTCTCGATCTGATCAAGGAGGGAAGGCTTGACACATTGCCTCTGATCACACACCGTTTTGCGCTTTCGGACGCAATAGAAGGGTACCGCCTTTTCGAAAGCCAGAAGGATGGAGTGATCAAAGTGGTGCTGGAGCCGTAGAGATTAAGACTAAAATCAAGTAGAGAAAGGGTGAGCAGATTGCAAAAAGAGCCAAATATCAGAAAACTAGACATTTTTGTTGAAAAGATTTGCAGAGAGGGCGGCGCCGCGCTGGAAAAACCGCTGAAAAAGTGTGCTGCTGTTGCTGTGATCAAGAATCCTTTTGCGGGTGTATATACGGAAGACCTGACAGAGCTTATGGAATATGGCGCATATCTGGGAGATTATCTGACCCGGAAGGCGGTAGAAGCTATGAAGATACCTGTGGCGGAGGTGCACAGTTTCGGTAAGGCATGTATTGTGGGGCTGGATGGGGAGCATGAGCATGCGGCAGCGATCATGCATCCGAGACTTGGAGCTCCGATGCGCGCCTGTCTGGAATCAGGTTCCGCGGTGATCCCATCCGCAAAAAAAATAGCGGCGGCAGGGGCAACCCTGGATATCCCGCTGTTGTATAAGGACGGAATGCTTGTACGTTCCCATTATGACAGCATGACCGTCAGGATATCGGATGCCCCGCATGCCGATGAGATACTCTGCGCAGTCGCGTTTTCCAACGGAGGACGCCCCAGGGCAAGGATCGGGGGATTGAGTGTAGAAGAATGTAAAGGCGAAAACGGGCTGGACTGATGGAGGTGGCAGTACAATGAGAGATTTGATCAGAAAAGAAGCAGTGATCATTGACGAAACCAGAAGTGAAATCGGCAGAAAATTGGATATTCCGCTGAAAAAATGTGCCAGTATGGCAGTTGTAAAAAATATATATGCCGGAAAAGAAGTATCGGAGATGCCGGAATTTCAGGAATATGGGAAGGTACTTGGAAAACGTCTGATCGAAAATGCGCTGGAGGCACTTGGGATTGGCGCAGAGGAAGTCAACAGCTACGGGAAGGCTGCGGTAACAGGATTCGGCGGTGAGCAGGAGCACGGTTCCGCTCTGCTGCATACCGGCTTTGACGAAGGAGTACGCTCAGTGCTGACGACTTCGAAATCCATCATACCATCCAGTGAAAAATCGGCTCCGGCCGGATGCTCGGTGGATGTCCCCCTGCATCATAAGCTGGCGCTGAAGGTACGCACTCATTTTGACGCCATGGAGGTGAGTCTGGCGGATGCCCCCAGAGACGACGAGATTTTGCTCGTACTGTGTGTCACTACGGGCGGACGGCCCTTCCCGAGAGTGGGCGGCCTGCTCCTGGAGGATGTCAAGGGAGAGAATGGGGTGATTTGATCGATGAAGGAGCTTGTGATTACCAATATAGGAACCATTGTGACCGGAAAATTAACGGATCCGATTACGGACTGTAATACAATTGCGATTCGGGATGGCATGATCGCCGAAATCGGCGGGGAAGAGCTGCTGAAAAACGATCAGACAGCGCGGATAGTCGACGCGAAGGGCGTGACGGTTGCTCCCGGATTGATCGACAGCCATTGCCATCCCTGCGCGGGGGACTATACATTTCGCCAAAAGACGGACGCATTGATCGAAAGTGAGGTGCACGGCGGCGTGACCACTATTATTTCCGCGGGAGAGCCTCATTTCCCAGGGAGACCAAGGGATGCGGCAGGGGTCAAGGCGCAGGCGGTATTTCTGTCAAAATGCTTTCGGAATCAGTCCCCTCTGGGAGCGAAGGTACACGGAGGCGCCGTGATACTGGAGCAGGGACTGACGGAGGCGGATTTTGAGGAAATGGCGAGAGAAGGGGTCTGGCTGGTAGGCGAGGTGGGACTTGGTTCGGTGAAGTCTCCTGAGGATGCCGCTCCGCTTGTGGCTATGGCGAAAAGGCATGGCTTTAAGGTGCATATGCACACCGGAGGTACATCGATTCCCGGCAGTTCTTCGGTCACTGCGGAGGATGTCATCCGAACGGATCCGGATATCGCGTCCCATTGCAACGGAGGGCCGACTGCGGTTTCCATGGCGGAGGTGGAGCGCATTATCCGGGAGAGCGAGGTGGCGGTGGAGATCGTCCAGTGCGGCAATTACCGCATGACCAATGGCATTATGAAGCTGATCTCGGAGCTGGGAATGGAGCACAGGGTGATCTTCGGAAATGACGCGCCGTCCGGAACCGGTGTGATTCCCCTTGGGATCATCCGGAATATCTGCTATGTGTCCAGTGTATGCGGGATTGCGCCCCATAAAGCGATTGCCATGGCAACCGGAAACACGGCCTCGGTATTCGGCCTGAGAACGGGGGTGATCGAGCCGGGCCGCCCGGCAGACCTGATCTGCCTGGACGCCCCCATCGGTTCTGTGGGCAGGACAGCCCTGGAGGCGATTGAGGCGGGAGATATCCCGGGGATCACCTGCATTGTCATAGACGGGAAGATCGTGGTGCAAAAGAGCAGAAATACACCTCCCGGAAACCGGGAGCCGAACTATTGCTGAGATTGTGATAAGAGGTTTAGGAGGATATCATGGGAAAAGGATTTGACGAGTATTATACATGCCGGAGCAAGGAAATCGATCTGAAAAAAACAGCAATCCTCATTGTAGATATGCTCAATGACTTCTGTAAGCCGGGCGGCCGTATGGTACTGGAGGACGGATATCTGGTAGTAGAACCGATCCGGCGGCTGGTCGCGGCGGGACGGAAGCATGGCATTCCGATCGTATGGATCTGTCAGAAATACCGCATGGATAAGTATGACAGGGTTACGGAAAAGCGGGTGGGGACCTGCTATGAGGGGACCTGGGGTTGTGAGCAGATTGAGGAGCTTCCGATCCTGCCGGACGATTATGTCGTGCATAAAAGGCGTTACAGCGGATTTTTTCAGACGGATCTGGATCTGACGCTGAGAGATATGGGGGCGGAAAAGGTGATCGTGGGCGGCTGTGTTACCAATATCTGTGTACGCGGTACGGTAACAGACGCGTTTCAGCTGGATTATGAGGTGTTTGTGCCGAGAGACTGTGTACGTGCTACGGGAGAAAGGGAACAGGAATCTTCACTGTGGGATTTTGAAACGCATTTTGCTACGGTGACTACGGCGGATGAACTGATCTCGGCCATGGACAGGCTGAAGCCGGAGGATGCCTGCCGAATTCGATAAAGAAAAAAACAGGGATCCGGAGCAGATCCCGCAGGATGAAAGGAGAAAAAAGATGGGTGTATTGACGAGTGAACTCAGGGAAAGGCTTGACAGGCTTTCCACTACAAATGTTTCGGACGCGCTGGATGCGCTGGGGCTTAAGGGATCCACAACCGGCGTGAAAAAGATGTATGAGGGCTGTAAGAAAATCATCGGCGAGGCGGTAACCATGAAGGTCGTTGCCGCGGGACTGACAAAGTCTACGACACATATGGGTGTCAATGCCATTGAGGCCGCAAAGGAAGGCGATGTGATCGTGATTGACAACGGCGGCCGCGAGGATGTGAACTGCTGGGGCGGCGTGCTGAGCACCGGGGCAAAGTTCAAGGGGGTATCCGGGGTTGTGATTGACGGATGCTGCCGTGATCTGGATGAGTGTGTGGAATTGGGATTCCCTGTATATGCGCGTTCTACGATCTGCGCGACAGCCAGAGGGCGTGTGATGGAGGAAGCGACGAATGTGATGGTGTCTTTCAGCGGAGTCCAGGTCCGTCCGGGAGATATTGTGATCGCAGATATCACAGGTGTCGTATTTATTCCCCAGGAGCGGCTGATTGATGTGATCGAAAAGGGCGAGATGCTGCTGAATAAGGAAACGGCCATGTGTGCGGACATTAAGGCGGGGATGTCCATGCTGGAAGTGGACCGGAAGTACAATTACGAGAATATGCTAAAATGACATAAAGAAGGTGACCAAATGAACATTCCGAAATTGGATAAAGCAATCATTGAAGAATATAAAAAGCTCGATTCTACGAGCATTTCCGACGCAATGGATAAAATCGGCATCCCCTCCGGGCTGTATGGGATCAAGCCCATTACCCCAGGTACGGTGATGTGCGGACAGGCATTTACGGTAAGATACGTGCCCTGCGGAGAAGTGAAAGGAACGGTGGGGGATTTTCTGGATGATGTGGAGCCGGGACAGGTATGCGTGCTGGATAACGGCGGCAGGGACTACTGCACGGTCTGGGGAGATATCATGGCAATGACCGCCTCTCTCCGGGGGATTGCGGGAACACTGATCTACGGGGTGTGCCGCGACATCAAAGACATTCATAAAATAAAGTATCCGATCTTCTCCAATGGATTTTATATGGTAACAGGCAAGGACCGGGTTGAGGTCGCTGCGATCAACGAGCCTGTTACGGTCGCGGGCATTAAGGTATGCCCCGGTGACCTGATATTCGGGGATGATACGGGAGCGCTGATCGTGCCTTTTGACAAGGTGGAAAAGGTACTGGAGATTGCCAAGGAAATCGAACGGAAAGAGGATATCATCCGCAGGCATGTCCAGAGCGGGCTTTCCCTGCGTGAGGCGAGGGCGCAGACCGGATATCATCATTTACAGACAAAGGAGGCAGAGTGAGCATGAGTGTTACAGCACTTTATCTGGATACATTGAATGAACATATGGAACGGATGATCCTCGACATGTGCCCGGAGGAGGTTGATCTGCGTTTCCTGAACCCTACGGTGGGGCAGAAGGGTGAGCTTCAGGATGCTGACGTACTGATCGTTACTACTTATAAGACTACGAAGGAAGTGATCGCCGCTGCTCCGAAGGTGAAGCTGATCCAGCGTACCGGCGTGGGCGTGGACATGGTGGACGTGGCTTATGCAAAAGAAAGGAAGATTCCGATCTCTATCTGCAAGGGGTTTAACGCTACTTCGGTGGCTGAGCTGGCGATTCTCGATATGCTGGCATTGTACCGCCATATCATTGACCTTGACAACAAAGGGAAGGAGAAGGAATGGCATACTATGACGTACCGGCATGACAGCTACGAGATCGTGGGCAAGACGGTCGGCGTGGTGGGCGGCGGAACCATAGGAAAAGAAGTCATAAAGCGGCTGCACGCATTTGACGCGGAGCTGATCTATTATGATGTATATCCCATGACGGCCGAGGAGGAAGAACGTCTTGGCTGTAGACGTGTAACGCTGGATGAGCTGCTGGAGCAGTCGGATATCATTACACTTCACGCACCGCTTCTGGAGAATACCCGGGGGATGATCGGAAGAGCGCAGTTCGAAAAGATGAAACGAAACGCGATCCTTGTGAATACCGCCCGGGGAGCATTGGTTGACGCGGACGCACTGATTGATGCGCTGAAGGAGAAAAAAATATGGGGTGCGGCGTTTGACGTGTTTGAGCCGGGAGAGCCGCTGTTTGGAGTGGATCTGCCGAACCTGATCGTAACGCCGCATGTGGGCGCGGCTACGTATGATAATTATTATCGGGGCTACAAATTATGCATGGAGAATTCGCGGCGGATCGGCCGGGGCGAAGAACCGGTGTTTACAATCTGATCTCAAATGGGCGGATCGGGCAGCGGGGGCTGTATGGAGCGGCCGGATGGCAGGAAAATAGAATATGAATGATGAAGAGCAGGCTCTGTCAGAGAAAGTGGATCTGATGGGGCCTGTTTTTATATCAACATATAGGGAAGGACTGTCAATGGCAGGGCTTGTGTGCATTTTTTGGAACAGCTTTGCACTTTGCAAAGAAATAAGATGCTTCGAGACGGAGATTTTTTGACGGAGGGTGTAATATATATTGGTAAACAGCTTCTTATTGCCTACTATATAAATGGGTTACTTCATTTAAGAAATAAGGAGGCGGGTACAGATGAAAAAATATGGCTACATACGTGTGTCAACGAAGGACCAGAACCCGGAGCGTCAGTTTATCGCGCTGCAGGAATATGGCATCCCGAAGGAAAATATCTTCCTGGACCAGATGTCGGGGCGGGATTTTCTGCGGCCCCAGTATCAGCGGCTGATGAAAGCGCTGAGGAAGGGGGATCTGCTGGTGGTCAAGAGCATTGACCGGCTGGGGCGCAATTACGGTGAGATCCTGGAGCAGTGGAGAAATATTACCAAGGAGACCGGGGCGCATATCCGGGTGATCGATATGCCGCTGCTGAATACGGATTCCGCCCAGGGAGACCTGACGGGGGTATTTATTTCAGATCTGGTGCTACAAATTCTGGCTTATGTAGCGGAGACAGAACGGGCATTTATCAAGCAGCGTCAGGCGGAAGGGATTGCGGCGGCGAAGGCGAAGGGGGTTCGGTTTGGCTGCCGGAGGATGGAAAATCCCCATAATTTTCGGGAATATTTTGAAATGTGGGAGCAGGGGGAGATCTCCTCGCGGAATGCGGCAAGCGCCCTGAATATGAGTCATTCGACATTTTATCGGAGGTGCAGAGAGCAGATGGAAACGGGGGAAGGGGCGGTAAAAGGAACAATAGGACTGTAACAAATAGTAGACAATAAGAAACACTTCTAAAATACATTTCTTGTATCTGATTTTATAATCTTTTTATGTATGTAAACATTATAAACCAGCCGTTTCAAAAAGTCTACTTTGCGAAACGGTAAATGGGAATCGTAATTATGGAAAGAGTATTTTCATGTTTACACTCATCTTAATATGTTGAAAAGCAGGCATCTTTTTCGGTTTTATTCGGTTGTGCAACACAGACCGGAATGTAACGGAAATGGATGTCTTTTTCCCTATTAAATGGTTTTGGAGTTGAGAGGTTTAGAAGTGAACCTGGGGCGTATTCCGGAAAGTATGGATACAGAGGGCTTTCGGAGGAATTCCCAGAAGAAGGGGGTGATAGATATGCGTACAGGAATATACGCAAAACTGTCCTCGACGGGCATATCAACCTGCTGTCACAGGCCATCAATGGCAGTGGGGGTGACCGTTTAGAAGCTGTACGGATCATTTTATACGGCTTTAGGGACAGGATGGCCTGTATGATAGGTTGCAACTGTGAGATAGATTATTTTAGCAAACCGCCGGAAACGGCGGGACGCAAAGCTATAGGGGCTAAGGCGCGTGAAGCGCTATGTCAGCCTGGCCGCTAATTCAATTAGCAAACCGTTGGAAACGGCGGGACGCAAAGCCATGGGGACTAAGGCGCGCGAAGCGTGATGTCAGCCCGGCTGCTAATTCAATTAGCAAACCGTTGGAAACAGCGGGACGCAAAGCTATGGGGGCTAAGGTGCTATCGGTACTATGCCAGCCCGGCCGCCGGAAACTTTGCATCCGTGTGTATTTTGCAAAGAGAGGAGCTAGAAGCAAAGACATGAGGAAAAAGAAAATATTAAAAAGTATTGCCGCGGCAGGAATTGCTTTTGGTGGTGCAAGTGTCATGCAGGACGCAGATGTTGTATATGCGGCCGGACCTGAGACCACGGAAATGCTTGACAATGATGAAGTGATTATTGAACTTGAATCGCCAAGTGATTCACCTGCTAAAGAGCAAGATGCTGCTCAGATTGAGAAACAACCAAATCAAGTTGAGAGTTCGACTGAAAACTCACATTTGGATATGGAAGATGAAGGCGCAAGTGCTGAGACGAGTGAAAGCATAAGTACAAGTGAGAACGTATGTACGAGCGAAAGCACAAGTACAAGTGAAAGTATAAGTACGAGTGAAAGCATAAGTGCAAGCGAAGACGCAAGTACAAGTGAAACCTCAGAAGAGGAGTCAGAGACAAGTGAGAATCCAGACCCGGATAATAGTGAAGATATCAGTACGAGTGAAGAGGTGAGTGAAAGCCTTAGCAGTAGCGAAAGCGAGACTGTTTCTTCACTGGCAAGTGAGGCTTTAGAATCAGAAGAAATAAGTCTGGATTCGGCTGCTGATACAGAAAGCAGTATGCTGTCATCAGAATCAATGGGAGAGGAGGAATCAAACAACTTAGGCTCATTAACTGATAATGAGGAATCTTTTGAAACAGAATTAAAGAATTTGTTGGAAAAATATCTTTCCAATTCCATGAATGACAATGGAGAAGTATTTCTTGCGGAATTATTTGGTTTGCTAGATAAATATGATATGGATTCATTGCATCAAGATGGACAGTTGCTCTCATCCGAATTAATAGATATGCTGAGAATGAATGGCATAGATACGATGGCTTTAGCTGAAGGAGATCAGGGTTGGGAGCCTGTGGATACTGCGGATGCTGGATGGAAGGATGTTGCGAGAGCTTTGGCGGTATCATGGATTGATTGGGCTAGTCAGGACGATGAGACAAAATTGTTAAGTGATAAACAGAAGATAGAAGGTGCAATGATATGGCGTCGTCAAGGTTGGTCTGCATTTAAGGCGTGGTATATAGCGCAAACAGGTAAGAATCCTAGCGGTTCGGAAGCTGATAAAGCAGAGAGTGAAGCCTCGATGAGCGACGCGAGCTTAAGCGATGCAAGCCTGAGTGATGCGAGCTTGAGTGACGCAAGCCTGAGTGATGCAAGTATGAGTGACATGAGTGATGCGAGCCTGAGTGACGCAAGTATGAGCGATGCGAGCTTAAGTGATGCGAGCCTGAGTGATGCAAGCCTGAGCGATGCAAGTATGAGTGACGCAAGTATGAGTGATGCGAGCTTAAGTGACGCAAGTATGAGCGATGCGAGCTTAAGTGATGCAAGTATGAGTGACGCTTCAATGAGCGATGCAAGTATGAGCGATGCCTCGATGAGCGACGCAAGTATGAGTGATGCCTCGATGAGCGACGCAAGTATGAGTGACGCTTCAATGAGCGATGCAAGTATGAGTGACGCCTCGATGAGCGACGCAAGTATGAGTGA
>QXWX01000079.1 GCA_009911175.1 Lachnospiraceae bacterium | reverse complement strand
GTACACCTTACTGGATTTTACTGGATTTTTCCCTTCTTTCCACGTTGTGTTTTCCTGAAAACAATGCTAAAATCATCTTAAGATACTGAGTCAATATGATTTAGATAGCCAAAGGCAAAAGAGTACGCCTGATTTTAAATTTTATGTATACAATGAAAGGAACCGTGAATATGGGATTTTTTTTGAACAGCAAGGGCCCCTGTGCGGATTATCGTGAAATGATATCCGACTCGTATTTTGTTGATAAATCCATGTTGATTAAAGAACTGCTTCCCGCGCTGGGGAAAAAGAATCGATTTTTCTGTATAACAAGGCCGCGTCGTTTTGGGAAAAGCGTCATGGCAAATATGGTTGGGGCTTTTTTCGGAAAGTCTGTAGATTCCAGCGAGCTCTTTGATTTCCTGGCAATTGCAAAACACAAAAAATACAAGGAGCATCTAAACCAGCATAATGTGATCTATATTGATTTCAGTCGGATGCCGGAAAACTGTAATTCTTACCAAGCTTATATCAGTCGTATTCAGAGTGGTCTGAAAGAAGACCTGATACTGGAGTATCCGGAACTACCGCTGGATCCTGCAAAAGCTGTATGGGATAATCTGCAGATGATATTTGAAAAAAACGGACAGAAATTTATATTCGTCATAGATGAGTGGGATGCTATATTTCACAAATCATTTATCAAAGAAGAAGACAAAGAAAGATACCTTGAATTTCTAAGGAATTTGCTTAAGGGACAGATTTATGTTGAACTGGCTTACATGACCGGAGTCCTTCCAATCGCAAAATATTCCAGTGGTTCGGAGCTGAATATGTTTTTGGAATACGATATGGCGACCAGGAAAAAATTCAGCGAATACTTCGGATTTTTGGATGCGGAAGTTGATGAGCTGTTCGAGATATACAAACATGAAACAGAAAATCCTGAAATATCCAGAGCAGATCTGCGTATATGGTATGACGGTTACTGTACAGCAACCGGAAAAAGGCTGTACAACCCCCGTTCGGTCGTATGCGCGCTGACAGACAACGAGCTTTCCAATTATTGGACCAGTTCAGGTCCCTATGACGAGATTTTTTACTATATACGAAATAACATCAAAGATGTCAGGAATGATCTGGTACTGATGTCAGCAGGAGAGCATATCAAAATGATGCTGCAGGGATATGCTGCCATGGAAACAGAACTTGAAACAAAGAACCAGATTTACTCGGCAATGGTCGTGTATGGTCTCCTTACCTATGAATACGGCGCTGTTTTCATTCCCAACAAGGAGCTGATGGATAAGTACAATGAACTGCTTCTGACCAATGACAGACTTGGGTATATCCACCGTTTGGCTAAAGATTCCGATAAAATGCTCTCTGCAACACTTGCCGGTGACACAGAAACCATGGCAGAGATCCTGAAATTTGCTCACGACACAGAAACTCCGATTCTCTCATACAATAGTGAGATCGAACTTGCAGCAGTGGTAAATCTGGTCTATCTGTCAGCCAGGGACAGATACCGTGTAGAACGTGAAGATAAAGCCGGCGAAGGCTTTGTAGATTTTATATTTTATCCGGAGCGGAGAAATGATATCGGCATTATTTTAGAGTTAAAAGTGGACAGTACACCAGAAGAGGCTCTCCGGCAGATCAGAAATAAGAACTATATCCTCCGTTTCAGGGGAAAGCTGGGAGAAATGCCAAAGTACAGTGGGAAGATACTGGCTGTAGGGATTAGTTATGATAGAAAGACAAAGGCGCATACATGTAAGATTGAGGTACTCAGAGAACCATTATAGATACGCATAGCAGAACCCGTTCTTACTGTATAAAAATATATGATCCCAGCTGCTTTACTTAAATGCGTGGAATCGGCCTGCAATCTGTTATGGGCTAAAGGCGGCCCATAACAGACTGTCAGATACCTGACATTTAAATTCTCCTGACGGCCTCTTTTCTGCAGATGAAAATATTTAAAATACCCAGGGCATCTCATCCTTTCTGTGAAGTTTTTCAAGCTTTATACCATATTTTTCATATTGGCGCAGACTGGTAAAAATATCCTGCTCATATATATAAGTACAAATCAGTATCAAATCTGGCTGTAATTCGGGAATCTCACCGGGACTATGGACCATACTTCCATCCGTCGTCTGTCCCCACATTTTAGGATTGCTGTTAAAAAGCAGCCACTCGAAATCCGCTTTGCCGAAAAATTCCTCATAAAGCCTGATAATAAGATTGGAAAATCCGCCATTCGGATAGAGTCCGATTTTCTTATACCCCTTTTTATATAAAAGAGTTCTTAACCGCTCCCGATGTGCCTCTTTTGTAAAATAAACCTGTTCTGCACGCCGATAAGTATCCTCTACGGCGGCTATGATCCCCAGCTTTTGTGTACAGTGCATTTCACACTTTCCGCATTTAATACACGGATTTTCTGCCGTATCAGGAAGCCAACCCTCACTGTGGAGCAAGGGACGGAACATATGGAGATGGTAAAGCAGCTCTTCCGGCTCCGTGCGGTTATAGGTAGCTGACGGTTTGAACAAAAACGCATTTCGCGCCTGCATGATTGCAGAGGTAGGAATCCCTTTGGGACACCCTTCACAATATTTGCAGCCCGTACAAAACCCCTCCAGATCCGCAACACTGTTTAAGACTCGTTCCAGCCTTTCCACAGGCGGTTCCAGATCAGACGTGGAAAATACCTCCAGGCTGTCTTTAAGTTCCTCAGTATTTTTTACACCGCCCAGAACGATGTCTACAGCAGGGTGCGCTTTGGCAAACCGCAAGGCGGCGTGGATTGTATTTTGTTCATCCCCAATCCCGCAGGCAAAGGAAAAATAGTCCTGATTTTGACCAATGACACCCCCGCCCAGGGGATTCATTACAGCAATACCAATATCATTTACATAGGCTGCATCCAAAACTGGGCGCATATTTGCCGCATTGAGTATGGAATAGGAAATGGTGGCGCCTTCAAACGCCCTGCTTTCAATGATTTTTCGGATATCATCTGGAGCGGCATGAAGGGAACAGCAGATATGGTCGATCAGTCCTTCATCCTTCAGCCGAAGAGCTCCTTCATATATGCCGCCTTTTTTCATAATGTTTTCAAATACTTCATAATTCCAAATTGTCCAACATGTAAAATACTGGACTTTTTCCAGCCCCATTGCTTTCAAATATAATTCTATACGCCTGCGGGCATCATCTGCTGTCCGGTCAGGCCCATACATCACTTTTGCCGTCACGGAAAACGGCTGGTCCGTCTGCTGGAATGCCTCTTTTAATACGAAAAGAGCCATACCAGCGGAATAGTTGTAGCCAACGTCTACATATGTAATCCCGCTCTCCAGCGCCTGATATACCAGCGCTATGGACTGTTCTATGCCCTTCGTATCATCCGGCCCAGCAATTGGAAATCTGGATGTACCAAGGCCCAGCGGAAAATGATTACTGAATATACTCATAAAAATCTCCTTGCCTCAAATCTTTTTCTGCCACCGGATATCCCGGCAAAGTGCCATTAGAAGGCTTCCAATTCTCCGCTCCAAAAAAATATGGGAACACCCTTTCAGATCTTCCACGGCGCCTGCCCGGACAGCCACAGTTCCTCCAGATATTCTTTGTCCCTCAGTGTATCCATAGGTGACCAGAAACCCGGGTGGCAATATGCTGTCATCTCATTCTTTTCTGCAAGAGATTCAAAGGGCCTTCCTTCCAGCATCTCAGAGCCGTCTCCTAAATAATCAAAAATTTTTGGTGAAAACACTCCGTATCCGGCGTTGACCCAGGACTGGTCCGAACGCGCCTTTTCCTTAAAGCTCTCGATACACCCAGAACCTTCATTGATTTTTACAGCGCCAAAACGCCCATCTGGCTTTGTAACCGTTATGGTTGCAACGCGCCCATGCCGACGGTGGCATTCTATCAGTTTTTGAATATCCACATTAGAAACCCCATCTCCATATGTAAACAGGAATTCCTCATCTTTTACATATTCTCGGATTTTTAGAATCCTTCCTGCTGTCAGGGTGTTCAGCCCTGTATTGATCAGCGTCACCTTCCATGGTTCTATTTTATTTTTTAGAAATTCTTTCCTGCCGTTTTGCAGATTAATAGACACGTCAGAATGTCTGGAATAATAGTCCACAAAATATTGTTTTATCATATGTCCTTTATATCCGCAGCACAGAACAAACTCATGGAATCCGAAACGGGAGTACCATTTCATAATATGCCACAGGATCGGACGCCCTCCAATCTCCACCAGGGGTTTGGGCCGGAATTGGGATTCCTCTCCGATTCGGGTTCCCTTTCCTCCGGCCAGAATTACCACTTTCATTTGTTTACCACACCTTCCACGGAGCGTTTCCCTGCTGCCATAGTGATTCCAGGAACAATTTGTCCCTGACCGTCTCTACAGGTATCCAGAATCCTTCATGCTTGTAGGTTGCAACCCTCCTTGTCTGCCTCAGGCGATTGATCGTGGCTGTCTCAAAGCTTTCATGAGAGGCCAGATAAGAAAAAATTTCTTTACTCAGTATCATATGGCAGGTATTGACCCAGGCATTTGCCTCGCAGTTGTTCTGAAGAACGATGTCGGAGACAAGGTTGCCTTCCAAGTCCAGATTCAGAACCGCATTCCGGCCGGATGGGCGGGCGACAGCCATCAGAACCAGATGGGGGCTTTTGTAATATGCGGACATAAAGTCCGTGATATTCAGGTCTGTAATACAGTCACCATAGCAGACAAGAAATGCGTCCTCTTCTATATAGCTTTCAATTTTTCGGATACGTTCGCCGGTGGGGGAGTTCAGTCCCGTATCCACTACGGTGACCTTCCAGGGTTCGCTTATCTTGTTGTGGATCATAATATCATTATTCTGCAGATCCACAGTAATATCGGAGCTATAAATATAATAGTCCAGGAAATATTCTTTGATGGTCTCGGCCTTGTATCCGGTGCATATGATGAACTCATTAAAACCATAGTAAGAATATAACTTCATAATATGCCACAAAACTGGACGTTCCCCGATCTTTACCATTGGTTTTGGAATTTTGCCGGTTTCTTCGCTGATGCTGCTGGGAAGACCGCCGGCCAGGATTATCACTTTCATCGTCTAATATCCTTCTATCAACGTATATAGTCTGCAGTACTCTGCATATAAACTGCCGGAAAAAATAGCTAACTGTACGGTTGGATGATCTAAAGATCATCCAACCTGCGCATCCATTCGCAAAATCCGTGCTATCGCACTTTTGCGTCTGCTGACGCAGCCGCATTTTGCTCATTTGTGCGTAGGTTGCTGATTCGAAATATCGGTTTTATTGCAATAAATTGCATAAAACCGATATTTCGAATCGCAACCGTACAGTTAGAAAAATAGTCTACTCTTTTCCTACCAGCTCTTCATAGATTTTCCGGACGCTACTTTTGGGATTAGAGCTCAGCGCAAAATTATATAAAGGAATTCCGTATTTTAAACAGTCAATGCAGACCTTATTGTCTTTTTTTCGAAGCATCAATTCATTGTATGTAGTTTTTTCAATATCATCCGCCAGCAGCGCCTGCTTTTCATCGTAAACACAGTCACATACCAGAACTTTTCCTTTTGCGGTAATGCAGAACATATTTTTAAACGAATAACATAATTCCGGATGATCGCATATATCAGGATATCTCTTATCTCTGAAATCAAAGTTTAAAGTATTCAGTACATTTTCAATATCGCTGACATCCTCTCCTTTTAAAATGCGGATCACATTTTCTATTGGGTTTATAGTAGCGCTGTGATTAAACAGCGTATATTGCAGTTCATTACATATTTTCTGCCATTCCTGTAGTTCTCCAGAAGGACTATAGTTATATTCGTGGTAGTATACCTCCACAAAAGTATCCGGGCTGTATTTGTCAAGCAGTTCCCGCAATTTATGCATATTTTGTTTTACGAGTTCTATATTTCCGCCCCGATGCGCCTTCGTATATGTCTCCTGTGTAAAACCCGAAAAGGATATGCGAAAATATTCCGGTTTTTGTCGTATCAATTCTTCAAGATACGGAACATCCAAACTGAAATTTGTGGAAATAATCCCTAATATTCCCTCGTTTTTCAGTACCTTTACATACTCGGGCAAATCTTTTTTCAGTAAAGGTTCTGTCCAGCAAAACAGAGGGATATATGCGACATTGGGAGTGTCTTTTTTAATATGCGCAACGATTCTTTTGAATCTCTCCAGAGACATCACCGCATTTTCATGCCGCGTCCAGTTTGACTGGGGGCAGGAGGGGCATTTTAAATTACAGGAATTGGTCAGATCTATCTCATAAACAGGTCCCAGGAGATCATCGGCCCAGCATAGATCTGTATTTTCAGAAAGCCCATGCGCGGTACAAATATCAAAAATTTCTTTTGCACGAATGGCCGCCGCAACTATAACAAATGGAGTTTCAGTACTTTTTTCTGCAATATCCCAAAAGTATTCCGGTGAGAACACAGTAAAGCCAAACAGCTTTTTTCCCTGTACAAAAGTATTACTGTCAATGACACCCTTGACATTCTCGAATTTTTCACGTATGAGCACGCTGCATACCGCACCTCCGGTAATTTTAGCGCCCCATACATATATAGGTCTGTCTTTTAAATCTCTTTTTAACTTCATCAAAGTTTCATATGTATCTGTATAATGATCTAAATTGATTCCTTTACTCAAAGCTTTTAACCTCCATAATTTATTATTTAAATTGCATACAGGATCAAATCCCAAAAGCTCTGTCCGATCTGCCATAGTGACAGTCTGTAGTCGTCACGTATTTTTAAAATGGTTTCTGGAAGCTCATAGATATCTTCCGGCTTGTGGTAGGCACAGACGATCAACTGTGGTTTTTGCGCTTTAATAATATTTTGCGCTCCAATCAACGCTTCCTTTTCTCCGCCTTCAATATCTATTTTGATTATAGTTGGCCATAAACTCTTTGGCTTATCAGCAAAAAACTGATCCAGTGATGTTGCCGGGATTGTCAAAGTCTCTGAATTATATGAGGATATATCATTTGGCATCATATGTGAACCCAATCCCTCCGTCTCCCGGGAACTTTCAAACATCAGTTCTGTTTTTCGGCTGGAAATCCCGCAGGGTATAAGGTCAATCCGCTCATAGACGGAAAGGTTCTGGACGGCTCTCTTATAGTTGGATGGATCTGGCTCAAACGAATAAACTTCCCCGGTGCAAGCACTCAAATGTCCACTGGACATTTGCCTCCTGCAATTCTTGCAGGAGCGGGGTATTAGCCCCAGCTTCGCCCTTCGTTACGCAGCAAGCTACGGGGTATTAGACCCGAAGGGAATAAATAAATATGTCTGTAGTCCTTTCCTTTTTCCTTCATACTAATTATAAATTCTTCCGCAGTATCCCCGATATAAGCGCCTCCGTCTACATAAACCTCATTTTCTCTCAGCGCTATATCAGGAAATGCGAAATATCCACCTTCTGTGTATACTGAATCCGGAGTACAGGGCTCACCCAGCAGCAGGAACCGAACCTTGTCCAATATGCGCTGCCTGGACCGGACATCTGTAAATAATTTATATGCCCGCTGGTAGCCGGCCAGATAGTTTTCTCTGAAAATCTTCGGTGTCAGCGTATTGGGATTACGTAAAAAGTATATCTGCGTGTCCGGAAATCCGGAGGTACGGAGGAAATCGCGGATCTCCTGCTCAAATTGCCATGAAGTGATCAACACAAAGGCATTGCTGTAGTTTTTAAATAATTCATCCGGGGATATAATTTCATATATTTGATTTTTATATCTGTATGTTCCGGTCACTACACTGTCACATACACCAGTTACCTCAATGCCGTACCATAGACAGGTAAACATCGCAAACTCACAGTTTCCGCCAGCTCCATACAATATCAACGGGTGTTTACCCCCCCCCTCCCTATTTTTGCAAAAATCGGCAGCCAGATTCCGCGGTCTGTTTTTCAAGGCTTCCTGTTCAATTTTTTTATACAATTCTTCAAAACTTTTCATTACTTGTTTCCTCTCTACACTAAATGAATCTCAATGGAATCCTCCGGCGGATCATACGAAACAGTTCTTTTTGTATGATATTTGCTGCATATTTTTTCTAATTCATTCTCTAATTCTTCGCCTTTATAAGTAATGCATTTTCTGAGAGCGGTATAGATATCATCTGAAAGAATCTGCTTATCAAATACCGGCGCTAAAAGCAAATATTTCTCCGCAATTTCATTTTCATGATTTTGAAACATTTTTATCGCGTATCGCAGACACATACCCGCCAGTTTTTTTACGCTTTCCAGGTATCTGGCAGCCGGCTTTTTCATTTGATAGCTTTCTGATATCCAGACAAACGCGTTGACCAGCAGATAGTGCTCAAATATTCCGACCAGATTACGCTCAGAACCTGTAGTCTCATTTCCTGAATGAGTCCTGTATAGGCAAAGAGGTTCTTTAATATAAGCAACATCTGCAAACATAGACAGCATAAAGTTATCCAGCCAGTCATTTGCTACCTGCAGATTCATCGGTTTTGCTGCGCCGACCTTTTCCAATGTACTTTTTCTCATTAAGACCTGAGACGGAACAGCAATGCCCGCCATCATAAAAACCGCTGCCTGTGACTCTTTTGGAATAATGCAGTTTTTGTTATAAAAAGGCGCTTCCTCTGTGATCTCTCCATGCTCGTCCATTGCTTTTCTATGAACCATTACCATCCCGATATTTGTAAATTTTTCCATAATATGGACGCATTTTTCAATATACGTTGGTTCCATGGCGTCATCCGAAGATAAATAAATAACATAATCACCTTCTGTTTCTAAATAACACAAGCCTGTGTTTTTTGCGCTGCCTAGATTCCTTCTGTTCAGTCCGCAGCTCATATAAATATTTTTTTCACGCATCTTTTTTTGATACTTCAATGCAATTTCATAGGAATCATCCGCAGACGCGTTATCTCTGAAGATCACTTCAATATGTTCATATGTCTGATTCAGTATACTTCCCAAACATGTTTCCAAATAATGCGCATAATTATAATTAGGTACAATTATACTTACTAATGGGAGTTCTTTTTTCATTTCTATCCTCCTGGTTATCTAAAGCATTGTTAATTTTTCAAACAGCTTTGCCGCATCATATATATTCCGTACGTTATACCTGGATGCGTCAATGGTTCGCCCTCCATATTGGTTTTCTCTCTCTGCATATGTTTTCTTTACACGCAGCCTTGCAACCTTTTTTTTATCAAGCAGGCGGGGGGTACATGCGTTATCATATATATTCTCGTCAAACCACTTTAAGAAAACAGAGCCATGCAATGAAGCAGTGTAACGGAAATAATGAACCTTTTTATCAAATAATGGATCGCGTATATCCATCTGGCTGTACACGTCCAAAAACCATTTACGGAAATCGAAATACTCCAGATCCGTTTCTGCAATTATGCCTCTGGCAATCATGCGGAGGATACTATTATACAAAGAGCTTTTATCTGTTGTCACCTCCGGCATCAGACGTTCGTATGGTGAAGCACAGTAACCTCCCAGGTTCGCGGTTCTTTTCAGCTCGTTCAGGAACTCCGTTTCCTCTTCGTTTAAGGTATATGCCATATTCGCTTTTGCTCCGATGGAGGCATCTGACATGCCGGCAATGGCTAAGGGATAGCTGAGCTTCAATAAACGTTTGTTGATTGCTACATTTACTACTCCCATATAAATGTCCTGACAAATACCGTCAAAAAGCCGTCCTGTTTTTGCCAAGATGGTTTTTAGATAGACTTTTTTACAACCGGAATTCAGGTACAGGTTTGGTAATGCGTACATTGTATTGCTGTCACTGAATATGGAAGCAAAATAGTTTTGCTGTTCAACATATCTTGGAAGATATTCACCTTTCTGATATTTTTTGGGAATGATAAATTCATTCTGTTGTCCGCCATTAAAACCGGGCCATGCATAAAAGCCGCGTTCCCATTGGATGATGTTTTCATTGGGATAGCTTTTCCTGATAACATCCAGCGTTTCTAAAGCCCAGGGCAGCAGTGCGTCATCGGAACCCAGTGACAGAAGAAATTCTCCCTTCGCATGGAGGAATGCAAATTCGAAGCTGCGTGAAAGGTTATATTCTCGTGGAGTTCTGTAATACTTAATCCTGTGGTCATCCAGTTCCTTATACAACCGGTATATTTCCGTATTGCCAGGGGTGGAATTATCACTCAGGACAATTTCATAATCTCCCGTATACCGCTGATTCAGACAGGTCATAAGCGTGTAACGCAGGGTAGAAGATGAGTTTCTTGCCGGTACGATGATGGAATAAGCAACCTCTGCGGGGGCGTTTAGCAGTGCTGCAGCATCTGTATCGTGAATCTGGCTGATATAGGCTAGATAATCTCCTGCCCAGCCAAAAACCATCTGGCTTTCCAAGGCAGGAGAGACAAAGTTATAAAGGCGTTCCAGGTTCTTTTTTAATAGTGGCTGGCAGCATAGATTATCCATTAAAATTCCGCTTGTCAGCACAACGGCAAACCGGCCTTTCAGCTCATTGCGGATTAAGCCATTCAGGATATGATCTCTGTTATCCCCCCGAGCTTCTCCGCCACATACGATTTCTGCTGGATAAATTGTATACAGCTTCTCCGCCGCGGTCATGGAATCTAGACTGATTGCTGCGGTATCCTTCAAATCTACCTCATGGTCCACGTCACAGACAATGGGAGGCTTAATATGATATACCTCTTTTTGAAGCTGTCTTAAAATAAAACAGGCAATTTCCTCATCAAGGCCGTCTGAATTTTCATCCTCGGCAATAATAAACGGGACTCTGCATCCTGCTGACAGATTTTCTGAAAGAAAATCGCTGTTTGCAAACTGTAGAAACCATTCCCTGCCGGCTGTAAACGACGCATTTATTTCGCGCATATAAGCCGTAAGTAGGAAAAACATCACATTATTATGGAACAGGAAGTAAAATTCAAGTAAATCCAGGGCGGCGTTTTCTGCTTCTGGTTTTTCTAAAAAGGCGGATTTCGCGCGGCAAAAGTTTCCTTTTATCTCTATAAGCCAATCCTCGTCTTCCTTTGCGGTACTTTCGCATATTCCTAGATAGAGGAGCTTATGCCGCTGCATATCATGGGTGTCCTGATAGCTGCCGACCAAATCCATATAGAGCCTTGTCAATTCATGAATACCGGGGTAGGGAAAAAGATGCCAGCCTTTATCAGCTAAAATACCAAAAGCTTCTTGGACAGAGCCTTTTACTTTCCACACATAGCGGGCTTTTTCGATATACCATTTTAATCTTACCGGCTTTATTTCATACAGCTTTTCCAGACGCTGTGCAGCAGCTTTGTCATTTACGGCTCCTTGTAATTGCTGCATCTCTGTAAAATAATCCTGTTCTGTCATTTCACTTCCCTCGCCTATGTTTGAAATATGACATGTCACACCATTTTTTCTGATATGGGCTTTTTAAAATCCATATATCCCTGTTCTGCTGCTTTTGAAGTGAGCCCCTGCATTCCGGCACAATGTCCGCATGTCCGATAATAGGGCTGTTCAATAAAGGCTTTGATTGCTTTTTTTAATTCTTCGCTTGATACAGAATGTTCTATATCTACATAATCCATTTCATATCTTCCCAGATTTAAGCTATAAAGTGCCGTTGCAAAATCGCAGGGATGGAGCTTTCCGTTTTTGACCTGCATACATCTGGGCGGCTGGACACAACCGGCCTTTTTCGCAATCATCTGTTCCTCTGTATCATGTAAATCATATAAAGTTGAAGGAACGGACCATTCAGGTATCGTAACTCCAACAGTATATGAAATCCCAGCATTTTTGACCATTTCAATATTTCGATACATCATTTCTTTTTGTTTCTCTTTGAGGGCATGTTCATAGTTTGAAAAGCTAACATTGATCCTCTTATCATTGAGCCCTTCTAACTGTTCTGGCTTAATGGGATAAGTTCCTGACGTAGCGATAGAAACCAACCCAAAATTATGTTTAGAAAGCAGTTTCTGGATAATTTTGGACAAATCCGGATGCATAAATGGTTCGCCTCCCATTACCGTTACAGTTCCTACACTGTCCATTGCATCAAAAAATTTATCTATGTCATCACAAATCCGATCTAAAGGAAAATCTTTTCTCTCTTTAAGCGGATATTCATTCATATAAGAAGTACAGCATTTACACTTTAAACTACATCTTTGATTAACGATCAATGTAATACTGAACATATGTAAAGGCGACTTGCTTTGACTTCTGCTTTTTACAATATTGCTAAGACGCTGGCAAAAGATAGACCTGCAGCACATACTGCCTTGGCATTGACTGGATTTGATATCAGTTGTTTTATCAAACGGACAGATCGTACCCATATAAAGGTAATCTCCACGTATTACATTTTTATATCCCTTGTCACGCAGCTCATCTAAAAGTAGTCCTCTAATCACATTGTTTCCTATACAGAATATAACCAGGGTATTGTCTTTATGGTCAGTAGTAAAAGGCTGTACACATTGGATGCCATTTACGTTCGGAACAGAATCGGACCGCAAATCCCAATAACTTAGTATACTTACGCCGTTTTCCAATAAATATTTGCCAACAGCATTGCCTAAAAAACTCCCTCCCCATAAGACTATCTGAGAGAAGCTTTTAATATAATTCAGCAATTCCGTGTTATCAACACGCTCGCCTGAATGTGCCTGCTTATAATATTGATTCACGTCAAACATAGTTTTTTCCTTTTCATATTTATATTTTATTTCATTAGGGTTCTATATCTCACTGCCTGCAGTGTTTAAAAAGGAATTGCATATCCCTTTTTCAAATGCTGTCGTACATCGAAACCCCAATGCCTCTAGCTGTGATACGTCCGGTTCCAGCCAGAACGTACGGTTAGGAGCAGTCTGTTTTATTCCAAATCCCAGTTCGGCTCCTGGCTTTATAGCATTCCTTAATTGCTCGACAAAATATTTCAATTTGTCAGGCTTACCGCTTGCTATGTGATAGATGCCCTCTGTATCCGGATTTTCAGCCAGTATACGCATAGCCTTTGTGAAATCCGTGATATACATAAAATCCCACATATTTTCACAGGAGCTTAACTCTGGAACCTCTCCTTCCCGCAATACCCGGGCGACATATCCAAGCAGGGTCGTATCCTTTTCACGCGGACCATACACACTGTAAATTCGGGGCCATACAAAAGTGATTCCCAGTTGTTCCGCTAGGATGCGTCCCATATGCAGACATGCAAGTTTTGTTGCCCCGTACATCATGAAAGGTGCTGGAACCGTTTCGGCTTCCTGCGCTTTCCCGTGAATGACTCCATACTCTGCCTGGCTTCCGGCTCCAATCAGTTTATAGCAGCCGCAGTTTTTTGCTGCGTGCAATGCCTTTTCCATATAGGTTAGATTTTTAAGCTGAACATAATAATCATTTCTATCTTCTCCGGCGGAACCATTCCATGCCAGGTGAAAGAATACATGATAGTTTCCCGTGAGACGTTCCAAATTTTCCAAAGGAAGTGCTGTCAAATGCTCTGCTTCGAGATCTTTTGCTTTTTCTGCGGATTCAGGCCGGATAATAGCCGTCACCTCATGCCCATTTTCTGTAAGCTCCCGGCATAATGCTCTCCCGAGAAATCCGGTTGCCCCGGTTACTGCAATCTTCATCGTTCTAACTCCTCATTTCACGGATGTATACAGTGCGCCGATGGAATTTACATCCAAACAGCCTTGGATATAATAATCGCATATCAGAGTTCATGCCTTCCATCGGCTGTCTTCCAGTTCCTTACGTTCAAGAAGCGGCGTCATATCATCCAACGGTCTGGAAGCCATCTGCCCGTCCTCTTTCATATAATTCGCCTGCCGGGGTACGATCTTCTGCTCAATATCTGCCCTGACTATGCATACAGTTGGACCATCATATTCTAAAGCTTCTTTAACCTTTTCCGTCAGCTCCGCCTCACAATCCAGCCGCAGGGTTTTAATCCCAAACGCCCCGGCTACCTTTTCGATATCCGGAAGTGTCAGCCCGGATTCCCTGGTGCATCCCGTCAACCGTCCCTGAAAATTCCCGTTCTGGGAACCATAGATCATACTGTACCCATCATTATCCGAGATAAAAAGCTTCACCGGAAGGTTCCTTCGCTTTATGGCCTCCAATTCCTGGATGTTCATCATCACACTTCCATCCCCGGTCACACAGACGGTCCGTTTCCCGCCGGAGGCGATGCAGCTCCCGACACATGCCGGCACGTCAAATCCCATTGCCGCCAGCCCCTTTGTCAGGAACGCGCGCTGTCCATGCTTGATCTTGAATACCTTCATTGCGATATCCACAGATGTACCGGAACTTGTGAACTGATAGATATCCTGCTCTGTCATCTGACGGCTGATCTCATCCACCAATCGATAGGTGCTGACATAACCTTCTCTGGGTTCCGCCTCCGGGATAAACACAGGATAACGCTTCTTCATGTCATCGCAGTAAGAAATCCAACGCTCGTCCTGCGATGTATAAAGAGCTTCCCTGTGCTCCAGCATTTTCGTAAGGAAATATTTTGCATCGCAGGGGAGCCGAAGATCGGGATGCACACTTTTTTTATACATTTCTTTCTCATCAATATCCACCATCACATGCTTCGCATTTCCAAGGAAATCGGCATAATTGTACCCTGTAGAAAGAAGGTTCAGGCGGCTCCCGATCGTCAGGACAAGGTCTGCGTTCTGCTGGATAAAGTTTGCGTGCCGATGTCCCACAGAGCCGGGGCGTCCATAAAACAAGGGGTGCGCATCTTCGATCAGGTCAACCCCGTTCCAGGAAGTCACGACCGGAACGCCCAGTGTTTCATAAAATTCCCTCGCCTCTTCGGCAGCGCCGGCTAAACGGATACCGTTCCCAAGAAGTAGGAGTGGCCGCCGCGCTTTATGAAGCAGGTCAAAGACCCGGGCAATCTGTTCCTCCGTGCATGCCCACCTGTTCTCGCTTGTGCTGAACAATGCGTTATTGCTCTGGCAACTGTGAAAGCAATCCATCTTTGCACTTTTGGATTCTGTGTCTATAGATGGTTTAGCCTGATTCAAGCCAGATCCGTTTGTCCCGTCCGGCATATAATAGGAGGTTAATTCGTCCGGTTCGATCTGTGAAGCCTGGATATCCAGTGGGATATCTACCCACACCGGTCCCGGGCGACCTTCCTTGGCAATAACGGCGGCTTTTTCCATCTCAAAACGGATCTCTTCAGGCTTATTGACCTGCACCGCATATTTGGTGATGGATGTTACAATCGACACGATGTCCGTCTCCTGTATCCCAAACTGACGGATTCCCTGATCCACGACAAGGTCGTCCCGTTTTACCTGTCCGGAGATGAAGATTACCGGGGTAGAGTCATAGTAGGCACCTGCCACGCCTGTTACCGCATTTGTTCCCCCCGGCCCGGAGGTCACAAGGCAGGCTCCATAGCTTTCGCTGATTCTGGCATAAGCCTCTGCTGCAATGGACGCGCCTTGCTCATGAAGCATGCAGACGCCCTCTATCTGTTCATTTCGGCCCAGGGAGTCGTTCAGATGCATAGCGCCTCCGCCGCTGACATAGAAGATATGCCTGATCCCCAGATCTGCAAGGAACTGGATCACATAATCCGATACTTTCATAATAAATCCCCTTCTATACAGTCAATCGTTACATTCATGGTCTGGATTGAGCGCCTGAATGCTTCTTGTTTAGGAATCTATTCCGCTGCGCTATACGGATGGAACTGGATCAGTTCCTCAATCATCTCATTTCGTATCATCGTCGCTTCATAGCCTCCGCCGATCCCCACCTTGCGCAGCAGATACTCCATCGTTACATTTCCATCCCGCCATTTTCCGCCTAATCCTACATGGGTCACATCCATATAATCGGCGCCCTCTGCGATGGCAAGATCCGCAAGGGCTTCCGCCGTTCCATTCTTATCATGGAGATGCACACCCATCTCAATCCCCACCTTATGACATTCCCGGATGGTATCTATTACATAACTTTCTGTCATCACGCTCTCCGTATCCGCAAATTCAATGGCATGCACACCTTTTTCCTTTGCGAACTCTGCGAAGCGGATGTTCTGCTCTATGGAGTTATATCCCGCGCTGGTAAAGTTGATGAATACCTCATAGCCCAACCCCATAGCCTCATCCACAAATCCTTCCAGTATATCCAGTTCTGTTTCATGGGATCGGGTCAGGATGCGGATGGTGTCGATGATACTGTCTTTCGCCGGCAGGAGAGGGGAGAGCGGCCTCTGAATGTCCCGCATTGCGGACAGCTTCGTTACATTCTTGCATGCTTTAAAAACATCTGCGATCTCCTGATTTTTTGTACTGCAGTACCGATAGATGCCTCGATCCGGATCTGCAGCTTCCTGATGAAAGAAGCCAAGCTCCAGATAGTCAATTCCCTTCCCCTGGGCAAACTTGTAGGCATCCCGGACAAACTTGTCTGTAAAATGCCATCCGGTCTGGTAGCCGACTTCCCGCAGGGTACAGTCAAATATTTTCAAGCCTTTGATCATAGCCTGTTTTCTCCTTTTGTTATAAATGGTTCTCGTTTGTTTCTTCCAGAATAGACAGCCGCAAACGGAGCTTTCTGCGGCATATGCGTATCACCGGGCCGTGTGCGTTCCTGAGATACTTTCATGGAGACGAAGGATCATTTCATCAAGCATTGCCTTCGTCATGCCCGGATACACGCCGACCCAAAAGCCGCGGTTCATCACCTCATCTGTCTTTTCAAGACTTCCGCAGATCCGGTAATCCTTTCCTTCCTCCATCGTCTCGAAACAAGGATGCCGGATAATGTTTCCCGCAAACAGCGCACGGGTCTGGATCTCATGCTTCTCCAGATACGCAGTGATCTCATACCTGGATATTCCGGCGCCTTCTCTGACCATGAGCATGAAGCCGAACCAGCTTGGGATGGAATGGGGCGTGATCTCCGGGAGAACAAAATATTCTTCCATATCCTTCAGATGTTCTCGCAGATAATTCCAGTTTTCCCTGCGTTTTTCCACAAAGCCCGGAAGCTTTTTGAGCTGTGCCGCGCCAATAGCAGCCTGCAGGTCCGTCGCTTTCAGGTTGTAACCCAAATGGGAATATACGTACTTGTGGTCATACCCTTTGGGCAAGGTTCCATACTGCCCGTCAAAACGATGCCCGCACTGGTTATCCTGCCCGCCGCTGCATACACAGTCCCGCCCCCAGTCCCGTAATGAACGGACAATCCTGTGCAGGAGAGGATTCCTGGTATAGACAGCCCCTCCTTCTCCCATAGTCATATGGTGGGCGGGATAGAAACTGGATGTCCCGATATCTCCGATGGTGCCTGATTTTCGGTATTCACCGTCAACCATGTACTCTGCACCCAAAGCGTCGCAATTGTCTTCAATCAGGAACAGATCATGCTTCGCGCAAAAATTTTTTACTGCCTCCAGATCAAATACATTTCCCAGGCTATGGGCTAAAAAGACAGCCTTTGACCGAGGCGACAATGCCTCTTCCAGCTTGGATGCATCAATGTTATAATACGGAATTTCAATGTCTGCAAATACCGGAACCGCGCCTGCCTGTATGATCGGCGCCACCGTAGTGGGAAATGCCGCGGCTACAGTAATGACCTCATCCCCGGGAAGGATCCTTTTTTCCTTTAAAAGCGGAGAAGTTAACGCCATCATAGCCAGCAGATTGGCGGATGACCCGGAATTTACGATTGAGCAGAAGGGCACGCCCAGATATTCTCCAAGTCCTGCCTCGAATTTTTCTGTATATTTTCCTGCGGTCAGCCAGAAGTCAAGGGAAGCATCCACAAGATTGCAGAGCTCCTCTTCATCGTAAACCCGTCCGGCGTAATTGATACGGTCTCCCGGTTTCCACTCCTTTGACGCATGCCGTTCCCGGCAGTATTGCGCTGTCATATCTAAAATCTGTTGCTTTTCCATGATTACCTCCATTCGTTACAGTTCGCTGGTCAGTGATACTCACGGCCAATGAAATCTGGCGCTTAGTAAATGTTCCTACAGCATGTATCTGCAGTCTATGATCTTCTTGTCCCCCAGCGTCGGTACATCCCGAAACTCCTCCCAGGCTGTGACAATAGCCAGGATATCTGCCTTGTCATAGATTTCCTGCATACTGTCAGCATAGCAGATTCCGGCGTCAGGATATCTGCGGCGGAACTCCTCTGCGGCAATGGGATCATAGCCGATTATATTTTCACATCCAAGTTTTTTTAACTGCCCGATAATTTTCATGGCTGGGGTATCCCGCACATCGTCGGAGCCTGGTTTGAAAGATAAACCTAAGATGCCAACTGTTCCGTAAATCTGACCGCATTCTGTTTTACCAGAATTGCTCTGCCGCGGCAGATCTGTGAGATGCCGGGCGATCTTCTCCGCAATTCGTTTTGGCCGTTCCGTATTCGTCTTGATCACCTGGTTCAAGATCGAGGCTTCAAATCCCTTCTCCAATGCCTGGGCATAAAACGCACTGGTATCCTTCGGCAGGCAGTACCCGCCGTAGCCGCAACCCGGATAGACATAGCTGGTCATATTGCAGCCATTCCATCGTTTGTCCATATGTAAGATACGGAATGCCTCCGCAACCTCGATGCCGCCGAACGTCTCTGCTGCCTGGGCCATCTCATTGGAATAGCTGATCAGGGTTGCAAGCAGGGTATTAGAAAGGTATTTGATAAATTCCCCCGTAGAGTGGGTCACGCACTTGATCGGAATTCCCATTGGCTGATATAATTCCACCAGAAGCTCTTGGGACTTTTCGTCATTTACTCCCAGCACGATCCGGTCTGCTTCCATGAAATCCTCCCAGCAGTGGCCTTCCCGGAGAAATTCCGGATTGTTTGCAATCCCCAGAAATTTTGACTTATCCCCTTTCCACTTCACATATGGAAGGATTTTTTCCGCTGTAGTAGACGGAGGAATGGTGGACTTTGCCACCAGTACCCGGAATTTTTCATCGTGGATGGCGTCCAGGGTACTGTCAATGGCAGAGAACAAATAAGTAAGGTCTGCGCTTCCGTCTGCCCCGTAAGGAGTTCCCACACAGTAAAAGATGTATGTGCTTTCTTTCACGGCCTCCAAAATATCATCTGTAATAAAGAGGCTGCTGTTTAAATGCTTGTTAAGGATACCTTCCATATGCGGTTCGTGAAATGGAACTGTCCCGTTCCTCAGGCTTCTTTTTCTTTCTTTATCTACGTCAATACCAAAAACCCGGCAGCCGGTCTCGGCAAACCCCAGCGCTGTTGTTAGTCCTACGAATCCCAGTCCAAAGACGGAAACCGTCTTTTTGCCTCCCATACCGCTCTTATCCGAATCATATGTCGGCTGAACAGAAGCTTTTTGGTTATCCAGCTCATCCTTTGTGTTTACCATAACAGGTTTCCCTCCCCAGGCTTTCCGTTTTCCGTGCTTTCTTTTATAAAGGCAAGGAATCTGCGGACTCCCTCCTCTACAAGGATTTCCGGCCTGTAATCCAGGAGTTCCGCCGCCTTGCGGATCTTCGGGCAGCGCCTTCCCGGATTGTTGGTCAGATATTCTTGATCCTCGGATCTGGCATGGATGATCTTACCGCTGTAGGATAACAATTCTTTCCCGGCCTCCTGATAAATTTCGGCCAGTCTTTCAATCGATATTTCCGGACGGTCAATGCCAATGTTAAAATAATCGTAAGTCCCATGCAGCAGGATTTTCAGATAGCCAGCCGCCGCATCCGCAATATAACAGAAGGTGCGGGTAGGAGTGCCGTTTGACAGGATTCGGATATCCTGATTCTCCAGGACATTTTTTGCAAAATCCGCTGGAACCCGCTGGTCATTGATCTTCATTCCGGGTCCGTAATTGTTGAAGGGACGTACGACCCCAATCGGCATTCCATACTTTTTTGCGAAAAGCATGCACATGGTCTCGCCGAAACGCTTTGCCTCATCGTAGCAGGCGCGCGGTCCGGTGGCACAGACATTACCGTGATATTCTTCATCCGTGGGAACCGCTTCCGGTGCGGGATCTCCATATAATTCACTGGATGAGAAGAAAAGGAATCCTTTTGTGTTTTTTTCGCAGTAATAGTCCAAAAGCCGCCGCAGACCGAATACATTTGCGTCAATGGTCTCGATCGGATGCAGACGGTAAAATACCGGTGAAGCAATGGATGCCATATGAACAATATAATCCGCGGCTTCCGCGCCTGGAACAGATGCGATATCATCTGTGATGATGTCAAATTTTTCTATGCGGAAGCACTCATCCGCTTCCATCTCCCGGATCCATTCCGGACGCCCGAGCATGAAGTTATCCAGACACAGTACACGCTTCAAAGATAACTCCTTCCGGTAATAGTAAAGAAAATGCAGGAGATAAAATCCAAGAAATCCGGCGCATCCGGTAATAAGTATGGTGCTGCCGGAAAGTTTTTCAAGCTCCCTGGAGCTGAGTTTTTTGTACGTGTAGGCCAGATCAGCCTCCAGCTGTTTTGTGATCATAGCTATTGTCCTTTCGTTTTATTGGATATCAGAGTCGCGCTGAGATAGCACCGGGTACAACGGATGATAAGTATCTGGTATTATTCGTTGTACCAGTTCATACATCCGTTTCCAGAAGCAGCCTCTGGCGCATACGTAAAAGCTCCAGGTCATCAGGCAGAAGAGAACAGAGCTGCTGCATAACAGGCAGGGCCTGTATATATTCCTTTTTACGAAGCATGCTGCTTAAAACGTCTTTCATCTGCGCGGCAAGTTCCTGAAACTCTTCCCCTGTACTGGCTGCCGGATTGCGGTGCAGATTTTTAATCAAGCGGATCAGCTCGTGGATAACCCCGGTCATTCCCGGATTCAGGGGCAGGGCCTCCCGAAGGAGCCGGACTGCCTCCGGAAGCTCCATAAGCTCCAGCTTCTGCAGCGCGTCAGACAGCAGCATTCCAAAGCGGCATTCTTTGGATAAAAATTTGCTTTTTTCATCTTGGAACATTTCCTCGCAATATTGTTCTCTATAATAAGTAAGGATACATTCTGTATATTCCTTTAGAGCGTGTATAAATTCATGCCCGGTAAGATATCCGCGGATCAGCCTCCTCTCGCGCAAACCCCATTCCAATAAAAGGGCATGAAATCGTGCCTGGCGTTTGAGTGAGGTTAAGGCATCCCAGACTTTCGGTAATTCTGTATCCGGCAGGTCATTTACAATTTCCGCAGCGCATGTTTTCCAATGCTCCAGTTCAAATACCGTCACAATTTCGGCGAGGCCCGCTTTTGACAAAATCGCCTCTTTTACAACCTGGTATTGCAGATGGTATGACTGTGTGTCCCGCATACATCGCTCAAGCAATGCCTGTCGCTCTTTGGTTTCCGTATCTGCTGTATGGATTGCCTGCTGTAAGAGCAGATATGGTGAATCAGCAGGAAACGCCTTCAGGATATCTCCAAATAAATCGGCATATTTATCCTTCAAAAAGTCAAAAATCGGATAAAATCCCTGTATCTCTGTCTCTTCCCCCCAAGGCAGAAGCGATAGAAAGAAGATGGCCTGCTCCGTATTTCCGCAGGAAAGTGCCTGTTCCACACAATTAATGCGTATTTTATAAAGTGCGTTGGGATGTTTTAACTTTAGTTCCGACAGATATCCGCATTCCTGCTGACGCCACAGCTCCGGATTCCGGTCCATATACGCCAGGGTTTCTTCATACCGCACGCCGTAGCTCAAAGCGTCTTCCGGCCTGTGAAGCTTGATATAAATCTTATTCAAGGTAAGGTATGCGACAAGCCTGACCATCTCACAGGGTTTATATTGTCTCAGGATAGTAAGAATCTCTTCTTCTGCTTTCGGATAGTCGCCTTTAGCATATACCAGCTCGATCAGATCAGCCTGGAGCCATCGGCGAAACGGCAGAAGCTCCGCTTTTCGGCAGTATTTCAAACCTTTGCGGCAGTACTCCTCCGCTTTTTCCCAATCGTGTGCCTGCCGGTACTCCTGTACAATTTGGACATAATTTTTAGCATACGAAGGACGCTTCCTTATATCTTCTAGTAAAAGTGTGAGATTACGGGAAGCTTTTTCTGTATTTACTCTTTTTTTGTTTTTTATATACCCATAGTGGTGTACAAATACGTCCAGGTCTTTGCACGGGGTATAACGAGGAACTAATTCTTCATGGATCGGATTGATAAAGCGGCTTTCCGGAACCAGCCTGACCATGCGCAGTGCCCGAAAATCCGAATAAACGGTTCCATCCCAATCCAGATAATTCCGCTGTTTATAAGTAGCCTCCCCATATTTTCGATATTCACCGGACAGGAAAAAGTTACAGATTTCAGCAGTGTCTTCAAACCATTCATCATCATCGATATATAAGAACCATTCACCGTGCGCTAATCTTAATCCAGCATTACGGGCTGCTGAAAAATCATCGCACCATGTAAAGGGTACTATTTGCTCTGTATAGTTAGAAGCAATCTCACGGATTTTTTTATCTGTACCTGTCATTACAACAATCAATTCGCATGGCACCTGCATCATCAAGGGCTTCAAGGAATTCAGGCAGCGTTCAAGTGCAGCCGGACAATCCGAAGCCAGCAAAGAAATACTGAGTTGTATATCCATAATATCGTAGTCTCCTGTGCATAATAGATGGGCGTTTTCTTTCATATAAAGCAAAATCGAGACAGGAAAGTGTTATATGCCGGAGGTGCAGCCTGTAACGCAGGCAGTCTTTATATGAAAGAAAGCGCCCATCCAGTGGACTGGCGCTTTCTGTAGTTATCCTTCAAGAGACTACTGTAACAACTGAAGAACTCCCTGCGGTACCTGGTTAGCCTGCGCAAGCATAGCCTGGGAAGCCTGAACAAGGATGTTGTTTTTCGTGTATGCCATCATCTCCTGTGCCATATCTACGTCACGGATACGGGACTCAGCAGCTGTGATATTCTCAGCCTGAACACCCAAGTTATTAATCGTATGCTCCAGACGGTTCTGTAATGCACCGAAAGTAGAGCGCATAGAAGAGACGGTATCGATCGCTGCCTTAGCAGTTGTAATCGCAGCTGTCGCAGCTCCCTCAAGGTCAATAGTATCCGTTTTTAATATTGTAGAATCCATCTGATCCAGTGTGACTGATATTGTTCCGCCACTGTCTTTTTCAGTAACATGAAGATTAAGGCTCGCAACGCTGCCGTCAAACAATTGTATATCATTAAAGTTTGAGGTGTCCTTAATCCTATCAATTTCTTCATTCAGCTGTTCAATTTCTTTCTGCATTTCGCCCTGGTTCGCACTGGAATAGGTTCCGTTGGCAGCCTGTGTAGCCAGCTCCACCATACGGTTCAGCATGGAGTGAACCTCTGTCAGGGCACCTTCTGCGGTCTGTACAAGGGAAACACCGTCTTCAGCGTTCTTCTTCGCCATGTTAAGGCCAGTAATCTGAGCACGCATTTTTTCAGAAATAGCCAATCCAGCAGCGTCATCGCCTGCACGGTTGATTCTGTAACCGGATGACAATTTTTCCAGATTCTTTCCTACAGAAGAGTTGTTGTTGTATAAATTTCTGTGAGCGTTTAATGCTGTGATATTATGTTGGATTCTCATGGTTTTTCCTCCTTGAATTTGTTTTCGGGAAATCCTTTTCCCTGCATAATTATTAGTGGTTTTCTGTATATTTTTTTGTGTCAGGAGAAGGGTTCGGGAGCCGAACAAACATTCCTTTTTGACATGCCGGCGAACTGTCTAAGAAGGTACACTAACATGGATACCCAATCCCCAGCGGGCAGCACAAAAAATACAGCCGTACCGTATATGAATTCCCCGCATTCATATACGATACGCCTGCATATTCCACTGCCTATATCCTATTGTCCATTCATTTCCCCGGCATTTGCCGGCTTCAAAATTTCAATCTCACAGCTGTGCTCTTTTGTTTTTTTGTCATAGCCAATACCGACAGCAAGGATCCGGCCGGTATAGCGTTCTGCTTCGCCAAGTCTGCCCTGAAATTTCAGAGCATATTTTCGGTCCTTAATCTGTTGGATCGCTTCCTTTGCAGTATAGTCAACCTTCAATTCCAGGATGATGCAATCCTCTTTTCTGTTGATCGGATAGAAAATAAAATCCACATATCCAATACCAGCCTTGTCCTCACGCTCCATAAAATAGGAATCCCTTGCCGCAAGATAGACAAGATTTACCACTGCCGTCAACTCAATTTCATTACTATAGCTTAGCAATGGGATTTCTGTATTATGTGCAAATTCCAGGATTTCAAGCATTGTTTTTGTGTCGCCTGCTTTTGTAGCCAAAAGCATTTTCCGGGAAGCCTTTGCCAGTTGATATACATATCCTAATGATTTTTCCTTTTGGAGCGCTGATGAAAAATGATCCATCAGTTCTTTATTGGGGATACGGACCTTTCCGTTTTCATGGCTCAAAAAACCATAGACGACCATTGCGGAAAATACTTCATCCCGTGTCGTCAGATTCATGGATGTGGCGGCATATTCCTGAATTTTCGCAGGAACGGCAATTCCGGATACCATAAGCGCCAGGTCATCCCGCACTTGATCTACATTATTTTTAATATAAAAACGGATTTCCTCATAGGGACCTGAGCTCGTCCAATAGCTTCCCAGCTGATTGTCGCTCAACGCGCCGACAACAGAGCGCGGATTGTAAAGCCGGCCGCCTGATACGGTCTGATATCCATCATACCATATTTTCAGATCTGCTCTGCTTATGGCAGGATTCGGCGTGACCTTAAGATAACGCTGATAAAGTTCGTCCACCTCCTGGTCATTAAATCCCAAATATTCGCTGTATTTCTCCTTTGCGGACAGCGTATATTCGAAAAACATATTAAGCTCCGAGCCGCTCGAGTATTTTGCAATCGGAAGTATCCCCGTCATGTACGCCAGCTCAACGTAGGCTTTCCCTTTCAAAAGATTGCTTAAAAATTCCAAATACGCCAGCTTCTCACGGTCGGTCACAAAGCTTCTGTGAAAAATATAATCCCATTCGTCCAGTACGAAAATGAAACGCTCATCCTCCTGCTCATAAATGTCATTCAGCACATCCCAAACGGCATCTCCATCCGAAGCATCTACATTCGGAAAAGCCCTTTTCAAGTCACTATGCAGACGCCTTTGAATCCGGTCAATATAGCTTTGGTAATCCGCACAATTTTGCGGGAGCTCATTCAGAGAAATGTAAATGACATTATGCTGGTTTAAATGGCGTTCAAACAAGTCATCGGCAGCGACATTCAGCCTGTCAAAAACCGCGCTGCTGTCAACCCCTTTTCCAAAAAAGGAGGCGATCATCGCCGCGATTATCGTTTTTCCAAACCGGCGCGGCCTGGTGATGCAGATATATTTATTGCTTTTACTGCGGTTAGACCCGCTCTGTTCCATAATTTCCGTATTTTGTGAAACGTATGGAATCAATTCACGAAGTATAGCTGATTTATCAATAAAATACGTCGCCGCCGCTTCGTCACAAAACAATCCGGAAGGACTCTTGCTGTTTAAATAAACGCCCATACGTTCACTCCACCTCACCTTCCCCGCAGCAATACCGCTGTTCATACTCCCCGCCATTCACAAAATCCGCCACCTCAAATGCCCCGCACCGGCAGTTCGAGATCAGCGCCCCGCATTCTGCCAGCAGATACAGCACCGCGAGATAAGGCATCTCATCATGATAATCATTGTCAGCCTTTTTCATTTTCGCGACCAAAAGCCCCTTCGTATTCACATCCGTATACCGAAAACGCTCCTGCTCCAGGTACTTTAGCCTACCCCCGAATCCGGCCTGCCGGAACTTCTCCAGAATATCCGCGTCCTCCGTGGCCAGCAGGAGAGAAGAGCAGCCCCATTCCTCCATTTTTTCCTTCACCAACGCAATATAAGCCTCATCCTCCACAGGCTTCGGAACATCAAATCCCCCATAGCGGTAATCCGTTCCGCGGGCCACGACTCCCAGCACTTTTCCAGCCTCATTTCCGAAAAAATGCTCCCGAAGCGGATCGATATAAGCTTTCATTTCCCGATTCAGCCGAAGATATTTTTTATAAATGCCCCTCATATGCCCGGAATCATGATATTGTTCCATCATATAAGGATTGAACGCGTCCATTTTGTCATTACATAACAGGACATGGCGGCTTTGGAGAACCTCCTCCGGACGATATTCGTTCAGCGGTTCAAAAAAGTCCTCCCAGACATTTTCCTCTCTGCCTCCGGAAAACGAATTGCCGCCGTCCGGGACGCTCAGATCAATCACCGGAATATAATCCAGCTTCCGGTATTCCACCGCGGCAACCTTTGTCATGCAGAACCGGATCACATCTCCCAGTCCGCTGGAATAGATGGGAAAACGGATCAGCATAAACCGTTTATCCGGATGCAGATCTCCGTATCCAGTCTCTTTTTCCTGCCAGAACAATGCAGTCATAATATCCAGGCTGCTGTAAATATTCTTCTGAAACCTCCGCCCGAAAAAATCCTTTTCCCGCTCGCTGGTGATATAGAACGCATTACGTCCGGAATCGTGTACCCGATCCACATTCTGCATACCGGCCCGCGGCGCGTCTCCCGCATCCTGAAGCAGTTCGTCCCTCGTCCCCATGCGGTATCGAAAGCCAAAACAGGAAAACACCTCCGCATTTTCATCCAGAAATATCTTTTCCTTCTCCGGAAACTTCCGTTCCAGCACCTCACAAATGAAAGCCGTATATTCTTCAAACTCCTCAAATAGATACGTATCCGCCCGTGAGAGCAGCTCCAGATCCAGTTTCCGGTCAAGCCCATAATCTTCAAATTCACCGGCCGGATAAATGAAGCTCGTCAGGTTTTGCTGATAATACAAAATACATTCCACATCTCCCGGACTGCCGTCATCTTCCGGGCCGCTGCATACCGCAACAGCCCGGTTCCACCGGTCATCCGCATTTTTATAGGAAAAGAACAGCTCCCTGGCCTCCGAAAACACATCCGTGCTCAGGTACAGCACCTTTTCCGGTACCTCCCGGCTGTAAAGTACGTCATAATAAGACAGCACCTTCAGCAGCCGGTCGCCGCGGTAGATCAGAATATATTCATTTTTATGCCCGTTCAAAAAAAATCGCAGCGACCGGCTTCGGTCGTAATCCTCCTCCTGAACTCCATATGCGTCTCCGTTATATACCTTTATCATATCAGAACTTCTCCTTATATTTTTATATTCATGACCGATGAACTCTGCCCTTTTACATCTGCCCGATGGCCTCCAGAATCCAATCCGCGCAATTCGACCATGTCAGATTCTCCGCAGTCTTTTCATACCCCTTCCGGATCATCTCCTGCGCGCGTTCCGTATCCCGCAGCAGCCCGCCGATCATTTCCGGCAATTTCTCCAGATGCTCCAGGTCATACAGCGCAATATCCACTCCGTCCGTAAAATTTTCATCCACCCATCGGCTGGAATCCGTCAGCGGCAGGGAATGCTGGAGCAGCGCGTTAAAGATCCGGTCATGGGTTCCAGCCTTGAACCAGGGAAACACATTCAGGTTCAGCCGGGCATCCGCCATATATGCCAGCGTATCCACATAGGGGATCCGGTCGTCGATCCGGTGCACATTGGGATAATCTGCGGAACAGTGATTTTCCCAGCCCCTGCCCAGCAAATGAAGCTCCACCCCGGATTTTGCCAGCTCTTCCACCACACGGCCGCGCTGGTACATACGGATCGCCCAGTCCACCGGCTCCGCGCAGCGCATCAGGCTTTTCATCATATTCTGGTCAACCGAAAGCCCCATCTGTTCCACTGTCCGGAAGGCTCCCTGTTCAATCGTAAGCCTGCTGTCTTCCACCAGACATTTATACAAGATCTGATAAAAGTCATAGACCGCTGTCCCCTTTTCGATCATTTCCTCCACCTGGGCAAGCCGGTTCTCGGGAGAATAATAGGTTCCTGAAAAAAGCACATCATATTTCTTTTCGGTATACGGGATCACCGGGATATTCGGATCCGGCATCACGCCCACATGAGGCATAAATCCGACATAAGGGACACACTGTTTAAAGTATTTTTTCACATATTCCACATGATCCCAATCACAGCAGAACATCAGATAATTCTGCGGATGCTTTTCCATCGCCGTATGAAACCGAAGCGGCGGATCCATAAAAATGTCCACCACAACCGTCTGATACGCATTCCAGATCCCGATCAGCAGGTCATCCTTGATCCCCAGCCCGTCAAAGCTGATTGCCGCATCCACCTTTTTCGAAGCAAATTGTGAAAAATTGACATAGGAATGTGCGTTTTCCCCAGGAGGATTGAGCAGGTCCAGAATAAATGTTTCGTGTCCCCTTTTCCGCAGTTCCTCAGAAAGCACATTTGAAAAAAAGTTAAACGACTCCACTTCCGTATAAAATAAAACAATTCTCATCTTCTGTTCCCCTCCTCCTGACACAATCTCTCTTTATATTCTCCAATTCGTTTATACATCGTACTCCTTCCCATATTACAAAGCTCCGCCAGCTCTCCGATGGTAATCCGGTTCGCCTCCCACTCCTCATACAATTCTGGAAAATTTTCCGGCATGGGGATCATAGGCTTGCCAAACTGGACGCCCCGCGCTTTTGCCGCCGCAATTCCCTCCGCCTGACGCTGACGGATATTGTCCCTTTCATTTTCCGCAACAAACGACAACAGCTGGAGCACGACGTCGCTGATAAAAGTCCCCAGCAGGTCCTTTGTTTTCGTCGTATCCAGCAGCGGCATATCCTGAATACAGATATCCGCTCCCTTTTCCTTCGTAATGATCCGCCACTGTTCCATAATGTCCTGATAATTCCGTCCAAGCCGATCGATGCTTTTCACAACGATCAGATCTCCCTCCCGGACCTTGCGCATCATTTTCTTGTAAGCAGGCCGGCGAAAATCTTTTCCGCTCTGCTTATCGATATAGATACTTTTTTGATCGATGCCGGCTTCAATGAGGGAGATTAACTGCCGTTCAATATTCTGCTCTCTCGTAGAAACTCTGATGTAACCGTATACTTTGTTCGTCATGCCTGTTACCTCCTTGTAAATTATTCTCCTTTTGAGTATAAAACAAAGAGGCGGTATTCAAAAATACCTGATTTAGAACTATATAGGTTATATATCAGACTCGCTGTCTAAACTGGTACAGCATTGCCCAATGACCTGCCTGATTTTCCATCTGCAAGACAGATCTTCGATGGTGCGGCGGTGCTTACGAATTGCCACGAAAGTTTATTTCATAACAGTTCCTTACTGCGTCAGAGGTTCCAGCTCACGGATCCGGCTGACGGAGGGAAGGTATCCCTCATCCGCTGCCATCCGGTAATATTCCAGCGCCTTCGGGATATCCCCGGACACCTCGTACCAGGTCCCCAGATTGTGCGCCGCCTTGAACGAGCCGCATCCATGGATTCCCTGATGCAAAGGCACCTCCCCGATCTCCAGGCATCTCAGATAAGCCTGCTCGATCATGGGTAGATAGTCGATATATTTCTTCGTATCCGCCAGGATTGCCTTCATAAATATGATTCCGCATGTAAAATGAAAATCCGCATAATCCCACAGCTGTTCCTGCTCGTTTTCGATAATTGTCAGCGCCGTGTCATAATCCTGTATCTCGATCAGGCTGTACAAATATTGTATCAGCCCGGTGGTCCGGTAGGCCGCCCCCTGCAAAGGCACCGTTTTATGAAACTCTGCAAAATATCTGCACGCCTCCTCATGGCGTTTCATCCCCCGGAGCGTCCTGGCCGTCTGAAACAGCAGATACGGATCCTCCGGTTTTTCCTTTAATTCCTCCTGAAGGATCACAAGATTCCGTTCCTCCTTTCCGCCCTGCTGATATCCGTCGTGCTCGAACAGCAGCGGCAGCGAATCCGCCGGAAATGCAGAATTTTCCTGTTCGTGGATCCTTCCCGAAAAACGGACTCCCCGAGGAAGCAGCCGTCCCGCCCATGTATACATATAGGCGACTTGCTTCTTTCCGTCCACAGTTCCTTCATTATAAAAATCCTTCCGCTGAATCGCCCCCACATGCTCCATGTTTTCCATAAAAGGCTCCAGATCCTTCCGTGTTCCTTCTATTAAATACTCATCCGCGTCCAAAACCAGATTCCAGTCACAATCCGATTGGTCCAGCGCAAAATTTCTTGCCGCGGAAAAATCCTGGTTCCACACATAATCCGATATCACCGCGCCGAAAGAAGCGGCAATCTCCTTCGTTCTGTCCGTAGATCCGGTGTCCGTGATATAGATCTTGTCCACCAGATCCTTCACCTGCTCCAGGCACTTCGCCAGACAGCGCTCCTCATTTTTCACAATCATCACAAGACCCAAAGTCTTCATGGTATGTACCTCACTTTACCACATATTTCTACCTGTCACATCTTCTTTATTATATGAACCTTTCATGAAAAAATCAACTATGACAAGGGAACCGAAGTATGATATAATGAAAAAAGTGTTTTGAATAGCAAAAGGTTAAATTAAGATAGAGGAAAATATAATATGAAAACAATAGGTCTGGTAATGATCGTAAAAAATGAAAGCCGCAGTCTGGAAAAATGTCTCTCACTTGCGCAAAAGCTTGTGGATGAAATCTACATCACTGACACCGGTTCTACAGATAATACAGTTGAGATCGCAGAAAAGTTCCATGCGCACATTTCCAAATACGAATGGAATAACGATTTTGCCGCCGCAAGAAATTACGCCCTGGAACAGTCACCCTGCGACTGGAACCTGATCCTGGATGCAGATGAATACCTCATTTCCGGCTCCAAAAAGGATTTGTTAACATTCATCGAAAAAGGAAGCCGCGTCGGCGCCATCCAACTGAACAACAGCTACAAGGAAGCAAACGGCGAGATCAGCCAAAGCTGCCTGTGCATCACCCGGGTCATCCCAAAAGGAACCCGCTTCGAAGGCCGGATGCACGAACAGGTGGTCAGCAGCCTCCCGATCACATTGCTTTCGCTGGTCTTCGAACACGACGGTTATATGCTGGAAGGAAAAGGAGAGCGCAATCTCCAGGTTCTTCTGGAAGAACTTAAGGACAATCCCAAGGATCCTTATATCCTGTATCAGGCTGCCCGTACGCTCTGGATTATGAAAGATCATGTGCGCGCGGACCAGTACTTTGAACGCTTTTATCAGACCGTCCCCTTCTCCGGCACAGGATATCGGCCCAACGGTGTGATTTCCTATATTTACAATCTGATTGAATTAAAAAAATACGAAACCGGCTTCAAGATCATAGAAAACGAAAAAAAGCGCCTGGCGCCATACGCAGATTATCATTTTGCCTGCGGGACCTTCTACACCCAGGCTATCTTTTCAGATGTACAGCGCTACATCAATTACCTTCCAGAGATCGAGCTTTCCTACCGGCGCTGCCTGGAGATCGGAGAAGTCCCGGAACATGAAGGAGTAATCGGCAGCGGTTCTTTCAAGGCAGCTTACAATCTGGGCGTCTGGTTCGAGGTAAATGGGAAAAATAAAGAGGCGCGTTCCTATTACAAGATGGCGCTGGACTGGGGATATCAGCCGGCGGCGGAACGGATGAAGGCGTTGAGAACCTAAAAAAGAATTAATCGTATTTTTAGAATCTGACCATAGGCAATGGTAAAAAAATCCATTGGCAGGAATACGTTTCCACTTGACATTCTCTATATAAACATGCAAAATAGAGATATCGAAAATGGATTTTCTACATAGCCTATATTTTCAGAGTAGATTATTCTCGATAACTCATGGTATATTATGTACCGCCAGATGTCTGGACAGAGTGAATTTGATGTGTTTCTTCCTATTATAATGTAGCATATAAGAGGGAAAACCGGCCCTCAAAAACATTACGGGAAAAATATTTTAAAATTTTTTCAAAAAAAACTCTTAAGATATCCGGATAAGGTACGATAATATAAGTGTCAAGAAGTTTTCGGGTCAGTCCAAATAAGTGTAC
>QXWX01000078.1 GCA_009911175.1 Lachnospiraceae bacterium | reverse complement strand
CGCTAATGAGCTTAAACAGGGGGTTAAAGTAGTATGAAATTGTTTTGAGTCCGTATTATCCGAGATTTAGGATATAAGTATTCCAGTTTAAAAGCATCGTCACTAACTAAATACACGCAGTCTGCAAATTTAGCTGGATACAGCTCATCAATAAAGAACATCGCTAAAAGTTGAGCCCGCTTCGTAGTCACTGTAGGAATCATACAAGCGACGGCAGAGTCCTTCGTAATAGCGCCAACTCCATTGGGATCGCTATGAACCCCAAGGCGGATGGTATAAACAGCGCCATCTTGCACTCGATAAGATTTACCGAAGATTCCATGATCGACAAGCGTTGGAGACTCTTTGGGATTATTAGAATCTTCTTGTAACAGACCGATGCTGAGCGGAATCCCGGCAGAACGTGATTCTACCGCTGGCTTCCCGTAATCTTTTACGGAATTAAACTGTGTAGTTTGGTTCTTTGATTGATTTGTGTTCTTTTGAGTTTTCATGATTCTTCTCCCTTCTATAAATAAAAAATTATTGTGTCAGAGGTTAGATGTGAGGTAACAGTGATAAAAACCTCACATCTAACTGCTCTTATTTACTAGTCATTGAGAACAAGGATTTTTTAACCTTTGGACAGAAAAAATTAAAATATTTTTAATTCTGCCCTTGGACTTTGTTTTTCAGAATTTCTATAAATTTATGTAGGCCATTTACTTCATTTAATAACTTAATCTCTTGAGGCTCTATAGGGCGACCTACTTCTGAGCTGAGCCATTTTCTAGCTTTTTCTTTGATTTTTGACTTCTGTTTTGAAACCGCTGCACTTGAACGTCCCTGTTCGATTGCGATCTCCTTTTGCTTCATATCATCAATGCAAAGCATACTCAATAGCTCTATATCATTTTCTGGTAATGTTTTTATGAATTCTTGTAAATTGGGTGTACCAATCTTATCAATGAATGTATCACATCCATACTGTTCAATTTTTTCCTCAGTAAAGCTAAGCTTCTCCAAGTGTTTTTTCATAAGCGGAGATCGATCTTCTTTTACATCTTTTTTATCCGAAAAATGAGAATCATTGATAAATTGCGTATGAGTATAAAATTTGCGATTATTTTTAAATTCTTCTTTCCGCAATTTATACAGTTTTATTATCATGATGTACGCTACACCAGCCTTTTTATATTCCTGCATTTCTTTCTTAAATCCCTGTAGCAATTTATATTTTTCTTTTGCATAATTGTACCCCATATTCTTAGCTCCTTTCTCGCTTCTGATCCTGCGAGAACCGCTTAAATTATGGGGATGATCCGTAAAAGACATAATATACGACAGCGCGGGGCATCGCTTTGGATGCCCAACCTGTCATTATTTCGGTCTCGCAGGATCATTAATATTGAATCTTAATCATTAGATACACCGATTTTGAACGTGAAGGCAACTTCACTTCACCCTGTAAAATCGCGCGTGTTCTCTAGAGAAGAATATATAGTAAAAGACAAGTTTATTTTTGCCATCTACTATCGATGTACATCAGTGTATAAACCCTTTAATATCGCTGTATGAAATTCACCTCACTTTTCATATTTTTATTGTCTAAGCGCTTATGAGATTATAGTAGCATGTCAAAAGGCGGAGACGTGATTTCGACATGATTTAGACTGTCTTTTCCACGTCGGCACGTTATCAGAGATATAAATTCTGTCTTTTTCTTGTCGGAAAGCTATTTTTCCATCTTTTCTATTGACAAAAAACACCAAGTGTGCTATACTGATTCTACATAGTTAGTTATAACTAACTATGTAGAACGTTAATTCATTATTACTCTGTTTGTCCCCCGGATTATTGCATAATTCGCTTTTTCTCGTGAGAATGAGCGATGTTGCAATAATCTTTATTTCAATATAAGGGGGTACGCAAAAATGGCAAGGATAGAATATCTGGTCTATTCACAAGATGAAAATGAACTTATAAACATTTCAAATGCTGATAATGATAGGGCTGAGGAAATCACACAAGAGACGTTGAGCAATCCTCCAATGAAAATGAGGATATTAGATGTGAAAGATTCTACTTACAGACAATACTCCGATGCAAACATATTTAGTGTCTGCACAATGGATGAAAATTGTCGTCCAGTGGAGTTTGAAGAAAGTCTATCTCACCTAGTTCATGATGTATTACTTGGATGGCGATTAATTGGTGCGAATTTTTCGTTTAATGGGTGTTTCCTCTATTATATCAACGAGATACCTAAATCTTATTCATCAGAAGCAGATATTCAAAATAACTATGAACAAGTGCGTATATCGTGTAGGAGTGTAGAATATCTCAAAATGGAATTTGTGGTTAATTATGCAGATGACCTTCCCGCTCGACGTTATGAGGCAGAAATAGCATACGCAAATATGGAAGCAACATCCGCTAGAACTTGTAAGGCTATAGTTACTGAATATCTCGGCAAACGAAAAATTTGCAAAACCTGGTTTGATGAAAGCGAAGAGCCTAATGATATGTTTGGATATCCATGTCATATCGTAAAGTATTAAACAGAAAGAAAGGGTCGCTATTAAAATGCGGCTCTTTTTCTTGCGAATTTATAATAATTATTATAAAATATTTATACGATTCGAATTTTAGGAGAGTGGCAGATCAATGGGGGACTCTACATCTACTACGGTAGCTTTAAATTTAAAGGATTTAGAGGATTTAGAAATTTTGATAAAAAATTTATGTTTTCCGTCAGACGGACATATCTTCGAAGAGACATCTCCAAAGGTATGCGATAAAATTGGATTACATGAACATAGAGATGATTTATTGTCATTTGAAGCTTTTTTGATTGTGATAATTTGCGAATATACTCCCATAAAAATCAAAAGCGAAAAAAAATGGAGTGAGAATGTAAGAAAAAGGGATGCTTGGCTATTGGCATGCGGACTACTAAAAGGATACTACCATACAGGAGAAAATAACATAAATGTTCGAGCTAATAATGCAACACGAATTGACGAATACATTAAAAACAATGCGAAAATATATAAACTGCTTGATCCTCAAATTAAAAATCCAAAGCAATCACTAGAAAAAGCTGTTGAACGGTGCATAAAGGGTCTTTCTCGCGAATTGACTAAATTATCTCAGAATAAAAAGAGATGTCTGGAATTCTTTCAAGCGGGGACTAAAATACCTCGTGAAAAAGGAGAAAATGGTGAAGATAGAATTAAATTGCCTGAACCAGAGTATTCTTTAGAAAAAAATCCATTTGCTAAAAATTTAAATGCCCTGAAAATAGATAATAGTAATAAAGGGAAAAAAATTGTTATAAGTACATCCCAAGATGATAACATAAACGTAGGAGATTTTGATGAAGAAAAAGATCAAGAATCACAACAAGTTGAGCACGAGATAAAGGACAACGAAAAAATTGACAAAGATGAAATATGTAGCGAAGGTGAAGGGGTCTCAGATATATCGAGCGATGAGAAATCAGCGTCTGCATCTAGCTCATTAAACGATGACAATATCAATGCAGAAAAAGAAAACCCCGATACGCTATCAGAAGAAAGCCCAGAAAACATAACCATTGAAGAAGATTTTGAGGATTCTGAAACTAATAATTCAGAGCTGCCTCCGGTCTTAGCTGATGAGCTTTACGATATGTTCTTTAAATTACGTTCAGATAATACTTATTTTGAGACTATTGTAGAGAAGCTGGATTATATACCTACGGAAATTGCCTTTAGCCAGCATCGCAATTTCTGTAAATTGTACATAATTAAGATAATTCAGCGATATTGTAGAACTCAAGACGAGGCTGAATTTTTGCTTGCGATGTATGGACTTTTACGAGGTTTTGAAGATGAAGTATGTAGTGATATAGATAGTCGAGAAAAGAAGTATTATAAGTGTACTCATAATTATATTTCTTACTTTATCAAGGATTTAGTTAATTGTTGTATTCATAAAATTTTAGTTGAGAAATATGAGGATATACTAGGAAATCTTACAAACAAGCTGACAGATGGGATACATAAGAATAATGGGAAATTAAATTTTATTAACTCAATCATAAAAGAGTTTAATGATTCAAATGTTTTTGACAAAAAAGAAAATTTTTTGTTACTACCAAGACCAAGTTCTTTTCGGAAAAAGTTTAAAAGAGAACTTGCTACGTCATTACAAGAACGTTGTATATTTTATGCATTTCTTGCATTCCTTGCGTTTTTAGCATTTTTGTATTTTATGTTTATGATGCGTGTAGTATTTATAAATTCGACAGATAATTTGGATCCACTTAAGGAAGAGCTTAATAATTATGATTTGCCCAAATATCTAGAAAGTGATGAGCCGCAATTACCAAAATGGTCGAATTCAGAAAAAGTAGACTAATTTCTAAAAATAAATATTAATATGGAGGTATCATACTTTGAGAAGAGCTATAAGATCACTATTTATAGCAGTCTATACAATTATTATTGTTGATGTAACATTTAGCTCAATGGTCGTTTTCGCTTATGGCAATAACGGTGATAAAATTCGCGATGAATACACCAACGAAGATATCAATAGTGGCAAACTTGGCAACACCATTACTTTTAATTCTATCAGTGATGGTGCAATTGGTCATGAATTTAACTTCACTGGCGCCCGAGTTGACGACGGCAATGATCTTGGCCCAGACAACAAGTGGCTAGACGACATCGTTGCTGAAGATGGTCAAACTTATGTTGTCCGCTTGTATGCCCACAACAACAGTAATCTTAGCGGCGACATTAATCACCAAACTTGGAGACAGGATGGTAAGGGTGTAGCCGAAAATACTAAGGTCGCGTTTAGTCTTGACCAGGGCTCTGCTGATAAATTAAGTATTCACGGTATTGTTAGCTCATCTAACGCTACTCCAACTGAGTACTATGACGATGTACGTTTCACTAGTAAAGATGGTCGTAAATTCCACTTTGAATATGTTTATGGCTCTGCCCTACTGGAGAACAAAGGCATCGCTAGTAAAAATAACCCAAACAAACCAGAAGGTTATGTTGGTCGCTCAGGTTATCCATTAAGCGACGATATCGTGAAAGCTAAATCTGGCGGTACGTTGATTGGTTTTGATGCATTAGATGGTAAAGTCCCTGGTTGTTACGATTTTGACAACTATGTCTCAATCAAAGTAAAAACTGTTTATGATCCATCGAGTTTTACTCTAAACAAAACTGTGCGTATCGCTGGTACTACTGGTTATAATTGGCGCGACAATCTGGACGCCAAAATTGGTGATGAGGTAGAATATCAGATTTTCTATACCAACACTAGCGAGCAAAATCAATACAATGTAATGATTCGGGACAGTTTACCAGCAAACTTAGAATATGTCGAAGGTTCCACTCGTCTATGGAATGCTAGCATGGATGGATATACTAATGACGATGATACCATTACAACAACTGGTGTTAATATTGGTAATTATGGCCCAGGCGCTAACGCTTATGTGCGTTTTCGTGCTAAGATTGTTGACGAGAACTTAACTGACGGATCTAATACGTTAGTAAATTGGGCTAAAGGTACTGTAAATTATGGCACTGGGAGCGAGATGGTTTTACAAGATTTTGCAAACGTTACGATTCAGAAACTGGGATGGAAAAATAAAGTATGTATTATCATCTATTTTATTTTAGGATTAGTTTGCTTGGTGCTTTCTGTTTATTTATTTAATAAGTCACGCAAACAAAAAAATAAAGGTCAATCTTAATACAAAGTTCTGAAAATAATTACAATCTCAATTTATTTGATTTTTAAGAGACGCCCCTTGCGGTGTCTCTTTTTTAATTTATCCTATCATCCTATTTTTCCTTATCTTTATGTCCTTTTTATATCCAACCAAAAAAATTCTTTAATTTTTTCTGTCCAAAAGTTAAAAAATCCCTGTCCTCGATGACTAGTACATATAGGTTTTGGTATTTACCATTCAAAATCTGTAAATTTAACACGGCAGGGAGGTGACCCCAACGCGCTTACAACCTATCACTATCAGAATCATCATGTAACTCACTAACCTACCAACATCAAAGCAAGGAGGACTCTATCATGACCAACTTCAACACAGCAGGACAAGAAATTCTCACCGGAGACGTTATCAACACGCCAATCGGCAGTAACTTTGGGATTATGTCTTTATCAACTAACCGACAGTCACGCGCCCTCATCAATCACGCCAGATTAGAAGCAACCGAAGTTTGCTGCCGCTCAGCAGTAACAAAAACCGCCCTTGACTGTACCGCCGCCCTCTCCGTACTGGAGGGTGAGATTGTAAGCCAAGCTCCCTGGGCAGCCGGAAGGTGCAAGGCTATTGTAGATGCCTATACGATGCGGACTCTGCAGCAAATAGGACAACAGTAACTCTTTTTACGACTAAATACCACTAAACACAATACTTAGCCACAGTCTTTTGGTTCAAAAGCAATTTGCGCCAGAAGACTGTAGCGGAAAGAAAGGTGAACACTATGATGACTATTATGGAACTGAAATTGGCTGTTATTATTTTGACTGTTATTTGTGGGGTGTTTGCTGGGTTGTTCATCCATTATTTTATCTGGGAACGCAATGAGCTCCTAAAAGAAATCATGATGTACCGGAGGACTATCCAGGCTCAGAACAACATCAGAAGCTCCTGTGTTGCGGCTTATAGAGCAATGCTTCAAGAAGCTAATAGACGGTAACAAAAGCAGTATTGCCGGATTTATCAATACTTTGTTAACTATTTGACAACATCGTTTTTTGATACCTTTAAAATGCCTCTTTACCCCTGTTAGCAGGTGTCGCATCGCTCGGAAAACTATAAGCATTAACAATTTTTTCTGGTGCGGTTTTGTCGTTAAATGTCACCAAAGCCACACCCGGCTATAAGAAAGGAAGAATATATGGAAAAAAGTAATCACCAAACAGAAAACAAAGCAATCAAGCGTTATAAGACCATACTTGCAGATCCGCCTTGGAGCATAAATCAAAGAGGTAAGTATAGTAACCGTAGCGCAGAAAGTCACTATGAGTTAATGTCACTAGATCGCATTAAAGCTATGCCCGTAGCTGATTTAGCGGCAGAAAACGCACATCTATATTTATGGGTTCCAAATGGACTACTCCAGGAGGGGCTCGATGTGATTAAAGCTTGGGGTTTTACCTATCGTAGCCCGTTATACTGGATAAAACCACGGCTACTTCTCGGAAATTACATCCGTAATGCCAGTGAGACGTGTCTTTTTGCGACCCGTGGCAAGGCACCAGTACGGTTTAACGCGCAGCCCAATTGGATGTTTTGCCCACAGCAAGACCATAGTCACAAGCCTGAGGAGCAATTTGCTGTTATAGAACGATTATCACACCCGCCGTATCTCGAACTCTTCGCAAGACGTAGGCAACCTGGCTGGGATTGCTGGGGTAATGAGATAGATAGCGACCTTGTTATCCCTGGCTATCCTGTACCGAAGTACAGCAATAAAGTGAACCAGGCAGACATAGAACAGGAGGTGTAGATGTTTGGAGCCGCCAAAGAAATGGATCGACCGCATTGTGGAAGCCACTTTCATGCTGATGCTCAGCGCCTTCTTTATCCATACAGCCGTAGAGTGGATTCTCGAAGTCTGGCCAGTGCTTGCTGTTATTGCCGCTATCATTATCGCAGCCGTAATCGTTTACCGCATCTGGAAGTACAAACATGACGGACAATGGTAGAAAAAGAAAGAAGGAGTGGGCATTCATGAGAAAACACCAAATAGAAAATATTTGCTGGAAGGAGGTAGTCTGGCATCGACCATACGACATAAAAGCGGTGTGGGAACTGCTCTCGCATCTTGCCACTATTACACCCAGAGGTTCCGTGATTTGGGAAATCCGTAGCTCTAATGGGAAAGTCAGTTATCTGCTTGGTGCTGATTATAAGTACATCAAAAGTATAGAAGAAGCAATCAAAGCGCATGGCGATATCCAGTGTCATGATATTGCTATCGACAGCCGGAAGCCTATTAGTGTTGCTAGACAGCTAAAAATCACTCACCCTGCTTTATCGCTCAAGACTGACATTACGGAATCGGTCATTCGGGCAGGGCTGGCAGCAATCACAGAAAACAAGACGGATGCAGAAACCGTGATACAAATTATACTGGGGAGGGCTTATGCCCCTTCCCCGGTACCCAGTAACCTGGGTGACCCACACGCCTCATGGCTGCAGATTATTCTAGGAGATGTACAGAAAGCCTCCGCTGAGAGTCGTAAAGCCGTCAAAGAAAAAGCTGAGCAACAGATTTTCCAAGCCGTGGTTCGAATTGGAGTAGCAGGAGAAAACGCCATTTTCCGCCTACGCAGTATCCTCAGTGCGTTTAGGACTTTGGAATCAGTAGGCGTAAGGATACGTGAGGAAGCCGCTAAACCAAATGACCTCAACACCGCACATGTACCATGGCATTTTCCACTGAGCTTATCCGTGAAGGAGTTAGCTAACTTTCTGCTACTCCCAGCTGGGGAGGAAGAACTGCCGGGTACACCAGGGCTCCATCCAAAACTAACTTTGCCACCTACTTGGTATTATAGCCCAACCAACAAACACAACAATCGGAGCTTTGCGGTGTCAATGGATGCCATTAGCCCTAAAAAGCTCAGCATCAGTCCACAGGATTCACTGGAGCATACAGTGTGCCTCGGACCTACAGGCTCAGGGAAAAGCACAGCGATGTTACACCTAATTCTGGCGGATATCAAAGCCGGAAGAAGCGTGCTGGTACTCGACCCCAAAGCTGACCTGGTTAATGATGTCCTTGCCAGAATCCCAGAGGAACGCATGGATGATGTTGTGATCATTGACCCTTCCAGCCCAACACCTTGTGGGTTTAACCCGCTGGCGTTCAAGGAATACGGCAACAAGGCGTTGATTGCCGATGCGATTCTGTCCGTGTTGAAGGAGATATGGAGCGATAGCTGGGGTGTTAGAATTGCAGATATTCTCAACGCAGCTCTGCTCACACTAGTGGAAATTGAAGACGCTACACTGCTCTGGCTTCCGCCACTTCTAACAGACAGCAACTTCCGTCGGAGGATTACGGCTCAAGTTAAAGACAAAGTTGCCCTTAAACCTTTCTGGCTACAATATGATGAATTAAAGGACTCAGAGCGCCGACAGCAGACAGACCCGGTACTAAATAAACTCCGACAGTTCCTGCTCCGCCCAGGACTAAGGAATGTGCTCGGGCAAGCAAAACCGAAGTTCTCACTAACTGATTTATTCTATAAACGTCGGATTGTGCTTGTACCCCTTAATAAAGGCTTGATGGGAGGGGAAACTGCCAAATTGCTGGGGAGCTTAATTGTCGGCTTGACTTGGACGCTTGCCTTATCCAGAGCCAATATCCCAGCGGAGAAGCGACATATCATTGAGGTTTATATTGATGAGCTACAGGATTACCTGAGCCTCCCTACGGATTTATCGGACGCTTTAGCTCAGGCAAGAGGACTCGGCGTAGGACTAACACTAGCCCACCAGTACCGCGACCAGCTACCAGTCAACATCCGCTCCGGTATTGATGCTAATGCTAGAAACAAGATAGTGTTCGGGCTAAATAGCAAAGATGCCAAGGATATGGCAGCAATGGCTCCGGAGCTTACGGCGGAGGATTTTATGAGTTTACCACGCTACCGTGTCTATACCTCATTCCAGTCTAACCGGAGGAATACGGGCTGGATTCAGGGGCAAACTTTACCACCGCCACCAGTCTTGCAGGACGCTATTGAGCTTCGTGCCAGGAGCCAGGCAACCTATGGTATATCCGCCGCACAAGTGGAGGAAGATTACCTAAAAATATTTAATTACGACAGCACCGCCGGAGAAAATCCCGACGATGCAGCCATTGGAAGGAGAAAACGCTCATGACTAATCACCCATCGCCTCAGGACGGCGAGCAAAAGCCGGAAACGCCCGCCACGCCGGACTTCTCTAAATTTAACGTGCAGGATTCCTTTAGCATTCCTGCTAAAAATACCACAACGCCCGGCGAAGCCCCGGACGAACACCGGCGAATTTCCCGGCAACAACTAGCAGCGATTGACATAGCTCTCAGCGACCGTGACCGACAGGCGCTTCTGTCGGTACAAAAATACCGCTATCTGCTCACCGGGCAGGTACAGCGCCTGCATTTTCTGGAAGCTGCCACTCCCGCTGCCGCCCTCAGAGCCACCAGCCGTAACCTTAAAAAACTCAAAGAGCTGGGACTGGTTGACAGCCTTTCCCGGCGTATCGGCGGAGTACGGGCAGGCTCCAGTGGTTTAGTCTGGTACCTCACCCACGCAGGCGAACGCTTGCTCCGGCTCCGTGACCATAAACCATACCCCAGCAAGAGATTCTTTGAACCCTCACCACACTTTTTGGCGCATGGGCTGGCGGTAGCAGAAATCTCCATTAGGCTCACAGAAATCTGCCGGGAGCATGCGTCTGGACTTTTCGTCTTAGAACTGGAACCGGAATGCTGGCGCACCTACAGCGACTATGGGGCAATGCTTTCCCTCAAACCAGACCTCTTTGCCGTTACTATGTCCGATGAATATGAAGATAGATGGTTCTTTGAGGTAGACCTCGCTACGGAGTCCCCGGCAAAAATTTTAGAAAAATGTGACCGTTACCATAAATACTACCGCAGTGGACTTGAGCAGGAGAAATCCGAAGTCTTTCCCCTTACCGTCTGGGTAGTACCGGATAGCACACGTAAAGAACGGTTAATCGCTCACATCAGAGAAGCTTTTGATAAACAGCCGAAACTCTTTGCCGTAATCACAACAGAGGAACTGGAAGACTTGATCCGCTATGGTGGCAATAGAGAAGTCCTATGCTAAACCATCACCGCAACAAACACAGACTCAGGCTCTTGGTGTAGCTAAGGGGGCAGACTGACGAAATGATAGGAGCCTCATTCTACCCATACGCTTTTAAATTATTGTTAATACTCTAGGAGATAACCATGGATAAAAACATCGCAGAAATTTGCTCTCTGCTAAATCGCATCAATGACGCAGCCAGAGAAATTGCGCTCTTCCTTATGATGAATGAATACGATGGAGACCCGGAGCTTTGTAAGGCAGGTGTAGACCTTGCTGTTCTCAACCTGCACTTCCATTTTGACGCTACGGAAGCGAAAGATGCTCTCAGGCGCATCATTCACGCAGAAAAAGAAAAACATCCAGAAAAGGCAGAACAGGCGGCAAAATTACGTCACCGGATATCGGAGCTAGAAAAAGAAACAAACAAAATAAATTAAGCGGAAGAAGAAAACAGTCTCTACCAAAACGCGCAGCCTTGCCAGCCTTAGCTGCCCCAAGAGCCTGAATCATAACGCAACACTAACGATAAGGAAAAATAAATGCATATTTATTTGCTACATCAACAAAAAGGAGGAAATATATGACGAAACACCAAACTACCGGATTCCTTAATACATCCGCCAAAATCAAAAAGTTCCGGACTGAGATAAATATTTATACCATTCTCCGCCCTCAAGCCCCTCACAGGGCGGAGAAAGCGACGACAACGGCAAGAAAGGAGGCGACATAATCATGCAGGAATCACAGAAACAAACGATTTTAGATTTACGTGTACAAGGGTTGACCTATGCGGAAATTGCACAGGCCATGGAGCTATCCCCCAATACCGTCAAATCCTGTTGCCGACGCCACAACGTAAAACCGCAGAAGATGGAGCCTTTGCAGGAGAACAGTTGCAAGAACTGCGGAAAGCCGTTAGCACAGAAGAAAGGTACAAAAAAGAAAACCTTTTGCAGTAATAAGTGCCGCTATGACTGGTGGAACCGGCACCGACAGAAACGGGTTTATCATTTGGTCTGTCACCAATGCGGACGGCAGTTTATCAGCTTTGGTAATAAAAAGCGGAAATTCTGCGGCAGAGATTGTTATTTAGCAAGCCGCTATGGGGAGGGGTTGCCCTAATGGAGAATAAAAAGCTTGGGGAGGTAAATGCCCAGCTTGCTATTGCCGGGCAGCTCTACCAGCGTGGACTAATCAGCCAAAGTGAGTATCTCGCACTTAAACGAATACTCACCAACCACCGTCTGGAGATTAGTCCCACGCAGGATGCCATTAGCAGCTCCAGCCCCAAAAAGCACAGACGGATAATCAAAGAAAGGAGGGTAGAAAAAGAGTAACCCATAGTTAAAACAAATCGGCGGACATGGTGCGCACCAGCAAATCGGGGCGCATCCGTGGATGCCCTCCGAGCGCTGTGCTTTGGCAATGTCTGTCAGAAAAGGAGGGTAAGCCAAGAATGTTTACAAATCGATTCGGCATAGAGGTCGAGTTTACCGGGATTACCCGGATGCAGGCAGCAAAGGTTGCCGCACAGTATTTGGAGGGAGAACGGGAAACACTGGGTGATTATTACGACACCACTAAAGTCTCCGCTCCTGATGAGAGGATCTGGAAGTTTATGTATGACAGCAGCATCCAATGTCAGAAAAAGGAAGGGCGACAAACCGTCAGCACCAATAGTGATTACAGTGTGGAAATGGTCAGTCCAATCTTGCTGTACCGTCAGGACATCAACACCTTACAGGGGCTGATACGCCGTTTACGTAAAGCAGGTGGTTTTGTAAACAGCTCCTGTGGCATCCATGTCCATCTGGATGGGGCAAACCACACTGCCCGGAGTATACGCAACTTTATCAACATCATTGCCAGCCACAATGACCTGTTTTATAAAGCCCTGCAGATTGCCCCGGAGCGGATGCGCTACTGTAAAAAGATGGACGAGTTTCTGGTGGAACGCATGAACCAGGTCAAGCCCCAAACCCTCGCCCAGATAGAAAACATCTGGTATGAGAATTACAGCGGCAGCCCCAACCAACACTATCACACCAGTCGTTATCACTTTCTTAACCTACATAGCTTTTTCCATGGCAACCATACAGTGGAGCTAAGGGGCTTTAACGGCACACTTCATGCTGGGAAAGTCCGATCATATGTAGTTTTTGCACTGGCACTTAACCATCAAGCTTTGACCCAGAAATTTGCCAGCTACCGGAAAGTGCAGGAAGAAAATGAGAAATTTGCCATGCGTGTGTACCTGAACCGTATTGGTTTTATTGGTGACGAGTTCAAGAGCTGCCGGGAGCATCTTTACCAGCATTTAGACGGCAACGCCGCCTGGCGTTACGGCTCCCGTGAAAATGTCAGAAGCCATATCAACCCCAGAATTACAGTAAACGGAGGACAAAATTCATGAGTAAAGAAAAATCAGCAACCAAAAGACCCAGATATTACATTGCCTATGGCTCTAACCTGAACCTGCGCCAGATGAACCACCGTTGCCCGACGGCAGAAGTAATCGGAACAACCACACTTGCTAACTGGCGACTCCGGTTCCGGGGAGGAAGTAGTGCGGTAGCGACCATTGAACGTGCTACCGGGTACAAAGTACCAGTACTAATCTGGCAGTTACAGCCGAGTGATGAGAAAATGCTTGATCGTTATGAAGGTTGGCCGTACCTTTACCGCAAGGAAAACTTACGGGTCACCGTAAACGGCAAAAGAATCTCTGCTATGGTTTACATCATGAACGAGGCTAATCATTCTTATGGCACGCCATCTACCGGCTACCTTGCCACAATTTTTGAAGGCTATGAGGACTCCGGGTTCAATCTGGAGGTCTTACGTCAGGCTGTTCCAGCCAATTATTCCAAGCAAGCTTCCACATCTACTGACTTAGACCTGCTCTTTAGGGAGAGGTGAGTAGTTACAATACACTGAGTGCATCTTATATAGAAACCAGAACCAAGAATAACCCGTAAATTTCTACACCTTTTTCCGATAAATCAAGACTTGCATTTTTATTTAATCTGAGTGACAGATGTGTGTGCAGACTAAAGAAAGGAGCAATACTATGAACAATCTATACCGTTATAATCAAACCGGTGGGGAGCGTAAGGTTTTTGTACAGGCAATCAGCGACATCCTGCATCAGCCAGCCGTCTACCAGAAAGCACCGACCTTTGCTTACCAAATTGGCACTTACATAGTAGATAAAGACGGAAACTTATGCTGCGGTGAGAAGCCCAGTAAAGCAGAAATCGGGCAATTACTGACAAAGTTACGGGAACGGGGCTATACGCCGGAAAGTTGGGCAGACGCTTATCCTCCACCATTTGCAACAGGAGCAGATCATCTAACTATTCATATCTCACTTAGTGATGATTTTACGGATATCGCTTACATCAATCTCCAAAAGATCGTTGACAGTAAAGCAAACCTGCTCAAGCTTGCGCTTGATACGGATAATTTAGAAATCAAGGTAGATAGGAAGAATATCAGCTTTCCGTGGTTTACCTTGCATGACATTGATCATGAATCCTTTGTCTACGCCCAACTGGTAACAGCTTTAATGGAGATGGCAAAACGGCAGAAACGGGTTATTGCTAAAGCAAAGCCCATTGAGAATGCCAAATTTGAGATGCGGCTATTCCTGGTACGGCTGGGAATGATTGGGGACGAGTATAAAATAGCCCGTAAAATCTTACTGAGAAACTTGACGGGTAACAGCGCCTGGAAAGCTGGACAACCGCCGGAAAACCGGGCAGAAAACGCAATTACGGAAGCGACAACGCTACCAGTACTAACACCTGCGGAAACGATAGAAACAGAAACCAACGAGAAGAAAGGGGGTGCACCTTATGCCTAATCAGCACAATTTTCCAGACCAGGAGGCTGTAGAAAAGATTAAACGCATGTACCCCAAGGGATGCCGGGTAAAGCTTATCCATCTATCGGATTATGTAAAAGAAATACTCATGCGTGGAGAACAAGGCACAGTATCTTTTGTAGATGATGCTGGTACTGTATTCGTTGACTGGGACTGTGGAGATAGTTTTGGCATCGTATACGGTGCCGACCGTATCTGGAAGGTATAACATTCCGGGGGCAAAAGCCCCCGGAAAAACCCAAGTACATAAATATGGAGGTAAAAATGAGAAAAATAACTAAACTGGAAAATACACAATTAATTCCCGTTAAACGTAAACGGGTAGCGGCTTACGCTAGGGTATCATCCAGTAAAGACGCCATGCATCATTCCTTATCTGCACAAATTAGCTATTATAACAACCTGATTGGCAGCCGGGGCGACTGGGAGCTTGTGCGTATTTATGCTGATGAAGCCATAACGGGCACAAAGAACGACCGCCCAGAATTCCAACGCTTACTTGCGGATTGTCGGGCAGGCAAAATTGATATGGTCATTGCCAAATCCGTCACACGCCTGGCTCGTAATACCTTGACTTTGCTGGAAACTGTCCGGGAGCTAAAGGCGCTCGGAATCGATGTTTATTTTGAGAAAGAAAACATCCACACCCTAAGTACGGATGGTGAGTTAATGCTGACTTTTCTCGCATCCTATGCACAGGAGGAAAGCCGCAGTGCATCAGAAAATGTGAAGTGGCGTATCCGCAAAAAGTTCGAACAGGGATATTCTACTTATGTTGACTTATATGGTTATCGCTTTAAGGATGGTACTTTGCACATAATTCCAGACGAAGCAGAAATCGTGAAGCAAATCTATACTGATTTTCTTTCCGGCATGGGAACATGTGTGATTGCCAAAAAGCTCAACCGGCAAGGGGTTCGGACTAAAAAGGGCAATTTATGGCGGGAAACCTCAGTTCATGTGATTCTCACGAACGAGAAATACACAGGAGATTTGTTGCTGCAAAAATATTACCGCCTAGACCATGTCAGTAAGAAAAACGTCAGAAACCATGGTGAACGCCCAATGTATGTTGTAGAGAATTGCCATGAAGCTATTATCAGCAAAACGATGTTCGCAGATGTACAGAAGGAAATAAAATGTAGAAAAAGCAAAGTAACGCCAGCTAAGACGCTGTCAAAGCCCCATCTTTTTACTGGGCTGCTGCGCTGTGGCTTGTGTGGTCGGAAATATCAGAGGAAAGTCGATCAAAGAAAAAAGAAGTCACTTTGGATTTGCGCCGTATTTAGGTCGATTGGGAAAGAAGCCTGCCCTTCACAGCAAATACCAGAAACTATCCTGATTGCTAAGACTCTGGAAGTTCTCAAAGTCAAAGAAATCAACCGGGAACTACTGTTAGAAAATCTTGCTGAAATCCAAGTACCAGGGCATAATCACTTAGTTTATGTATTCCGGGACGGGCATACTGAGGATGTTTATTGGCAGAACCCTTCCCGCCGGGAAAGCTGGACGCCGGAAATGAAGCAAAAAGCAAGAGAACGCCAATTAGCACTGTTAGAAGAAAGGAGAAAAACCAATGAATGCACAGAATAGGATTGTCCGCAAAATAGAGAGCTTTACCAGCCTTGACCCATCAGTTACTGCGGCTACCCAACAGAAAAAGCAGGTGGCAGCTTATGCCCGTGTTTCTACCGATTCTGATGAACAGCTTTCCAGCTACGAAGCACAGGTGGCTTTTTATACCCAGCACATTAAAAGTAATCCGGAATGGGAATTTGTAGACGTATATACCGATGAAGGAATTTCCGGCACCAATACCAGAAAACGGGAAGGATTTAACCGGATGGTGGAGGATGCCTTGAACGGTAAAATCGACTTAATTCTCACCAAATCCATTAGCCGCTTTGCCAGAAATACCGTGGATACTTTGACCACAATTCGGAAGCTCAAAGAAAAGAAGGTGGAAGTCTATTTTGAGAAGGAAAATATTTATACACTGGATGCCAAAGGTGAAGTAATGCTGACCATCATGAGCAGCCTGGCGCAGGAAGAAAGCCGCTCCATCTCAGAGAATGTTACCTGGGGAATACGCAAAAGTATGGCAGACGGCAAGTTCTCTCTGGCTTACAAAAATTTCCTCGGTTACGAAAAGGGAGAAGATGGCTTTCCCAAAATCGTGGAAGAAGAAGCCAAGATTGTGCGCCAGATTTATAGTTGGTTTCTGGAAGGGCGCACTATCCGTGCGATTGCAGACAGCTTGACACAACAGGGGATTCCCACGCCCCGCCGTAAAACCAAATGGAGCGTTTCTACAATTACCAGCATTCTGACGAACGAGAAATATAAGGGTGATGCCCTGCTGCAAAAGACCTACACTGCCGATTACCTGACTAAAAGTGTCAAGAAAAATCATGGTGAAGTCCCACAGTATTACATTGAAGATTCCCACCCAGCCATTATCGACCCGGAGACCTTTGAACTGGTGCAGAATGAAATGAAACGCCGAAGACCCCACCGTCACCAGCTTCACCGTAACAGCCCCTTTACTGCCAAGATTATTTGCAGCGACTGCGGCGGATTCTACGGTCGGAAGGTATGGCACAGTAATAGTAAATACAAAAAACTCATCTGGCGGTGCAACCATAAATACGAGCAAGACACGGTTTGTTCTACGCCAAATCTAACGGAAGAAGAAATCGAGGAAGCTTTTATAAAAGCGTTTAACCAAGTGCTGGGAGAAAAACAGCAGCACATCAAGCGTTTTGAAGCTTTACTGCCCATACTGGCGGATACCAGCAAGTTGGACGAACAGCTTCAAGCAGCACAGGCAGAACATAGCAGGTTAATGAACGACTTACGCTCATTCATGGATGAGAATACACTCCATGTACAAGACCAGGTGGAATATAACCGCAAGTTTACCGAGAAGAGCCAGCTTTGTGAAGCTAAAGAAGCAGAAATCAGCAATCTGGAAAAACAGATTTTAGAACAATCCGGCAGAAAAGAGTTGATTAAACGGTGCCTGGAAGAAATCCAGAAGTGCGGGGAGATTCTGACCGAATTTGATGTCAATTTATGGAACAGCATGGTGGAATCCGTGACGATTTCCCATAATAAGACGTTTGGCTTTCTGTTCCGGGACGGGACAAGAAGCCAAATACAGATATCAGAAAATCTGAAAAAGCACCTCAATAGGAATGTAGACTGACTACAAGTAACTTAGCAATAAAAAGCCTACGGAAATTTCTGTAGGCTTTTAGTTTTTTGAATCGCATGATAGAATAACACCATGAAAAATGAAAAGGAATATCGTGCCTTAGCAAAACGATTGTGTATAGTTAAGGATATTCCCCAGCTCAATTTGCTTGATAAAACTATACTCGACTATATCGTCTACGACGATGAATATTGGTTCATAGAAAAAGAAATAGCTTTCATTATAAGTAAAGCCTCAGAATTGCGTAGATATGAGTTGATGAATAAAATTGAGTTAGGAAGATATTCTGAAGATTGGATAAGTCTTTTTATGAAATACATAGACATTTTTTTCATGCAAACAAAAAACCAACAGAAAAATGATTACGAACATGTTAAATGGCATGATTATCTTAAAAATGAAATAACAAAGTTTGAGTCGACGCAGCATATTTTACGTGAAGGTTGTAAGTTGGCAAGTGAGTTAAGAAAAATTAGAACTTCTGCAGGGATTAAAGCATATGTACTCAAAACATATTCTTATATTGATTTTGTCGAGGTGTGTCTTGGTGAAGATGAAGGTTTGACAATTGATTTGCTTGAAGCTATGAATTTTCGTAAATATGAAGTTGAACATTATATAAAAACGGGAAAAGAATCGGAATATTGGATTTCTGTTTTTGAGGGATATTTGAATTCAAAAAAATGGTTAAAATATTATGGGTAGACCCGGTAGAAGTGTCTTTTCCTGCGGGAACTTTGTCAGATAGTCGGTGTAAGTAAATTGTCTGAATACTTTCATTGACTGCTTGATTGTCATAATTCGAATTGCAGCCTAGACAATTTGCACAGATTATACGACACTCTCCTACCGGGCTATTTATTAGTGCCCAGGTCCGGTATATTTTCCACGATCTCCGCCAACATCCTCAATTCGTTTGAAAAATATGTTTGAATGTTTATTAGGGCCATAATGATTGTGTCCTTGATGATCGGGATTATGTCCTTTAAAAAATTTAGAGCTTACATGTCCATCTGAAATCAGGGTATGTCCTTCATTTTCAGTCCCTACTTTTCCTTTTCGAACTGTAACGGCTTGCTCCCCTATCCAACCTCTTATATAAGGGCTCCAAGTGTCGGATGTCTCTTTCATGCTGTTCAATGCAGGATCATCTCCATACTTTTTATAGTTTTCATATATATTCCTTTTTTTCTCATATCTTTCGGAATATCGATTATAATTCTCTTGATAGGTATCTATAAGGGCTTTTGAGAATATTAATTTTAGAATCAAATTATTATCCACATTAGGTTTTTGACTAAAATTTACTGATAGAAGATCTGCTTCATTATAGGGAAGTTTGTATGTAGCGAGTTTTCTTTTTTCGCTTATTAGTTCTTGAACTTTTTTGTTTAGCTGATTGCGATTGTATTGATGTGTATATCCTTCATCTGAAAGCTCCTTGGCTTTCGCCTTCTCTCCTTCACTATAGGCATTTGGCGCTTTTTCGAAGCACTCGTGCATGAGCCTATGCTCCTCATCAGCTTTTTTGCTATTTCTTTCAATCTCGTTGCTTATCCGTTTTTCTTTTTTCCGCAATACGTTATTGTAACTGTTTGCCAGTTCCTTGAATTGTTTAAGTTCTTCTTTTAACTGTTTTTTCGCATTCGACTTTAATTGCTTTGCTTCATCACGTTCTAGCCTTAATTGTCTCAATTTATTCTGATCAATTATCACTAAAAACACCAACCTTTCAGAAAATTAATACAGGGCACTTATTTGAATATCGACAATAATGGTGGAACGATAACTTTTATTGACAAGATTATAATAAGATGTCTCCTATAACACAGGGCTAGTCAGAAGAAAATAAACGTAAGTTTGCCAATGCAATAGAAGTCACTAAGCAATACTCACTATAAATGTAACTCTTGGGCGCATGCAGTATGCGTGATGAATTGAAACATAGCATCGCTAAAAATAAAAAACGCCTGAACCGTAAAGTTAGGCACCATAAAATCGCTTTACAACATGCAGACTATAAGCGAGTCTGCTGCACTTTAGCTATGGTTGATTTTACACAACCAACCTTATAAGACCGTCCAAATGGCGGTCTTTTTTCTAGCAAAAGACCGGAGCGTTTTATAATCGTGTAGAAACCGTGTAAAATGCGTGTAAACGTTAGGCACCAGCCAAAAGCGTGAACCGTGTAAAAGCCTCATGCTTTTGGTGCATCGTGTAAAAAACAAGCCAGAAAGTAAACCAGAAAATCCATCGTCAAATCAGCCTATTTATTCATGCATTCCCGTCTTTGTAGCGGTATCCCATTAGGAAACCCCTGTAAAAACAGGGGTTTCCTAAAATGATCTTTGTATTAAACGTGTTGTCTTGACATGGATGCTCTAAAGAGCCTCCAACCTACTCATCCATTCGCAAAAACCGTGCTGACGCACTCTTACGTCTGCTAACGCAGCCGTTTTTTTGCTCATTCAAGAGTAGGTTGCTAATCCATAATCTCAGTTTTATTGCAATGAATTGCATAAAACTGAGATTATGGATTGCAACCGTACAGGTGGAAAGTTTTTATGCGCAGAGGCATAAGCAACGGCGTAATCCGTATCGTAGGAGAGGGAGACCAGAATCCGGGAAATTCCTTTTTGCTCTGCCAGCCGCAGGGCATTCCCGTGGAGGGTGACTGTAGGCTGCCCGTTCTCGTTTTCCAGGATCTCGATCTCATTGAGACGGATGTCATTCCCATGGAGGTTCAGGGATTTAAAGACCGCTTCCTTGCCGGCGAACCTGGTGGCAAAGCTGTTGAGCGGGACCGGCCGGGAGGTGATCAGCGCAACCTCGCCGGGGGTATAGGTTTTCCGAACAAAGGGATCGTTTAAGTCGGCGACACTTTTGGCTATGCTGCTGATTTTTAAAATATCGGTTCCGATGCCGTAAGTCATGGCAGAGGCTCCTCCTTTCGGTAGCTATCCATATTTTATATCTGCAAATCAGAAAAAACAAGTAAAAATCTTCAGGATGCAAAAAAGTACGGACACAGAATTGAAAATGGGGCGAAAAAATGTTAGCATAGAGGAGAAAATGACGTGAAAACAGGTTCCCCAAACAGATAAAGGAGAATGGCCATGCAGGAAATGATTTCGAATGCAAAAGGCTCCAGGTCGGAGCAGACAAGGAAGCGGATCGAACAGACGTATCTGAATCTGATTTTTGAAAAAAAGTGGGACAGGATCACGGTAAAGGAGCTCTGTTCCCGGGCGAATATCACCAGGGGGACGTTCTATCAATATTATGGGGACATCTATGAACTGATGGAACAGATCCAGGATTCCATCCTGCAGGAAATGTCGAGGAAATATAAGGAATTGTCCGGAAATCCAAGGCCGCCGTTCCCAATAGAAGAATTTATTGACAGGTATGAGATTGAGCCGCCGCCCCTTCTGCTGTTCTGGTTCGATTTCTGCAGGGCCCATAAGACGGCCATGGAAGCGCTGCTTGATCCCCACAACGGCGATCCTTATTTTGTGAAAAAGCTGAAAAATATATTGAATGAATACATCGAAGCCATGATGGACAATGACGGGCTGCCCCGGGATGAGCTGCGGGGGTATTTTGTCAGGACCGTTGCGGAACTGCACTTTCTGTCCGCGCGGCTTTGGCTGGAATCGGAGGGGGAAAACGCACTGACGGCTGAAGAGGTGGTGAACCTCCTGAACACCATGCGGGTAGGGGCGGGATATATGACCTATAAGCAGATGATCGCGGCAAAGACCGGGGACAAGACGCCGGTTTGACAGACCCATATGGAGGGGCTTGGAAGGATTCGGTTTTTACAATCAAAATGTTATATTACCCAGAAGACGGACGCTGATTTCCGGGATGTTCCAAAAGAGGACATGGATGGAAATCAGCGTCCGTTTTTGATTCCATGGTATACAGGAGCTGTCAGCGGAAGATGTTCCACCTGTACGGTTGGATGCTCTTTGAACATCCAACCCAACTCATTCATTCGGAAAAACCGGCCGGGGCAGTTAGACACATTTCTGAAATCTGTACAATTTGAACACAAACCGGAAAAGTGTTCTGTTGTTTTTCGTCTGATTTTTCTAAAATAGAATCAGTAAGGAAAAGAAAAACGAGGAGGTTTCCAAACATGGGAGAAGTAGAAAGAATTACGAAAACCGTGGATATGAGCGGGGAACAGGTGGAGATTGTCATGACAAAGATGATGACTCCCTGCACGCGGGAAGAATTTGAGGCAATGTCCCTGGAGGAGCGGGAGCGCGCGAAGATCCAGCCGGCGTTGAACCAGCGGACCTACAGCCCGGAGGAAGGGATCATCTGTATGCAGGACATTCCGGTGAAGATGCGTGACGGCGCTACGATCTATGTGGACATTTACAAGCCCGAGGCAGAGGGAAAATATCCCCTGATCATTTCCTGGAGCTTTTACGGCAAGCGCCCATTCGAAGGACAGGCAGAGTGGCAGATCATGGGGGTTCCTCCCCACACCGTGTCGGACATGTCCAAATTCGAGAGCCCGGACCCGGGTTACTGGTGCCGCCACGGCTATGCGGTGGCAAATGTAGACCCGAGAGGGATCGGACATTCGGAAGGGGACTTTGTACAGTTCGGCACCCAGGACGGAAAAGACGGTTATGACTTCATTGAGTGGGCGGCCGACCAGGACTGGTGCAACGGAAGATGCGGACTGGCGGGCAATAGCTGTGTGGCAATGACCCAGTGGAGGATCGCCGCGCAGCAGCCGCCCCACCTGGCATGTATCGCGCCATGGGAGTCCACCACGGATATGTACCGGGAATCTCTGTGCGAAGGCGGGATTCCGGCAAAAGCGTTTGTAGGCTTTGTGATGCGTGAGGCATGCGGAATCAACTACATAGACAACACGCCGCTGAACCTGGAAAAATATCCGTTTGTCAACTGCACGTACTGGAAGGACAAGGAACCAGACTTCGGGAAGGTGAAGATCCCGGTATATCAGACGGCATGCTGGAATCACCTGCACCTGCGGGGCTCCATCAACGCATTCCGGAAATGCAAATCCCGCCGGAAATGGCTCCGTGCCCACAGGAATTTCGAGTGGCCGGACGCGTACAGCAATGAGAACATTCAGGATCTGGAAAAATTCTATGCCAGATATTTAAAGCTGGAGCGCAACGGCTGGGAGCTGACTCCGAAGGTCAGGATTGAGGTTCAGGATGTGGGAGAGTTCAACTACCAGACCAACCGTGCGGAAGAGTCCTTCCCACTGAAACGGACCAGATACGAAAAACTGTACCTGGATGCGTCCGACAATTCCATGAAGGCAGAACCTGTGGCCGGGGAAGCAAAGGCAAGCTATGACAGTCTGACCGGAGAGGTGTGCTTCGATTACCGCTTTGAAGAGGATACGGAGCTGACAGGATACTTGAAGCTGAGGCTCTATGTGGCGGCGGAAAGCTACGACGACATGGATCTGTTCGTTAACATCCAGAAGCTGAGCACCACAGGGGAATTTCTTCCGATCACCTTGTTCGGGGAGAACCATCCGGGGGCGTGGGGCAAGATGCGTGTGTCCCGCCGGAAGCTGGACGAAAAGCTGTCCACAGATTACAATCCGGTGCAGGCCCACACCTGCGATGAAAAGCTGGAGCCGGGCCAGATCGTGCCTGTAGATATTGAGATCGTGCCCACCAGCCGGTTCTTCCACAAGGGGCAGCAGATCCGTGTCCAGATTGCCGGAAGGTATATCCGTGAAGACTGGTTCGAGCCGCTGAGATGGGAGTCTGACAACAAGGGCAACCACCTGATCTATACAGGCGGACAGTACGAGTCCTTCCTGCAGATCCCGGTGATCCCGCCCCGGTTCCAGGATGGGGACATTATCATCCGGTAATGAGGAAAACTGCGTGAACGCCGGCCGAGAATAGAACATAAAAAAAGAAAGGAATATCAAATCATGAGAGAAGAAGTATTGGCAAAGATCATTGAGAAAGCAAGCAAAATCTGGGGAGCAGACGCATCCACACTGAACGGAGATACGGAATTTGCGTCCATGAATCCCAAGTCCGCACATTATTCACAGATGACCACATTTTTGGAGGATGAATTTGACGCGGAGGTTCCCTATATGAACTTTAAGCGCTGCGCGACCTTCGGGGAAGCGGCGGATTATGTAGCGGAGCTGCTTGACGAATAATAGAATCGGGGCGGGCGGGGAATGAAACAGGTACACGATTTGCTGCGGAGACATGGCATTTCCCGACCGCTCTCAGGGAGAGAGTATCATGAATGAATTTATCAAGAATATGACGGAAAAAGCGAAAAAGAACCCAAAGCGGGTCGCTTTTCCGGAGGCTATGAATGTGGATATCCTGCGCACGGCGGAGCAGGTCACTGCGGCCGGGATTGGCTTTCCGGTCCTGATGGGAAAGCCAGAAGCGATTGAAAGCCTGGCAGGGGAGCATCAGATCTCCACGGCAGGATTCGACTATTTTGATTATACAGAGGAAGAAAACCGCCTGAAGCTGGCAGAGGAATATACGGCCGGACATGAGGATTTTTCCGCCAAGGCGGTTGCCAGGAAATCCAAAGACCCGGTGCGCTGCGCGCTGTTCCTTTTAAAGCTGCATAAAGTGGACTGCGTAGCTGCAGGAAAGGAATATTCTACAGGAGATGTGATTTTTGAAACCATGGGAATCGTAGGGCTGCAGGAAGGCGTGGAGAGCGTGTCCAGCTTAGGGATTGCGGATATCCCGGGATTTGACGGGCCCCAGGGGCAGATGCTGGGACTGGCGGACTGCGCCATTACCGCCCAGCCTGACGCAAAGGATCTGGCGGGCATCGCCATTTCTTCCGCAGACACCGTAAAAAATCTGCTTGGCTGGGAGCCCCGGGTAGCCATGCTGTCCTTTTCCACCTGCGGAAGCGCAGAGCATGAAAGCCTGGATGTTGTCCGGGAGGCGGTAAAGCTGGTGCGCGAATACCGTCCGGATGTGAAGGTGGACGGGGAATTTCAGTTGGATTCCGCCATCATCCCGGCAGTGGCAGCCAAAAAGGTTAAGTGGGAGAGCGAAGTGGCAGGTAAGGCAAATGTCCTCATCTTCCCCAACCTCCATGCAGGAAATATCGGAGTCAAGCTGATCCAGATCTTCGGCCATGCCAATGCCTACGGGCCGGTGCTCCAGGGCTTCGCGCAGCCGGTATGCGACTTCTCCAGAAGCGCGCCGGTGGATGAGATGCTTGGAAACGTGGCCATGCTGGTGATTCGCGCGGCGGCACAGGAGGAGCAGCATGGGTGATTATAAAGTATTTACGGTGAACCCCGGTTCAACATCGACCAAGATTGCGCTGTTTGAAGGGGACAAAAAAGTATTTTCCGCAAATGTCAGCCATGACGCCGGGGCTCTTGAGAAGTTTGAGACCCTTGCGGATCAGCTTGCCTATCGGAAGGAAACGATCGGGCAGCTTTTGAAAGAAAACCAGATCGACCTGAGAGGGCTGGATGCCTGCGTGGGAAGGGGCGGCGGACTGCTGGCCATGGACGGCGGCACCTATGCCATCGACGAACTGGTGCTGGATCATTCCATCCACGCGGCCAACGGGGTGATCCATCCGGCATGCTTAGGCCCCAGCATTGCGAAGGAGTTTGCGGATATGTACGGCGCAAAAGCGTATACGGTAAACCCGCCGGATGTGGACGAGCTCCAGGACCTGGCCCGTATGACCGGAATCAAAGGGGTATACCGGATGGTCCACCTCCACGCACTGAACCTGAAAGAGACGGCCATCCGCCATGCGGAAAGCCTGGGAAAGGCATATGAGGACTGCAATTTTGTAGTCTGCCATATCGGAGGCGGAATCTCCATCTCTGCGCACCGGGGCGGAAAGATGGTGGACGGATTTGACATCGTAGGCGGAGAAGGGCCCATGGCCCCCACGCGCTGCGGCAGTGTCTGTGCGGCGGATCTTCTGAAATACTGTGAAGGGAAAGACTTAAAAGAGGTGAAAAAGCTCTGCACCAGAAGCGGCGGATTTGTGAGCCACACCGGGATCTCGGATGCACTGGAGCTGACCAGGCGTGCCGAAAACGGCGATCCCTATGCCGAAATGCTGTGGAATACCATGATCTACCAGATTACAAAATGCATCGGCTCTATGGCGGCAGTGCTGCACGGCAAGGTGGACGGGATTCTGCTGGGAGGCGGAATGGTCTACAACCAGGATCTGGTAAACCAGGTGAAGGAAGCCTGCGGCTGGATCGCGCCGGTCTGCGCCTATCCGGGAGAATTTGAGATGGAAGCCATGGCGGCAGGAGCCGGGCGTGTGCTGGACGGAAAGGAAGCCGTGAAAACATACAGCGGCGTTTGTAATTTCCAGGGCTTTGACTTCGCATAAGGAAGAAAACAGGGTGAAAAAAATATGAAATTGAGTAAAACAGACAAGATAAAGATCATCATTACCATCGTCGCCATTTCCTTCATCCAGGGGCTGCAGTTCTGCGTGTCGCCGGTGCTGGGCCCGATCCAGAAGCATTTCCCGGAGGCCGGGGTGAGCATGGTACAGATGCTGGTGACGGCGCCGACCCTGCTTTCCATCGTGGTGGCGCTGATCTCCGGCGCTCTGGTGATGAAGATCAGCAAGAAAAAGCTGCTGGTATTTGCCGGGCTGGTGGCCGGAGTGACGGGATTTCTTCCCTTTCTGGCGGACAGCTTCTGGCTGCTGTTCGCGTCCCGGGCCCTCTACGGCATCTCGCTGGGGCTGGCGATCGCGTTGAATACGGCGGTTGTGGCGGAATTTTTTGAAGGCGACGAACGGGTGGCCGTCATGGGGATCCAGGCGGCCAGCGTAGGCGCCGGGATGGTCGTGGTGACGACGGTGGGCGGATTCCTGGGCGGATTTGGATTTGAAAAATCTTATTTTATCAACAGCATCGGATTTATCTCCATGCTCCTGATCGCGCTCTGCCTGCCGGATACCGGGACGGTGAAGACCGAACAGGGGGAAAAGCTGGAGATGACTCCAAGAGTCTGGACAGTGACGGCGCTTGGGGCGCTGGAAATGCTGTTTTTGATTACATTTTCCACCAACATCGCCATGCACCTTGGCGGAAGCCTGGCAGGCAGTACGGTGGTATCCGGAAATCTGACGGGCGTATTTTCCGGGGCCCAGATCGTCATGGGGCTGATTCTGGGGACGGTGACAAAGGCCACGAAGAAATATACGCTTCCGATCGCAATGCTGAGTTTTTCCGTGGGCGGTTTGTTGGTGATGCTTTTTCCGGCCAATTATGGTATGCTCATTGCAGGAGCGGTTTTCTGCGGATTTTCCCAGGGAATGTTCATACCGACAGCCATGGTGGAGGTGTCTAATGCTGTAAAACCTGCAGCCACGGCCATGGCGGCAGCCTGCCTGACCTGCGGAAACTGTTTCGGACAGTTCATTTCCCCGACGGTGCTGAACACGGCTTCGAAGCTGATCTTTGGGGAAACGGCGACCTCACATGTGTACCTGCTGGCTGTGATCGGAATGACGGCGGCGGCAGCGGCGGTGATACTCTGCACGAAAAGAACCTAGAAGAGGTAAAGGCATGGAAAACGACAGAAAACTGATGCAGTTTTATTTTCTTATGAGTCCGGAGAAAGCAACACATTACCATCAGAACCTGGAGATCCTTTATGTGCTTAAGGGCGAAATGGAGATTCAGATTGATGATGCTCTCTACATATTAAAAAATGGTGACTTTATTGTAGTCAACGCGAATAAGAGCCATGCCATTACCGTAACCAGGGAAATGTTCGGCGCCCGGTTTGAGATCGACTTCCACCTGCTGGCAGAATATATGGGGACCATGCAGCTCATGTTCTGGTGCAATACGGCGGCGGATAAAAATGATGCCTACCAGGACATGCGGGTTTTGCTGGACCGGATTCTGGAGCGGTATTTTGAAAAAGAAGACAAGGGCTCCCTCCATCTGCAGTCCCTTTATTTTGAGACACTGCATCTTCTGACCAGCAATTTTATGGTCAAGGCGGATGACGTGCGCATTAATCTGGAAAATTCCCAGGACCGTGTCCGGGTGCGCCAGATCCAGAACTATATCCAGGCCAATTACCAGGGGCAGATCAGCCTGAATGACCTGGCGGAAAAGCTGTATCTGTCCAACGCGTACCTTTCAAAATATGTAAAGAAACACCTGGGACTGACCTTTTTGGAATATCTGAACAATGTTCGTCTGTTCCATGCTGTGGACGAACTTATCTATACAAATAAAAATATCACCAGGATCGCGCTGGACAACGGCTTTCCCACATCAGCGGCATTTACCAAGGCATTCCGGGATATCCATGGGGAATCCCCCAGTGAGTACCGGAAGAAGATCCAGAATGTGAACCAGGAGCCGGAGCCCACTCCGGAGCAGGAGGAGAAGAACCGGCAGCGAATCCAGGAATATCTGAAATTAAGAGAAAACCGGCAGGAGCCGGAGGTAAAGCATTTCCAGGGCTGCGAGGCCGATGCGGCCACATACGAGAGCCGGGACATGCTGTGGAATAAGGCGGTCAACGTGGGAGAAGCCTACTGCATCCTGCAGTCGGCGGTACAGAACCAGCTTCGGGAGATCCAGAGGGAAACCGGAATGGTCTATGCAAGGATCTGGAACCTGCTGACCCGTGAAAGCTGTTTTGATGAGCGGGAGGGATACAATTTCCGAAAGCTGGACCTGGTGCTGGATTTCCTGGTGGATATCCAGATGAAGCCGTATATTGAGCTGGGATACAAACCGGAGATCTTCCTCTATACGCCGGAGCGGTGCCTGCGGCAGGAGGAGCGGGAGGACGGAATCTACCCCTATGATACGTTCTGCGAGATCATCAGGACGCTGTGTATGCACCTGGTGAACCGGTACGGCGCGGATGAGGTGGAAAGCTGGTATTTTGAATTTTGGAATGACCCGCAGCTTCAGATGACCGGGGAGGACGGGGAGTACTACCGCTATTTTGAAGTCATTTACCGGACATTTAAGCAGATCCTGCCCGAGGTTCGGGTGGGCGGCGCCGGGCTGATCCTTGGGTATGAGACTCCGGTAGCCAGAGATATTTTTAAGATCTGGAAGCAGAGGGCATGCAGGCCGGATTTTATATCATTTTGCTCATTCCAGTATATCGCCCTGGTGAAATCCGGGATGCGGTACGGGAGGAAGTCCATTGACGGACATTATATGAAAAACCAGGTGGCGATCCTGCGGGAAATGATGGAAGAAGTGGATTTTCAGGTTCCGGAGATCCATATTGACGAATGGAATTTTACCATATCCAACCGGAATATACTCAATGACAGCTGCGAGCAGGGAGCCTATATAATGAAAACCTGTATGGAGATGGAAGGCTGTGTGGATTTTATGGCCTATTGGCACGGACTGGATATCTATTCGGAGTACTATGATTCGGGGTCCATCTTAAACGGGGACTCCGGCATGATCTCCAGGGACGGTATCAAGAAGCCTTCGTTCTATGCCTTTCAGTTTTTGGGCAGGCTGCAGCAGTATGTCATGGCCAAGGACGAAAACAGCATGGTGACGACCAACGGCAGGGGCCGGTATGTGATCGCCAGCCATAATTATAAAAAACTCTCTTCCCGGTATGTATTTACCGAGGAGGACGAGATCCAGATCGGAGACCTGGAACAGTTCCTGGAGGATATGGAGCCGCTGGAACTGAGATTTTCGCTGAAAAATATGAAAAACGGAAATTACCTGGTGAAGATCTATTATGTGAACCAGGATAACGGAAATGCGCAGGAGCTTTGGCGGAAGCTGGAATTTGCCAAAGGGCTTGCCAAGGACGAGATTGAATATCTGAAAAAGAGGGCGGTTCCTACCATGGAGATGAAAACCGTGGAGGTGACGGACGGCGTGCTGGAGCTGGAAAACGTTCTGCTGGCGCAGGAAATCCGGCTTTTGGACATCCAGTACCAGTACCGGATGTGAGGAAACCGCGGAAAGGAAGGAATCATGGCGGAAAAAAGCTGCAGCAAAGGAAAAGAACTGTATCCTCATCTGTTTGCGCCTTTGAGGATCGGAAACATCAGAATGAAAAACCGCATCATCTGCGCGCCCACCAGCCCCAGCATGATCGACTTAAACGGACATTTTACACCGGAGATGATCGCTTATCTGGAGGAAAAGGCCGAAGGGGGCGCGGCGGTTGTGACTTATGGGGAGGCGATCATCCATTCGGCCACCGGAAAGTCCCACAACAAACAGCTTCAGCTGGATGCGTTCGGCGTGCGCCAGGGTATGGCGGAGGCGGCGAGGGCCATCCACAACGCAGGAGCCTATGCCAATATCCAGTTGTCCCACGGCGGAAAATACGGCGGACTGGTCAGCGTGGGCGGGGATGTGGCAACCTGCGAGGTGGCCTACGGCCCCAGCCATGAAATGACGCCCATGGGAGAGGTGCAGGAGATGCCAAGGGAGCTGATCTATGAGATCATCGAGTCCTATGGAAAAGCGGCGAAGCTGTGCAAGGAGACGGGATTTGACATGGTGCAGGTGCATGCGGCCCATGGATGGCTGTTTTCTCAGTTTTTATCCCCGGTGATGAACCAGAGGACGGATGAATTTGGAGGAAGCCTGGAAAACCGGGCCAGATTTTTCCTGCTGACGGTGGAGGCGGTCAGAAACGCGGTGGGCCCCCAGTTCCCGATTGAGGCGAGGATCTCCGGGGACGACCTGACGGATATCGGCCTGGGGATGGAGGACTGCGTCAAGGTGGCGGAGATGATCGACGGCAAGGTGGATCTGATCAACGTATCCTGCGGAAACCATGAGGACCCGGATATGTTCTGCAGAACCCATCCTTCCGCATTTTATCCGAGAGGGGTCAACGTGTATCTGGCGGCGGCCGTCAAAAAGCATGTGAAGACCCCGGTTGCCTGCGTGGGCTCCTTAAACGACCCGGCCCAGATGGAGGAGATCATTGCCTCCGGGCAGGCCGATGCGGTGGAGATCGGAAGGGCCGTGCTGGCCGATCCTTATCTGCCGAAAAAAGCGTACGAGGGCCGTGCGGATGATATCACACCCTGTCTGCGCTGCTACGAGTGCTTCGGCTCCACCGTGGAGCTGGAGATGGTAAAATGTATGGTGAATCCCACCATGGGGCAGCAGCTTGCGGCGAAATGCCCGAAGGCGGAGCCGGAGCGGAAAAAGAAGGTCCTGGTCGTGGGCGGAGGCCCGGCCGGGATGGAGGCAGCCATCACTGCCGCCCGGCGGGGACATGAGGTCACATTGGCGGAAAAATCAGATAAGCTGGGCGGAAACCTGCATCCGGCGGGAGCCGCTTATTTTAAGGAAGATATCCGGAAGCTCTGCGATGTGCTGGCGCGCCGGGTGGAGCGTGCCGGGGTGAAGGTGCTGCTGGGAACGGAAGCGACGCCGGACTATGTGAAGGAATTTGCGCCGGACGCGCTGTTTGTGGCGATTGGCTCCGAGGAACTGTGCCCGCCGATTCCGGGGCTGGATTCTAAAAACGTGGTGATGGCTGTAGACGCGGAGCTGCATCCTGAGAAGCTGGGTCAGAAGGTGGTCATCATGGGCGGCGGCCTGGTAGGAGCGGAAGCGGCCGTCGGATTTCACCATGACGGGAAGGAATGCACCATCGTGGAGATGAAGCCGGCCATCGCGGAGGATGTCAATTCCTTCTACCGGGGCGGCCTGATGCCGGAGGTGGAGAAGGCGGCTAAGTGTTATGTGAATACAAAGGTCAAGGCCGTGGTGCCGGAAGGGGTGCTCTGTGAGAAGGACGGAGAGGAGCTGCTTCTGGAAGCGGATACGGTGGTGTGCGCGCTGGGATTGAAGCCCCTTTGCGAAAAGGCGGACGCACTGGCGGAGCTGGTGGACGAGTGCTATATCATCGGGGACTGCGGGAAGGTCGGGAAGATCTATGACGCGATGAATACAGGGTATTACTCGGCGATGCGGGTGTAGCGGATCTGCTATACTGCATTGTGATCGGGAATGGTTTATAACAGATCAGGAGGAAGCTGTCATGTGAGGTGCATGGCAGCTTTTTCGTTCTATAGGGTGCGCCCAGCTAAGGGCTTGGAATTCGGTGGGTGAAAGTCCTACGGTGTAAGGTACAAGCTATACCG
>QXWX01000077.1 GCA_009911175.1 Lachnospiraceae bacterium | reverse complement strand
CCAGCATTGGCATAAGTGTTTTTCTTATGCAGAAATTTTGCCATTTTGCGTCAAAAAATATTTATAAGTGGCCTAATAGCCTCTTTTAAATCTGCAATATATTTTGCCTGTTGCTTTTTTAGGTAGCCCTTTACAAACAGGTTCATAATGGGATTTTTTACCTGAACTTCTTCTGTAAAAGTAATCTGTGTCCCACCGTCCCGTTTCTCGAACAGACCGATCCAGTTTCCGCACATGTTCTTATTCTCCATAGCAAATCGATATATTCGATAAGGCTCTTTCTCTGTGATACGGAAACGGGTCACAAATCCTTCCTTTGTATATTCATCAAAGCACGTTTCATTAATCACTTCAATTCTAGACAAATGGCTACGCCATCTATAATTTTTATTATCCGTAACAATATCCCAGACCGTCTTGCAGTCACAAGGAAATTCCGCTACGACTGTGGACCGTTTCATCAAATCCCCTCCCTCTTTCAAAATCCATCTGCACAAGTTTCTTCCCATCAGGAAGCAGATGCTTCAATGTCTTGATTTTGTTGTATCCTGTTTTGTTCATCAAAATCTCCAATGGCCGTTCCTCTATCTGAGCATATACTTTCTCCAACCCATCAAAGGTATGGAGATAAGGTGAATCAGAAACCCAGTTATTGTTCATATTAATTTGAATGATACAAGAAACATAATTTGGATTTACATGCAAAATCGCTTCCTGAAAGCATTCGTATCCAATATACTCTATCAGCAGATTTGCAATAAGCAAATCTGCTTCTGGCAGCTTGTCTGCGTCTCTCGTCAAATCAAAACATAGACATTTTAAAATCCCTGCTAAATCGGGGTATCTGCGGGCGGCCTCTCTTAAATAGGAAGAATTTATATCTATTCCATATACTCTTCTATATTTATTTTTTCGTATATGCTCAAGACCGTTTCCTCCGGCAATGCCTAATATCATCACACTGGAAACTGAATAAGCCCCAAGCTGGCCTTTCATCATTTTATTCATCGCCTGCAGCTGCATAACAGTATCTAACTGCATATGATTTTCATAATCATCTAATAAAATTTCTTCCCAAGGGTTAAGCATATTGTACACTCCTGATCCAAAGACTAAAACTTATATTTCTACCGGTAGCCATAAACAATATACATCCCATCCTCCGCTTCATATGGAATCGAATATTTCTTCATCCCTTTGATAAACTCCCCTTCCAAATCATGCCAGATTTCTTCATCCTCAATCAGCCTTCCCCGGTACTTTCTCTCGCAAAATTTCGGCTTAACTTTTACCCATTCTAATGATTTAAAGTCATGACCATTAAAACATTCACTGCAATAGCAAGTGTCAAATAAGTCATCATTTCTTCCGTCCACATCAAAAAGTGTACGATAAGCATAGGGAATTTTTAGAGGCATCTCTTCTGTCATCACCTGAAGGAACTCGATCCACTTCGTAGTATTCATGTAACTTGTCAATTGCCGTTTTTCAATAATTTCTGCAAGCTTTTCACTCGCTGTCCGCTTATGGCCAAAATCACCCTGATTGATCTCCCCTACAAAATGCTGCACTGCCTGATAAAACCGTTCGTCAAATCTGCCCACGCGATAAAGGCTGGAAACACGCTCCCCGTTTCGCTCTGCAAAATACCAGCCCCAATCTGAATGGTACGTCTGCAATACAAAATGTACATTTCCCCGCCAGCGTACATCAAGTACACGTCCCTTAGACAATGCCTCTTCTGAAACCTCCTTAACGGCCCCATCCAGAAAATCTATCCGCCTTATCATTTGATCCGCCAATTCTTTCAATTCTTCTTTATACATGCCACACCTCTTTACACAATTTTCAAAGCTGATACTCCCGCAGGAAATCACTCCAAAATCGCTGTTCCTATCTGCATCTCCAAACGCCAGTCAGGTGCAGCCCCATCGTCTCCCCAATATTCATCCACAGAACAGATTTTATCGTCTCTTATCCGCAGAAAGGAAACCACATGAAAAGAAAGGCTTTTATCTTGATTATACACATGTACGACAACTATGCTCACATCCCCCGCCTGCTCTACCCGCTGGATTTCGCCTTCCCAGTCACCGGGATATTCACAGTTCGCCTTTATGTACTCCTTAACATTGAAATGTTCGTTGGTACAGTGCCAGTTAATATAGGCGTCATCCCAAAAATATTTTTCGATTTTGCGTGTATCCTGTTTCAGCACAGCATCCCAGAATCCTTGTATATCCACCGTCAACACTCCTCCATTAGATCATTTCATAATAACAATACCTGTAATTACCATGCCCAGGCGCTCCTTTGGAATTCCTCAAAAGTACTGTATCTCTTTATAACTCCTCCGCTGCCGACTATAAACCGAACCAAATGGTCTTCTGCTGCCTTAACTGCCAGATTCATTTTCTGCAGATCATCCCACTCATAAAAACTCAAAATATCATACTTTTCAGAGCCATACTCTCTGTGCGCATCGTCTAATTCCCTTTGCAGACATACGGCAGACAAATATGCACGTATGTAATTATTCGTTTCACAGCAGACATAGATTTTATTAAATGTGGAACTGATTTCTTCATATAATCCAGCCAAAAGTGCAGAATCCTTTACCTCCGTTGTTTCCCCGGATTCTGCATGATCCTTTGACAAATCCTCTGAAAAACTCACTCCTATATACTCTCCCACCGTACAAAGCATCCCATAGCTGTGCCGGATAGATTCCTCCGCTGTTTTTGCCTGTACCGTATGTAAATATTCCTCACAGATCCGGATCGGTATGTCCTTTTCTTTCTGCAGCTTCAGCAAATCCTGGAACTGCATTTTCAGGCCGCAGTGAAAGTAGTCATTGTTGTAAATCGCCGCGGCATCTGCTAATTGCATAATGATATGTCCAGCCAGTTTCCGAATTTCCACAAGCGGATTCGGCTTACACATATCCTGATATAATTTATAAGCGGATTCGGCCCTCTTTCGTGCGGCCGTCTGCGATTTCTGCTTATCAGCCAGATTATCTTTCATTTGAACCTGCAGCCCTCGGAATCTCCCTAAATCCTCTTCCGAAGAAGAATAAAGAACTTTTACATCTCCGACAAGCGGAAGAAGACCCTCCTCCAAATTTGCAATATTTCGGACACGTTCCCAGTCCATCGGAAAGATGTCATATCCTACGCCCGCAATCATAAAAGTTCCTGCCAGCCGATACCCCCGTTCTGTCCGGGGAATAAAATAACAATCTATATCCGATCTGGAGTTTGCTGTTCCATTTACAAATGAACCATACAGCAATGCCAGACTGATATCATCTGCATATTCACTTTTTACTTTTTCTTCAATCCAAGTCACCAATTTTTCATTGACTGCTATACTCACGTAATAATCTCCTCAATACTTTTCAATCCATTTTCTCGTATATCATCCAACTCTTCCGCTGACAAACATCCCGACTCATATAGGCGCAGGTATTCTTTTGAAACATCCGAATCAAACATCAGGACATCATCTGAATTAATCGTAACGTCAACCCCGTTCCTATAGAGCAATGAGATCGGATGCTCTTTGAGCTTTTCCACTCTGCCCAGTAATATATTGCTTGTAGGTGTAATATTAAGACGGATGTGATTATCCGTTAAAAACCTCATAATCCCTTTATCATAAGCCGCTGCAATACCATGCTGTACTTCATCCAACTCTAACAATTCCACTGCTTTTTGGATGTCTTGTGCACTTCCCCATTCTCCAACATGCGCTTTTAACCGAAGGCCTTCTTTCTTCGCCCGGCGATAAACAGGTATAAACGTTTCAATAGGCTGCGCCATCTCATCTCCATACAAATCAATCGAATAGAAAGCGCTGTTTCCCCAAAAATGCGAAAGACAGTCCTCCAGATAGCCAATGGAACAATGCCTGGAAAGCCCGATTTGCAGCCGTAGTTCCATGTCAGGAGCGATCTTCACTTTCGCTTCATAAAAAGCATTGATAAGCTCATGGATGTCATTTCTAAAAAATTCTCCAAGCCCCCAGACATCCTCTCCAATCTCTAAAACCGTCACACCATCGTTTTTTGCCTGCTGAAAAGTCGCTTCAATCAGAAACTTTCTCATATCCGAAGAATCAAATTTTGAACCGATATACTTATCGCTCCATCCATTCATTTCCTGCATGGATGAAAGCGGCCTCTCAAGCGGCATTATCTCTATATTTTTATATCGTTTTATATACTCGCGGCTTCCTCCAAGCACAAAATGATTATGTAAGTCCGCTTTTGCACAGACTCTTATATCTTCTAAACTATGCCGTTTCAGCCCTTCTATAAATTGACTCATTGTTTTTTAAATCTCCATTTTACAGGATTCTTTCAGCCAAGATGACTTCCTCTGCAACGTTGCTCGTCGTTTCCATCAATGGTGTAAAACCATTTTTCAGCCAAAAGTGTTCCGACTGCGGGTTCCCCTTTACCCATGCCAGCCGAACCGACTCATATCCCAGACCAGAAAGATATCTGCACAAATAATCAATAATCTCCGTTCCTATTCCACGACCCTGTACCGAAATATCCGTCATAAAAAAACCGATATATACAATCAGCTTTTCGGGATAACCATCGTTTAAGTCCATAACTGCAATCAACTTTCCATCCTGACAGAACCCGATATAATATTTATCTTCGATTACCTTGCCAGGCGGCAATATTCTCATATCCTCCTGGATCGTCTGCCGTGTAACAAAGGGAGGACAATATTCATAATATAAGATATTCTTGCTAAGCAGATCATATATTTCATCTACGTTCTTGTTGGTAAGTATATGAGCCTTATATTTATCTGATAATAATTCTACCTGCATGATTGCCACCTTAATGTTTTATTTTATCATTTACATCTGCCCAAAACAACAGTCCTTTCCGTTTTTGCAAAATGAGGGGCAATTTTTGCATATTTCATCCTATGACACCTTAATAGCCGCTGCCGCATTTTCCGGATTAGCTTTAAAATCTTCTGCTATCGATTAGAAAAGCATCCGCCATTGCTGACAGATGCCATACATAAACTCATTATTTTGTTATCCGTTTCGCATATATCTTGTGTTCCTTGCCGCCCCATGCACTTAATCCTGCTGTCTTTAACTATTGCCCCAAGCACCACCTCAACGGTCGTCTGACTGACATCTGCAAGTCATTGGCATCAAAACACTGCCATATTTTGCATTCATAGCCTCATCCCTTTCCACATCACATTCTATTGATTCGGAAAATAATTTTCTGGATGCTTCTAACCTTGCAAATGCTGCTAATTTATCACCTTCACCTTTACTTTTCGTTTTCATACCAACTGGCTCCTTGGCTTTTTTTATTTTAGATGGACAAATGCTGTTTGGCTTTGCTGACACCTTTGATATAATAGACCAGCAGTTTCCAACACCCACGCCCAATATGATACAGAATTACTCCCATGACAATACTAATAATAAAGACGGCTACCGGATTTTCAATCCCGGAAATGCCGATATAGTTAGCATAGGGAATACCTAAATTCAGTAATGCATCAATCAATTTGACAAAGCCCATAATAGGAGTGGCTATTGCACAAATGATGAACACCGGGCTGCAAATTGCAAGAACCGGTATTACAATCAAACCGGAAAGACTTGCGAGACTATAATAGGCACAAATCGCAAGGACTCTATTCCAACTAAAAGAATCGCTTTTTACAATCAAATCCCCCAGATACGCTTTTGCCAATTCTTTGGGATTGCCCAGCCGTCCAGTGATTTGTTCTGCGGTTTTTCCATCGCTTTGTAATTCAAGGATTTCACTCTTGATTTCCTTCACAATATCAACTCGCTCGGATATCGGCAAGGGTTTCAGATACTTTTCAACCTTATCAAGATAGTCATTCAAATTTTTTTCCATAGTCTTATTCTCCTTTAATTTCATTGATTGCATTTAACAAATTATTCCATTCTTTAGACATAGTAGAAATATATTCAAGTCCTTTGTCTGTAATGGAATAATATTTTCTCGGCGGCAAACCCTCGGCACTTTCTTGCCATGAGGACGAAACATATTCTTCTTTCATTAATCGTCTGAGTAGCGGATAAATTGTATTCTCTTTTGCAGCTAAAATAGGATATTTTTCTAATGTGCTGATAATTTCATATCCATAGGATGGTCGCTGCCTTATCATTAACAGAATACAAAAATCAAGTGTCCCACGTTTGATTTGGGATTTCCAATCATCAATATTCATATACTGTACCTCCTTGCTATATATCGTACCACACAGTATATCTAATGTCAATGGTATATCTGAAAAAAATTAAAAGATTAAGATTACTCATGTTATAAATGATGCGCGGGATTTCGCCGACGTAGGCACTGTGGTAAAATCCAAAAGTTCGGATTTGTGGGAATGTGGGTAACTGGCTGTCTTATGGGGTTGTGGGAAACGCTGTTTGCAGGACGTGGGAAAGCCGTACTTTTGAAGAGGAATCTTTTTATTTCGAGTTCAAAAGTGATCAAGTAAACACAAAAAAGATGTTAGAAGAAATATCTGCCTTAGCTAACACATACGGTGGCTATATTTTTTTAGGTGTATCGGATGACAAAAGAATATACGGATGTACAAAATGGACTGAACAAAGAATTCATACATTGATTCATGATGCCTTGTCTCCAGCACCAAATTTTGATGTCAAAAAATTTATAACAGATGATGAAAGAACAATTTTCGTAATAAAAGTTGAAGAAGGGCCTACTCCACCATATATAACAAATAGCGGAAAAATATATGAACGCCTGTCTTCTGGTTCCTTCCTAGTCAATGATTCAACTAGGCTAAGTCAAATGTATTATAAAAGAGAACATGAACTTAGTCGAATAGAAAAAAAATTGGCAATATCACCAATAAATTCTTTTCCTAATTTATTTGGTTATCTGGATATTGGTTTTAGCTTAAGAACTACAAATAACGATAGTGTATGGGAGCAATTTATTAATGCAGATTTAAAACAGCTTTCACATAGTTTAGAAGATCCAAATAATAAACATAGTATATCACGGGTAGGTCACTCCATCGTTTTTAGTGTAGGAGAAGTAACAAATCCCAATAATATAGTTGAAGCTAATCTTCATAATTTTATGGAAATCATAGGAGATGGAAGTGTAAAACTAAGGATTCTACTTACTAATAACGCTGGAAAAAGCAAAGTAAATATTGCATGTATTATTTCAATACTCTCAATTTTCAGAAAAATTTATAGCCAAATATTTGAAACTGATTTTTCAGAAATTTTCATAGGCGCTTATAAATACGAAAATCTGACTGTATTAAATCAGTTTACACCATTTATAGAATTTGATGGAGAAAGCAGTAATTTAAATAATGAATGGGCGAATTACTATCATCAACATATAATGAACTATGGAAATAATTTGATAATTACGAGTGATCGTATTCCTAAATATGGTTTTAATTTTTTGGACAAGAAATATTTTAATAGCATCGAAAAAAATATCACAAGTGAAAACATTATTGAAGAGCTTTTTAGTAGTTCTTTTACATTTTTAGGGTATATATTTCCTTTAAATGACTAATTATCTGTATTATTCAAAAACATCTTTTCCGTTGATAAAGGGAAAGATGTTTTCAAATGCGCCAAATAAGTTATTTTCTATAAGTAATCAAATTATGTCATGTATCGGTATTTTGTGTATATTATTCATTTCTTTATGACCGGAATCTCCATTTCCTTCTGTTCTATGACATTTGACAAATAGCAGAATGTACCGTCCTCATATGACTGTATGACAACTTGATTTGTAAACGCATAATCCGAATCATAATCCGGCCATACGCCATCCACAAAGAGAGTTAATGTACCGTCTTCATTCTCTGTGTAGTCCACCACTTCACCGAACGGCGCATATGGCCTGACTGAAAACAAATCACATTCGTAAGTGTCGCTATCCGCATCATAACCGCAGCAATGGTGAAGCTGTTCTATAGTTATAGGAAAATATATTGTCATAATCTCTTCAAATATCTCTGCGTCAACTCTTCCTCCATGCACTTTCAGATATTCTCCCGTATGCATATGATAAATATCCCCAAACATAGTATCCATTATTATATCTTCCACATTGCTGCCGTTCCAGTCAACAGTCAGCAGATTATAATCTATATAGCTTAAGCCGGATATATACTTCTCTGTCAGCGCCCTGCAGTCCTCAGCTAATGGTTTTATCCTGTAGTGCTCCCGCAAATTTCCATGTGATATCTTTATTTTATTGGTATAGATAAAGTACCCTTTTTCTGTCAGCCTGATTTCTTCCAAATCCCATACGGATGTATGGGACAGTATGGGCACGCCTCCTTCCTGCCATGTAATTTCCACATAGTAAACCTGCAGCTTCCCTGCACGGTACAGAAAAGTGCGGCATCCAAACCGGCCGTCCCCATAGATATCACATATTGTAACCTGGGCCTCCTCTCCATCTGAATATCTGGAATAAAACATTTCTACCTCTTCATAATTTTCCATATTGATGCCTTTTGACACTGAAACATATCCAAGCCCGCCCATCCGGCTGACTGTCTCCCGCCTTTGTTCTTTTGTCCTCTGCCCCAGTTGATAAAAAGTCGTATCCAGCACCTTGATGTCCTTATATAAATCTGCACATCCTTCGGCGGCTGATATTGCGGCTTCCTGAAGCTGTTCCTGTTCTTCGCTTTCCAGGATGCTCACCGCCTCTTCTATTTCTTTCCCATAAGAGCTGCCATCCACATTTTCCCTGCTTTCTTCTGCCTGCGGCTCCCCTGAAAATTCCTTTTCAGGGGAGATTGCCTTATCACAACCGAAATAAAGTAATAAGACAACAAAGCTACCTGCGGCAACAAAAAAGATACTTTCAAATAAACTCCTTTGGCATTCTATTTTTCTCTGTTTACTATACTTCATAACGTTCCTTACCTTTTCTGGTCGTATAATCTATATATAGTATTACATTTGTAAGATTTTAAGTCAAGAATAACTTATATTATCTACAATCTTACAGCCCCGTCTTATTTTCTCACCGTTTCCCCACTACCGGAATATCTAATTCCTGTTTTTGGATGGAATTGGATAAATAACGAAAGGCCCCATTCTCTAACGGTCTTACCACAATCTGATTTGTAAAGGCATAATCCGAACCATAATCCGGCCATACACCGTCCACAAACAGTGTAAGCGTTCCATCCACATTTTCTTTATAGTCCACCACTTCGGGAAACGGCGGCAAAGGCTGCGAGATACTCATTTCATATTTATATGTATCCGTGGCTGCATCGTAATTGCAGTACTCCCTTAATTGCTCTGCTGTTACCGGGAAATAAGTCATCATAATAGATTCATAAAGCTCTGCCGGGATCCCCTCACCGTCTGGTACAAATACCTCCCCTGTATGGATCCGATAAACATCCTCAAACATGCATGGCCTTAAAATTTCTTCCACATTTCCGCTGTCCCAATCCGTTATCATCACCATATAACTCACATAACTAAGTCCAGAAACATATTTTTGGGTAAGCTCCCGGCAGGTTTCCGGTAGAGGCTTAACCCTGTAGTACTCCTTCAAATTGCCATGTGCAACGATTACTGCATTTGTATAAATCAAATATCCCTTTTCCGTCAACCGGATTTCTGCAATATCGTTGGTTCTGGCAGCCTGTATAACCGGTATACCATTGTCTTGCCATCCAATCCCGATATAGTAGGTCTGCAGTATTCCCTGCCGGTAGACAAAGGTTCTGGAAGAAAATGTCCCGTCTATAAAAGGTTCGTAAATTGTAACCAGTGCCTCCTGCCCTATGCGGTATTGGGAATAAAAATTTTCTACATCTTCATAGTTACGCATATTCATATCATCCGAAACACTTACCATTCCATTGTTGCCCAACACATTGACAATATCTCTTCTCTGCTGTTCTGTCAATTCAATAACCGAAGCATAACCGCTGTCCTTGCTGCTATTTACTGACTCTTCGGCATAATAATAACCTGCACACATTTCTGCCGCCGATACTGCTTCATTCTGTATTTTTTTCTGTTCTTCCATTGACAGGACACACTCCGGTTCCGTATACGCATACGGCTCCCCATCAGCCGCCCCCGGTTGTTCCTGAGATTCAATCCTGGCAAACGGCACTTTTACTCCCCTGCTGCCGGCCGGATACACTGCTGCTTTCATCTCCCCAACCACGTGCCCAACGGCTGCCAAGGATAGCGCTGATAAAAAACATACGCTGCATTTCTGTAAAGTACGTTTCATATACTCTATCGTTCTCCCTTCCTGATAATATGCTTTACAATTCTTCTGTCAGGTAGAACATATGAAAATAAATGCCTGGCTATAACAAATCATTCCCTTTTTGCTGAATAAAGGGCGGTTTTTGCAAATTTTATATTATTCAGTCTACCAGTCATCACTTCAAACTCAATATGTTATTGTTGGCATTTCCAAATTGCCATCGGATGTTCCTTAATTCTTTCCACAATTTCTTCTTTCGTATCATTTGGTGTGTAATCCATATCAATATCCACAGACAAACGTGGTAGATTGAACACCGCCAGATTGATAGCTGTTCCACCTTTTAAAAGCAGATGGTCTCTTAGATATTCTTCTTCATTCAGATAATTCAATACATCCTTCAAGTGCAAGACCTTTTCAAAGGTATCTCTCACAAATCCATGCTACTGTGCAATACGTCCAATCTCTGTTTTATTATACATCGGCATCCATCATTACCCCATTCTTCATATTTTGCAAATCATCCGGAACAACCAGTTTCCAAGTATCATCATAGCAGCCGCCATCCTGATCACGTGTAAGATAACGCTTGCTTTTGCCTATTTGTTTCTTACATTTTACAAAAAATGAATCAGTCAATCCCATTTGTTCCTTGTGCTGCCATAATAAATATCCCATCTTCTGATACAAGAATTGATTTTGATAAAGTTCCAGGTACTTGATCAGTCTTTTCTCCTGTATTCTGTGCATACTTTCCACATTCTGCACCACTTCTTCAATGCCCGAAATCTTGTCCATATCCTTAATGCTGTCAACAATGGTTCGCTCCAAATTGGTCACTGCAACACCTCCGCTATAAGGAGGCTTCTCAATACCCTCTGAATTTTTTGACGCTACGAAACAAAACGTATAACCATCAAATGTAAAATTCCGGAAGCTAGTCCTTGATGATACATACACATCATAATAGACTTGATCTGTAATTCCATAATACTACATGGCTGGATGATGAGACACATATGATGTTGGCGTAATGTGGCTGGCTATCTGAAAACGATTCGCAACCGGTGCGCCAGTTTCTCCGCTAACGCAGGTATACATATTATTACGAATCTTGGCCACCATTCCCTCTTTCATCAATCGCTTGATCGCCGAACGTGCGCTATCTATATTATTGTAAAACACATTTACATCTTCCATGTTGAAGACCGGTTTTTTAATAGTTCGAAATATAGGTTCATATTTCCACCTTCGTTCATTTTATCATCATTTTAATTTATATGTAAACTATTCCATCCACCTCTTAAACCAAAGATACTACCATGCCTTCATACAAATAAAAACGGATCTGCTGAAACATGCTCACTCCATCCAATAAACCTATAAACCTAATTGATCTGATCTATGTTCTTCTACATTGACAATCCCCTGAATCCCCTCTATAATATCTTTATTACGCACGTAAGATTTGGAGGGATTTACCATGTCTGCTCTGCCGCAGATTTCCGAAGCTGAATATGAAGTGATGAAGGTCGTATGGAAACACGCACCCATCAATACCAATGAAATCACTGAAAAATTACTGAAAACCACCGCCTGGAGCCCCAAGACCATACAGACCCTGATCAAGCGTCTGGTGACAAAGGGCGCCCTCTCTTATGAGAAACAGGGCCGGGTATTCGTCTACACCCCGCTTGTATTGGAACGGGAGTATGTGGGCCAGGAAAGCCGTTCGTTTCTGAAACGCTTTTACGGCGGGGATATTACTGCCATGCTGTCCGCATACATAGAAAATGACGGTCTGTCCGATACGGAGCTTGAACAGCTTCGCACCCTGCTTTCTGTAAAAAAGGATAAATGAGTTTGTAACTTTCGTCAGGAACTGTTCCTAACGAAATCTTGCGCTCCGGCTTGTCCGGGTTAAGGAAACAAAAAGGAGACAATACCTATGGCTGATTTTATGATTCGTTTTCTTATATGTAACCTATTCATCTGTGCCCTGGTTGGAATCCTTCTGGCCGCCAGGCATTTATTGAGAAATATCCTGTCAGGCCGGATGCAGTATCACCTGTGGTTTCTGCTGCTCGGCCTGCTTACCGTTCCGTTCCTGCCGTTTCGCCTGACAGGTTTTCCAATGCTTCTTGCCCGGCTTTTGGCATTTTGTAACCCCGCCCTGCCCGATACCGGAAACATTGTAAATCAAGGAGATGTGACGACTCCTGCAGGAGATTCGGGCTGGCTGAATGATTTTACTCTCTCCATAAGCAATCAGACGCCATCCATTGCCGGAACCATTTTACTGGGAATCTGGCTCGCCGGTATCCTTGTCATGGTTGTTCTGACAGCCAGATCCTCCCTCCGCCTGCAGAACATCAGACAATCTGCCCTTCCCCTCCAAAATCCGGCAATCCGCAGACTATACCGCCATTGCCTGAAAGAACTCCATATCAGAAAAGAGATTCCCATATACAGTACCGCATTTTTGCAGTCGCCGGTTATCATAGGGTTCCTAAGGCCGCATATCTATCTTCCCATCCACATCATCTCCGATTACAGTAAGATAGATACCGACAAATTCTGCCAAGCGTCCTGCGGTTCAAGTCCATCCGGAATGAACGGGCTTCACCAGATCCGCTACATGCTGCTGCACGAGCTGCAGCATTACAGGCACAAAGACGCGCTTGCAGGCTATCTGATGACCCTCACGGGAATCCTCTACTGGTTCAATCCCATGGTCTGGATTGCACTTAAGGAAATGCGAAATGACAGGGAAATCGCCTGCGACACGTCCGTACTGAATATGCTTGAACCAGATTCCTACGAGGATTACGGAATGACGCTGATCCATTTTGCCGAAAAGCTGTCCCGCCCTGCTTTTCCCTTTGCCGCCGGATTAAGCGGAAACATGTCACAGATGAAGCGGCGTATCCTCAATATCGCCGCCTACGAGACGCCCACCGCAAAGAAACGGCTTACAGGCATGACGGCATTCCTGATGGTAACAGTTCTCCTCACAAGCCTGGCTCCCCTGCTGTCTGCAAATGCAGCAAAGGATGATTATTATGGATGGGATACATCTCATAAAAATATCAACGTCATAGATCTGTCTTCCTGCTTTCAGGGATACGAAGGAAGCTTCGTCCTATACAACATGGCACAGGATACGTGGAATATCTATGATATGGACCGTGCCGCCTTGCGGGTCTCTCCTGACTCTACCTATAAAATCTATGACGCCCTGTTCGGGCTGGAGGCCGGTGCCATTACACCGGAAGCTTCCGCCATGGAATGGAACCATGAACTCTATTCGTTCCAAGAATGGAACGCTGACCAGACTTTGCAGTCCGCCATGAGCGCTTCCGTGAACTGGTACTTTCAGGAAATAGATAAACAGCTTGGACTCTCTGGCATTGACCGCTATCTCCGGGAAATCAGATACGGCAATGAGAATACCAAAGGCGGCCTCTCCTCCTACTGGATGGAATCTTCTTTAAAGATTTCCCCCATCGAACAGGTGGAGCTTTTGCGAAAGCTTTATGAAAACAACCTCGGCTTTGGCATCCAAAATGTTAATGCAGTAAAGGACTCTATCCTCCTGTCCTCTTCCGAAGCCGGAAACCTCTATGGAAAAACCGGCACCGGTTGTATCGACGGCAAGGATGTAAACGGATGGTTTGTAGGATATGTGGAAGCCCCTGACAATACGTGGTTCTTTGCAGCAAATATCGCCGCGAATGACGATGCTTCCGGCAACAGCGCGGCAGAAATAACGCAGCACATTCTTTCTAAGATAAATATATGGCATTAAGGAGCTTCTGGATAGAAAGTCAAATGTCCATACAACAAATATGCCCACTTGGCTCGTTGCCTGCAGGAACAAAGGGACTGCCTTTCTCAGGAGCCCCTTTTCCCTTGATACTATTGTTTCACTTCATAGCAGCGGCTGACTCCTGTACGGTTTCTCTATCTTTCCGAGACACTGACAGCTTCAGCCGCAACACTTCCACCCCTTACAATCTCAATCCTGTTTACAAACTTTCTTTTCAGCAATGCGATTAAATCATCATTCCTGTTTTCTGTCTGGGTACATTCCAAAAGGACGGTAGCGCCGTCATAGTCAATTATTGCAGCCCCGAATACTTTTGAAATCCGGAATAGTTCCGTTATGTCCGCATCTGAACAATGCTTCACCTTAACAAATAAAATTTCTTTCATGTGGATAGGTATATCTGTATAATCTACCACTTTGATCACCTCAACACTCCTGCTAAGCTGCTTCTTTATCTGCTCAAAAGTCCGGTCATCACTTGTCAGGCTGATTGTCATCCGTGATATGGTGCTGTCCTCAGTAACTCCGGCTGTCAGACTGTCCAGATTATAAGATTTTCCGGAAAACAAACCCGAAATACGGGCGAGTACACCTATTTCATTTTCAACAAACAGACAAATCCATCTCTTTTTCATTCCCTGTTTTCCTCTCTTTCTAAAATCATGTCATTCAGGGCGTTTCCCGGCGGAACAATCGGCAGGACATTGGCTTCTCTGTCTATGATAAACTCAATCACCGTAGGCATTTTTGTATTCTGCTTTGCACTGTCTAAAGCTGTTTTTATATCTTCTGCCTTTGTGACGCGGATTCCTTTTGCACCATAGCTTTCTGCCAGTGCAATGAAATCTGGCGTATATTTCGGACAATCATAACCAGGCTGGCTGCAGCCAATCTCACAGCTTCTCCGATAACGCATACAGGTACTCGAATACCGCCTTTCATAAAACATTTCCTGCCATTGCCGTACATTCCCCAAGTATCCGTTATTCAGTATGCAGATAATGATTGGCAGTTCATAAACAACCGCAGTCGCCATTTCCTGGATATTCATCTGCATACCGCCATCGCCGGATATGACAATAACATCCTTATGCGGATTGCCAAGTTTTGCCCCGATTGCCGCAGGATAACCATACCCCATTGTCCCTAGACCGCCCGATGTCAACATTTGTTTATTCTCACCGCTATCAAGAAACTGTGTTGTCCACAATTGATTTTGCCCTACATCCGTAACGACAACAACATCTTTAAACCCTTCATTTATGGATTGAATGATCATCTGCGGCGTCAGACCAACCTTCCCCATATCAATCGGATATTCCTTTTTCCAACGGCTGATTTTATCCGTCCACTCTGAGATATGAAGGGGCTTTGCCTTTTTGAGCAAAGCGTCTATGGCCTTTTTCGCGTCAGCTACAATCGGAACATCCACATCAATATTGCGGGAAATAGATGCCGCATCCACGTCAATGTGGATAATCTTTGCATTTACCGCAAATTCTTCTATTTTCCCCGTAATGCGGTCATTAAACCGTGTCCCTATGGAAAAAAGGACGTCACAATTACTGATCGCTGCATTGGCGGCATAGCTCCCATGAATTCCTATATTGCCGACATAGAAACTGTTCGTTGTCGGAATTGCGCCTTTTCCCATGATTGTCGTAATGACAGGCACACCTGTCAGCTCTGCAAGCTGTGTCATCTCTTTCTCTGCATGGGCAATATGAACTCCGCCGCCAATCAGAAACACAGGCTTCGCCGCATGGTTTAAGATGTCCAGCGCCTTATTTAACTGTCCCATATGTACGGAGGTATTTGGTTTGTAGCCTCTGACCGCAATTTCCTCCGGATAGAAATCACTGCCATAAGCCCGCTGGACATCCTTTGGCAGATCAACAACCACTACCCCCGGTTTTCCGGTCTTTGCAATATAAAAAGCCTTTTTGATTGTTTCCGCCAAATCTTCCCTGTTTCGTACCGTTACGGCATATTTACAGATACTTCTTGTAATACCTACAATGTCTACCTCCTGAAAGGCGTCATTCCCAATAAGGTTTGTCGCCACCTGGCCCGTAAAACATACTAACGGAACGCTGTCATAATTTGCCGTAGCAATCCCTGTGACAAGATTCGTAGCCCCTGGCCCGCTTGTTACAAGACAGACACCAACTTTACCCGTAGAACGTGCATAACCGTCTGCCGCATGGATCAGCCCCTGCTCATGGCGAGGCAGGATCACATCTATTTCTTTTTCTCCATACAGTGCATTAAACAGATCTATCGCCTGTCCCCCCGGATAAGCGAACAATGTGTCAACTGCTTCTTCTTTTAGCGCCCTTACAAATAAATCCGCACCTGTTATCTGTTTCATAGCATCCTCCATTCTTCAATGCGTGTGCTTGCACGCATTATATTTCTTTTTTTGGCACTGCCATCTGACAGCGCCAAATCTTACGGATCGATTCCATTTACAAACATCTGCACACTTTCTTTCATGTACCTGTCTTTTTCAATCTCTGTAAGCTCTGTTCCGAACGATGCATTCAGAAATGTATAGCCGAATGTTGCCGAAAATACAGTCAATGCCAGAGCCTCAAAATCTTTCTCCGGTATTTTGCCCATCGCGCACATTTTATTCAGATAATCAGTAAATGTCCTCAAAAATGCCTGGGGAACCTTCATGATAAGCTCTTTGGTTTCCTCATAGAGCTGCGGCGCCCTCAGACCGATTGACAGATTCACGAAATCCGGCGTCATCCTGTCAATATATGCCCCCATGAACATTTTCAGGTCTGCCTGCAAATCCCACTCAACATTTTCAAAAATCTCCGGTGTCACATCCGCCCGCCAGCCCGCTTGGTTTGTCCCTTGTAAAACAATATCCTTTTTGCTCTCAAATTTGCGGAACAAGGTACACTCATTTACACCGGCTACCCTTGCAATTTCTTTTGTGGTTGTTGCGACATATCCCTTATCTCGGACTAATGCCATCGCCGCATCGATGATCTTCTGGCTTGTCTCATCCATTTTCTCCTCCCCCTCTCTGCAGTTTTATCATCAATAATATCCTTTCATGCAAGTACATGCTTTCATCATAGCAGAATAAATATCTAAAGTCAATATCCTATAAATATCCAAACCTTTTATCTGCCCCCAACCCGATACCAGTATTCTGGGATTTCCCTGATCCCGTCACCAAGAATCCGATTGCCCAGATAGCGGAAACTGCCGTCTTCTGCAAATCTTACGGTCAGTTCATGGGTTATGAGCCTGTCATCACATATAACCATGTCACACACTGCATCGACGGTCAGCGTAACCGTTCCGTCTTCATTTTCTTTGATATCCGTCACCTCCGGAAGCGATGTCCCGAAGAAATTCGGATCATAATTTCCACATCCTAGCCGTTCCCACGTGTATCTCCGGCTTTCTTTATCAAATGCGGCATATTCCCGTATCTGTTCTGCTGTCACTGGCAGATACTCCATGAGCAGACTCTCAAACTCATCCTGCGGGATCCCATCCTGATCATCTGCGGGCAAAAAGGTCTCCTGGTATTTCATATTATACAGATATTCATACAGTCCATTATAATCCAATTTCTCCATATGTTCTGCGTCCCAATCAGAACACAGCAGATTATTCCCTTTATACCCGATATCTCGGACGCATTTTTCAGACAGCTCTTTTTGTTCCTCAGTCATTGGTTTTATCCGGAGCAGACAGCTTCCATCCACGATCTCCGTTACTTCCGGCGGTTCGGGAACGCACATTTCATAACAGAACCAGCCCTTGTCTGTGTAACTCCAGTCCTTTATTTTGGTATAAGAAATATACTCCACCCTTGGATGGTTGTCTTCCCGCCACGCTGCCCTTGCACTTAGGACATACATATCATTCCCGTCAAACGTATATTTTCTTCTTCCTATCCCTCCATCAGACTGTATCTCATAAACTACCGCAAATCCACTGTTTCCTTTTATGCATTCTTCCAAGAAGCCATCCATTTTCTCATAATTTTCCATATTGGAATACAACAGAGTTGAATGGACCGCTTCCCCTGTTTCCCCGGCTTTCTCCTGCATCATCTGAATGGTCTCATCAGAGAATCCGTCTGATAAAGTGTACACATCAGAAACCGCCTCCGCCATCCTGATACAATCCTCCTCTGCCTCTTCCCTTTCCTTATCATCGACCGGAAGATTGTAGCCTCTTTCCCATTGTTTTGCATCTTCTTTCCTTTTCTGTGTTTCTTTTTCTAAAGAAGATTCCTTCCTGTCCGGACTCTTTGCGCAAGCACACAAAATAGCAGCAAGCACAAACACCATAACCCAAATACATTTCTTCTGCAACGGCATATTATCTTCCTTTCACTCTATTACCGGAATTTCCAACTCCTTCTGCTCTATCACGTTAGAGAGATACCGAAAAGTCCCGTCTTCAAACGGCTGTACAACAATCCTATTGGTAAACGCATAATCCGGCCATACACCATCGACAAACAGCGTTATCGTTCCATCACCGTTTTCTGTATAATCAACCACTTCTCCAAAAGGCGGGTATGGCCTTGCATATATCATTTCATAGGGGTAACTGCCGCTGCCTGCATCATAGCCGCATACCTTTCGTACCTGTTCTACAGATACCGGAAAACATGCGGTCATGACCCGTTCATACACTTCTGCAGGGACAGTCCTGTCCTTCGTTCTGAAAATCTCACCTGTGTAAATACGATAAATATCTTCAAACATACGAGGCATCAGAATATCCTCCACATTGCTGCTGTCCCAGTTCGTCACAAGCATATTATAATTAACATAGCTTAGGCCGGATAAATACTTTTTGGTTAATTCCCTGCACTTATCTGATATGGGACTTGTTCTAAAGCACTGGCGCAGGCTTGAATGTGGAATCAGGATTTCATAAGAATAGATAAAATATCCTTTTTTTGTTAATTTTATTTCTGCTATGCTGTTTTCCAAAGTACTCCTTATCTCAGGTATGCCTCCCTGCTGCCAGCCTATCCCTACATAATAGGTCTGCAGTTCATCCATCCTGTACAGGAAAGTAAATGCACCGATCAGGCCATCCGGATTCACCTGGAAGATTGTGAACATGGACTCTTTTTGATTCAGATAATCGGCGTAAAATGCGTGGAGCCTTTCCGGATTTACCATATTGCAGTCCTCCGTAATGCTTACAAACCCCGCCTGTCCAAGAAGTGAGACCACTTCCTTACACTGCTCGCCTGTAAACTCTGCAATATTCGATGAAAAAGCAGGGCCGTCAGCGACCTCTATATTCTGATAGATACCTTTTACCTGCTCTGCTGCCGTCAAAGCCGTCTCCTGAATCTTCTTCTTTTCTTCCTCTGTAAAAAGGCAGACTTTCCTCTCCTGGGTAACTGGCGCCTGGGAATCAGAAGATTTTGCAGTGATATTGCCGATATCTATTTCGTCCCCGTCTATCTCGTCAGCATCTATTCCTTCCATATGATTAACAGGAACTTCTGCCTTTTGCGCCCTGATTTCCTCTATGTTTTCCTCTCCTGAATTATTCTGCTTTGGTCCTTTTAAAACTATGACACAGGCGATAACAATAACCAGCAATTCTATGATGAAAACGCCCTTTTTTTGAATCAGCCATTTCACATTTTCCATCATTCCATGCCTCCATACATCTCTTCCCACTGTTCCGGAGTCAGACGAGGCTTATGCCAGGTTCCCTCCTGATTCTCCTCTGACGGTATAACCCGGTTAGATACATACTGCACCCCTCCGCCTTCCAAAGGGCGGACCACCACCTCGTGGGCATATACTTTGGAAATGCCTGCATAAGGAAATACCACATTTACTGTCAGCGTTATGGTTCCGTCACTGTTTTCCGTATACTGAACTACTTCCGGATATGGATACTCCGGATATTCCACTTCATAAAAGCCTCTCGGCTTATATTCATACGTCCCATCCTCCGGATAAAAAACCGTTTTTGACTGCAATGTACCGCTGTCTATGTTGATATATCTTTGAATGACGTTCTCAAATTCATCCTCCGGTATCCTGTATACCGCGCCGACCCCTAAGTTATCGTCCATACCATATGGGATCTGCCCGCCGTTTACCCTGGGGTAAAACAGGTCATACAGATCATAGAAATCCAACGTCCCAAAATCATTCTCATTCCAATCCACCAGAAACAGGTTATTCCTCTCATAACCGGCAGGAAGGATATACTGCCGGTTCAGCTCCCTGCATGTTTCGTCTAAAGGCAGCACCCTAAGCGCAGCATACTCGCTGGCTTCACTCATAGTGAGCACATATAACTGTTCGGAAAAATAACTGCCGGAAAACATCAGATATCCGTCCTCCGTGTATTCCCACCGGTCCGCATGAAAACCGGCTGTAGACACCTTTTCCATGTCCTGATCCTTATACTTGTAATAACTGGTGGTTGCTTCTACCTCTCCGTCTTTTGTCTTCAGGTCATATTTCACAATCCCGTCCAAGACTCCCTCCAGGTCATTGATTTTAAGAATGGTCAGCTCTCCTTCCTCTTTCGCGTCTACTTTCCCGCAGAAGCTGATGACCTGCTCCGGTTCTGCCATGTCAATCTGGTTCCTTCCGTCAACGGCCGCATAACCATGATTACCAAATTGGTTTACAATACTGCGGAACATTTCCAAATCCTCCATACGTCCTGCTTCCTCAGCATCTCTAAAAAGCTCATATCCAATCTCGATCACTGGGTCTGCTTTCTCCTGGGCCTCCTTCCCGGACTTTGCCGCCCCGTTCCCCTGTTCATCATCTCCAGATTCCGTCTGGGATGTATCAGCACATCCGGATATACTCAAAAGCACGATAAGAAGAAGAACGAACCAGTTTCTTCCCATCTTCTGCTTGTACCTGTCTTTTCCTTCAAACCTCATATCTGCCTCCATTCATCTGTTCTAAATCCCGCGTATCTATAGGCTTCAAAAGAAATACTACGCATGTAGGATTTAAAGTCAAAAAATTTATTAAGCTATTGTCTCAAAATTAATATTACATATGTAGGATTTTAAAGTCAAGAGAAAAATGTAAATGTTTCCTTTTCCTTCAAGATATAGAAACACCGTTAGCGACAGGTTTTGCATGGATAAATTTCAGAATATTGTCATTGAACGGCTGTATATCCTGATATAAAAAACCGATTTCACGAGGCGGAACAGGATTGGACAAGGTGATTTCCATCAGGCAGCCCGTTTCTAACTCCTGCCCTACAAACTGTTTCACAACACAGGAAATTCCAATCCCCATTTTGGCAAATTCAATCAGCATATCCATTTCATTTACCTCAAGAATATGCAGGGGAATGATATTATTTTTTGCATAGTAAGTGTTAATATGCTTCCTGGATATATTATCTTTATCAAGGAGCATGATATTCGCATATTCGCATATTTCATCATTCTGGCAGTCCCATTTCTCCCTATAAGCCGGCGTGCAGACAAAAATATACTCAATCATCCCCAGGGAATGATACATGAACCTTTCGGGATTTGGCGGCTTCACTACCAACGCCAGATCAATGCTGCACTTTTCAATCATAACAAATGCTTCTGCCGAGGACGTACATGTGATTGCCAGATCTGTATCAGAATATAAGCTCAAATATTCTTTCAGATAAGACCTGAGAAAATGTTTACACAACACATTGCTGGTGGCTATGCGCAAATGTCCTGCATAAAAGGGAGACTTAAGACTTTTTTCCGTATCCGAAAGCATCTGAAGCGCTTTTTTCGCACTGTCATACAGCAGTCTTCCTTTCTCTGTCAGCTCCACTCCCTTTGATTTTCTGATAAAAAGCGTGGTGTTAAGATTCTCTTCCAGTTTCTTTATGGTGATGCTTACTGCCGGCTGGGAAATATACAGCGAAGCGGCCGCTTTGGATATACTTTTCTTTTCAGCAACAGAAAGAAATATCTTGTATTTTGTGAGATTATCAAATGTGTTCATAACTCCTCCATAATTATAATTTATATATCTTTTATAAACCATATATTTAAACTATATTATATAGAGATGTATAATTCAACGTTCTGCTATATTAAACTCAGTGATCGTTCTGTGGAAACTTGTGAAGCCCACAGGCGGGGGAGAGCCGACGGGTATCTCCCTCTTTTACATTACAGGAGATTTTACTATGGCGGCATCAAAACGCCTGTGCCCACGGAGAATCCCCAAAAAGAGAAACCAGGATGCCTATGGAAAACAGGATTTGTTTGCTGTTGTCATTGCTTTCCGCTACTTATTAACAAAAGAAGATTTTTCTAACTTCAAAAGAAAACTTGTTTTGGAAATAGGGAAATTAAATAAAAAGTTCATTTACATTACTGAAACCGAATTGCTGGAGCAAATGGGTTTCCCGAATAACTGGAAGAACATTGCCCGCTATCATACAATCCTATAGAAAGGGGAAGATGTTTCCTCTTATGAGCAAGCGTCTTCCTTTTTTATTATTTCTTTGTGCACTCCATAACTACAATTTATATATTTTATAAAAATCATATATTTGAACTATATTATATAAAGAAGTATAATTCAATAAAACATATCAGAGTAGGGGATTTTGCATGGATACATTCGAATTTGACGGAGAGAAATACAAAACTGCTTCAAAACACCAAAAAGAATGGGGGAATGACCTGATTTCAGAGTTTTCGTTCAACGGAAATGAAACGATACTGGACCTTGGATGCGGGGACGGGATTCTGACAGAACAATTAGCATTATTTGTGCCACGGGGAAAGGTGCTGGGAATAGACGCTTCTCTTCACATGATTGAAACTGCCGGAATGATTCACAGAAATAATCTGAATTTCGCGCATATGGACATAAACAAGATGAATTTCGAGAAGGAATTTGACCTTATTTTTTCTAATGCAGCCTTACATTGGGTGAAAGACCATAGACGGCTTTTGAAGAATGCACATAAAGCGTTAAAAACAAACGGAAAAATACTGTGGGATTTTGGAGGTGCCGGTAATTGTGCTAATTTTGTCAGCGTGATTCAAAGTATCATAGCGGAACATCCGTATGCAAAATATTTTAAAGACTATGAATGGCCGTGGTTTATGCCGTCCAAAGCACAGTATACAGATTTTCTTTCAGCGGTCGGATTTTCTTCCTGTACAATTAGAGAACTAAATAGAGACAGATATTTCCCCAGCGCTTCTGATATGATCCGTTGGATTGACCAGCCCTGCCTTGTACCGTTTCTTAAACAGGTTCCCCAGGAATTAAAGGCAGCTTTCCGCCAGAGGGTAATCGAAGAAATGTTAGAAAGAACACAAACGCCGGACGGAACTTATTTTGAAACGTTCCGCAGAATCAGAATATATGCTGGGAAATAAAGGAGGAAATAAGATGGAGAATACGATGAAGAAAATTGATTTAGCTAATTGGGAAAGGACATTGCATTATCAAATCTTCAGAAACTATGCCCAACCGCAATACTGTGTCACTTTTGATTTAGATGTCACACATTTTCTGGATGTAATCAAAAAGCGTGGGTACTCCTTTACATTTTCATTCGTATTTGCCGTTTCCAAATGCGCAAATCAGATCAAAGAATTTCGCTGTCGCTTTGTTGACGGAGAACCGGTGATATTTGATAAGATTCACACCGCATTTACCTATCTGAATAAAGATACGGAATTGTTCAAGGTTGTGAATGTGGAAATGACAGATACACTGGAAGAATATGTAACTCTCGCGTCTGAAACAGAACAGGCGCAAAAAGATTACTTTACAGCGCCGCTAGGGAATGATGTGTTCCAGTTCTCCGCTTTTCCATGGGTCGCATATACCCATATTTCCCACACAGATTCCGGAAATAAAAATAACGCAACACCATTATTTGACTGGGGCAGATATGAAAAAAGGAATGGAAAAATCATGCTTCCCTTTTCTGTCCAAGTTCATCATTCTTTCGTAGACGGGGTGCATATAGGCAAATTAGCGGAGAATTTACAGCTTTATCTCAATACACTATCTTAACACTCATTAAGATTTTTCCAGTCAGGAATTGGTCTGCGAACGATTAGGTTCGTCAGACCAATTCCTGTAAGATACTTTTATAGATATTTCTTTCATGAAAAACAATTAATTATCAAGAATTTTCCCATCCGTAGAAATGGTTACAACTCTCCATGGTATAAATCTGCCACTCCTTTTAAGAGCCTCTTTTACCGCATGTTCAATTCCGCAGCAGCATGGAACTTCCATCCTTACAACCGTCACACTCTTGATATCATTTCCTGCAATCATTTCCGTCAGTTTGTCCGTGTAATCCCCTTCATCAAGCTTGGGGCACCCAATCAGCGTAATATGGTTCCTGATAAACTCGCTATGGAAATTCCCATAGGCATATGCCGTACAGTCCGCGGCAATTAGCAGATTGGCATTCTCAAAATAAGGCGCCTTTACAGGTGCGAGTTTTATCTGTACAGGCCATTGCTTTAGCTGGCTGCTGACAGGGATAGCGGTAACAGAAACATCCGAATCCGCTGCATTTCTTGTAATCGTCCTTGCGTTTGATCCGGGACAGCCAGCCTTTTTTGCAGCGAATACGGCCGCCTCATCATAGGCAGGCGCCTCCCGTTCCTCAAATGAAATCGCATCAGCCGGGCATGTTGGCAGACAATCCCCCAAACCGTCACAGTAATCCTCACGGGTAAGCTCTGCCTTCCCATCTATCATTTCAATCGCACCTTCATGGCAGGCTGCCGCACAGGCACCGCATCCGTTACATTTCTCTTTATCAATTTTAATAATTTTTCTGATCATATGAACTCCTCCTTGCTTTTCTGTAGCTATCATAATACAATAAACAAAACAATTCGGTTGTATTTACAACAGAAAGAGGATTTTATATGGAAAAATATGTGCCTGTGCTCAAAGAGACACAGCTGTTTGCTGGTGTAAGGGCAGACGAAGTCAATACAATACTCGGATGTTTCCAGGCAAAATCCCGTATTTATAAAAAAGAGGAATATATTTTCAGGCAGGGGGAACACCTGACCCATATTACGGTTTTGGTAAAAGGGAAGCTGCACATCCAGCGGGATGACTATTGGGGAAACCGGAGCATTGTCAACGTCATCCATATCGGTGAAATGTTCGGAGAAGCCTATGTCTCCCCCGGAAGCGGACCGATTCTGAATGATATTATTGCTGTGGACAACAGCACCGTCATATTCTTTGATGTACGGAAAATGCTGAACGTCTGTTCATCAGCCTGCCGTTTCCATTCAATCGTACTGCAGAATCTTTTTTTTGCAATATCTGATAAGAACAGGAAACTCGTACAGAAGCTTGGACATATATCAAAGCGTACCACGCGGGAAAAATTGATTTCTTATCTGTCCGAAGAGGCAAAAAAGCAGAACAGTAGTTCCATTACCATTCCCTTCAACCGACAGCAGCTTGCGGATTTTCTTTCCGTAGACCGCAGTGCTATGTCCAATGAGCTGTGCAGGATGCGGAATGAAGGGCTTCTGACCTTTGAGAAAAATCAATTTACTCTGCTGTAGATTCATATTTGTAAAACTGAAAAGAAATACAAAAAGGCAGGACACCTTCCTTTTTACGGGAACATATCCTGCCTCATGTTTCATATTTCCTTTTTTGATTTTATCATTTAACCTTTTAATCGGTTTTCAATATCTGATGCACTATATAATACATCTGTTACAATCACTTTATCTCCCTGGATTATAAAAAAGACAGAATAATTGTCTATCAACAATCTTCTCATCTCTTTGCTTCGTTCCGGTTCTGATTCCATAATACAGATTCTCTCAGCCATAGTATCCAATGTCAAAATAGCGTCTGCAATCCGGTTATACTGATCCATTGCATTTTCCGGTGCCTGAAGGACATAAGCAATGTGATTGTATAATTGATCCATATCAGCCAATGCTTCATTTGTAATCTCAACCGTATATTGTTTCATATCAATGAGTCTCCCTAAATTTTGCGAACGCTTCCGCTGCATTTTGCACTCTACCTGCTGCTATATCATTGTAACCTTTTTCCAATTTTTGATGGATTTCTTCCGTTGTCATGGCATCTGCATGAATCGGTACTGGTGCTTTTGGTAAAGAAACAGAAAAAGGAATTCCACCTGTAAGAGAAATTTGATTCAAATATATATCAATTGCTGTTGACATGGGAACACCTAACTGAGACAATACTTTTTCTGCCCGTTCTTTAACAGTTGGATTTACTCTTAAGTTCAATGTTGCTGTTTTTTCCATAATTACACCTCCTTGTTTTTATATTGTAACGCTTTTGTCGTTACAATTCAAGCGCTAATTTCTTCCATAATATCAGACATACACTAGCGAAAAAACTCCCCAATATCCTGAAAAGTCCCCTGAAGCTATTCCTCTCCGTCACAATAACATAATACACTATTTTTAGACAGATTGAATCTGTCTTAGCGTTGTGCCTCCAAATATTCTAATTGTATCATTTTATCCGATAATGTCAGAAATTGACCATTCTGGTTTATAAAACTGCAGCCAGCTAAAAACTGAATAATAGCCTTACATGCAGAACGGCACAAAAAACAGAAAATTCAAAAAAGACTTCCTGTTTTTTTTGCCCATTTATTACAATTCATTTATCGTCTCTGTCACCACCATACTCCGAATGCGTTTCGCCGGAAAGTAGATTGCAGCCACGGCCGCTGCAAAAACCAACAGCACGATGACCAAAAGCGGAACGATTGGAATGCTCCACACAGCATATGGAAAATGCGGTATAATCAGGATACCGTACAGCCCTTTACTAAGGAGCAGTCCGAGAATACATCCGGCCACACATCCATAGAAAGCATAAGTAAATGCCTCTGCCGCTATCATTTTTGTTACCTGCCATTCGTCCATGCCGACCGCGCGCATTGTTCCGTACTGCCTGATTCTGGCAGATACACTCATGGAAATACTGTTCACAATATTCAATACTGTCACCAATGCGATAATCGCCAGGAATCCATAAGCAAAAATCATAAATGCCGCATACGTGTTGCCTGTTTTCTGGCCGATCCTGTTTCTAAACGCATATTCACCGTCTATTTCATTGTCCGCTGCATTACGGATTGCTTCCACATCTCCATTCTCTACATCCTCTTCCATCTGCACCATGAGCAGAGCATATTCCGCAATACCCATCAGCCGTGTAAATGTTTCTTTTGAAGTAATGATTGTAACCTTTCCACCAGACGTCCCGTCACTGCTGAACGGATTCATTTTCAGCATTCCCGCAATCTCAACCTCTTCACTGCCAACCCGTATCTTATCACCTATCCCTACCGGAACATCTGCGTCACAGATTGCCAGAACATAACGGCTGTTCCCGTATACCTTTGAAATATCACTGCCTTTTTTAAGCTCCTTATCCTTTGTCAGACAGTCCAGATCAAATTCATCATAAGAAATAACATCCACCACGCCAGACGAAAGGCTCTCTTCCTCAAACTGCGCCGGGACATCAAAACAGCTCCTGCGCCCAAACACATTGGTTACTTCCTCCATGCCTGCAAGTTCATCCAGCAGTACGCTGCTTATTGAATTCGAGCCGTCACTGCTCGCAATCTCAATATCTGCATCATTAGATTTCTGGGGCATAATCAGGCTCACCAAATCTGCAAAAACGGTAAAACTTAAAAAAAGAATAATGCTGAGGGCAAAAGAGCCGGTCAGCAATATCAGGTTTTTCTTTTTCGATACCGCATGATGCATGCCAAGAGCGGTTTCTATTTTTGCAAACCGGGTATTTGCTGCGCTGCTCATATTTTTCCCATCCCCTGCATTCCCTGTAACAGCCGACACAGGCGACACCTTGGACGCTCTTTTTGCCGGAGACTGCGCTGCAATCAGAACCGTAATAATTCCCACTGCCACTCCGCTGACAATTCCTGCCGCACTCACTCCAAACAATGGAATACTGACAAATTCCTCTCCTGCCATAAACCGCAGCAGGGCGCACACTCCCCATGTGACCAGAATACCAAGGATGACACCTGCCGGAATCGCAATCTTACACCAGTTCAGGGCTTCCAGCCTTACGAACCGGATAATCTGCTCCCTGCTCATACCGATACAGCGCATCATACCGAAAAATTTTGTCCTTTGGGCAACATTGCTGTTCATACTGCCTGCAATCATCAGCGCTCCTGCAATCAGTATCAAAATAAACAGCATAACAGCAATCATGTAAATCTCCTGCATTCCCGAATCCCCACCAAGGGCTCCCGTCCCCATCAAAGCTTTATTTACTTCGATATTCTCATCCGCCCATCCATACTCTTCCTTGATGTCTGAAACATGTCTGCTAATATCTGCCTGGCTCTGATACCGTATATATAAGGATGGATTTCGGACAAGCCCGTACTTCTCGAACGCTTTTCGGTTCATATATACACTGAATGTTCCATATAATGCATTGAACTCCTCATCATCCTCACCAAATCCGGATATGGTAAAATCCATACTGCCGGAAGGTGTTTCTATGGTGATTCTGTCGCCTGTCTTTGCGCCAAACGCATCCTTTGCATTAGAGCTGAGCAAAATCTCCGTATCATTCTGCGGGAAAGAGCCCTCCTTCAAACCATTCTTGATATCCGTAATATAAGCTTCATCAACCCCATATAGAACAGCCTTCCTTTTCCCAATATGGTACTCTTCTTCCCTGCCGTAATTCACCACATCCGTCCATGCCGCAACAGAAACATCTGCACTTTGGCCAATCCGCTCTGCATCGGCTTCAGGCACATTTTTTAGCTGGATATGCCAGTTCCCATGCTTCTTAAGCATATTATTCGTCTGCATCCTATTTCCCATGTCAGCCATACTGAAAACCGCCGTCACCAGAAATACGGAAATTGTAATGCACAAAAGTGTCAGCCGGTTCTGCCGCCTGTGGACATGTGCAGAAATCGGAATTAAGCTAAGATAATTCTTCATTCACCGCACCTCCCCCAAATCATTCAGCTCCCCATCCGACACCTGCAGGATACGATCCGCTTTCTGTGCAATGCTGCGGCTGTGGGTAATCATAATGATAGTCTGCTCATACTTCTTGGACGCTTCTTTTAAGAGCGTAATCACCTCTCTGCTGTTCTGTGTGTCTAGATTTCCCGTCGGCTCATCAGCAAGGATGAGGGCAGGACGGGTAATCAGCGCCCGACCGATTGCCACTCTCTGCTGCTGCCCGCCCGAGAGCTGGCTTGGCAGATGGTGCCGGCGCTCCCGAAGGTTCAACACTGTTAGCAGTTCCTCCAGGTATCTTCTGTTTGGTTTCTGGTAATCAAGTAGTACCGGGAAAATGATATTCTGCTCGACCGTCAGTTCGGGAACCAGATTAAAGCTCTGGAAAATAAACCCGATATTCCTGCGACGGAAAACCGTAAGATTTCTTTCTTTCATTGCAAAAATATCCTTGCTGTCAATATATACCTTGCCAAAGGAAGGCATATCCAGCGCACCGATCATATTAAGAAGCGTACTCTTTCCGGAGCCTGATTCCCCGACGATTGCGACAAATTCTCCTTTCGGTACCGAAAAACTAACTTTCTTTAAAGCCTGTACAGCCGTATCTCCTTCCCCGTAGGTCTTGGAAATTGATTTAACCTCCAACAAATTCATAAATTAAAGCACCTCTTTCTCCATAAAATCCATACATCGAAAATGAATTCCCAAATCGTTATGCCCGTCTGCATGGAATTTCATTTTTAATGTATAAGAAGCATAACACGCTAATCCTACAGGAATATTGCAATTATCCTGCTATTTTGCAGGAATTATCAATATATAGAGGTTCACTGCAGCATGAATAAAGAGGCTGCTGGTCTTCTTTAGCCTACATTTATGAATTAAAATATGGATTTAATAACTCATCTAAAAGCTATTGCAATGCTTATAATGATGCCTATTACAATGGCGTGTCTCTTCCAGGTCAGCCGAAGATATCCTGCAAATTCACGGAGCAATGCATTCAGTGTAAAATACCATTTCGTCTTTGCACCAAACCCTACGCATTTTATTCCTTGCTGCTTCGCCAGGATTAAAGCTCTAAAGACATGATAAGCAGTTGTAACAATAACAATTTTCGCATTCTCGTTGTCTATCAACTCCTTTGAAAACATCAGGTTTTCCTCAGTTGATACCGATTTTTGCTCCATTATGATCTTTTCAGCATCCACTCCCTGATCGACAGCATATGCCGCCATAGCGGCGCTTTCCGAAATGTCTTCGCCTGGCCCCTGCCCTCCGGACATAATCAGTACCGCATTCTGGTTGCAGCGCAAAAGCTCTATTCCTCTATGAATCCGGGCCGCAAGCAGCGGCGTAACCTTAGTCCCAATAATCCCGGAGCCCAGTACAATAATATAGTCCGCATTCCTCTTTTTTCTCAGATGAATAAGATTAAGAACCGCAGATAGTGAATACATCGCCATCAGTGACAATACATATACAGCAGAAAAACTAATCGTTACATAAAGTATTGTACTGAATCTGCCCTTTTCCAGACTCCCAATCACTGGCCAGACTGCAAGATATCCAAACAGCAGGATTGAAAATAGCATAGATAATAAATTAGAAGGCTTCATTCCCTCATGCCGGATAATTTTTATTCCTTCTATAAAAAACGTAACAATCAAAACTGCCGGAAATGCGATTACGCTGACTACTGCCAAAATAAACAGAAAAACAAGAAGTCCGACGACTGCATCATGTGACGCAAGCCATTCTGAGTACTGGGAAAGTATAAAAAACAAAAAAACTGCCAGACTTGTCATCATCCAGAAAAATGAAACGCCGCTCCATAATGTTCTGGGATCATGCAGCATAATTCTCGCAAATATGCAAAATGGTATTAAAAAAAGAATAAATGAAATCTGCAACATATCTGTATTGCCCCTTTAAAATACGACATTTTAGAAAGCCCTTCCGCTAAGGGATTCTCTCCATAATTTTATCATACTCAAATGGCGGTGTAAAATACATTCTAATACACAATCAGACACTTGCTATTATTCGAGTATCCATATACAATTATATTTGTCACCAATTTCCGTCAGGAAATTGATGACCTGCTTGCGCTTCAGCGCAATTCCTATTGTATACTGATACAGTTTAAAGAAAGACAGGTACAAATACTTTGCAGCGAGAACCGCATACCGGATATTTCAAGACCTGGGTATATGCGGCTGATGCAAAAAGACGCAAAAAAGCTGATTGATGGAAGGGAGTTACGCCATGAATAATGTATTGATTATAGATAATGATAAAGAACTTTGCGCTCTTATGAAAAAATGCGTAGAGCAGGAAAATTTATCAGCCATAGTTGCATATAGCGGCATTCAGGGGCTGCGTCTGGCCGATGAAAACAAAGATAGCTGTTCCCTTATTATTCTGGATGTAATGATGCCCGATTTAAACGGATTTCAAGTGTTGCAGCAAATACGGCGGACAAGCAATGTTCCCGTCCTTATGCTCACTGCCAAAAGCGACGAGGAAGATAAAGTGTCCGGCTTGCGAATGGGGGCAGACGATTATCTGACAAAACCATTTAGCATTAACGAGCTTATGGCGCGTGTCAATTCCCTGATCCGACGATACACTACCTTAAATCCCTCTACGGCAGATACAGATTATATATCGCTGAAAGATATGGTAATTGACAAATTAAACCGTACAGTTTCGGTCAAAGATATTCCTGTTTCGCTTACAGGGAAGGAATTTGATTTACTGCTCTTTCTTGCTTCCAACAAAGGACGGGTATTTACCAAAAAGCAAATTTATTCACAGGTATGGGAGGAAGAATATGCTTTTGACGATAGCAATATTATGTCTTTTATCAGCAAATTAAGGAAAAAGATTGAGCCGGACCCCGACCACCCCTTTTACATTTTAAGTGTGCTCTCGGAAACTCAAAGTTCTTATTTTTCAAGGCTTCTACCATTTCCAAAATCACTTCATTACCTCTAT
>QXWX01000076.1 GCA_009911175.1 Lachnospiraceae bacterium | reverse complement strand
AAATACCATATACTCCAACCGAGGATGAGTGCGCCAGGATGTAGAGAGAATTAAGTAGCGGGAACTACGGATTATTTTTAATACCAATAATCGATCTAAAATTTACAATATAGCTATTATGTGCATATTCAAAATAATAATTTTTTAATTCTTCATATATTTCAAGTAATTTCTTATTACTTATTATTTCATAATATTGATTATTCTTTTTTGAAAATATATGTATACAACATCCTCTTTTTAAATTTGAAACATATGATATATCACTAATTGAAACTTTATTCATTCTCCCATCATTACATACAACAATAAAAGTTTCTTTTCTAGTATCTATCATTCTCTCAATAATAATTTTAGCTTCATGACATAGCTTTTCTTCTGTATAAGACTTCATCAAATACCGAAAAGGTTGAACATCGAAAAATTCCGGTTTAGGTAATTGAACACCTGTGCAAAAAACAAGAACAGCATCATGATCACATTTTCTAAAATTTAAGGCCGCTGTTATTCCATCTATCTTTCCCATCTGCATATCCAATATAACTAAATCAAATTCCAAATTCATACTTTCCAAAAATTCTTCACCTGAATAATATTTGTATACCACATAACTTTCAGAATAATCAGACACCTTCTCAATTATTGTTTCTAAATAATCAACATATTTTCTATCATCATCACAGATTGCAATTCTAAACATAAAATTGACCTCCACTAAATGCGTTACTCATCTCACATAGTATAGGAGATATTATAACTTTTTTCAACCTTTTACAATCTGCCTATATTCATACTATTTATTATTCAAATTAATTTACTCTCTCTATATTGTACTATTGCTCAATATATTAGTCAATAGCTCAATAAATGAAACAGAATTTTATTTCTGAACATAATATAATATTATAAAACCTAAAGGAGTTATACCCCTAATGTCAAAAGAAGTCGAATTTAAAAATAGAGATCGTTTTATAGAACTTGGCCTTACAATTGCTGCACTTCGAAAAATGCAAGGCATGTCTCAAGAAAAATTAGCTGAAAAAGCACATATGAGTCGTTCACACTTAAGCTCAATTGAAGCCCCCAATATTATACGGCCATTTTCTCTGGAGATTTTATACAATATAGCTGACGCTTTAAATGTTAGTGCAGGTGATTTGCTAAACTCCACGTTTCCATCTGTAAAAAAAGAGCTGTAATTTTAGGTGCACATAATCTCAATCCCAAATTAAATATACTTTTCTTAAAAGCTGCTACAGGATTTTCTCTCCGGTAACGGCTCTATTTTATATGATTTATTCTTAGTTTTAAGTAATTACCGCCAGAATCTCTTCAATTGTTTTTCCTCACTCTACAGCTACCTGATATAATTTTTCTTTCTGTTCTTTTTCATTTTTCTATTATAAATCTATAAATGAACAAATTTGAAAATTTACCAAACTTGCGAGATAGCCGGTATCTTTCTGCGAAAATCTGTGAGTATGCCTGCCATCTGATGAGAACAGATTGTGCTGTCAACCTTGTTTCGTTTAAATTTCCAATCTATATTAATAATCCATACCCCAAAATTAAGTTGGAACTTACTATATAAATACTCTGCTGCACCCTATCATTCGAATTTCCTTCCACCGTATACACTCTCCCATTCTCACATCTTTCCACAATCCCCACATGATCTGACACCCCATCTCCATCCCAATCAAAAAAGATGTGTGCCCTTCGCCGCCGGACTATAGCCATTCTCCTTCCATATGATGGCCTGTATAACCTGCACATAGTCCGGAATCCCATACTCCCTTGCGTACCGCTGGATCACCGGGGCATAATCCAGCACCTTCTGGCTGACCGGCTCCGCACTCTGGCTACTGCTGGAAAGCAACACGCCAACAACTAGAATCAGCAGGATTGCCCGCAGAAGGACTTCGGGATCCTGCCTAGGGAGATTGGGGGGCCTGGGAATCCTGTTCCCTGGATTCACTCTGAGATTCGCTGTTTTGGGTTTGCTTTTTTACATAAAAAAAGCCACAGACCTGTTTGGAAGCCTGCGGCAAGTAAAGTTCATGGATTCTGTTTTGGAAGACAAAATCTTCTGTTCTACGTTTTTAATTTTGTTTGGATCAATCAAAATCAGCACTTGTTAAGTAACGAATTCATTACTCTAATTCCTTTACAGAGTTCCATATATTTTGCTTTCATTTCATGCTATATAGGATAATCTCACTGTCCATAAATAAGCCTGGTTCAAATAATCCTGAAAAATACTCCCAGCTATATTCTAATTTTTTTCTCACTCTTGATTCCTCCAAATAAAAAAAGCTGCCATACCAACGCTTTCCCGTCAGTATGGCAGTCTTTTCTTATCTTAATTTATCTTCCCAGTTTCTTCTTACTTTCAGAACCTCTTCCTGCGGATACGGATGATGACAGCCACAATCCCCACAAGAGCCGCAATAAGTACCGAGACCGGAATCCAGAGATTCGTCGTATCTCCGGTTTTCGGCACATCCGGCGTTTTGGGCTCCTCCGGTTCTTCCGGCGTCCTTGGTATTTCAGTCAGCCTGATGGTCTGGCTTTTTGCCTCAATGTCCTCATGGCTGGCTACCTCGGCCTCGTTCTCTTCCTTATCGTCCTTGACCGTGACGAACAGCTTCTCAAAGACTACCACATCATGGCCATTCAGCCCGGTGGCATCAAAAGTAAAGGGAACGTCTAAAGTTCCTTCGGCGGTTTCAGGCCGGAAGGTGGTCTCCGCTGTGACGGACTTTCCATCTACCAGCACTTCCTTTCCTGTCTCCTGATCCATCAGGGTTCCGACCAGGCGGTAAGTATACTCTCCGACCATCAGGCCTTTAATAGCAACCGTATCAATGATCTGTGTCTCTTTTTCTGCCAGTGCCTCCTGGTCGCCATCCTTCCCGTCTTTGGCTGTGGTGCCGATCTCCGGGAAGTAGATACTCTGTTCCGGAGAATGGATGTCCGCATGGACAGCGATTTCTTTCCCCTCCTGGGAAACGGATTCAAACGCAACAATGGTTTTCCCCTTCAATGCACTGGCATCAAAGGTAAAGGAGAGCTCCACACTCCCTTCCGCTTCTTTCGGTGTAAATTTCAGTTCCGAAGTAACGGGCTTCCCATCCACCTGCAGGGGCTTGCCGGTTTCTTTGTCCATCAGAGTTCCGGTCAACTGGTATTCCTTTCCTGAAACCAGATGATATGATACGGTATCCGTAATCGTCAGGTCTTTTTTCGGCGGCGCCATCTGGCTTCCCGTTTCCGGGCAAATCGCCTGGGTGCCGATCTCCGAGAAATAGATGCTCTGGGGGACAGATTCAATATCCGCATGGACGGCAATCTCTTTTCCCTCATAGAATACGGATTCGAAAGCGACCACTGTTTTTCCGGCCAATGCGCTGGCATCAAAGGTAAAGGAGAGTTCCACACTTCCTTCCGCCTTTTCCGGCGTGAAGGTCTGTTCTGCGGTGATGGGCTTGCCATCCACAAGCAAAGGCTCTCCGGTTTCTTTCTCCATCAGCGTCCCGGTCAGCTTATACTCTTTTCCGGGAACCAAACGGTAGGAAACCGTATCCGTGATGGTCAGGTCTTTCTTCGGCGGTGCCGTCTGGCTTCCTGTTTCCGGGCAGATGGCCTGGGTGCCGATCTCCGGGAAATAGATGGTCTGTGGCTCGTCTTCGATATCGGTATGGACCGCAACCTCCTTTCCCTGATAGGATACGGATTCGAAAGCCACCAGCGTTTTCCCCTGCAGGGCGCTGGCATCAAAAGTAAAGGAGAGCTCTACCGTCCCTTCCGCTTCCTCTGGTGTAAAAGTCAATTCGGAAGTGACCGGCTTTTCGTCAACCAGCAGCGGCTCCCCGGTCTCTTTATCCATCAGGGTTCCGGTCAGCTTATATTCTTTTCCGGGAACCAGATGATAGGATACGGTATCGGTAATGGTCAGGTTTTTCTTTGGCAGCGCCATCTGGCTTCCCGTTTCCGGGCATGAGGCTTTCGTACCGATCTCCGGGAAAAACATCTGCTGTTTCTCTTCAGACACATCCGCATGGACAGCCACTTCCTTTTCCTCATATGCCACAGACTCAAAGATCACGGTCTTTCTTCCCTTTAATCCGCTGCCGTCAAATTCAAACACCACGTCTACCGTGCCGTCAATGGTGTCCGGCGTAAAGGCCGTCTGTGCCGTGACCGGTTTTTCATGGATCAGGATGGGCTCCCCGGTTTCCTGATCCATCAGGGTTCCTGTGGCCGTATATTCCTGGTCAGGAATCAGGCCCTTATAGGCAATGGTGTCCGTAAGTACGACGGTTTCATCTGCATTTGCGATATTCTCCCCGGTATCAGAATCAGCCGCCATCGTACCAATCTCCGGGAAGGCAACCTGCTGGTCGGTATCCTCAATATCTGCATGGACAGCCAGCTTTAAGTCACCCTGATATAATGTTTCAAATACAACTGTTGTTTTGCCTACTAAAGATGTGGCGTCAAAGGTAAACGTCACTTCCACTTTGCCGTCAGATTTCTTTGCCTTGAAAGTCTTTTCCGAAGTGACCTCCTTCCCGTCAATCAGGATCGGCGAACCGTCCTCCGCATTCATGAGCGTTCCCACAATCTTATATTCCTGCCCCTTCTTTAACCCGGAATATTCCACCGTATCTACAATCGTGACCTTCTCCTTCGGGGCGCTCATATGGGTGTTGGATTCCTTGTCTAGAGCGGTCGTCCCGATTTCAATCCTATCATCCGTGAGAGTTCCCAGGTCTACGGTCACGGAATCCCTGTAGACGCTGGCTTCGAATTTCAGGAGATCCATGCCCTCATTCGTCTTGCAGGGTTGCTCTTCAATGGTATAGGTATCGTAAAGGAGCGCACCCTTCGTGTCGTCCGGTTCTATGGAGCCAAACCAAATGCCGTCCTCACTTGTCTTCCCCTGATTGGTGTTCTGCGTGTGTTTGTTCCATTCGGAGGATGTGCTGGCATAGCCGTTTTTGTCTGTGACGATGGTATGGCTCTCCCCGGTGGTTTTGGAGGTGATGGAAAACGGCACATCCGAAAGCCGCTTCATGTCGCCGTCCGAGATCTTGACAAATTCCAAATCCCCACGGATGACCTGGTTGTAGATAGAGGATTCCTCGGAAGTCAGTTCCACGAACTTCTCATTTTCCAGGATATCAAACTCCAGTGCTTTTGCGCCGTCTTTCAAATACCCTTCCGGCACTTTGATCTCCTCCACTTTATAGTGGCCGTATGGCAGGGTATCTTTTTCGGTGGATGCCAGCCCGTTTTGATCGGTCTTAATCGTGACCACGCTCTGGCCTTTGGAATAAGTCTTTCCGTCTACAACCACGGGATGTTCGCTCAATGTGGTAATGGAAAACTCCGCATGTTCCAATGTTGCGCCGCCCTGCGCCTCCGGCTTTTTCGTCTCCAGATCCCGCTTTTGGATCTTCACGCCGCCCCGAATCACCTGATTGTAAAAGGACGTTTCCTCGGGAGAAAGGTCCACGATCTTGCCATTTTCGGTGATATCAAACTCCATCGGCTCCAGGTCCCCGTTGAGGTAGCCTTTCGGCGGTTTGGTTTCTTCTATTTTATAGTGGCCGTAGGGCAGCGCATTGTTTGCGGTAGAAACCGCGCCCGTCTGGTCTGTCTTGACGGTCAGGACGACCTGCCCTTTTTCATAGAGCTGATTGTTCACGAGAACGGGATGCGCGCTTAAATTGGTGATGGAAAACTCTGTCCCCTCCAATGTAGCTCCACCCTGGGGCTGTGTTTCTTTTGTCTCCAAATCCCGCTTCTGGATCTTCACGCCGCCACGGATGACCTGATTGTGCATGGATACGGCATCGCCTGTCAGGTCTACGATCTTTTTATGTTCCGTGATGTCAAATTCCACGGCATGGGCGCCGTCTTTCAGATATCCTTTCGGCGGGTCGTTTTCCTCAATCTTATAATGGCCGTAGGGCAGCACATTGTCTCCCGTGGATGCAAGCCCGGACGCGTCTGCCGTAAGGGTCAGAACCGTCTGGCCGTTGGCATAGGATTTCCCGTTGACCAGCACTGGGTTGCTGTTTAAGGATGCCACGGCATACTTGGTATTTTCCAAAGCAGCATTGCCCTGCGCCTCTGCAGCTTTGGTTTCCAGATCCCGTTTCTGGATCTTCACGCCGCCACGGATGACTTTATCGGAAACCGAATACCTGTTTGCGCCTGTAAGGGCGGCATTGTTCCCGCTCTCCGTGATCTGGGTTACGTATAATCCGGTCAGCTTCTGGGAACTGCCGCTTGCCTGCAGGTAGGCGTCCTCTAAAAGATACCCCTGCGGAGCCTGCTTTTCTTCCACGGTGATCGTGCCGAGGGGAAGGATTGCTTTTCCGCCCTGGGTATAGAACGCATTTCCGGACACCTTGTAGGCATCGCTTAAAGCCGTCACATAATGGGTTTTCCCGGCGCTGTCTTTTTCCGCCTTTGTCTGGGTCACCCAGGTACGGGTGGGGGTTGCGGGCAGGTTTTCCTTTGTGTAATAGCCGGCATAATATTTCCACTCAAATCTTGCGCCTGCAAGGGAAGCCGCCCCCTGTGGGATGCCGTCCTTTAATTCCATGTCAATCTTCAGAAGCTCCAGAAGGGTGTCGGTGACTTTTGGCTGATCCTGGACATTTAAAACCGCCGTGCCGCCTGTGGTGACATTGAGGGTATGGACCTGCGTATCAAGCTGGTATCCCTTTGGAGCGGTGGTCTCCTTTACATAGTAGGAACCCTCATTCAGTTCGATGGTTTCGCTGTTCCCGCTCCCATCAGTGGTAAGTGTCCCAACCCTTTGGGAACACCCGCGGTCAGAATACACAGTGTAAACAGCCCCGCTTAAGGAATAGCAGCTATTGCCGTCTGTAATGGCGGGGACGGCGCTCACTTTTTTCAGCTTCCCTTTGCCAGGGAGCGGTTCTGCAAAGAACTGGCCTACATCCTGCCCGTTTCCCTTATAAATGTATCCGTAACAGCGGTATTTCCTGGCATTCTTTCTTGCAAAATCCGCTGCCTTCGCATAGACGTCATCCTGCACATTCTGTGGGATGATCTCATATCCGGCATGGGTATTGCTGCAGTTCCAGCCAAGATACGTGCTGAGCCGCCGCCAGAGGATGCACTGCTCCAAAAGATATTTCTGCTCCCTGGACAGAGGGTTGGAGGCCGCATACTGCCGGATGTATTCCAGACAGAGGGCGATATCCGTGATCTGTTCCTGGGACATTTCCGTAGCTGCGTCATGCTTTGTTTTATAGCCGGATTCAAAATCCATATTGATGTCAATACAGTAAACGGTTTCGCTCCCGGCTGTCATGATGCGCTCATTCAGATGGACAAGCTCCGCCCCGTTGTCCGCGACCTTAATCACGGTGCCTGCCAGGTCTGCGTCATCCACATACACCTGATCGGCTGCATAAGCAGTGGAACTGCCGGACAGAGCTGTGATGGTCAAAATGAAAGCCAGAATGCTTGTAATCAGTTTTTTATACTTTTTCATAATGACGTTTTCCTTTCTTTGTTCCACTTCTGGAAACTTACAAAAAATGAGGCTCCCAGAAGGCATTTCCTGTAACCTTGCTACTCTAAAACGCTGCGTCTTCCAACGCATCTTTACAGCAGTTCTTTCTCTGTCTTTTTCAAAGGTCCGGTCTTTTCACCGGCGGGTCTCGTATCCACATGGTTCTTTCCTCCTTCCCCTGGCCCCCTCATCAGGCCATGCAAAAAAGGAACTGCACATCCGCAGTTCCCCTTTTGCATGATCTGATCATTTCTGGCCTGATCAATGCATCCAAATATATAAAATTCGATTGGCTCCTATCCTCCTGTTTTGGGGAGACATATTGGTTGCTCCATTCCCGTCCTTGATTTGTTCCCAACCATCACTTATGCCGCTTCCCGCCCATACTCCTGCGGGCAGCCTGACAGTTCCCAGTCATCGATCCCTTTATAATTTCCCTGCCACATGCCGCCAGCATCCAGATCCCATGCCGTACGACTGCAGGCCAGGGAAAGCTTCCTGCATATTTCATAGAGTTTGACACATCCGCTCCTGATCTTATCTCGTTTTTCCTGCTTTTTCGGGCATTCCGAACCGTCACAGGAACATTTCCTGCAGTCAATCCCATAATCCTTCCTGCATTCCACTCTCATAAATTTGTCCATGTCGTATGCCTCCACGACTTCTTTTAACCCCCGTTCCTTCAAACTGGCCAGGAGGCACTCCAACTCTTTGTAGTTTAGGACTCCCGGGTTCCCGATATAAGTCTTTCCTGTCCGCTGGTGGGCAATCTCTGCCTTTAAAATCCCTTCTGTCACATAGACTTTGCGAATATCCCGGCTTCCAGACAGGCCCACAGGGCTTCCCGGGGAACACCCCTTATCCAGCCTGGCGCTGCTCAGCCAGACATATTTGCGCTTTTGATAAGGAACATCAAGCCGGATCTGGAACGCCTCCAGCAGGCCCTCTTCTGACCAGACCGGGCAGAGCAGTCCGTTGTTCTTCTTATAAAAGGCAATTTCCCAGTCGCCGCTGCGGTTGACAAAGAAGCCGGGGACGCCTTCTAACCTGCACCCCAACTTTAGAAGCCGCCTTGCAACCGATACGGATTCTTCCGCACAGGTGCTCCGATAGCCCATTTTCTCCATCCTGGAAATCTCCGCTTCCGTAAGCCCACGCTTGCGCAGGTTCCGCCTGTGCCTGTCCGACAGCTTCAGTAGCTTGACCATCTCCCGGTAGGCCGCATCCCGCCTTTTCTGATCTGCGGGCCGCGGCAAATGCTCCCGGCTCTTTTTTTCCTGCTGCAGCACGTTCCTTTGCCGCATCCTGCCCTCCTGATAGCCGAAAGGCAGCTCTTCCTGTATCCGCCAATATGCCTCCCGGTAACGGTCTGCCCCCTGGATGCCATTGAGATCCGCATAGAGGGTGAGCATGTTTCCCCCTGCCCCGCAATGGAAGCAGTGGTAGACATTGGCAACTTTTCCGCCTTTTATGACATGAAAACTGCACTTCCCCCTCTGATCCCCGCAATAAGGGCAGACCACGTGATAGGAATCTGTATCACCGCCAGGGAGCCTTTGTATCCCAAGGAGCGCGCCCACATCCGTAATCGTAAATGGTTTTGCTTTCATCCGTCCACCTCAAACAGCCGTTTCCAGATTTATACATACAGGCATCCCATTATGGCCATGCGGCCGTTTCACAAGGTATGCCTATACAGCCGCCCGGCATAAACAATCCTGAAGCTGTATTTTTATGCTTTTTCGTAAAAAAAACGGCTGTATTAAAAAACATGGCCCATCGTAAGGGCCATGTCCAATCTCATCATGCTGCCTGCGGCTCTGCCACTGCATCCGCATTCTCTACAAGGAGCTTTGCCGCATTGACCATCGCGGTATCTGGCCCGTGGAAGTGGTTGGCGATCCATTTCACCACCTCACGTTCCTTGAGCCCGGAATTCATCATATCTCCCAATGTCCGTCCGGCATAAACGCCAAACGGGCAGATATAGTTCTTTGCCTCCTCCAGGCCGGGCTCCGTCTTTTTAGATTCTTCCTCCATCTCCTGTTCCAGTTCATCTAAAAAATCTGCATCTTGAAAGGGGACGTCCTCTTCCTTTACCGTCTGGAAACCGTCTTTTGTATCTCCGGCCCCACTGGTATCTTCTGTCTGCTTCTCTTCTGCCTGCCGCACTTCTGTCTGTTTCTCTTCTACCTGCTGCTTCTGGGTATCCTCTGGTTTATCTGCCAGCATTTTTACCAGCTTCGGCCCTTCCGATTCCATCTGTCCGGAACTCTCCTGCTTTTTTTCCGATACAGACCCATCGGGAGCACCTGCCATTTTCTTCTGGCCTGTTTCTCCACGGCTTTCTGTATCCAGGCGGGGATTGGGGCTTTCAGGCGATTTTGTCCCTTTGCCGTTTTTCGAATTTCCGGCTGTCGGTTTCCCTGTCTTTTTCTCTTCCGGGGATTTTTCCTCCGCAGCCTTTTCCTCTGCCTGCAAGCTTTCTCCAAGCCGTTCCGGATTCCTACAGAGATTGCCGTCTATCCGGTTTTCTTTGGTGCCTGCGGCCTGCCCCACGGCTTTTTCGTCCTGCTGATTGCAGGCTGCGCTTTCTGATTTCTTCCGGCTGTCCTTCTCTGCATTGAAAGAAGAACTTTCCTTCCCTGTATTGGAAGCAGAACTTTCCTTCCGTTTATTGCCGCCGTCTTTTTCAGGATGTTCCATGCTGTCCGGGTCATCCGCTGCGCTGTCGATCTGGCGCATGCAGAATTTATTCCGGAAATAATATTTCAAGCTGTAGGTCATGGCCGTGCCATGCGCCTTATCCGGGATTTCATGAGTTCCGATGGCATGGATCACCACCCGCAGTTTTTCCTTCGGCCTGTCGATATTCGTCCAGCAAATCTCCAGATCTGACTCATACCTCCAGAAGCTATCCGGATCCTGTGTCAGATATACGGGCCTTCCCTGAGCGTCATACTGCGTCGGCTTCTCCCCGGTGATATCGAAGTTTACCCCATATTTGTTGAGTGCCGGGGTCATGGATTCATAGATGTCATCCAGCGTCGCGAAATCATAGTCCGCCTCATCGTTATGGAATTTCTTTAACAATGACGGCATCCTTTTCCGGATCTTTGCCATTTTCTGTTCCAGGTTCATATACTGATAATTTTTCATGGATTTATTTCCTCCTCATCCTATCTTCCCATCTTGTGTTTCTTTTCCTCTGCCTTTTTGATCTCCCTGTACTCATTTCTGATACAGCCGCAGCGGATACACTGCCGCGAAACCACTGCCGTATTTTCCAAAAGCCACTGCCTTGCGATCCGTTCGGCTACCCATTCCTTTTTCGTCAGGAACAACAGATAGTAGCGGTCTGAAAAATAGTTTTCAGCCGGGATCTTCGGCTGGAAGCAGATCTCTTTTTCCGTCTTCCCTGCGTGGAAATAATCCTCAGCGCATCTGCGGATCTCGCTTCTGAATATCTGTGGGATCAGATGGCTTTTTTCACAGCCGGATTCCAGAAGGATGTCGTCCCATTCCCTGTGGATGAGAGAGACAGCTTTCCGGCTCGCCATGCGCGCGGCTTCTTTCATTGCATCCGCTTTTTCCGGGAAATACAGTTCTTCCCCGATTCCTAAGAGTTTCCGGATCGGTTCCTTTACGTCATAGAGCCCGCAGTGGAGCCTGTGGAAAATCCCCGCAAACTCCAGGCCTTTCCCGATCTCCAATACGCTGCCGTTTCGTTGGCCGCTGTACAAATAAAAGCAGTTTCCCTGGGCTACCTTTACGATGGAAGCATCTCCATACTCCCAGGGGGCTGCACCTTCTTCCATGAGCCACCCAAAAAAAGAGGCTGTACGGCCGTTTATGCCTATCCAGGCCGGCAGCATCTCCAATGCTTCTTTTGTCAGCTTCATCCTGCATTTCCTCCCGGAATGTCATAATCATGCCACCGGGCAGACAGGCATCTTGCGATCTTCTCTTCCAGCTTCACAAGGCTTGCCGTGCCGCTCCCATTCTTCTTTGCAAAAAAGACGGATTCGCACAGCCCGCAGTACACCTCATACGCGCTGCATGGGCCTTCCCCGAAAACCGTCTTAAAGCGCTCTACGGTCTCAGCCGCCAGCTTTTTCCCAAAGCCCTGGCTCTTCATGAGTTCCGCCAGGGTGTTCACGGGATAGCTGACCGGAATGTCACAGAGCCGCCCGACATTTTTCAGCTTCTGCCTGTAATACTGGAACAGGGATTCCATGTTGCCTGCAAACTCTTCAAGCCCACGCCTGTACTGGTGCTTGATCCGAAGTGCCTCGCCTAATATGATCCTGCAGCCACCGTCCAGCATGGAGATGAAAATATTTGCCCCGGATGCCCCCACGTCCGAGCTGGTGACACGGACGAAGATCTGAACCTCTCCAAAGGGCTTTTTCCCGTGTTCCTCCATCAGTTCCTCATAGGCTTCTGCCAGCTCCCTGCTGCAAAGCTGCCATGTGACCTGGGCCATAGAATGGTCGGCATATCCAGAAACGAACCTGGCATTCTGGCCGGCATGGATGTAAGCCGATGCGATCATAAACAATTCCGGCATGGAGATGATCGCATAGTCTGCTTCATCCCCTGAGAGCGTCCCCCTGACCTTGCCTTCGGAAAACCGAAGGAGCGCATTTCCCTTCGCCACCTTCAGGCATTCATTTAAGATACCGGCAAGCACAGGAGTCTTTACCTCCAACAGCGCAGTACCTTTGATCCGCGCCCGGTCTTTTAATGTACCGATGGCGGTTGTCCCAAGGGGATAGACCCCTTTCTTTGTCTGGAGCAGCAGCCCGGTGTGCTTCCTGGTATCCGCAAGGATCTGCCGCTTCTCTTCCTCCGTTTCCAGGAATCCTGCTGCCTCTGCCATGGGCAGAACATACAGGCTCTTTGCCGGTACCCGTATCCACTGGGCGCGCCCGTCTGTCTCGGCAAGGTATTCATGGAAGCTCATTTCATTTTGAAACGCCTTACTAAAATCATCCTGATAATACATGGCACTCCTTTCCGGGACAGATCCTAAACCGGACATCCGCTGGACACCACGATATTGCGGATTCTCCCATCGCTGATCTCGAAAAGGTAGCCGTCCTCTCCCATGCTCAGGATAGCCCAGAGATCCAGCCTGTTGATATCATCCCACCTTACTTCCACTGTCTGCATCGTTTTCCTCCTTCTTTTCCATTTTCTTCACTTATGATCCTCCTTTCCTGTCAGGGCACAAAAAAAGACACAAAAAGAATCTTCTGCTTTTTGCGTCTTTCTGATCGATCTATGCCCATTTTCCAAAAGCGCCCCTGCGCTTAAAAGTAAGCTTCCGGTAAGAACTGCCGGAACAAAAATTAAAACCCTGCTTTTCCCGCCTCTGGGATCAGCATAAATTTAATTCACCATAAGGATAGCACAAGATATGGTTCTTGTCAATCAATTTTATGCTATATATTGTATTTCTCTGTGATTTGTGAAGTGAAAAGTTAAATTCCATTACCCGGGGGTACAAGTAGATTTTAGTCTTTCTCCCCATTTCCACTTGCTATCAAAGCATTTATAGAAAAATCAAAGTGGAAATTAGTATTTCCCTACCGAATCGACCGTTTTTATTAAGTCGAAAACATATAAGTTGAATTTACCTATTCTCCTTGTTCGTGCTTTTTACTTAGTAATGACTAGATTCCACCGGGAATCCAGCATTTTTAAAGTGGAAATAAAAATTACACTTCACCTTTCTCTGTGATTTAAAAGCTATATCTTGATATCTTTGGATTTTTCTGCTACTCTGTCTCCTCTTCTGCTTCCCCGGCTTCTGGAATCACATTTTTTGCGAGTTCCCTGCCCTGGCCGTCCACTGCAGTTTCAAATGTCACCTGCTGCCCGCTGCTGAGCTTTCTAAACCCTTCCGCCTGGATCTCTGAAAAGTGGACAAAATAATCCTTTTCCGTCTCATCGCTGATAAACCCATAGCCTCTCCTTGCACTGAACCATTTGACTGTTCCTGTTTTTCTTGCCATAATCTGATCTCTCCTTTTTCTATTTTATTTTCGTGCTGGCATTCGGAACCGCGAAAAAACAATTTATACATCTGACTTTTCTCCATGCCATCTGCCGTATCAGAAAATCTTGACACAGCCCACTGCGCCTGTGATTTTCTTCTTTGCAGATGAACATGGATCCTGCGTCATCTGTACAAATGATTGATCCATAGTTCCTTACACGAAAGGGGGCGGCATGGATTCGAACCATGCCGTAGTTCTCCTTGCCCCCGGATGCCTTCGCGGCCTTTCCTGCTTAAACTCGCGGTCGATGAAATCTGCCGCAAGTAACGCACCAGCCGCAGTCTATTCCAGCTCTTCCGCTCCATAAAAGGAGCCTGTATTAAGCGTTGCATCCAGCCCCTTGATCCCGAAGAAGACGCTCTGCCCTTTCGGGTTAAAATAGAACCGATATCTTCCGCCCATCCGGAACCGGTACTGTTTATCCATCAGAAGCTGTACCGCACGTCCGTCCCCCAGGCAAATCCCCACCAGATATACCCGACCGAGGGAATGCCTGCCTTTCAGTTCATAGACCACGCCCTCCACAATCTCATACTCCTGCCTTTCACCACAGCGCAGCAGATGATAGGCGTGCAGCATTCCAAACAGGCAGATTAAGGCGGACCACAGAATCAGGCTTGGAGATCCGACCTGCCGTCCTGTATGGACTCCCAAAAGGAGCGCCAAAAAAGACAGCGCGCTTATTTTGCATGCCCTGTCTGTCAATACGGCCGGTATCTTCTGGAAGCCTTCGATCCGCTGGTTCATATAGGATACCAGGTGTCTCCGTTTTTCTGTATGGATTCCCGTTTTTGTATGCCGCTTCATAGATTCAACTCCCAAGCCATAATAAAAAGATTTTTGGTATAAGGTAACCCAGGATACCCCCCACGAAAAGATACACCCCAGCATGAGATTTCTTTTTGTCCCATGCACTCTGGTTTTTCGTACCGATGATCCTCACCCTTCCCGGAACCTCCCAGCGCAGCCTCCGATAGAACTCTTTGAACTCCCGGTCTCCATAGCCGAGCGAGCGGACGCAGAAGATTTGACGCGCCTGTTCCTCGTCATCCAAAAGGATGAAGCTCTCCCTGTCCTGATCCGGGCAGACCACGACATAAAATTCCGGGATTCCCTTCCTGCTTCCCTCCACGATCTTCTCCACCTCAGTGTAAAAAAGCCTGCAGGACTCATACCTCCCGTCCTGCTCCGGCTGGCATACGGCCAGTGATTCCCCATCCAGCTCCATATAGCAGCACCCTGCCTCCATGATCCGCCTGTTTTCCTTCCATGTATGCCAGGAAAGCAGGATGCTCCCAATCCCGGACACTGCCAGGAAGTAAATGCACTCCCAGGACAGCCCCTGCATCAGGAAATAGATGGAAACCACCACTGCCGCAAGGCAGAACCCTGTACAGCACAGGGACTGATCCCTCTGATCCATCAGCCTATAAATATCCTCTTCCCTTGCCATCAACCGCATACCTTATGTCCTTTCTGATAGATTCTTTCATTTCCTTCATGTACATGTTCCTCCTTTCCTGCCAAACAATCCGGATGTTCTGTATCAACAGAATCCATGTGTCTGAAATTTTTCCTCCTGACGGTTGCAATCTGAAATATAGGCGGAAATTTTATATGGTGCCCCGTTTGATCAGCCGGGTGATGATCCCTTCCGCCACCTCGTACTTTTCATTGATCCTGGTAACAACAAAGCCCACCTCATCCCGTTTTGACGGCAGGCTTGCCATATTGCAGGAATGGGCCACCGCATTCACGCCGATGTTCAGCCGCAGGAAATAGGTTCCCTTATATACGTCCGTGACCGTCCCCACATATTTCCCCTGCCTGACGCACCGCTTTAAATTATCCTTATTGATATTGGCGGTAGCGCTTTTTGCGTCTACCGAGATTTCCAGTTCCTCTGCGGACTTGATCTGTATCTTATTGACGGTAACAAGCGCCAGCTCCCCTACCTGAAACCTTTCGCTGGCATCCACCATCCATTCCCATGCCATGTCCCTTGCGCGGACGGAAACCTCCACGCCGAATACCTCCAGCCGGACGACTTTTGGAGCCACCGCGATCACACGCGCCTCCACAATCCGCCCCGGATACAAAAGAGGATTCTCCCCCTCGTTTTCTGCCATATAAAATGTCTGCCGCTTTTTCAGCATGGCGTCCTTCCTGGAGGCGACGACGCTCCTGCTCTGTTCATCCAGATCCCGAATGATGAAGTCAATATCACTGCCCAGCATGTTATTGGCAATCCGGGTCTGGCGGTTTAAGGTATCCGCGCGTTCCCTTCCGTCCCCGGAAAGGTTGATCATCATCTCATCCATGGGGATGATGATGCGGAACCCATTATAATATGTCACCGCGACCACCCATCCGCTTTCCAGTTTCTCAATCCCCCCAAGCTGCCCGGTCAGGATCTTTCTAGTACGGTGCGCGTTCAAAAGCTGATGCCACCGTGCATCCTCCTGTTCTTCCGGCGTCTCCACATGGGAATCCACCTCGATGGTCAGGATTCCTTCCGACAGCGCTGCCCTGGGAATATTTTGTTCTTTTTCTCCCTTTCCCGTTCTTTTCGTTTCTGCCATTGCAAACCTCCTCGTTATATTGAAAGGACACAAAAAAACAGCCATCCCCAGGCTGCTTTTTTGTGTCCCGCACTATTTTACATTACCATTGTAAACCGGACGGTATCCGATGTCAATTCCACCGCCGTTGCAATATCGTCGCAATCTGGATGTAATATCATTTCAATTACTTTTCCATGCCCTGTACTGTACTTTGCCGCAAGACATTCGGTCGGCAAAGCAGTGAATTGCATCTGATTTTACCCTTCCAGTTTTTTGAGCCCATCCTCATACCGGAGCCGGGAGAAATACAGGAGCTTTCCCTGCACCAAAGCCAGAATCTTATGCTCCAGTAGATACTCTGTCTCTGCCTCCTCCGGGTTATCCCACCGCCATCCGGTCGCTTTATAAAATGCTTCCACGTCATCATAGATTTCAATGCTCTGCCTTGCCAGTTCGATCTTCTCCGTATCCTGTTCCTCCAGGTGAAGCTGGAATTCCCGTTCCAATAATTCCAGGAACATGCATTTCACCAGCGTATTTTCTGCCATTGTCATAGGTCCCCCTCCCCCACGGGCGTCTGATCCGCAAACAAATCTTCCACCCTTGTAATGCGCGCTCCCTCCGGCTTTCTGCCTGCCGTTTTCATCCGCTCCCTCTTTTGGATCGGCGTATCCAGCGCAAGAGGAATCTGTTCTTCCTTTATATTCTCTTTTATTGGTGTCTCTTCTCCCTCTCCCACAGGCTTCTCCAAATCCGGCTCCACGAATGGTGACGTATCCCTGATGCCCGTTCCCGCCGCCGATTCCAGAGAACCTTTTGTTTCCTCTGCTTCTTTCCTTCCATTTGTTCCCCGCCCTTCATGGATCTGGAACTGCCGCTTCCCTTCCTGCCACTCCTGATACCACTGCGGGATATGTTCCTCCACCTTCTCCAATGTCATATGCCGGGAATCCGGATGCTCCAGATAATCCATTTTTCTGAACCTGCACACCTTCTGCCCGCGGATGATCAAAAGCCCCTGATCCAGGGGGTACCGCAGGATCTCATCCGGCAGGAGCAGCATCCGTTTCCCGAAGGAGGTGGATTCCGAATATTCCGGCACATAATCCGTGACCCGCATCGTCTGGTAATTTTTCCGGGTGGAGGACACCGACACCGTGATCTCCCCGGTACGGCCGCTGTAATAGCTGGCTGTCGTGATATCGTTGCAGCCTAAAAAGATGGAGAAATCACAGCCGCCTAATATTTCCTCCCACTGGTTGTCCGGATACCGGTTCTGAAGCTGCGGGATGTTCTGGAACAGGATGCTCATTCCGATCCCCCGGCTGCGTGCCGTTGCCAGCTTTTTCTTGAAATCCGGGACGACCCCAAGATTCGGGAATTCATCCAAAATGAACTGGACAGGAACCGGCAGGCGGCGCTCCTCCGTCTGGTCTGCGAAGCGTACCAGCTTGATGCTTAAAAACGAGGTGAACAGCGTCGCCAGTACGTCATAGGTGCTGTCCTGATCCGAAGTGATGCAAAAATAAGCGCATTTTTCCCGGCCCGGCAGGGACAGGTCGATCTCGTCATGGCTGGTGATCTGCTGCACCAGTTTGTTCTGCATGATCTGTAAGCGTGTGCCAAGCCCTAGGACCGCATTCCCCTTCACCTTGTCCGCTTTTGCGAAAAGCTGGTACGGCCCCCGCGCCGGATGGTTCGTGGGAAGGCGTTCAAAAATGGCATCCAGCATGTCCACGCTCTTGTTGAGGAGAAGCTTATAGGCTTCCGGGAACGTGCGCTTTTCCGGCGGGTAATCATGGAACACGTACAGGCATAATGCCTTTAACAGGTCCATCTCCGTGTTGTCGTAGAAATGGTCGAATTTATCCGTCGTGTTCCGTATCACCACATCACAGAATACATCGATCAGGCTCCCGCCGTCTATCTCCCCCAGGCAGTCCCATGCATCGGAATGCTCCAAATGAATCAGGTTCAGCTGCCGGACGGTGTAGCCGCAGGAGCGCAGGTACGCGCAGAGGTCCTCATACAGCTCCGACTTGGGATCTGTCAGATAAATGCTCTCCCCCCGCCGGACGCACTGCAGCGCCATCACCCGGGCAAATGCCCTGGATTTCATGCTGCCCTGGGAGCCGCATACGGCAAAGTTCCGGTTCAGCCTGGAATCCACAGGCAGGCTCAGGATATGCCCGGCCTTCAAGTCCCTCCCGAAGATGACCCCTCTGACATGATCGATCTGCCTGTCCGTCTGGAGCACCTTTTCCCGCTCCTCCCCGGTCATGAAGCCTGCCGTCCCATAGGTCCCCTGCCTTGCGATCTCAAAATCCCGCTCATCATAATCCCCTTTGCCTACGCCCCGCAGGATGATCAGCCCTGCAGCTGCACCAAACAGGAGAATCACCAGCAGGGTACATTTTAACCCCGCCCCTGATGAGATCCCGTTCCAAACATTTCTTACGGGGTTTAAGGATACCGCGGATTCTGTAAAGATCCTCTCCAGGAAGCCCCCTGTATAGCAGGCCAGTGCCGCGAAGCCTACAGCTGTGAGTATCATTTTTTTCTTCTTGCCCTTGTCTGTATCTATTTTTTACACCTTCTTTCCTCCCTCCGGGATGTTTTCCATAAAACCGTTCGCCATGTGATACTGCACCAGGTTCCTGTAATAGCTGGACATGGTATGGACCGAATTGTAGAGCGCCGTGACCAGGACCGCGCGGATGTTGCGTGCCCTGGCAGGGTTCTCATCCATGCAGCGCAGCACATACTCCACATGCTGCTTCGTGATTTTGTCAAATTGGGCTTTGACCGTCCCTGCCGGTTTGTCCTCCCTGTTCACACGGATGGTTTCCGCCCGGGAATCCAACACTTCTGCCATGATCCCCAGCACCTCGTCTATCCGCCCATCGTAAGGGGCATCCGCCTTTAGCGCATCATACCCAATCTGCTCTTTTACCCGTTGTCTGGTTTCCTGATAAGACGGATAGGAATTCTTTGTATTGTATTCTCTTGTAGTATTCTTTGTATACGTCTCCCCGATTTTGGTGACCCCTCCCACCGATTTCGGGGATACCCTCTCCCCGATTTCAGTGACACCTCTCCCCGATTTCGGTGACACCCCCGGCGGACGGCCCCCTTTCGCTTCCGGAGGCGCTTCCCCGGCCTGCTCCGGATACGTCAGCGCTTCAAGTACGTTTACATCCAGATCCAGAAACAGCACATTGGAACTGACCTGCCCGTTGATCTCCTGTGTCCGGAAGACCCGCCGGACAACGCCCAGCTTCTCCAGTTCCACAATGGCGTTTGTGGCATCCCGCTTCGTGATGCCAAACTGCTCCGCCATCTGCTGGTAGCTCCGCTGTAACAGGTCGGACTTAAATTTTTTCTTCAGGCCAATAAGCTGCCCGGTCTGTTCGTCCCGAACCTCCACCGCCCGGTACCAGTAGACGATATCCGCAAGGATGACGATCGCCGTCAGGTTCGGTTTCCCGGTGGGCTTTCGGATCGTCTGATACCAGCTTATAGGAATCACGTTGCCTGTGATCTGCAGGCGGCTCATTTGGTCCACCGTTGGGCTGCCTGTCTCAAACGGACTGTTCATGCCCCACCTCCCAGCCCCATGATGCTCGTTTTGCCAGAACGCTCAATTCTCTTCCTGGCATAGATATTCCATCACTTTTTTTGTTACGATCTCACAGTATCTGGCCTCCTTTCCAAAAAATGACTCCAGCACGGCACGCTGGTATGGAAAACAGAAAATACTTCCCTGCCCGTTCCAACCCAGATTCTGCCTGACCCGCAGAATCTGGCGCATCTCCAGCTCATAACAGAAATAGGCCGGGTTCCCGGATCGGTCCGTACCAGCGCTTGCCTGATACTCCGTATGCTTTGTCTGTTTCAGTGCCGTACATAAAAACCCCCGGAGCCTGCTGCGTTTTTTTACATCCGTCAGAAGGAGTACCTGAATCTGTGCTTCCCTCTGTACCGGCACATAATAATAATGCTCATAGATATCGTCCACCTGGAACAGGTTCCCTTTGACGCCTCCGTCACTGAGCAATAGTTCCTCCATAAATTCCATGGTGTCCCCCATCACAACCGCGTCAAACCTCTGGAGGCTTCCCTGCCGCATGCTTTCTCTCTCTGCCCAGCTCCGGATCGTGCGCTCCATTTTCTTTGCCCACCGCATCCGCTGGGAAAGGGAGTGGTAGACAATGTAACCGGATTCCCCGGCCAGCAGTATCCCGCAGGCCCTAGAACCTTTGATGGCGTCCGTGCGCCCTTTAAATTCCAGGCTGCCGTAATATGCCGGTTTCCCCCTCCAGTCCCCGGAAGCCGTCCCAAATAGTTCCGGCTTTTCATTCCGAAAGACAGGAATGCCCGTTTTCCAAAAGAAAACCCATACCTTGCTCATCCGGTGCAGCCGAAGCCGCTTATCGATCTCCCCTTTCACATGGCTGGTCTCAGCCGCCCCCTGCAAAAAGAACGCCGCCTCCTCCCCAAACTTTGAGAGGACATAGCGCTTTCCCTTTGCCCTTAGCACATATCCTTTGCATCCGGATCTGTTACGCACAAGTATATATCCTTCCTGCTTGAAGTGCGTAATGACCGCCGCCGTATAGGATGCAGAGCCAATGACCGCCTCTGCCATGTCCGCAGGCAGCTCTCCGCTGACTGCAATGAGCACCAACAATGCGTCCTGCTTATTCATGTGGATCCATCCTTTCCGTTCCCTGCCTTTTTCAAAAAGCAGTACCCTATACGCGGATACTTGGGTACAAACAGAAGCCTGCGTTTTTGAAAAACAGCCGGTATTTCCTGCATTTGCAGCCTGTTTCCCTCTATCGAAAATCCCATGCGGGTCCGCCCGGATTTTTCGATATGGATTCCGGCAGATATAGAAAGACTTTCTGTGGCAGAATTTCTGTATTCCCCACTAAAACCTGCCCACCCACTGGGGGAATCTTTCTGCATCCATAACAAAGATCCGGGTAGCGTCCTGCTCTGAAAGACGGCTGATATGGTAGGTATCTGCATGCAGCCCCCCGTCAGATACAAGGAAAAAATTTGAGATAACATCCAGCACATGCTTTTCCTCCACATTGTCATGGTCCCTGACCCTGCCAAGCGGCAGTTCCCGGTCATACAGATGCAGAAAACAGACCGTGCAGCGGTCATATTCCGGGATCTCCTGCCCTTCCTCCCTCTGTTTTCTGCACCATCTCTGGAAAGCGGTATGTAAGGGCTTATACAGGTAATCCGTATAGCTTTCCTTCCGGTGGGGAACCAATACGGGAGCCGTGACTTCCAGAATCCCGTCCAGATACCGGACTTCGATGCCATGAATCCTGACCAGATCGGACTGGTACTGCTCATATCTCATGGTATCCAGCACCACTTCCAGGGACAGCCTCCTTAACTTTTCTGTCAGCCGCTCCCCTGTTTTTGAGGCTTCCAGCACCATATCCGTCAGATTGGCATATCCTGTCCCTGTATGGATCCTGTTGCATGAAGCCATAAGATTTCTTGCCTCTGCCAGAAGCTGCCCGGCCTCTGAAGCCATCCTCTGGGCATCGTCCAGCTGTTTTTTCATTTTCCAATATGCCTCTTTCCTACTGTCCGTCTTTTCGATAGTATTCGATTTGACCCTCCTCCTTTACTGTGCAATATCCCACCACGTCCGGGATATGGATCTCCGGGATCTCTTCCGGCTCCTCCACCACAACGATATGCCCGCAGCCGTCAATCTTCCGGCGCGCGAACAACTGGTTTGTCAGCTCCACATCCTCCGGCGCAACATAGAGGATATCGTAGATTTCCCCGTCACCGACAAAGACAATGCGGATGGGGTATTCCTCTTTGGAAGCCATGAAATGCTCCTCCACCTTCTTTTTGCCCATCACATCCAGAAGCACCCAGACACAGGTGCTCGTTCCCCGCTCCCACGCCGCAAAAGCCTCCTCGCTTGATGCCACCTGCTTCATTTCCTGGCAGAGATAGACGGAGCGTTCCTTTTCCAGCGCTTTGAGCGCCCGCCCCACAAACCTGTCCCGCCCGTCTCTTTTGAAAAAAGCGTATATCTGATCCTTATACAGCACGTTGTACCTCTGGACCAGGTTCTTTAATTCCCGCTCCACATCCCGCTGTTTATTCTGATATCCCATTGCTTACTACATCCTCCTGTATCATAAATTCTTTTCTCACGTTTCAATCCTGCTGAACATCTGCCCGAATCATAAGGACACATAAAAAGTGTCATAAAATACGTTTTGTAAGACGTTTATCCCCTCTCCTTCACCCGGGTACAGGATAAGGACGCATAAAAAACGTCTTATAGGACGTTTTCCCATTTCCCTCACCCGAATACAGGATAAGGACGCTTTTTATACGTTTTACTTATATACCGCACACCTGCCTTCCATATGCCTGGTTCCCATATTTCTCCAGCCGCTGTTTGAGTTCCTGCAGATCCCTCCGGTCTGTGGTGATCAAATCTTTTTCCAGCTGGCTCGCCTTAAAATCCACGATCAGGTTATTGCTGTTGGTAGAAATGAGCCCGGTGCCGCGTTCAAACCGGGTAATGGACATGGCCTCCGCTTCCGACAGGTCCAGTTCCTCCCGGATGTTCCCGGCCTCGCTGGTTTCCATGTTCAGTATAATCTTTGTCTTCGAGTTATTCAGGATGCCGCGCCCCAGCTTGCCGCCTTTTAAAGCAAAGAAGTCCACCAAATCCTGGGTAGCACAGATGGCAGAACCGCCATAGGCACGGATCACCTTGAAGATCTCCAGCAGATACTCCCCGGCCATTTCATTGGATACCAGAAGCTTCCATGCCTCATCAATGAAGATTGCCTTTTCCACCGTCCGATCCTCTTTCGCCTTCGCCCAGACAAAATCCAGTGCGACAAACATTCCAAGGAGCAGGTCACCGGAAAGCTCCGAGATATCCAGCACCACATATTTATTGGATAAGTCCACGTTGGTCTGCTGGTTAAACGTGGAAGCGGAACCATGCACCAAGCGGTTCAGGATGTTGGCCATCCTCCGGCATTCCTGCTTGCGCAGGAGCACCTCATAGAGATCCCCTAAAATGGGCATCTCCCGATAGTGCCCTGGATGCCCTGGATCCGCAAGGCTGTGGTTGTCATGGGTAATCCCCTTTTCCCCGTAGGTCAGGACCAGCGCTTCGTCCAGAAGCTGCTTTTCCTCGTGGCTTAAGTCCGGGATCAGCAGGCTGAAAAAAATATGCAGGCTCTGGATCTTTAGGGCCAGCTCCGAGCGTTCCACCGTATACCCGTCCAGCAGTTCGCTGGCAGATGTATCCGCAGGCCGGATCTCCATGACGTTGATACAGTTGGGGGAGGCCGGGGAAATCTGGATGAACGCGCCGCCGGTATTCGTGCACGCCCTGGCAAACTCATGGCCCTTGTCCGGCGCAATGATGAATACCTGCACGTTTTTGCGGCGGAGCCTGAGCGCCATGAGCTGCATTGTAAATGTTTTCCCCGCACCGGACGTCCCCAGGATCGCGATGTTGGCATTCTTGTAAATCCTGGTATTGAAGATATCCACGATGACCAGGGAATTGTTCGCCTTGTTGACCCCCATCAGGATTCCGTCCTTATCGGACATCTCATAGGATGTGAACGGGTAGCAGCTTGCCACCCCGGAGGTCAGGACGTTCCGTTTCGACTGCTCATAGAGCTTCCCGTCCAGGCTTAAGAGCGGCAGGGACGACAAAAAAGCCTGTTCCTCCCGAAACAGGCAGCTCATAGTCCCGATATCCTGGGAATTCAAAAGCTTTGTCATCTCCTTTGCCCGCCATTCCACTTCCTTTGCGCTGCGCCCGGTAATGGTGATCAGCGTACTCATATAATAAAAATCCTCACTGCCGACAAGCCCCCGTTTCAGGTAATACCCGGCATGGATAGATTCACTCAGGTCATCAAAATCGCTGTTGGTGTCATAGGTGTCCCTGATCTTGGAGCGGTTTAACCGGATGCGCCTGCCAATCCGCTCCATGGTCCTGCCTTTGTCCTGCCGGAAAAAGAACAGATCCACGTCAATCCCCTCCCCTGCGTTAATCAGTAGGGAAATCCACCCGGCCGGAACCCGGGTCCGGTATTTATGGGATGGGATCACCAGGTAAGTGTAATACAGCCCGTCCATGATGAGATAATTCCGGTGGCTGAAATCAATGCTTCCGGGCGCGACCAGCTCCGTCACCGGGATATGCCGGATGCTGTCCTCCCCGTTTTCCAGGCGGTAATGCTCCGCCACTTTGCGTATCCGCTCTTCCAGCGGTTCATAGGTACTGGTCTGCCGGTTTAAGATCTGGTAGAGTACATCCACAAGGAAACGGGTCTCATTTTCATGCTCCAACACCACATTTCCGCACTGCAGCAGATATTTTTTCGCAGTCTGCATCACGGACCGCATATAAAGGATGACATCCCTCTCCGCAGGATTTTTATTGTTATTGTAGGACTGGTACTCAAACACCATGAAAAAACGCCGCGTCACCGCCTCCTTCCTCCCAAGCGTCTCGATCAGCCCAGCATAGTCCTCCTGCAACAGCCGGACGCGCTCGTCACACTCCCGCGCTGCCTCATCCCGGATTGTTTCAATATATTCTGTGATATCCGCCTTTTTGGAGATCACCTTAAACTGCATTTTCACAGGCGCGATCTTCAGATAGGCCATAAAGGACATCATGATATTCCTCTGTTCGGCCGAGGAGCGCAGTAAAAAATTGATGGGCAGGATCTCAACCAGCTTTACATATCTGTGGTCTGCCGTAAGGATGATCCCGTTCTTGATCTGGCGGATCGGGAGATACGGGGCTGCCCAGGTTACCGGGAGCAGGTCAGGCTCCGGCTCTTTTTCCTGCTTCACCTTCCTGCTCCCCGTCTCTGTCTTCTTAGCCGTTTTCACTTCTTCCTTTTCATTCCCGGATCTGGCAAGCTCCTTCCGGAGTTCCTTTTCCTCCCGGATCTGAACTTTGCGCATTCTTTTTTCTTCCCGGGAATCCTCCTGCTGCTGCCTCTTTTCTTCCTTACGGTTTTGCTTTTCTTCTTTCTGGCTCTGTTTTTCCGCCCGCTTTGCTTCCCGCAGCCGTTGCTTTAATTCCCTGACTTCGCTTCCGATGGTCTCCGCCTCCTTTCCCTTTTTGGCGCTTTTTTTCCTGCTTCTTCAATCTCCGGTTCCTTTTGAGCCGATATCTCCCGTCTGGAGCCGTCAGTATCCTGCGCCTGTACAGGTATTTTACAAACTGAAATAAAAAAGAAGTCAGGCTTTCCCCCTGTACCCCCAGCACGGCAAATATAATGACCGGGAGGATCAGGATCACCCCGGCATAGATTTTTCCCCGTATGCCCCACTCCATGGATATCAGGAGCCTCAATAAAATGAGGCCCAGAAAGCCTGCTTCAAATGCATTCCGAAACCTGACCCGCCCGGAAAATATGGTTCCCTCCTGGGCAAAATTTGGTGGGATGGTATATACATCCATCCGTTCTCTCTGTGCGATCTTCCGTCACCTCCTTCTCAAAAACCGCATAAAAACACTTTCGGTTCCCTTTGACCCACAGCGCCTACTGAAAGCGTTTTTTTCTGCCCCGGATCACAAGCCCTGCCGCAAGAGCCAGGACGATGCCGCTGCCAAACAGAATCTTTTTTATATCCATATGCATTTTGTCTGTACCTCCTTTCCCCGCAGTGCTTTTACTAATATCAATCTTCTCATACATGGCATCCTTTCCGTCTCTGTTTTCTTCTTTCCGCGAATCTGCGGTTTTTATTTTTCCATCCACCCGTGCCTCTGCTGTCGTTTCTTTCCCATCTGGCTGTCCCTCTGCCGTTGCGTCTTCCTCATCCGGCTGTATGGCTTGCGTTTTCCGGCCGTCCACTTTGATGCAGACTAAAACCAGCCCCTTCTCTTCCAGTAAAAGCGGCTCCTTTGGATATTCCGCCGCATAGACAGACCGCCCGTCCATTGCCTTCACTTCCTGGATCCGATACGCTCCTTCGGGAGCCGGCACATTCCACTCATACAGGTTCTCCCGGGACAGGACAAATTCCCTGGAAACGCCGTTTTCGGATTCAACCGTAACGGCAATCTCCCCATCAAACCCTGAAAACACCTCTGAACGCAGTGCGATGTTTCCATCCTTGTTTTCCGTAAATGTATAATATTCTTCGGCGTTGTCCCGGTCCTCCCAGCGGTCTGTCTTTTTCTGCACCATTCCGTCTCCGTCAAACAAAACGTATTTTCCCGCCTGCTCCGTCGTATCATAGGCCCAAACTCCTGTAATCCGGTTCCCGTCACGGTCATATCCGCCTCCGCATTCCCACCGGATGATCTCAGGCAGCCCGTCCGGAACCCCTTCCTCTGCAGATGCACAGGTTCCATACAGGCACATCCAGAGACAGGACAGCAGGATGATGCCGCAGAGTTTCCATTTTTTATACATTGTCTTTTCCTCCTACTTTCCTATGATCCAGAATGCCCCGTCGCTTAAATCCCGCCCATAGGAGCGGATCGTATCCACGCTGTAGACCTTTGCCGTCCTTTCCCTGCTGGCGCAGTCCGCAATGGTGATATATCCGTCCCTTGTCACACCGGTCAGGACGATGAAATGCCCGTCGCTGCCCCCGGTAATGGTATATGCCTCACAGATTTCCACCACCATCTTCCCGTCCTTCAAAGCCTGGACGACCTCATCCATCCGGTCCTTCCCCACACGCTCACAGCTCAGTCCCCAGTGGCCTGCCGCATTCGTCGGGAAGGAATGCGCCGTGCCTGCGCCAGAGACGTATTCCCCATTGTTGATGGCAAATGCGGCGGTTGTCTGCGGATTGACTGTCTGGCCCGTCAGCGTGGAGATCACGATCGCCAGTGAGGTCGGCCCACATCCGGCTGCCCCTATGGTGCTGTCGCCGTAAGGCAGGCTTCCCCAGGGTTCTTCCCCCTGGTTAAAGTAAACCACTTTCTTCACGCCTTTTCCCACCGTATCATAGGCGATGAGATCCCCGGTGGCATCGATATTCCCGATATAGGAATCCGTCCCTCCCCCGGTCACAAAGTCCGACCAGGAAAACAGGGAGAAGAACGAATCCTTTAAGGAACCGATCCCTTCGCTCATCCGTTTTAAAACCTGCAGCACCAGTTCAAAGGTACTCTGGCTCGTAACATATTTGTAGCCATATCCGCCGCCTGTGATCTGCCTTGCATTTAGGAGCAGGGCAAGGGTATATTCTACCGTCTGCACCTTTGCCGGAAATGTATACGCCGCGACCTGCTCCCCGTCTGCCTTTAATTGCTCATAGACGTCCTTTTCCACCTCCCTCTTCCCGGAATCTGAAAGCTGGTAATATACCGTCTTGATCTGGTCTGCTTCCCGCTCCCCGGTGACGGCCCAGGAAAAGATCCGGTCTGCGTTTTCCATGACCAGTTCCTTTAGTTGCCCATAAGGCCCGCTCAGGTCTTCTTCCGCTTCCTCTGTATCTGGCGGAGCCTCCGGCCTCTGCTCCTGTATGATGAGATACCCCAGGACTTTCTTCACATAATCCTGGGTTTCTTTAAAAGGCGGAACCTGGTATCCATAGCTGATCACATTTCCAGGCCCTGCATTATATGCGGCAATGGCCAGCTCCAGCCCGTTGGAATATGCCTGGAACTGCTGCAGGTTGTTAGCAATATACTTTGCCCCTCCCAGGATGTTTTCCCGGGCGTCATAAGGGTTGACTCCGAGGGATGCCGCAGTTCCAGGCATGAGCTGCATGATCCCAACCGCGCCCACGTAAGAAACGGCATTCTGGTTAAATCCGGACTCTGCCATCCCCACTGCCTTTAGCAGGGCCACCGGTACGCCGTATGTCTGGGAGGCTTCCTCAAAATAGCGGTCATACTGGCTGGTCAGGCTTGTTGACATATCCCCCCATTCAGCGGAACGGCCCAGAAAGGAATTGAGGCTGCTTCTGTCCCACGACCCAGATGCCAGCATTGCGAGATAATAGCTCATATTCCGTTTCAGCTTTGTTTCATATTCATCGATGACGGCAAGTTCATATTCTGCATAGTTTTCTTCCTTGTCCGCATGGATCTCCTGCAGGTTTTCATCCCTTGCCTGACGGATCAATTCCAGAAGCTCCTGCTCATAGTCCTCATTTTCCAAAATGTCCCCTATCCGTGCCTTGATGTCAGAGATTTCTGCAGACTGCGCCTCATTGACGAAAGAGTCTGCATCTGCAAACCCCAGATAGGTCAGGATGATCCCGATCATGTTTACGATCAGGAACATCCACAAAAAAATGGCTGCAAAGATTCCTGACACCACTTTCCAGAATGTCCGGTTGGTTGTCAGTGCCGCGACAGCCATTCCCAGCGGTCCTCCCAGTGCTGTACCTGCAGCGGCTCCGGCAAACGTACCCCCTCCCTTTACTGTGGCCGCCACTGCATAGGCCGCCTGGGATGCATAGGCTACGGCCTGCCCCATGGGGGCGGTATCTGTCCTGTCCTCCATACGCCCACCCCCTTCCTAACTCTGCGAATCCGGAGCTTCCTGCGGCGGATTCTTCTTTCGCTTCTTATTCAGTTCCTTCCTTGATTTTGGTACTTCCCGGAATTTGCGCTCCTCCGTAATCTTCCTGTACTCCTGTTTCTTTGCCTCCGATGATTGAATTCTGCCGGCTGCTTCCGGCCTGCCCTGTGGCTGCTTCCGGTCTGTGTCCCGGTTTTTTGCGGTCGGTTGCCGGTCTGTATACTGGTTCTTTACAGTCAGCTGCCGATCTATATTCCGGTTCTTTACGGCCGACTGCCGGTTTGGAACTGAATCCATCGGCATCGGTCCGGAACCTGTTGGATTTGTTGTAGTATTCTGTCGGCTGGTACCTCCATTGGTATCGGCCGGAATATGCCGGGAGCCTACACCTGCATTTGCATCTGACGGAAAACTACGGGAGCCTGTACCTGTATTTGTATCTGACGGAGTATACCGGGAACCTGCACCTGTGTTTGTTGCGGAATCCGTCTGACCTGGCATATCAAAATCATGGTAGCCAATGCCATTGACCTCCTCCCCTCCAACCCTCGGAAGAATTTGTGTATCACCTGTCCCAATCTTAGAAAAGTCCTGGCCTGTAAGCCCTCCGGCAGAAACCTCCTTTTCTCCGCCTGATATATGGATATTTTCCGGATCCATGCTGCCGTCTGCGCTGTGGAACCCGGAAGTGCCGTCCATGCCGGTTTCATAACCTATTTCCCCAAGGATTCCCTGTGCCCTGGCAGAAGCATCCGCCCTTGAAAATCCGCCGCTTCCGGAAAGGCTGCCATCTCTTCCAAAGGCATCCATACCGCTTCCAAGGCCGGCATCCTCCACGCTGCCGTCTCCAGTTACGGTGTCTCCCAGATCCATAACCGGTTCTTTTAAATCGCCTGCGGCCAAATCCTCCTGCCCCGCCGGGTAATCTCCCATTTCTGCGGATACGCTGTCTCCTGATCCAAACGCGGCCTCCATGTATTCCCCTTCCATGCCTGCATCCAGTTCTTCCCCTTCCAATGTGGAAAGCTCTCCCGGCTCCAGATCCATGTCTGCCGTGTCTGCGAAATTCCCGCTTTCTGACAGTGGGTCTTCGGGCATCATGCCCATTTCTTCCAAAACGCTCCCGTCCTCCATGTCCGGCATTGTATCGAAATCGCCTGCCTGCATCTCCGGCTCCGCATCGGCCTCTTCCATATGGCTGCCAAAACCGGTTTCCTCCTCTGCCTGCATTTTGTCCATGCCAAACCCCATAGGGATCGGGCCTGCGGCTCCGGCCATTGCAGCATCCTCCGCGTAAGGATCTGTTCCCATGCCTGCATGAGATCCTGCTTCCTCTCCCTTTCCGGCAGGAGAAGCTGATCCAGCCGACTGGCCGCTTCCTTTCCCAACATGGGAAAAGATCCGTCCGGCTGCCATAATCAGACCCATACCGCCCATTCCGGTGCTTGTCCGGCCCAGGTTGACGCCCAGAGAAGACATATACGAATCCAGCTTGAAAGTAATTTTGCAGAAGCCCACCAGACACAGGGTCGCCACAAAAAACTTTGTGAACCCAAAGCTGCTCGCAGTCAGGTTCCCATATCCGGACAGGAACATTTTCAGGCACCAGGAATTGAGAAGGATCAGAACAATCTGTCCCCCGAACATCTTTGTCCAGGAAGCCAGGATATTGTTCGTCGCTTTCGAGCCGCCCGTTGAAAATGCCAGGGGCGCCGTATAGGAAAATACCCCCAGCAGCACATAACGCTCTGCGATGACAAACAGCATCTTTAAATAATTCCATGCCACAAAAAACTGCAGCACCAGCTTCAGGATCAGGATATTCAGGCTCCCGATCCCGAGTACGGACGTGGCCGCCTCCAATGCAGACACATATTCGGAAAAGCCGCTTACCTTGATCTCCGTCCCGACGATCCACTGATAGGGCGTCCCGGCCACGTCCAGGATATAATCCACCAGCGGCCTTGCCGCCACAATGAAAAACATGCAGATGCCGCTCCGAAACACCAGCTCAACCGGATCCTCGCTGGCAGTCCCCGCTTTCCCAAACATGCTCTTTAGCAGCTGCCAGACACAGATCAGGAGAAGGACTGCCATCCCAAGAGGCATGATCGCATTGGAATACAGATCCCCCGCTATGGAAAACAACTCTTCAAACAGGCTCAGGTCGCAGGACAGAAGTTCTGTGAACATATCGGTGATCAGGGACATCATATCCACAATGAACTGCGAACACTTCTCCCAGATGCTTTCAATCAATAAATCTAATAACCAACCCATGTGTGATATTACCTGTTAAGGAACTGTTAAGAATTAACTTTGCATATAACGCATCATAAGAAGATTTAGACAAGTCAGATGTAAAATTAATTCTTTAACAGTTCCGTAGGCATCCCCCTTTCTGCCGGGAGAGCGCCGGCATTTTTTTTATTTTAAAAAGCAACGGAGTAAATGAGAGGTCGTATGAAACCCTCCTGCCCGCTGCCGGATATTTTTCCAACCGTACAGTTGGTATTTTTCTCTCCGGCGTATCAGCCGCCGAACATACTCTGCGGAATAATGCTCTCAAAATACGTGACGATCGCGCCGAGCGTCATCAGTGCCGCCCAGCATACAACGATCCTTTTCAGCCAGGACCTGGATTCATCCACCGTCCGGCCGGATTTTGAAAAATTCATTAACAGCAGGCAGACTGCCGCGCATACGACCGCCGCCACGGTTGCAATGCCCGCCACGTCTTTATAGACGGTCTGCATTGCGTTTTTTGCAACCTCAAAAATCGTTGACGCAGACACGGGCATCACGGATACTGCCAGTAATGTGACTGTAAGAAACGCCGTAAACACAAACCGGGGAATCAGCGCTGGATACTGATTCCCCGGTTTTGGGATCTTCTGGTTCTCTTTTCTTAAATTTTCTGTCAATAGGTTCCCTCCCTTCCTTATAGTAGGACATAAAAAAGACAGCCTTTCGATCACTGGCTGTCGGTTCTCTGTAAGGTTCTGCGGCTCTCCATGCATGCTTACCCATGCACAAAACTTTACGTTACCATTGTATATTGGTTGAAATTGAATGTCAATACTATGGCAGACGCAATACAGTCGCAATGTGGGTGCAATTTCGTCCGGTACTTAAAAATAGGGCGCAGATTCCTCCGCGCCCCACATACAAAGGCTAAAAAGTAATAGTCCACATTTTCTTATCTTGCCGCAGGTGCACCGGAAAGTCATTTTTGCACGATACCTAAACCCACATCCAGGACCCTCGCAATCATGTCTTCCGGCAGACCCTCTGCTTTCATGTTTATAGCCGTTTCCATTTTTTCCTCAAGTTTTCCTTCTGCTTTCTTTTCATTCCCAAACTGCTCTATGGCCTTTTCCTGATCAAATAAACCCATCATAATGCTAATAACCTCCTTCTCACGTCCTGACAAATATTCTTTCAGCAAATTTCTATCCTTGCAGATCCGTATTGTTTCCAACACTGCCTCTCTGGTTTTACCATGCAGCTTCACCTGCTCATTATATACCTTTGTAAAATCTACATACTGGCTGATGATATCGTCTTTCCCTTCCCCATAAAGTACCCTTACACTTACTTCAAGATATTCCTTATTTCCTTCAAAAAATTCCTCCGAAAGCCGGATCCATTCCGGCCTGTTTTTCCGGTCACCCACATATATCACGTAGAGTTCTGGCCTTGGAACAACCAGTTTTTTACTTCCATACCGGTTTTGTTTGGTATTCTCAATATACTCATTCCATATGTGTGTCAGATAAAGAAAAATCCTGATGATGATATTCATTGTCCAGCTCGACTGTTATAAAAGGTAAATAGTTATGTAAATACAGGCTCTGTTTCTTAAAAAACAGGGCTTTTTCTTATGTCTTATCATAGCATAACTAATTCTCTAACTCAATAGATTTATCCATGCTCCATCGATGCGTAAAAGCCTCAACCTTTTATTATGTGTCTTTAAATTTTTCAAAAACAGACTCGAATTTCTTCCTATTTTACTATATCTTTAGCATGAAGGAAAGATATTTGGTTCCTGCCAAAGAAAGGAGATAAATATGTTGAAAAATGATTTAGAGCCTCTATCGGAAGCCCTTTTAGATAGGATGACAGACGATGGCTATAGCCAACAGATACTTGGAAAAAGCCGGTGGGTCTTAGGACTGTTCTGCCAGTAC
>QXWX01000075.1 GCA_009911175.1 Lachnospiraceae bacterium | reverse complement strand
GATTATCAAGGTGCTCTAACTGTACGATATCACAGGCAGCGCTCCTTTTATAGACGCCGATTATTTGCCGCTTACGAGACAATTGCTGTGATACTCGGACACTCAGATACAAAAACCACCCGAAAATCATATGCCCGTCCTTCAATAGGAATGCTCCGTAAAGAGATGGCAAAGGGAAATCCTCCTGAATCGCAAAACAATGGAAAAGAAGAGATGCCTTTATGGACGAATGACGAAGAATTAGCACGTTTATGTGGGATTAGGTAAGAGTATTATCCGCATCTTTTTAGAAGAACTGCTTTCCTGGCAGGACTTTCCAATAAAAGATGCGGATATGTGAATCCGTCGGATAAATTGGTGATTTTGAATAGGTACGGATTATTTCTTGCTTACGTTTATTTTACAGTCTCTCGTTTATAACGTTTCACTTTTTAACGCTTATATGTGAGTACTAACAAGCTCCCAGATCTATGTTCACTCCAAGAATCATTTCCACTGCTTCTTTCAACGATTTCACAGTCACATCCTGTCCAAAGTCCATGTCTCCACTATTGCTCTCTCCATCAACGCTTCTTATCAGTACTGTCTTACATCCAGCATTCTTACCGGCTCGTATATCCCGTTCGCCATCCCCTATCATCCAGCTATGTTCCATCTCAATATTAAAATCATTGGCAGCTTGCAATAACATTCCTGTTTTGGGTTTACGGCAATCACAGTCGAATTTTAAAGACTTAATCTCTCCTTCAAAACCTTTATCGGGATGATGTGGGCAATAATAGATTTTATCAAGATAAGCCCCTTCTTTACCGAGAAGGGTTTCCATTTTATTATGAATGGTTTTTAACTGCTCTACAGTCACCTCACCACGAGCAATCACAGGCTGGTTCGTACAAACAATTACCAAATAACCACTGTCATTAATAAGACGGATAGCACATGCTGCATCCTCTATCAATTCAAAATCATCAATATCACATAGAAAGCCGATATAACGATTTATTGTTCCATCGCGGTCTAAAAATATAGCTTTCTGTGGTTTTGAGAGATTCCTTCTGGATACGCTTCCATTTCTTAAGTCTACTGACACTTGCCTGAACCTCTCTGACGTTCCCATATCTTTCACATATTCAGGACTGTCATAAGCAAAAATGCGCCCCGTTGAAACAAGCGGTTTTAGGATATCACGGTCTAAATCCACCTTATGATCAGCATCTATATTCATAGGATTTATACCGGAACATTCTAGCAATTCTATATTTAAAATATGCAATCCTGCATTAACACTGTTTTTGTACCACTGCGGTCTTATATCCTCTTTTGTAAGCCATTGCTTCACCACACCAGCTTCGGAACTGATGATCAAACCGCTATCATATGGATGATTATTGGGGTGAGTAAATAATGTTGCTAAGCCGTTATGTTCTTGGTGGAATCTAATGAATCTTTTGAAATCCACATCAAACATCGAGTCGGCATTCAGGAGCAAAAAATCACCATCCAGTTTACCAGCTTCCCATAGTTTAAATAGAGCTCCTGCATTCCCCAAAGGCTGCTCTTCTAAAAAGTAGCTTATATGGCATCCGAAATCGCTGCCATCATCGAAAAAATCCTTTATCTTCTCTGCCATATAAGAAACGGTGAGAATAATGTCTGTAAAGCCTTGACGGACAAGACATTCTATCTCCCATTGAAGAATTGGTTTATCAGCTATTGGAATTAAAGGCTTTGGAATATCATTTGCGATGCATGATGCCCTTTTCCCCAGCCCACCAGCCATAATCACAGTTTTCATAAAACTTTATCCTCTTTTTTATCATACCCACCAAAAAATCTATCTTCCAACATTAGGCACCAACAATGGTAAACAGGAAGATGCAGTTCCTGTATCAGATAAGTTTCCGTTTCGGGTGCTTTCACCACCACATCTGCTGTAGATGCCAACTCTCCGCCATCTGCTCCTGTGAGACCTATAACTTTCATTTCTAACGCTTTTGCAACAACTACAGCGTTCATAATGTTTTGGCTGTTGCCAGAGGTACTGATACCTAAGAATACATCCCCCGGTCTTCCGAAGCCTAAAAGCTGTTGTGCAAAAACGCCGTATCCGTCTACATCGTTGATATAGGCGGTGGACAGTGCTTCATGGGCAACGAGAGGAATAGCCATCAAAGAACGCTCCAAGTTTTTTGAAAGTTGCGGACCTCGAACACTGTCTATCTCGCACAGCTTTTTGGCAAAATCAGAAGTGACAGGCCTTGGTGATTTAAATCTTTTCATCAGCTCTCCGGCGATATGTTCCGAATCAGCTGCCGATCCTCCATTTCCTGCTACGAGTAGTTTATGGTCCATAGAGTAAGCTTGCTCCATTACTTCGTAGGCCGAAATAATAGAAGGAGTAATACTCTTCAATCTCGGATATCGTTGTACCAATAGGTCAATATGTTTTTTCAATTTTAGTTCCAATATTTTTTTTTCCAAAACTCAGTCCTCTCGATTGGTAAAAAAAGAATTATCGCATCTGCTTACAAAATAAATCTAAAACCTATTCTTTATTAAACAAATAATTATCAATAATATGTTCAGCATATTGAGTAATCAAATGCATTTATTCTGTTGGATCTTTTAATTTTAGATCTCCACAAATAGCTTTCTCCATACGTTCAAAATATTTATTTAAATAAAGTCTGTCTTTTAATTTTAAGTACAGGCACTCTCTCAGATTCCCAATAACAACACCAATAATAATTCCCAAACCAATCATCATATAACATTGAAGCAGGTGGTTTGGTACATATCCCGGCTTCCATAATTCAACCCAAGCAAGTTTTCCCCACGGTGACTCCATTGAATTCAGAATATATATATCCAGACTGGCAAGGCTGACCTTCTTTACCCCCCCCCTCCATTTTATATGCGCAGTTTGAGGATTCCGGAACATAATAAATAGACCCAATGCAGCCATACTACATGGAAGCGAGGCTAGATTCGAAAAATATATCCCTTGATATAATCCAAGTTCAACGAAAATTTCGGATATTTTCGGGTCTGCAATCCATCCGGCGTAGCTGTTATAAAACCACAGGCATAATCCCCATCCAAGAGCAAACATGATTCCGCCTATCCATCGCGATATATTTATCTTGTCTTTTTTTATAATTCCAATGAGCAGATATGCAACCATAAACCAGCTTAAGACCGCTCCTGGATATGAATATTTAGCGTAAAATGAGGGAATCACACACTGCATAATCACAAACAATGTGACTACAATCCGCGTATATTTGCGGAACTTATCGTCAAGGAGTATATTCAGCAATGGTGCCATAATCAGTATTCCTATGTACATAGACACATACCATACGATGCATGAGGATATCGGGAAAAAATGCTTTATGAGAAATTTCATATCTCTACATCGAATATAGAACACGCTTCCGATGATTAGACTATAGACAAAAACAGTAAACCATGTCTTAAATATCCGTTCTATTCGAAATTCTTTTTCACACAGGTACCATGCTGAAACATAAAGATAGACATTACAGATAACCCTTCCCCCAGCCCAGAAGAAGTTCTGAACAAGGACCGCCTTTCGTCCATATACTGCTATATTCGTATATGTCGGCCCGTAGTAGTTCAAGAAATGATATGTGGCAAGCATAATTATACATATTAGTCTAAGTATATCTAGCCCATAATCTCTTCCAGACTTTTTCACATTTTCTCCTCCTAAACATATTTTCCCCCGCGCTTTCGAAACTCTTGCCATTGCTCTTTAGATGGGAAAGAGTAGTACTCCCTTTCATATCCGTTATCTATCGATGAATAGTCATTCTCACTAATCTTTTTAAGAGCTTCTATTACTGCATCTACACTCTTTTCAAAACACTCTTTATATATATTCCATACCGTCTCCCCCTCCTTAATTGGAACCCTTACCTGAGACAGTATAACCCCCGCATCAATGGTTTTCTCCATTGTATGCACAGATACTCCGGTTTCTGTTTCACCTTTTCTTACAGCTTGAAATCCTGGCCACAACCCACCGTTACGTGGGAGTAATCCTGAGTGTCTGTTAATACAACATTTTTTTGGTATTTCAAGAATTCTTTTTCCAAAGTATAAAGACTGGGATGAAAGAATAACATCAGGTTTTTTTGATTCTATGTACGCAATATGGTCATCTGTATTTATATTATACTTGACTTCTTCAAAGGGAATCTGATAATGATTTAAAACACTTCTTACAGTATATTTTTTTTTCTTATCCAGTTTGCTGAGAATCATATATCTAATCTGCAATATTCCCATTATGAATATCTCTGACAAATGCAAGTAGTAAAAATGCTCAATCATATAGCGTTCTATATTATTTTTTTTCTTTACAGCAGTTACAAGTGAAGCACCTACAATCTCATCTTTACAATTAATAATCAGATTTTCCACGAACTGTGGATGAAAAAATACTGTTTCTTCTACGACTAAATATACTTTCATGAAATGTTAATTCCCCCAAGTTTTTTTAGAATTTTTGCTTCCCTACGCCTGTTTTTTGAACTATATACTGCCTTAAACGCAGCATTACACCCCTCAAGAAATTCCTCACCTTCCGCTATAGCTCCAGGATGAAATAACACCTCTAAATTCTGCCCATGTTTTCTAGCATAAGTACAATATTTTTCTAAAATTACCCCTATATGTTTCCCATACATCTCTCCCGTAAAAACAACACCAAAAAACAGTCCTATACAGGCTTCATATCCATATTGCCTGAGCGTACCACGGTTGATAATTCCAAAAATCTTTAATAGGAGCGCCTTTATAATATTTATTGTATGAATATATCTCCATACGTACGGTGACCATAAATATAATGATAATTTCTCATTGGTATAGCGAATATACTCAACCTCATGTCCGCTACGCTTAAGCGCCTTGCACAAACCTTTAAACACTACCGGTATCATGTGATAATGCACATGACTGTCTATTCTAACTTTATACCCCGTATCAAGATATCGGACCACACTGTTAATTTGGGCAAGAATCTCGGCTTCAACCTGATGTTCCAATTGTCTACGCTTTGTAATTGAAAGCCATAAAAGTGACATAAAACTGTGATAGAACACACCATTCCTGACCAATAAAGGGATATCCCTTGGATCAGCACATGGTGTTCCCTCTGCCAGATTAATATGTATTCCAGTTTTTATCCTACTATCGAGCATAGGGATTGTGCTGTCAAGATTTCTTGAATTTGGCATAATACTAACGCTGTTTAGAACTCCCCCATTTTGCTCGGAACAGGCCAAAACACGCTGTGATTGTTTGTCATTAATCCCATAATCATCAGCATGAAATGTTACTGTCAATATTTCATCTCCCTCCAATATACAATCATATTATGCACTCATTACTCTAAGATATATTTGCACTTGCTCATATAATATTGATATCTAAATGTACTCAACACAATACCAATCATTATCAAGCAACTCGATTGTTGCACTATTATTCAAGATATTCTCTACATTATATTTATAAGGAAAAAAGTTAATATGAAGGTCAAATGTATACAAATATTCCCTTTGCCTCGGAAGAACAATAATCAATTTATTCCTGCATACTCTACGTAGTTCACTTAACGCTCCCTGTATATCTTTAATATGTTCCAGTGCGTGTGTACAAATTACGGTATCAAATGTTTTATCCTCAAAAGGCATTTTTGTTAATGATGCCTTCACATATTTAATTCCATCAATCCGTTCCGAAAATGGCGGTAATACAATGTCCGATACAGTTACTATTTTTTCTGGATAATTGTTAAGTATTCTGCCTGCCATAAAGCCTTTTCCAGCAGCCGCATCAAGAATGATTTCTCCCATCTCCTCAGAAAGGATTCTTTCTATACATGCTTTATTTAGGTCTGTCTCCCGCTTTATAAATGTATCTGCCAGAACACGGTAATATTTGTTAATATCTGTTTCCTTTAACGTGGGCAGCCTTTTCTTAAAATCCATATAATAAGAGTATTTTTTTCCAATGCCAATCCGCAGCAGGATTCGCATAAAAAATTTGCAATCTCTTAATACTGGAGGCATCCAATTATCCAAAAAATAATTGATTTTATTTGTGGAGTTTCTGTTCATGAAAAATTTCCTTTTTTATTACTACATTTTGAAATATTCGGCTTTCTGCAAAAATAATTTCTATAGAAAGACCATTCTTTTCCTATTCCAAAAAGATAGATGGACACATCCTGAAAATAGTATTTAATCAGAGCCTCTATTTCATCTGCTGTATTTACATGCTCATAATGCATAATCACATCATAATCCAGTCCAAATCTTCTATGAAATTCTTTTCCTGATGTATTCCTATAAGCAAACCTCCACAAAAATCTTCCTTCATTCGGGATACTCACTGACATAAATCCATCATCCTTTAGCAGAATCCCACATTGTCTTATTACACTTGGGAGATCGAGTATATGCTCAAAAGATAAAACTGATATTATTCGGTTATATCTTTTTTCCAGTGGTATTTGAGAAATATCATCATAAACTTTATCAATAAATTTCAGATACGGTGAATTTTCAAATAAAGCAGAATAAGGTTCAACGATATCATAATCTCCAATCTTTCTTTCAAAATTGAATTGATTAAGTGTTCCCGCACCTATTTCCAATGTAGAACCATTCTCAACATATCGTAAAGTTCTTGCTACCTGTTTATGACACCAACGTTCCATAAATGCAGTCGCCTTTGATGCTTTTGTAGATGCATTTCTATTTTCTGCGTAATGCTGAGTATATATTTTCTGATACGCATCTGGAAGAGGTTCCCGGTTTTTAGGAAACCGTCTCAATATCTTATCAATAGTCTCCTGTTTTCTCATTCGTTCCTATCTCCTTTTCCACAATATATCTCGGACGTCCCCGTATCTCGTCATTTAATTTAGAAATATAATATCCCATCAGCCCCATTGCAAACATTGTTATGCTGCCATAGATAAGCTGCAGCAAAATTACTGTTGTGAACCCCTCAACGGCATTTCCGTTTGCCCATTTAATTATTGCAAATATACCGACAAACATCGCAAACAAAAAAAACAATCCTCCCAAGACAGTTATGATCTGAAGCGGTGCAGACGTAAATGAGGTTATGTTTCTGATTGCATACTTAGTTAGTTTTATAATTGTCCATTTAGATTTTCCATGCGGTCTCTTTTGCACTTCAAATTTTACTTTAGCAGACCTGAATCCCACCCATACCGAAATAGCTCTATAAAACATCTGTTTTTCTGGCATTTGTAAAATTACATTAACCACCTCCCTGTCCAGCAGCTTAAAATCACTTGTATTATTCATATCTGTTCCGACCGCCCTACTTAATAATTTATAAAAAGCACTGGCAAATGTATGATGTATGGTTGTTTCATCGCCACGGCTGCTTTTAATGCCCTCCACAATTTTATATCCATTCTTCCATATTTTAATAAACTCTGGTATTTTTTCAGGCGGATGTTGTGAGTCGCTATCCATGGTTATAACTGCATCGCCTTTTGAATATGCCAGTCCTGCCAGAAGCGCTGCTTCTTTTCCAAAATTACGCGAAAATAATATTCCTTTGAAAATCCCCCCCCGTCTTTCTTTTTCTATTTTATCAATTTTCTTCCATGTATCATCCTCTGAACCATCATCCACCAATATCATTTCATAAGATAATTTAAGAGAATCCAATATTTTTTCTACTTCTAATACTGTATTCTCTATTATATTTTCCTCATTATAAACAGGCAAAACAATTGATACCTCAATTCCATTCATTATTTCGTTTAGAAAAACCTCCCTATTAAGTATCCTTTCAGCTTTTACTCAACCCACCCCACGAAATATCCATCAATTGTTTCACAATGAATATAGTTGACTGCAACGTCATAATAATGTTCATTTTCAAACCAATATAATGTACGTTCTTTCGCTTTTCCATTGACTAAATCATCATAATATTGTAATGATTCATTTTTCAATGTATCATTCATATGCGCAAAAAAACTTGATGTTAGCTTTAGGTCGTTATTATATGCATACATATACATTGAATAAGCTTCCTGCCTGGGACTCCTTGTCAAATCTGCCGTTATTATATACACATTATCAAAATCGTCCTTAATATCGTTCCATCTATCAGATGTCATTTTAGTCTGCCATACTGATGCATTTATTAATTCATTTCTCTTATTTATGATCATCGGTGACAAGTCCATGATTTGAATAATCAAAATAAAAATCAATATTATATTTATAGGTTTTATTTTTTTATTCTTAAGGATTATGACATCTCCTTTATTTCCCAAAAAAGAGATTGTACCTGCAATGATAATATAGTATGCAATCCATATGAATCTTCCAATACTTCGGAAAATAGCAAAAAAATAATCTACGACGCTCGGCAAGCCTATATTGACGAGTTCCCTGTCAAATACAGTTACTCTCGGACCAACTCCTAAAATAATTGATAATAGTATACATATAGCAGAACATAACACTGCTGCTTTGTTATTAACAATTTGTTTTCGTTTTACCTTGCATACTATAAATACCACCAATAGGCACAGAATACCTATCAGCATCCCGACTCCTAAATATGCAAACCCTTCGTATTCTTCTTCCATGGAGGGTAAGTCCGGTAGAAATAAAGAATTGCCCAGAGAAATAATCCAGGTTAATAGATTACTGCTGTACTTATAAAGTATTGTATAGCTCCATGCCTGGTCTGCATCGACAATCTCTGTTGAAAATCCTCCAAGCGCAGCAATGATGCCGACTGAAAGTGCCAAACTTATTGCCCCGGTAACAAAAGAGGGTAATAAACTTTCTTTCAGTAATAATTCATAGAGCATTTTCGAAGCAAAAATAATTGCAAGCATCGGCACAAAATACAAATGTATCAGCGCGGCCATTCCAAAGAGTAATACCCAGAGCAAATACTGCCTTCTATCCAGTTCTTTTCTATAAACACATATGCATAAAGCTGCAATAATCAGCCAATGCGCAACAAGTGTATTATGCATAAATAGTCTTTGCATCATAATTGGAGAGAAAAGCATAATGATAGTTCCGCAAAGCCTCGCAATGTTGTTTTGCGTTATTTTATAAAAAAGAAGTGCCGCAAACACCCCCTGTAACACATAGCATGTCAACGACCATATTCCAAGATATTGAACTATCGTATGTTCTGGAAGTAAAAGTTTCAATACAGGCTTTAGAACTACCGCAAATGGAATAATCACATCTGTAAAAATAATCGACAATCGATGCGGATAGGACATATCCATACATGAAAAGATTCCTTCCGAAACAGGAGCCTTTTCATAGAAAATCCAGCCCAGGAAACTAAGAGTAGAATCATGATACACATTCAATATCCAATCATAATTAAATGGATTCAGTGTTTTTACTCCACACAGGCAAATATATATAACAGCTCCTAATATCCCGCCGATAAAAACATGTTTTTTTAATAACGGTTTTGGGTTAGAATTAATATATATCCTTTTAGCTTCAACCGTCTTCATAACTCTATTCTTCATCTTGTGAGGAATATCTTCCCATCTTCAACTCTGTTTCTCCAGTAATCCAGCAAATCATGCATGGTTGTTTCAAATGAGATCTCTGGCTTCCAACCAGTATGCTCCTTAAACTTCCTGCAATCTGGTATCTGTAAATCCGCATCAATCGGACGAAGCCGCTCCGGATCAGTAACCACTTCTATCTCATCTTTCTTTGTGCTGTAAGAAATCAATGTGTTCAATGTATCTCCGACTTCGCAGGTATATGAGCCACCGATGTTGTAATATTCACCTGCAACAGGATTGACTGTTACAAGCATATAATATGCCCTTACAGCATCTCTGACATCCGCATAAGTCCGTAAACTTTTCAGATTCCCTACCATCACCTTTGGTTCAATGATCCCTGCTTCTATCATTGCGATCTGCTTGGCAAAGGTACTCTCATGAAATACATCTCCTCGCCTCGGTCCTGTATGCGTAAACATCCTCGTGGTCATTACAGTCATACCATAGGCTTCCGCATAGTATCGTCCCAAAAGGTCTGTACCGACCTTGCTGATTGCATACGGACTTGCAGGATGGAAAGGGCATTCCTCGTGAATCCCGCTTTCCGGCTTCTTCTCCGGTGGAATCCTTCCAAATACTTCAGAGCTTGCACATACATGAATGATCGGATGATAGGACTTATCATTTTTCATCTCAAGATGAATCGCTTCCATCAAACGGCATGTACCAAGAATATTTGTGTTCAATGTATCAATCGGAGCCGTAAAACTTGTCTGCGGATAGCTTTGTGCCGCTAAATGGAACACATAATCCGGTCGTATATCCCGTACTGCTTTCACTAATGATATCTCGTCATTCAGATCCCCATATACAAAATAAATCCTGTCTTTCCTGTTGACACGATCCAGCAAATGTTCCACATTATCTAACGGACTGCGCCATCGGCAGACTCCATAAATCTCCCAATCCGTATGTTCTATCAGATAATCTGCAAGATGGGAACCGACCATGCCCGTAATCCCGGTAATCAATGCTTTACTCATCGTTTCATATCCTCCAGTTCTTTTTTTAATCTTTCACTAAATGATCGTGGTTTCAGTATCCCATATTCATAAAGGTAGCGACTTTCCATCTGTGTAATGCGCGGCCGATTCGCAAAGAACGCATCCCCCATCATGGCTATCGTATAATTTAATTCGCTGTCATAAATACGGTTTAATTCATCTGCAATACGTACTCTGCTCACCAATTCCGTACCGCATACGTTCAGAGCTGATGGCTCGAAATCATCAAAATGATCCCGAAACCAGTCCACAATGTGGATGACCTCCGTCATTGTCACACAATTTCTGTAAAAAGGATGAAATATGTCTGCTGTTTCCCCTTTTTTCATACATGCTAAACAATAAGATATAAATTTGTCATGTCCTGATGCGACATAGGATAATCTAAGTGACTTAAACAGACTTTCTCCACGGAATGCATCCTCAACAGCTTTCTTCATCCTACCATAAGCTGTCCTTGGTTCTGTTGCATCTTCCTCGGAATAGATTTTTCCGATCATATCCCCGTACACCGCATCACTGGACAGAAAAAGCACTCTGCAGCCCTTACTTACTGCATACCGAATCACTCTGACCGTACTGTCCACATTAATCTTCCAGGCTTTTTTCTGCTCCTTATCGCATTGATCCGGTCCTGATACTGCAGATGCAAAGATCATATAATCGACATCATCTAGCTGTGACTCGTCAAAGCATTCGATATTTGATAAATCCAATTGAATATCTGACTCCATATGACGTCCAGCCGTGTATATCTTGTCATGTATCCGATTTGCTTTGAAATGCTTTGTAATCCCAGTACCGATATACCCAGAAGCACCAACAACAACGATATTCATGACTTCCATTCACTCCTCTCACAGTTCAATACCTGCTATAAAAGAACTCCCTTTTCCAAGTCATATCCTTCCGGTGTATAGTGAATCACCTGAGTTCCGGTGTCTTCAAAATGAAATGGTATATATAACAGATTTTTCATAGCCTCTCTGACTGCATCCTGGCGTTCTTTCGGCACATAGAAAATAAGGAATCCGCCCCCGCCTGCTCCTAAAAGCTTACCGCCTATAGCTCCGGCATACATTCCGGCATCATAGAGTCTATCTATTTCATCTGTTGACACAGAACTGCCGGTTCCTCTTTTCATTTTCCATGATTCATCCAAAAGACTTCCAAATTCGCTCAAATCTTTGTTCTGGTCTACTAAAATCATCTCGGCCTGATCCACAAGATCCAGCATTTTCTTAAGTTTCTTTGTCTTATCGATAGATGAAGAGGCATTTTTTTCCTGAACTTCTGAGGAATATCTGACAAATCCAGTGAAAAACATAAGCAGATTTTCTTCCAACTGTTTCTTACGATCAGGAGATATGATCACCGGAGCAACGTCGTAACCTTCCGAACTAAAATTAATACGGTTAAATCCACCATAACTGGCTGCTATCTGGTCCTGCCATCCTCCTGCTTCATGACATGCACTTCTTTCAAGATAAATAGCATCATCTGCCAGTTTCTTCCTATCGACATACTTACCCTTAAGGCAGTAGAACGCATTCAGCATCCCCACGGCAAATGAACTGGACGTGCCCAGTCCGGATCTGGCAGGCAGGTCAGCATCATATGTAAGATGTATTTCATGAATATCCAGCATTCTCATTGCTTCCCTGATTGCAGGATGATTAATCTCTTCATATTGACTTACGTACTCCATCTTCGAATATGTAAGGTGCGTTTTATAGTCAAAAAAACGCGGCAGATGTCTGACAATCACATAACAATATTTATCAAATGTAGTGGAAATGACTGCTCCGCCATGTTCTCGAAAAAAAGATTCTATATCTGTTCCACCACCAAAAAAAGACATACGAAACGGTGTCTTTGTTATAATCATATGCTTTTATCACCTCAAATTATTTATAGGTTATATCCCAATATTTCAATACTATTTTGACCGTAGTAAATCCAGCTTTGCTTTTATATACCCAAACCCAATCGTGTAGATTTCAAAATATCTAATTCCTGCCTTATTTAGCATGTAGATTGGCCAGTACCAGCAATTATAAGCCATATTGACCGCAAGCTGTGCCGTCACCAGTCCCATTATGCCCATATTAAATACACGTACGAATAAAATTGACAGCAAAAAGGAACTAACTGCTGATATAACATATGCCGGCCAGAAAGGAACTTCGTTAGATGAAGCAATCATAGATGCAAATAAGTCTTTCTGATTAAAGAAATAATAAAAAATACACAGCACAATACTAAATGCAATCCCGATCTGCATCCCTGGACGCAATAGATAAAGAAGTGGAAATCCAACTGTAAACAATGCAATCATTCCTGCGATAAAAATAAGCTTATATATGAAATCCGTAACACAAATAATCTTTTTTTGTTCTTCCTTATCACGTCTCAGGCAGGCACTGCTGAACGCTGCCTGATATGCCGTAAAATATGACGTCGCAACTGAAGCAATCACAGACACAACTTGCGTCATCACGCCATATACACTTGTAGATGCCAAGTCTATATAATATGCACAAATCAGTGTATTTGCCTGCGTTGACAAATATTGAGCAATCATCACAATTCCATCTTTCCATGCCGTCCCCCAGACCGCAGTAAAGCAGTTCTTTATTTTATCCTTTTCTACCTTATGACTTATTTCAATTTGTCTTGTCCTTTTAGCAAAGTACACTTTACCGGCAATTCGAAGAATTATTCCGCTTATAAAATACGAAATAACGAAGCCCAACAACCCCAAACCACTTAAAATAAGGACAGTTGCTATAACGATCTGCGCGGACTTCGAAAAAACACCCATCTTACTTCGTTCTGCCACTGCCCCAATGCCTTGCAGCAATGAAGACCAGTAGCCGTAGAACATATTCAGAAAAACAGACAGCATATAAACGATCCATGAAATCAGCATGTTTTTCGTCATTCCATTATGCACAACTTTAAATATGTAGAGTGTCCCGAATGTCGCCATTACGATAAGAGCAACTGACGATATGATCAAGTAAACCAAACGGCAGGTAATTATTATTTCAGACACGAGACTGCTGTTTGTATTACTGCCAAACTCCTTTGAAACAGATGTTTTCTCTAATCTGTCAGCTCCACTCCATGCATATGTCATATGCCTTGAGATTGTAGAATTAAATCCAAAGTCAAAAAGATTCACCACTTGTGCAATGCTTGAAAAAACATACCAGAGTCCCAACTCATCCTCGCTTAGATACCGCATAATCAGAGGTAAAAGCAAAATATTAATTCCTAATGTCAGAAATCTTGAAGCATATACCCAAAGTAAATCTTTCTTTCGAACATTTACCTTTGCCATATTGTTTAACCTGTTATTCCGTATTCTTATATTTCCCTATTCGGATAAATTATTTCCACATCTACTCAATGGATGAAAGATACTCCATAAAGTTCTGCTTATTCTCCAAAGCTGTAGATGTCGGCCTACCTAAGTCAGTCCTTGATCCAATAGAACACTTTACTTCGATGAAACTCAATTCGTTTCTTCCTTTTGCTCTTTTCAGCTCTCTATCCAAATCTCCAAAATTCTCCACACTTATAGCATTCGGATAACCGCATGCACGAACAATTTTTACCAAATCAATGGATTCTGCTACTGTAGGCATGCCACCGACTGTTTCATGAGCTTCATTGTTGATCAGGATATGAATGAGATTATGGGGTCTATTCGCTCCAATAACGGCCAATGCTCCCATATGCATAAGGGCTGCGCCATCTCCATCAATGCACCAGATACGGGTATCCGGTTTATGGATGGCCACGCCGAGAGCAATCGAAGAACTGTGCCCCATGGAACCGACTGTCAGAAAATCATATTTATGACTCTGATTATTCACTGCTCTCGTTTCAAAAAGTTCTCGGCTCGCTTTCCCTGTAGTGGAAATAACAGGGTCTTCTCCAGATACTTTTACAATATGCTGAATGATTTCTTCCCGGAGCATATGGTTCTCATTTTTATACTCCACTTTCGGCGCACCAGACAATGCACCTTTGCGGATAACAAACGCCACATCTTTTCCCTCGGCCAGTACTCCCCTGAACTTGTCCATAACCCTGACAACTTCATCATCGGCAGTATTCCCGTCAATAATGTATGTTCTTATCCCCATATCCTCAAGGAGCTTAACTGTAACTTCCCCTTGATATATATGTTGAGGTTCATCCTGAACGCCCGGTTCTCCACGCCATCCAATAACGAAAATCACTGGTATCGCATAAACTTTATCATTCAGCAGACTTGCGACTGGATTGATTATATTCCCTTCCCCGCTATTCTGCATATAAACTACAGGCACTTTTCCGGTCGCCAGATGGTATCCTGCCGCAAGGGCAGTACAATTTCCCTCATTAGCAGCAATAATATGATGCTTAGGGTCAATGCCGTATGTATCCATCAAATAATTACAGAGAGGTTTCAGTTTGCTGTCAGGAACCCCTGTATAAAAGTCCGAACCTATGATTTTTATAAACTTTTCTACTTTCATTCACTTAATATCCTGTGGTATAAATACTCTATTGATTTCTCATCCAATCTGACCGGATTATTCTTAAGCCGTACCGGATTGACAGATGTTTTCAAAACATGAAAATCGTTTTCGTCTGCCTGCGGTACCAGCATTCCAAGTCTGTCAATCAGACTCGCAAACTTTTCAGCTGCACTGTAAGGAGTCTCGCATCCCATTATGTCCGAAAGTTCTATAAATACCTCTTCAAGAAATTTCCTGCCACGTGCATCTATACATTCTCCAATGTGCTCAATCATCCATGGCCACAGTGCTTTCACACAAAGAGCTGCTGCATGTCCATGAGAGATACCATACATACTTGTCAGCTTATAGCACATGGCATGTCCGGCTGTAGTCTGAGTAATATTGATTGCTTTCCCTGCTGTATTTGCTGCCTTAAGCATCGGCCCATATGTATTTTTATTTCCAGCCAGGTATCCCTCCAGATTCTTCAAAATCATTTGTATAGAATCTCTGCTGTAACGCTTACTTTCATCTGTACTGTTCACAGACCAAAATGACTCTATACCATGGCACAAGGCATCTAACGCTGTGCTTTTTTTCTGATAGACTGGAAGAGTTTCCAAGACACTGGCATCTAACAGAACTGCCGCAGGTATTATGCTATCGTCAGATAAAGATTGCTTCTCTCCGTTAAAATAGATAACAGCATATCTTGTAGCCTCAGATCCAGTTCCAGCAGTAGTAGGAATGGCCAGCAATTGAATGCTATTATGAATGATTGGTTGTGACAAATATGAACCATTTTCACCATTTCCTTCAGATTTCAAAAACAATTTGATACATTTAGCCACATCCATGGCGCTTCCTCCGCCAACAGCCACGATACTGTCACAATGATATTCCTTATAACTTTTTAACCCCTCTAATACAGATTCATATGACGGATTCGGTTTGAAGTCAGAAAACCTTACAGTCTTAATTCCTTTTCTATTTTCTAAGCACTCAAAATATTTATTTATCTTTAAATACTGTATGCTATGATCACATACCAATAAAATAGAGTGAATATTATTCTTCTCAAAATAATCGCCCAATTCCGTGTAATCTGCAGATATAAAAAGTGTTAATTGTACCATTTTACATCCTTCCCTGAGTTATCACATCTCCATCATCCGGTATCAGCCTTATAATTTCTGAAAATGGCATTAACATATCATCACATTCATAAGACCTGTGATTTGTCAATATGATTTCCGCTGCCTTTTGGATAGCCGGAACTGTAGCCCTCATAAGGTGATTTGCGTAAATAACTATGTTTACTCCGCGTTTCCTAAACTCTTCCTCTGTAACTGTGTTAAAGCTTGTTGGAACCACGACTATCGGAGTTCTCAAATCATTTTTCCTAAATCTTTCTATAAATTCAAATATCTCATCTGGTTTTTTCTTTCTGCTATGAATCATAACAGCATCAGCCCCTGCATTCACATATGCCGCAGCACGATTCAAAGCATCATCCATTCCCTGTTCTAAAATCAAGCTTTCAATCCTTGCACATATCATGAAATCTCTGGTTTTCTGTGCGTTCTTACCAGCAGAAATTTTTTCGCAGAAATTTTCTATACTGTCCTGTGTCTGTTTTACTTCCGTTCCAAACAGACTGTTTTTCTTAAGCCCTGTTTTATCTTCAATAATTACCATAGAAACACCAAGGCGTTCGAGACTCCTTACCGTATAAATGAAATGTTCAGTACGTCCACCTGTATCGCCGTCAAAAATGACAGGTTTTGTCGTAACCTCCATTAAATCCTCGATAGTCCGAAAACGACTGGTCATATCCACCAGCTCAATATCCGGCTTTCCCTTTGCTGTTGAATCACACAGGCTGCTAACCCACATAGCATCAAACCGATGTCCCTCACCTTTGTTATAAACAACAGTGTTCTCAACAATAAGACCGGTAAGGCCATCGTGAGCCTCCATCGCTGTAATCAGCCCCTTCATCTCTATAGACTTCCTAAGTCTTCCTCGCCTGATGTCCGGCGTTGATAACTCTGTTTTCGTCCTTGCCTCAATATCTCTATATTTTTTATCAACAGTATATGGATATTCAACCAGCCTGCCACCATAAGAAGCCAAAACGCTTACCACTTCATCGCGGATTGGTTTCTGGAATCCAGTCTGCCAGTCATCACCATGAACAACAAAAGATGGTTTGTACTTTTCTATATTATCTTTATAGCTGAGGCTGTCCTGCCTCACAACTTTCCAAACTCCCGAAATAGAACTGAACATTTCCCTACGGTCTTCATATGGAAGAAGCGGATAACGTTTATAACTTGCTACCACCTCATCGGACATAACTCCAATAATAAGCTTACCAAGTCTCTGTGCTTTTCGGATCATATTTATATGACCGCCATGCAGCATATCCGTACTAAAGCACATATAAACCGTTTGATTTTGTATTCTATGAAGTTTAGAGCTAACTACTGCTAAGTCCTCCGGATTGTCAACCTCGTTACATAAACGGTCTTGTACGTCAAGAGGCTTGATAATGGAGTCTGATGATACTTCATTAAATGCATTTTCCGCATAGCACTTTCTCTTTGCTTCCTCCTTGCCATCGCAGAACGCAATAATATTATCCAGCCATACTCTCCAATCAGAATGGTTTAATTTATATAATGGCTGAGCTGCTACAGCTTCACTAAAGAACTCAATTCCAATTGCAGAAATTCTATCCTCCTTAATAACCGCTTTGAAATCCTTCTCTGGAAGAGATACTGTAGAGCTTACAGTCATAACAGACTCCTCTGCTGCCATTACATCATCAAATACAGAGTTCTCAAATACCATATCTCCATGCATCAGAATTATATCATCATCCAAATATTCTCTTGCACAGTAAATACTATAAATATAGTTTGTACTGCTGTATTGTTCATTTTTTATGAATGTAATATCTAATGGTAACTCTAAACTCTCTACATAATTTACCAGAACGCCATCAAAATATCCTGTTGTAATAACAATACTTTCAATACCAGCATCAGCGAGCATCTTTAACTGTCGAGAGATAATCGTCTCATTTGAGCTTATTTCTGTCATGCATTTAGGCTGTTCTGATGTCAACACACCCATGCGTTTTCCCATTCCTGAGTTCAATATTAGAGCTTTCATTCCACTTCAACCATTCCCTGTTTCTTATTTTTTAGTGCATATTCAACTAACTCATCATAGTTTGCAAAGACTGTATCATGATTTTTAAAATTATTCCACGTCATTGCTTCACTTCCCGGCATTAAGTTATTTTGAAAAACAAAGTGCTCTGGAAGATGGCTGTCATCTTTTTCGAAAAGCCAAAAATGTTCATAAAGTTTTTCTTTTGGAGGCTTTTTACCATAGCAGTCCACATAATTTCTAATGATATCCACTGCTTCATTCAATTGTGCAGCCTTACGTTTATTATGATATTCTTCTAATGAATAAATTGGTTTACATGGACTTCCAACAGCAACACAGTTATCAGGTATATTTCCTGAAACCACTGAATTTGCACCAATAACAACGTTATTCCCTATATGCGCTCCTGCCAAAATTATTGCATTCATCCCGATATATACATTGTCTCCAATAAAAGTCGGCCTTGTACTTCCCAGGACATCACCATAAACTGCCTTTAATGTACTCCATCCATAGTCATGGGACAGAATTATCACTCCTCCTGTAATTTGTACATTCTTCCCAATCGTAACCATATATGGAACACTTTCATCAATCATAGTCGTCTGCGCACTGAAAAGAACTACCCCATCTCCTATGCACATCCCTTTATCTTTTAAATGCTTTAAATACAATTTTCCGTTACTTTTATACCCATAAACAAGATAACGAGCCACTTTGTTAAAGAAGCTGAAAATTTTTGACATAGTATCTCCTTCAAAGTATCAAATGAAAAACAACTAAAAACATTTCGAGTACTCTCAATTCATTTGACTAAATGTCTCCATATAAATACGTTTCATCTCATCAGGAGAACGATCATCTAAAAATCTTGAAAAATCATCTTCCTGACTTTGAATATGATCACTACTAAGAAAATATTCTATTTTTTCTATCATTTCGTCAACCGTACAATATGTTTTGCAAATTTCTGAATAATCCTTACTATATTGAATCATTGTCTCAAACATTGTCCCCACTACAGGTTTTCTATTCGAAAGGCCATCAATAATAGTTCCGGAAGTACGAGCTCCAAAATCAGTTGGAAATGGCAGAAGAAACATCTCGGCATTTAGAACATAAGAATAAAAATCATGAAATGACAAACCAAATTTTCCCGTAAATACAATTAAAGCTCCATTATCGAATCTTATATTTTTCGATCTTAAGATAACAGATATTTCATGATCCTTAAAATAATTTGTGTTCTTTTCAAATTCTACTATCTTTTGGATTTCCAGATCGGAATTACTATTTGATAACCCAACAATTTTATATTTATTGATTATATTTGTATTCACCTCTTTAATAACATTTAACGGATGCGGTATATACTTCACTAACTCCGTCTTAATACCAAGCTTTCCGATATAGTATGGTAAAGCGGCCTTTTCCATTACAATATGCTTGATCTTGTTCTTATATAAAGCGCAAAACATACGATAGTATTTATTATTATATATAACAGGGCTATGTTCAATCAAATAGATTTTTTTAGTTAATTTTGAATTCCAAAATCTAAAATTAAACATTAAATAGTCAATATGAGCAGCAAGGATCACATCATATCTATTCATCTTATCTAGTTTTTCTATATATCTAAAAAATCTTCCATTCACCACATGATGATGCAAATCAATTCTTTCAAGTAATCCTTTATGAAAAAAAGCAGTATTTAACACAGAATGATCATGTGAATCATAATTATAGGTGATTAAATTTATCTTTTCCGGTACATTTTGAAACCAGTTTTCATGAGGTTGTATAAGATCAACCTTACCAATCATAGATAATCCATCGGCCCATTCAATATCAAAAAGCCGATGTCCTGTATATGCTCTTTCTTCACAGATATTTACATAAAGGATTCTCATAATAATTTCCTCTTTCAGGACCCAACAAATAAATTCTTGTGTCAAGATCTCAATTTTTCATTTTTATTCAAAAATACTCCATATACCAAAATTGATGCGCCTAAAAACATACTGTGATAAAAGTATAGGAAAACAAATAACCAAAACACACCTATTATAACCCATCCATTTTCTCTTCTCTTAAAAATACTCTTTATCATATCTCTGCATAGAATTATTATCAAAATAATTCCTATCAGGCCGAAATTTATAATCAATTCTGCTATTCCTGTATGGAATGAAGAGTAAACTCCGGAATCAATCTGAACGTCCGGGTAAGTCGCACCAGATATATTCCAATTATATACCCCCCAATTTTTTTGAATTGTTCCGCCATACCCTTTACCTATAAGGAAATATACCGGATTTTTAGTAATCTCTATAAAGCAATTCACAATAGCGTCCACTCTTACACCAATAGAATTGCCCAATGACTCATACCATAATGATCTTCCATTTGAAACATGAAGCAAATTAATTAAAGTTGAAAACTTATAGGCAATGTATGAAGAATTAGCATTAACCCCCCTGGAAAATAAATGGATTATATACGGACTAAGCATAAGCAATGCCATTATCAATATCGTTATTACAGAAATACTCTTAAATGCCGTGCCTTTATTGAATACATTCTTAAAAATACGAACAAAAAATGTAAATAGAATCAAAGCAACATAAAGCCACCATGCACCTGGTATTCCAACGGAATATTTTGCTTGTAAAAGCAGAGAAAGTATTCCGAATATAAGATACTTCGTACCTTTCTCCTTTTTAAAGTAAAATAAAATCAATCCCGGAGAAAAGAAAAGTATAAGTGGTACAATCAAGAATGAAGCTGTTTCATTTTTTACATATATTTGTCTAAATAGTAATGACACGATTCCAGCTATCACAACTCCACAGAGAATACCATATATCAGCTGCTCAATATTCCCTCTAAACTCTTCGTCATATTTAATCCTATCCCATAATAAAGCACACAAAAACAGCAGCCAGAGAGCATTATAGGCATCAATAATTATGAACCTATACATTCCGGATATGTTATTAATGCTATTATCATTTAACAACATAGTTATTGCAGTAGCCAAACAACCAATTAAAAAAGATATCACAAGTTTTCCCGAGAGCGTTTTTAAATGAAACATCATCTTTCTATTTTTGTATAAGTTTACAAAATAGGCAATAAATATTAGGAAAAACAAATGATAGTAACTCAGAACCGGCAAATGAAAAAAAGAATACAATCCTGAACTATGAGAGCCTAAAGTAAATAGAGAACTCTCAATTGTTGTCGATGAAAACAACGTATATGATATCAAAAAGTTATTAATATCCCATTTAAGCAAAAAAAGTATAACAATAGCCGTTTCTATAATCGCCAAAAGCAGTGCCACATTTTGTCTGTCAAAGGTAAATACATTAAGTGTCGATAACAGAAATGTCAAAAGCATATATTTATTTTCACGACTTATCACTATTTTTTTTATTCTTACGTAATCATCTTTAAAGACATAATACATATAATTTCTACCTGATATAAAACAACTATGGATAATTTTGTCTAATCTTATATTCTTGGATTTCTTATCCTGTAAATAAAGCTACATAATTGAGGCGAAAATGAGAATAGTTTAATCATAACTATTCTATTTTTTGATTCATATCTAAAATCATACAGCCTTAAATTATTCTCGTTAAAAATATCTTTAAATCTTTGAATCAGCCTAACATATTCTTTTGGATTTTTTGTGATTTGATCAGCGATACAATAATATAGAGCCAATCTAGCACAATATGTCATAGCACAAACCGTAAGTACCTGCGGAAAATTCTCTTTTACGAAATCATATATACATTCCCATGTATCAAGAACATCCAATATCTTTATACTTTTTTGAGCCGTTGTTATACTATTTTCTCTGCAAGAGTAATTATATCCAATTGCATTTGCCGTATAATATTTATCAATGACACTCATTGCTTTGAGATTTATAAGCATGTCTTCTTCATACATTCTGATATTTTCATCAAATGTGTGAGATTTTAAGCAAAAAGCAGAATATATTTTATTACAATTAGAGCATGAACTATTGAATTTTGTAATAACAGTTTTCGCAGCCTCAATCCTATCCTTATGCCCCTCATGAAAACGTTCTTCATATAGAATTTCCGTTCCATTTACTTTTCGATAGCCAAACTCAAGAATATCGATTTTTTCATCCTTCATTTTAACAATTAAGTCAGAATAAAAATTTTCATCAATATAGTCATCGGCATCAATAAATGTTATATATTTTCCCTTAGAATATTTCACCCCTTTGGAACGTGCTCTATATAACCCCTGGTTGGATTGATTGATTAACTTTACCCTTTTATCTCTGCTTTGAATGTCTTCCACAATAAATCGAGTCGAATCACTCGACCCATCATTGACTACAATAATTTCTATTTCAATGCCATTTTGTATAAGAGCGCTGTTGATGGAACGTAAAATATATTTTTCCATGTTATAAGCAGGAATAATAATAGATAAGTCTACCATACATTTTTGTTTCCTTGTTTTATGTTTGATTAATTTTATCAAGAAATTCCGTGTAGTTTTTTTCTGCTGAGCAAAGTGTTTCCCATGTTTTTCTTGCATTTATCCGCTTTTCAGCATACTCTTTCTCACTAATGTTTATATTAACTAAAAGCGTTTCAGCCAAGTCATACACAGTCAGATCAGAATTAATAAGTACACCGTTATTGTCATTGACTAACTCATTTGTTCCTCCAACATTTGTTGCAATTGCAGGGATTCCAAACGAAAACGCCTCCATAATGGATACTGGAAGACCTTCTGTCGTACTTATGTTACAAAAATACATTACACCTTGGTTTTTATACAAATCATATACTTCATCCGAAGTCATTCTTCCCATAAATTCTACCTGTTCTTCCATGTTTTCACATAAAACAATCCTTTTGACTTCCTCGAGTTCTTCCCCATCTCCAATACAAATCCATTTGAAACTTGGATTACATTTTGCAATAATACAAAATGCTTTAGCAAATAGCGGCATTCGCTTTAGTGAGTGAAATACACAGCATGTGACCAGTGACTTCTCGCCCGAATATTCTCCCAATCCATAATCCCTTGTTCCTAATCGAGACACACAAATCTGATCTGCTGCCCATGGAAATTTATTTAATAGATATTGCTTTCCATGTTCGGAACATGGGAACATCTTATCCAACATCTTTAAACTTAAATCCTGATATGGATGATAGTTCACAGCTGTCCTTTCCCAATAAACATCATATCCGTGTGCGCGTGATATTGCTTTTGCATGCCCTCCGAATTTTGTCAAGAAATCTCTTATTATCCAAGCGGCAATTGCCTGATAAGTAAACCAAAATGCATAAATCAAAATATCCTGACAATCTATTTTTTCTCTATCAATTAATGATAGGATCTGTCTTGATATTTCTTCTGCCTTTCCTCTTACATATATGCTTGCCACAGCACGTTTTGCTGATAACGGTATTTTTTTCAATTCATTGTTTTTGCATTTTAATCCCTTAACCGTATATTCAACATACTTATATTTCTTTGATTCTAAACCTAGCGGAAACACTTTTGCATTTAACGGAACATCTCTTTTTTCTTCCATTCTCACATTACCATATACTGAAAAAATATATATATTATCATATTCCTTGCTCAAATACGGCAATTCATTCTGTAAAAAAACTTCCCCCTTCAAATATGGATATACATTAGAAATCAGAATACAGTTTTTCATAATACACAATACTCCGGCATAGTTTCCTTAATCACATCAATTGCTTGTTTATATTTATCATAATTTGTTTTCCAAATTCCGACGTTATGTTTTGATTTTTCCGGATCAAAATATTTCTTTACTAAAGTATGATTTGATGAATTTATATCCAAAAATGTTTCAATCTTTTTTACCTGCTTATCGTAATTTAAACATAGCTCTTCAAACTTTATATATAGAATATCTTTATTTGAATCATGTGTGTTATTTAATAGTTGTTTATGTCTGATTGAAAATCTAAGACCAGATTCCCTGGAATATATATTATCGTCCAGGTTCATCCCCCATTGACTCATATCTATATATATATCACGAGGATCTCTTGTAACAATAATCATTTTTGCATCGTTAAAGTATTTAGATAATACCTCCGGATGATTTGCAGATATTGCCTGGTCAAGTAAAATGGAAGTGTTTTCTGTAATTCCATTCATGGTGAAAATTTTTTCTATATACTCTTTGACGGCCTTATTATACTCTTCCTCTGTAGGATGTATAAAATAACAGTCCTCAATATTTCTGTTTGCAGTTTTAACTTTTCCTTTAGATAAGTACTCAGCAGCCCATCTCCATCTATCAAGTATGTATTTAAAATAGCCTTTTCTAAATTTATAATGATAATAATCTCCCTTGTATTTATATGTAGTGATATTATCTATAAACTCCTGCGATAACTTATAAAAATCCGGATTCAATTTTCTGGCGTACCCCAGCCCACTTACAGAAAAAGGATTCCTGCCGTTTCCCCTCGCCCATATTTTGCACATATCCAAATATGTGGTCACTGCCGCTGTTGAATTGATAAGATCCCAATTATGTACAAGTGCATATTCCAATTCAAATAATCCACCTGGATCTTTTATAAAACGTATTTCTGCTTTACATTCATAAATATCGTCATATTCTCTAATCAAATCTACAACGGCACTTGAACCTGAATAGAAATAACCTGTAACATCAATAAACTTCATAAAATAGTCCGTGGTCCAGCAAAGATTTTTCCACATTCTCCCTTCTTAACAACAATTCCAATATCGCATTAAGCTTTAAAAAGAGTCGCAAATCTTTCAGCTAACTTTTGATATGTATAATGCTCCATCACCGCTTGTTTACCATTAGCCCCCATTGCCGCTCTTTCTTCATCACTCATCAAATATAATTGCTGAAGCCCGCATGCTAACGCATCTACGTTTCCAGCCTCAACGGATATTCCACACTCATATTCTACTATATAATTATTCGGTGCATCCACTGCATACAAAATTGGTTTTCCTGCCATCATTGAATCAAACAACTTGTTCATACATATCCCGTACTTAAATACCGTATTAGATACAGCTCCAATATAAAGAAAATCCGTCAGTTCCAGCATAGAAGGGATTTGCATCTTTGGGATTCTTTTTAGAAAAACAAAATTATCGCTGTTTGTACTCTGAGCCATTTTTTTTATTTCACCTATGAATGGCCCTTCTCCAACAAATACTATGACTATGTCAGGATTGTTAAGTTTTTGTACCGCTGTTATCAGTTCGGGAAGTGCATAATAATTTGAGATTGTTCCGAAAAAGCATCCTATGAATTTATGATTCTTTTTTAATTCTAAAAACACACTCTCTGTTTCTTTATTCACCCTCTCCGCATTATTCCAGTCTTCTTTATTTATGCCATTTGAAATCCCCAAAAATTTTTCTGGTGCCATACCATGCTTAATTAAATATTCTTTTGCATACAATGCTAATGACACAATATAATCAGAATTTTTGCAAAAAGAATTTTCAGCTTTTTGCATTAGCATTACAAATGGATTATATTTACTCATCCCATTGACTTCTGTTAAAACTGCAGGCCACATATCATGTATCTCATGAATTAGCATAGCCTGCGGACAATACTGCTTTATCTTTTGCCCAACATATGTATCTAAAGGATAAGTGGATGATGTAATTATCACATCAGGTTTCAGCTTATCAGCAATTTGTTGCGTATGTAACAACAATTTTCCCACAAATTGCATGATCGTAAAAGCACGCTGTAAGCCATTTCCCTTATACTTAGACGTATGAATCCAATAATAGTCAATTCCATCTATATTTTCTTTTTCAAAATCATGTTCTATTTTAGGATTTGATATTCTTAAATGAGAGTAATCCGCAGCTATCATATCAACATGATGTCCCATTTTTATCCACTCTTTCGAAAGATAATAAGGTCTAAACTCCATACCCATTTTGGGGGAACCTGCATAATGCTCAATATATAAAATATTCATTTATATTCCTTCCCTAAAACAGCAGCTATCGTTCTAAACATAGTCAAAATTTCTCGAAAGAAACAGAATCTTCTTATGCTCTCCAAATTCCACTCCATCTTTGCCGGCAGTACTTCTTCTACATACATCCTATCAACATCATCTGTTTCTTTCAGCAGTCTATCTTCGTCCTTGTATCGTATACTTGCTTCGCTTGTGATTCCTGCCGGCATCAATAGTGTTGCGAAAAACTCAGGCTCATACTTTTTTACATATTTTAAAGCTTCTGGCCGAGTTCCTACAAAACTCATGTCACCTGCGATAATATCAAACAACTGTGGAAGTTCGTCCAATCTCAATCTCCGCAATTTACTGCCAAGTTTTGTAATTCTACTGTCATTGACAACTGTTACCGCTGTACCCATTTTATCTGCATCATAAATCATGGTGCGAAATTTATGGATTTTGAAATGTTTCCCATATGTTGTAACGCGTTCTTGTCTGTAAAATACTGGCCCATAACTGTCAATTTTAATCATTACAGCTATTATAACCATCGGAATCGCCAAAATAATCAAGAACATCACAGCAATCACAAAATCAAATATTCTCTTCAAAATAATTTGTATATGCTTTTTATCTAAAATATCCCAATACGGTCTAACCTCATTTACGCGCATAAAATCAGGCAATTCATCCCACTTTTTCCAACTCATTGTTTTTTTCTCACATACGATGCAATCACTTAAAAGCTTTCTGTAATACTTATAACTCTTTTTAATTCACCATACACATACTCAACATCCTCATTGGACAGCAGTGTATGTAGAGGCAAGGTAATCAAGTTGTGGTAGTAGTCATATGCATTGGGATAAGCCGAACAATCCTGTCCATATGCTGTCATCATAGGCAATGGTTTATAGTGAACATTCGTACTTACACCTGTTTCCGCAAGTTTCTTGATTATCTTGCTTCGCTCTTCTATATCTATCCCAGGAATCCGGATCAAATAGAGATGATTGGAACTATCCATCTCCCCGATATGATGCACCATATGACTAACCCCAAGTTCATCACAAGCCGCATCATACATTGTTATAATCTCAGCACGCCTGCTTATCAGGCCAGCATATCTATCTAACTGCCTGAGACCTATCGCCGCTGTAATATCTGTCATGTTACACTTATACCAAGGACCAATGATATCATATTCCCATGAGTCAGACTTCATCTTGCTCAAAGCATCCTTGTTTTGGCCATGTAGAGAAAGAAGTTGGTAGAAATGATACAGCTCCTCATCCTCTATCCCCTCTATTTTCTTCCATGTACTTGCTCCGCCCTCTGCCGTCGTGAAATTTTTTACTGCATGGAATGAAAAAGATGTGAAATCTGCAATTGCTCCACAAAATTTCTTTTCACCATTTATCACTCGACTCGCACCCAATGCATGAGCACTATCAGCCACTACTGCTATGCGACCGATAGCATTCTGAATACGCGAAGATAAATCGCCCAGAGGTGTCCCATCACTCTCAACCGCTGTAAACAAATTTTTTTTATGTTCCGCAATGGAAAATATCTTTTCATAATCACAGACAATCCCTCCAAGATCCACTGTGATTATTGCCTTTGTTTTCTGTGTAATTGCCTGTTCTAGCTTCACATAATCCATAACAGGGGCCTTCGTACTTGTATCTCCATCTTTCTGTATATCAACAAATACTACCTTTGCCCCACAGTGGATAGCTGCGCTGGCTGTGGCTGTATATGTATAAGCCGGTATAATAACCTCATCTCCCGGTTTTATACCAAGTACTCGCAAATTCAATTCTTCGGCAGCTGTTGCAGAATTAAGGCATACTACTTTGTTGTTCCACCGTTCAGGTTTTTCTTCTGTTGGATAAAGGTTATCACCCGTCTCAATATAGGCAGCCAGACGGCGTTCCAGCAGCTTTGTCCTCGGTCCTGTAGTTATCCATCCAGAGCGTAATGTCTCTGTAACTTCTGCGATTTCTGCTTCACTTATATCCGGCGGACTAAACGGAATTGTTCTCATAATTTCTCCTAAATATATCTTGTCGTTATTTTTACAGTTTGACTTAAACTGTAAATCGTCCCACAAAGTCCATAGTGGAACAATCCCTCAATGGTAATTTCACTGGCTTTCCTTCTGCCGCTGATTTATAAATTGACAGAACAAGTTCCAATGCTCTCTTGCCAGCTTCCCCATCTACTACAAGCTTCTCAGTGCCTTCAATTGCGCCTATAACATTCTTATAAAGTTTAGAGTGACCAAATCCATAAACATTGGGCGGATTTTCAGCACACTCCTTCTTGACTTGCTCTTCATCACCAAAATAATCAGAGAACTTCCACTCTTCTATTATATTAACAGCTTCTCCTCCTGCTTTTACTGTCCCTTTTTCGCCAAATATATACAATGTTTCTTCAAGATTTTTGGGGAATACATCCGTAGTTCCTTCAATGGTTCCATAACTGCCATTTTTAAATTTCACAACAGCAAGTCCAAGATCCTCAGCCTCAATATACGAATGAACAAGGCGATCCGTCATTCCATAAACAGTATCAATTTCGTCTCCCATCATCCATCGTAATAAATCAATATCATGAATACATTGATTCATAAGAGCACCGCCATCCTGTTCCCAAGTTCCACGCCATGATGCCCTGTCATAGTATTCGTGATCTCTTGTCCAACGAATGTGGGCCGTTCCATATAAGAGTTTTCCGAAGCGCCGCTTCTCTATAGCTTTTCTTATTTCTTGAATACTCTTGTTAAATCTGTTCTGGTGACAGGCGCAAACAACCACACCCTTTTCTTTTCCCGCACAGATTATTGCATCAGCATCAGAGATAGAAAGTGCTATTGGTTTTTCAATAATCACATGACAACCAGAATTAATACAATCTATCGCTATTTCTGCATGTTTGCCTGACTCTGTAGCAATCGCAACCAATTCAGGTTTCTCTATATCAAGCAATTCATGATAATCCTCGTATACCTTTACTTTATCCAAATCAAATTTGATAATTTTATCCTCGGCATTTGCACGTACAATATCGCACAAAGCCACTATTTCCAAACCATTATTCTGTGCCGCAACAACATGGTTTGGAGAAATCCTTCCGCAACCGATCAATGCATATTTCATCTTTCTTTTCTCCTCGTGTTTCATATCACCTGATCAATTCATCTGTTATTCTGTATTTCTTTACCAGATACATTTCAACAAAACCGCTCTTACTTCCCAACTATATTTTCATGTTGCTGCTTCTCTTACGAAGCAGCAACATGTTAATGTCTTTTCAGACTTATTAAAGTTGAATTAATCATCTTATATTCTTTTCCACATTCACAGCATCTATATTCCTTATCAAGTCTGCATCCACATTTGCATACAAATCCAATCTGTCTATCAGGATTGCCCACAACTAGACTGTAATCCTTCACATCATGAGCAACAACCGTTCCCGCTCCAACCATGGAATATTTTCCTATGGTATGCCCACAGATTATCGTTGCATTTGCTCCTATTGTTGCACCCTTTTTTAAAACTGTTTCTTTAAATTCTTGCTTCCTACTGATAAAACTTCGTGGATTTATGACATTTGTGAACACACAGTTCGGACCGAAAAAAACATCATCTTCTATTACAACCCCTGTATAGATTGCAATGTTATTCTTAATCTTAACTCCCTTTCCAATTCTAACTCCCTTTTCGATGAACACATTAGCTCCAATATTACACATCTCACCGATGATCACATCGTCCTGAATAATGCAGTTCTGCCAAATGGATGTGCCTAAACCTATTTTCGCACTCAAATCTACACTTGCTGATTCATGTATTTTCACTTTTCTCATGGTTCCCACTTGTTAACTACGTTAATCACTCTATCAATCTCTTCCTGTGTCAGTTCCGGAAACATCGGCAACACCATGGAATGGTCAGCTACAAATTCAGCATTCGGCATATCTCCCTTTTTATAACCCAATTTTTTATAAACCGCTTGTAAGTGAAATGGAACCGGAAAATACACTCCACTGGTGATATCGTTTTCTTTTAAATAATCCCTCAGTTTGTCTCGCTTCTCTGTTAAGATTGTATACACATAATAGATATGGGAATTGTCTTTTGCTATAACCGGTTTCGCTATTGCAGGATTCGTTATTCTTTGATCATACTGTCTTGCTATCGCTCTCCTACGTTCATTCCAGCTATCCAAATATGGAAGTTTCACTCTCAGAATTTCTGCCTGGATGGCATCAAGCCTGGAATTATATCCGGCAACAAAGTTAAAGTATTTAGGAAGATTTCCATTGAAATTTATAGTTTCTTCTGATATTTCTATACCATTTTGAATACCATACGTATACAAACCATCCAAACCACTGCCATGTGCGCGAAATGCTCTGCACTGTCTATAGATGCTCTCATCATTGGTGACAATTATTCCACCATCCCCGGCACATCCTAGATTTTTTGTTGGAAAAAACGATACACACCCTGCATCACCAAGACTTCCTGCTTTTCTACCTTGGTATGTTGCGCCTGCTGCTTGAGCACAGTCCTCAACAATTTTCAATCCCTGCTTATCGGCAATTTGTTTAAAAGCATCCATATTTGCACACTGACCATAAAGATGAACCGGTATAATTGCTTTCGTCTTATCTGTAATCTTTCTCTCTGTATCTGCAGGATCAATGATGTACGTATCGCTTGTACAATCAGAAAACACTGGAGTTGCGCCAACTGAAGTAATGGCTTCTGCTGTTGCACTAAAGCTCATAGCTGTGGTAATAACTTCATCGCCTGGTTTTATTCCGCATGCCTTCAAGGACATGACAAGAGCGTCAGATCCATTTCCCACACCAACTGCATATTTCACACCGCAATAAGCTGCAAATTCTTTTTCAAATTCTTCGACAGCTTTACCAAGGATATACTGTCCTTTATGAAGAGCTTCTAATGCCGCTCTATCCAATTCATCATGAATTGAAGCATACTGCCTAGTCACATTCATTACTGGAATCATTTTGTTCTCTCTTTAATAGTTTTTTTGATGAAAAGTACTGCTGTACAATATCAATCTCTCCTAAATAAGTGATCATATAAACCTTGACTTTCACACAGCTAAATTGATACCATACCTATTTATAATGATGTTTTAATCAAAACAAGACCTCACGATCTCAATTATCCTCTCCTGCTCCTCCCCCGTCATCTTAATATCCGACGGCAGACACAGCCCTCTCTCAAAACAATCCTTCGCCACATCGCACCGCACCCAGAACTCCTCCCGGTCAAATTCCGCATACTCCCTCTTAGACCCATCCAGCGTGATCTGATCAAATTCCCGAAATACCGGCTGCATACTCATCGGCTTATACACCGGCCTGCTCTCCACATTAAACGCTTCCAGCGCGTCATAGATCTCCATCGGCGATGCCGTCCCGTGCTGGTTCGTGTAGGTATACTCCCGCTCCGACCTGGTTTCCTGAAACTGAATATTGCTCTCGCAAGTCATACAGGACATCCAATAATTCGGCTCCGTCCCCTCGCCCACCGGGTTCATATACATGATATCCCCGTCCAGCTCCTCCAGATATCTCTCATAAATCGCCCTTTTCTTCGCGATATGTTCCTCCAGATGCCGGAACTGTCCAAGGATCAGCCCCGCAACGAGATCGCTCATCCGGCAGTCATCCCCCAGCTCCTCGTGCTGGCTCCATGGCGCCGCGGCTCTGGAATGGAATGCACGGCTTCTCGCCTTTTTAGCGCTGTAATCATCATCCGTAAGAAGCATCCCGCCAACAGACCCCGTAATGATCTTATCGCTGCCGAAGCTCAGGATTCCATAGTCGCCAAATGCCCCTGTCTGCTTTCCGCAAACCTTTGCTCCCAGAGATTCTGACGCGTCCTCAATGAGTAACGCGCCGTGGGCCTCGCAGATTTCCTGAATCCTTAGAATCTGTCCGGGAAATCCATACGCATGGTTCATCATAACGAGTTTCACGTCAGGATACCGCTGAAACGCAATCTCCAGCACTTCCGGGTCCATGGACCAGTCCTCGTCTGAAGCGTCCACAAATACAGGCTCTCCGCCCTCAAAGAGAATGGCATCTGCCATGGTAGAGGATGCAAAATCGGAGCAGAACACTCGCTTTCCGTACAATGCCCCCGCCTTTCCGAGACCGCCGGCAGCGGAGATTGTCGATGCGCTGCCATAGATCCGTTCCGCAGCGAGCTTTACCGCCATGTGCATTGCCGCAGTGCCGGAACTGAGTGCCACCGCATGTTTTACGCCAATGTATTCTGACGCTTCCTTTTCCAGCCTGGCGATGTTTCTGCCTGCGAAACCCTCGTCAAATGCTTTGTCTATAAATGTCTTTTCCTCATTGTGCATGGTAGGCGACGCAAGCATGACCCGCCTCTCGAATTTTCCTTTACTCTTAAAAATGCCTTTGAATCTGGGCTGTTCCCTGATACACCTTGCCGCAATGTCTGTCATTTTTGCTCCTTTTCAT
>QXWX01000074.1 GCA_009911175.1 Lachnospiraceae bacterium | reverse complement strand
ATGTACCATTGATTTTATCTTTAAATTGTTCTAATATAGTGTTCATAGGGTCATCCTTTCGTATGAATGCTACTGGGAAATTTAGTTCCCGATTGAGGATTGGTACACAGATACCGTAAGTGAATTATAGCACATGCATCAACGATTGGATGATCCTTTTTATTTGAAATTAACTATAAAAGTTTGATTGCAGCTATAAGCTGCGCTATGAATTTGTGCCGAACGAATTGATCGAGGCGGCGATCGTGGATGGCTGTTCGCCGTTTCGGACATTTATCCAGATCGTATTTCCTCTGGCAAGAAATACGGTGATCACGATCGCGTCTATGTACAGTATCTTGATCTGGAATGACTTTATCTTTGCTAATACCTTCATCAGTGAAGGTTCGGCAAAAACCGTGGCGATGGGCTTGAAGGATTATGTCGGGGCATTTGGAAATGTGGACTGGGGTTCCACGTTTGCGGCAATCGCCATCTCGATCCTGCCGCCCCTTTTGATCTATTTTGCGCTGAATAAGTGGGTGACGGCAGGTATGACGATGGGCGCAACGAAAGGATAGGCAAGCAATATGAGGGTAGATGTGTAATGGAAGAATAGGTGCGCAATGAAAGGATGGGTGTGTTTATGAAGGAGCAGGGATTGAATGGAATGGTACTTCCGGGAGGCGCTGGGGCGCTTCCTTATCTGACCAGAGGAAGAAGCAGAGCGATCAATGCGGAGAATCGAACAGGGGAGAAAGGGAGGGGCGGCATGGCAGCCGGCCCTCTTGGGGTGTCCCGGAAGGGGAGCCCGTGCCTGAAGGATATTCAAGCAGGAGAGAGGGTTGTGTTAGGTGAGATCAACGGGACAGGAGTGATCCATCATATCTGGATGACGGTGGATGCTAAGACCACGGAAGGTGACTGTTTCGTGCTGCGCGATCTGGTGCTCCGCATGTACTGGGACGGAGAGGAGAAACCGTCGGCGGAGGTTCCTCTGGGAGACTTTTTCTGCTGCGGATTCGGGAAGGAGTGTCTGGTGAATTCAGAATTGGTCACGGTCGTTCCGGCCAGAGGATTGAATGCATATTTCCAGATGCCTTTCAGGAAAAAGGCGCTGCTCACATTGGAGAATCAGCATGCCAACGCGATACCGGCGTTTTTCTATCAGATCGATTATACTCTGTATGATGCCCTTCCTGAGAATACGGCGTATTTCCATGCGCAGTGGAGAAGGCAGGAATTGACGGAGCTTGGAAAGGATTATGTGATTGCGGACGGTATTAAAGGGCAGGGGCAGTATATCGGAACTTATATTGCGCTGTCAACCCTGCAGCGGTATTGGTGGGGGGAAGGCGAAGTGAAGTTTTACATAGACGGGGACCGGGAATATCCGACGATCTGCGGAACCGGGATGGAGGATTATTTCGGAGGGTCATGGAGTTTCGCCGTGCAGGAAGCCGGCAAGACGGTAGAACAGACTTATAGCACGTCGTTTCTTGGATATCCGTATTATTCCAGGCATGATGATCTGGTATGGAATCCTTATCACAATGACGACTGTCCGCCGATGCGGGAATTCTACCGCTGGCATGTGATGGATCCTGTTTTCTTCGAAGAAGATCTGAAGGTGACGGTTCAGCAGATTGGGGTGGGGCATAACGGGTTGTTCGAGCGGCAGGATGATCTGGCGAGTGTCGCTTACTGGTATCAGCGGGAGCCGCATGGGGAGTTTCCGAAGTTGTTGGAGAAAGAGAAGAGGTGGCCGAGGTGAGAAGGGATAAGAAAGTAATAGTTTAGTTGAATATGTTACTATTCACATTTCATCTAATTAGATTTTTTTAGAAGAGAAAAGTTACCTGTTGATTATGAAAACCTTTGGAAAATAAGGGTTTTTGAGATTTGACACATGGAGAACTGCTTTTATGTGGACAGGATCTGGGAGATCCAGAGGGAAAACGAGGAAAAGACTGCGTCTATGATCCTGAAGTACGAGAAGCAACTCTATGAACAAGATATAACAGAGGAAGAATGGCATCAATGAAATCACTGCGTCGTTGAGGTTATGCAACGACAGTCCGTTTACTGTGGAAGAGATCTTTTCAACAGGATAACCCCACTGCGCAACTGAGAAATGTCCGGCTCTTATTCAGCATTTTATATGATACTGAACAGGAGGTAGGGTATCTGTTTCCGGGACAGCGCGTCGCATGCTATTCCGCAGATCTGCTTCTGCGCCAGTATAAACGGGTGCGGGGAGAAAAGTCTTATGCGGCTGAGACCAAGGAATGGTATAATGGTTATCACTTTGATGATTTTGATGTAAATGACAAGTACGAGACACTGCTTGCTGGAGGATATATTGTAGAACCCATTGAGGAAAATCTTACCTATGATGTTCTGGAGGGCTCGGAAGAAAATCTATGGAGCCTGCTGTATCTGACGGAGTTGTTCTCGGATCTGCTGTTTGATACCATCAGCTATCATGACTATGCCGAAAGCTTCTACCTTGCGTTTCTCACCGGACTGTTTTATAACGCCGGATACCGGGTGGAGTCTAATTATGAAAATGGTTTAGGGCGATCCGATATTGTGATCAAAGACCGGAAAAACCGCAGAGCATTTGTCCTGGAGGCAAAGCGGACATACGATGAGGATAAGCTGGAGAGTGACTGCGAAGAAGCGCTTGCGCAGACTCAGAAGAAACGATATGCGGAAAAGGCAGAGCGCGACGGGTATAAGAATGTAGGCAGGCTGGGTATTGCGTTCTTTCAGAAGAAGTGCCTGGTGAAAAAAATGTGAAAAGGGGCGGATTTCCGACAGCCCCTTTCTAGTACAGCATTGCGTATATAATGGTGAATCATGTGCCTGATATTTTTGTCAGGACAAGGCGGAGGAAAGAGGCGATGCGGTGGCATCGTTGATTGACGACAACGCAGAACTGGCAGAAATATCAGGCGCAGAATTCACCGTTAATTACGCAATACTGTACTAGTCTCAATGTTACCTGAAATTATAGTTTCAAGCTATATTGCAATAGAGTATAATGCTGTCCGTCTTTGCTGTCTATTTTATCTGCCGAAGAGGTCAGCAAAAACCCGAAGGACTTTGCCAAAAAAATAGAAGCCCTGTTTTCCTCTCTTGCCGAATAAATGAATTCTTTTGCGCCGAATTCTTCTTTACAATATTGAATCAGGCATCGAAGGATCTGTTTACCAAACCCCTTTCCCACATAATCCGGCCCCAGACAGATCCCGGCTTCCTGATATACGTAAGGACCGACCTTTTCTACACCGGCGAACCCGATCGCCTTACCGCTTGATTTTTCATAAACGAGATAGGTGTCATGTTCTTTCTGAAACGAAATGGTTTTCAAGATTCTTATTTTAGCGTCTTCTTCGGTTTCCGTAATATTCCAGGCCATATACTTTGCGCTTTCCGGCTGCGACCAGACATTGCGGTACATTTCTTCCCAGTCCGAAAATTTTGCTTTATCAAGAATAAGGCTATCGGTTTCGATCATTTTCAAATACTCCTTTTTACTCTGCCCAGTAATGTGTGACATCAAAGCTCACTGACTTTGCCGAGAGCGGAAGCCGCGAGGGATGCCGCGGATGATGATGCCTGGTAGTAGATTTTATGACTCCATTTTCTTCCTTTCCGAAAGCAATAAATCGGCAGGAATACTTGTTGGCGATCCCATAAATATCATATAGGCAATCGATCAGATAATCACGTTCCGTAATGGGCTCTCCCCAGGCCGCCCACAGGGTTAAATCCGCTTCCCGCAGATATCGCTCGATATAACGCAGATTCTCATGATGCAGATCATCATCCCGAGAACAGGGCAGGCATTTAGGATCAGTAGAGCGATGCGGATAAACATTGAACATGATCCAGCTGTCGAAACCATTTCGCTTTGCAATCTGCTCAACCATATGTAATGTTTTATCTGCGTATTCATGATTAGCGGTACTCGGATTCACGCCGAAGCAGATAAGCGGATGATTCCCGGAAACGCCTAATACAAAACGCCTGTGAAGATCGTCGCCAATATAAATGTCCGGTGCGGTTTCCCATTGATACTTCAATATATTGTCCTCCCCTGCTTGCGCTTCAGCGTAATTCATATTATAACATAGCGCAGCATTTTTGAAAATCCCCTGCCTTTCAAAGTAAATAGTAACGGAAAACGGAAGCGGATTAAACCTGGCAATTTGCAGAGTTTGATATATCATAGGATGAGAAGGTAAAAAGAAAGACCATGAAACTTTTTTCTATAGATACTGGTATATATTTATATCAAATGGCATCTCATAAATCATATCCATACGGGACGGGTGGATTTTATACCTTGTGAAACGGCCGTATGGCCATAATGGGATGCCCTTGGGTATACCTTGTGAAACGGCCATATGGCCATAATGGGATGCCCCTGGGTAGACCATAATAGGGGTATCCTCTTTTGTATATAAGGTCATGACCACGCCGTTTATCAGCGCTCTTGCCGGATAATCTATAGATGATGGTGCCGCAAATACGGGGATGATCAGCATGAAAGCGCTTCCTTTGGCCTTCAAATATGCAGGGAAGGACAGCGGGGCAGATGATGCTTCCTTTGGAAGATTCTGCCTTGATTCCAAAAGAAGCCGTGGAAATTGTGGAAAAGGTAATCCGTGATATGAACATTGTTCTGGAGCAGATGGTTCCCAGGCTTCGGATCGGCTTGAAGGAGCTTAGCATTCAGAGAGGCAGGTGAGATCAGTGGCTCGTAAAAAAATCGTATAGAGCAGCGGATTTCCAGGAAGAGATCCATCTTATTGATATGGACGGTGCATATATTCCAGAGATGGCAGTTGTGGAAGATTTTCTGACATTCATATCAGATTCAGATTTCTCCGTATGCAGTGATTTTAGAGAATCATGGGAATATATAAAAGCGGAGAGGCGTTCTTTTGAGCGGCATACAAATCTTGGAATCTGCTTTAAAACCATGAAAAATTACTGAAAACATTTCAAAATAGGTATTGCCAACACTACCTGAACCATGTATAATTTTTACAGAAATTTCATGGAACAAAATCATTTTTGGAGAGAGGTGGTTGACGTTGGATGACACCAGAACCCGGATTATTTCCGCCGCGATGAAGGCTGTGCGGGAGTACGGCCTGGAAGGGGTGCGGATCCAGAATGTCAGCGATCTGGCGGGGATATCCCCCGGGGCATTGTACCGTCACTTCAACAGCAAGGACCAGCTGATCGAGGAATGCTTTACCTATGTGGACAAGCAGGCGGCAGAGATCTTCGAGCATTTAAAGTTCAACCCTGTGGCCATGGCCGCCGATCCGATCGGAACGGTGAAAAGCCTGTGGCTGCCGTATTTCCGTTTTTGGGTGGCGCATCCGGATGAGACGGTATTCTATCATCGGTTTCGAGACAGCACCTTTTTCCCGAAATATCATGAAACCCGGGACACGAGTTATTTCAGCTCCTTCGTCGGTATGGTACATACATTCAAGGCGATGTTTCCCCGCCTGAAAACAATCAATCAGGATCTGCTGTGGCTTCATATCCTTACATGCACCGTGCTGTATGCCAAGTATGTAGTAGAGGGCGTGCTCCCGGACGATCAGGAGACGGAAGACACGGTATTCAGACTGCTGTGTACCGGACTGAGCGGTTATCTGAAGCCGGAGAAAGCCAAAAAGGGAAAAAGAATTGAAAAATGAAGATATGCCCTTCTGAATCAACGTGGGGCATATTTTTGGCGTATGCAGTAAATAAACATTTACTTACGGAACAGGGATTTAAGAAAGGACAGGAATCACTATGGAAAAAATTTTGATCGTTGATGACAGTATCTTGCAGGCAGCCCAGTTAAAAACCATTTTGGAGGACGAGTATGAGATCACCACCGCGCATACGGCGGAGGAGGGGCTTAGCCTTGCCAGCACTGAAAATTATTCCCTGATCCTGCTGGATGTCGTGATGCCGGGGATGGACGGTTTTACGCTGCTGAAAAAGCTGCAGGAGGAGATCATTACCCAAAGTGTACCGGTGATCCTGATCACCAGCCTGACTGACATCGAGAACGAGCAGTATGGTCTGATCCTGGGGGCGGTGGATTATGTTACAAAGCCGTTCCACGCACGGATCATAAAAGCGCGGGTCAATACCCATGTCAAGCTGTATAAATACCGGCGGCAGATCGAGCAGCAATCCATGACGGATCAGCTGACGGGAATCGCGAACAGGCGGAAGTATGAGGACTACAGTATTACGAAATGGAACGAAGCGATTCGCCTGCGGGTCCCGTTTACGATCTGTATGTTTGATATTGACCGCTTCAAAGTATACAATGACACATTCGGCCATCCCGCGGGGGATAAAGTCATTGAAGCGGTAGCAAAGACAGCGGCTGCGCATTTGAAGCGCAGTACGGATTTCCTGGCCCGTTACGGAGGGGAAGAATTTGTAGTGATCCTTTTGGGAGACAGCGCTGAGAAAGCATTTGCGCATCTGAAAAAAATCCGGCAGGAGATCGAGAATCTCCACATTCCTCATGACCCTTCCGTTTCCCAATGGGTCACGGTCAGTATCGGGGGCGTGACTGTCATGCCGCAGAGGGAAAGCTCCTATGACTCTTACTTAAAAATTGCGGATACGATGCTGTACGACGCGAAAAAAAGCGGGCGCAACAGAGTGATCTGGGCGGACGAGAAAATGAAGCAGCTGCATGAAAAATGATGTGTGACAGGATCAGGAGGTAAGAAGATGCGTCTATTTGGCCTATTTGGAAAGGGCAGCAAGGAACAGCCGAAGGAAAATGAACAGAAGACAGAAGAAAACAGCCAAGCGGAGATTACGGCTTATTCCGGTATGCGTGTAGAGGTAACGACCTTTGAAGGCGAGCTGCTTTTTGTCGCAAAGCTGGTGAACCTGCGGGAAAATCAGGCAGTGCTGCAGCAATATTCGGAGACGGAGCGTTCCAAAGAGATACTGCAGCAATATACCGAAGAGGAAGAAGACGGGAAGACGCAGGAAGCGGGAAGCGGCGCAAATGCAGGGCCGGAGTCCCTGGAAGTGGTATTTGCCAGGATGCTGGCGGAGCAGGCTGAGAAGGAGAAGGATTCGGAAGAAGAGAAGCAGAAGGAACCGCTCCATGTCAGGATCCGCGGGTACAATGACCACGAAAGAAAAGCGGTTTATATGGAGGGCTTCATTACGCCCGAAGAAAAACATACATGGAAGGTGGAAGAATTAACGGTTACCCGGATCGGAAATGACCGCGCCTTTTTCCGCCTGGAAACGAATCTTGACGCGGTCGTTACCACATTCGGCGGATTTTCCGCCAGGGAGCAGGACTGTAAAATGCTGAATATCAGTGTCGGGGGCGCCCGCATCCTCTCAGAGCAATTATATCATGAAGGGGATAAATTCCTGCTGAAGGTGCAGCTTCTGGAGGACAGGCCGATGTCCGTGATGTTCTGCGAAGTGCTGCGCGTCTTCGAGAGAGAAGGCTCAAAATATGAATATGGCTGCCGGTTTTTAGAGCTGAACGAAGAGGATCAGGACAAGATCACCCAGAACATTTTTGCGGCCCAGCTTGCGGAGCGCCGTAAAAAGCGGGGGCAGTGAGATTACGGGGCAGGGGACAGGCTTAAAGCCCGTCCCTTGCCTTTCCGATACATGCGTTCATCTTATCCACATTTTTCTTCCAGAGCAGAAACTGTGAGATCCATATCACAGCAAAGATCAGAACAAATATCCCAAGATACCCAAGAAAGCCTGCGACGCTGTGCTCCATCCAGTACAAAAGATAGGCGATCGGCATCATGACCGCGGAGACGATCAGAAAATAGATCCCGGTCTGCTTTACGATGCTCCAGTGTTCCATTTCCCAGATTACCGAGCAGGCTCCGAAGCCGGTGCCCAGCAGTCCGCAGAGCAGTGCCTGCAGAACAACAGCATAGATCTCATTTCCCATGCTTTCGATCAATTCGGGTACGCAGGGCGAATAATGGCCATCTGCCCAGATCAGGGAGGTGCAGATCGTGATCACATATCCAACCGCGATCCCCAGCGGAAATCCCAAAGCGCCCCGTAAAATGATTTTCTTTTTCATATTCATCACCTCATATTCCCAGAATTTTTTTGATTTTTGAAACATACCGCCTTGATACATAGGTCACCGTGCCGTTTGAAAGCTTTACATAGATTGTGCCTGCAAAGCTCAGATCAAAGTTGACGACCTTTTTTAAATGGATGATCTCCGAATTGGAGATGCGGACAAACTGATGGGGACTGAGCCGCTCCTCCAGCTCGTACAGCCGGAGCCGCAGGGTGTATTCGCCTTTGCCGGTGACTGCGAATACCTTTCCGGAAGCGGCATAGATCCGTATCAGCTCCTCCGGCTCCAGCACCTCCAGCTTGCCGTCTCTGGTGCCGGAGATCACCTGCGGAATCTCCTCGGAAAGCCTTCTGACGATCCGGTTCACCTCTTCCGTCATGGATGCGGCGGTGATGACGACCTTCGGCTCTGGCTGGGACGGATCGATCTTGATTTCAACCTGCATGGAATTCACCTCCTCGTATGGTTCGAACCTGTGACTGCATTATAGAAAAAATAGATGCGGGGCGCAATAGATTTGCGACAGGTGGTTGATTTTGCGGGATAGGCGGAAGATAAAAATAGATTTTCGCTGAATTGCCAATTTTCTGTCTTAATGCTATTATAGAAATATATAATGAGGAAATGCTCTATGAAAGATGGGCACAAGCATAAGATGTATACAGGCTGCTTTTCAGCCTGACGCCGTATAGGACTTTTTTCATACTAATTTTTGAGAACGGAGAGAAGCATGGGAAAGATAGAAGGAATAAAGATTCAGAATTATGGGGTATTAAAAGATATTGTACTCGGAAAGACAAGAACGAATCAGAATGCAAAGGCGCTTGGAAATCTGGTTGCGGTCATTGGGCCAAGCGGGAATGGAAAAAGCACTCTGGCAGATGCCTTCGGATTCATAGCGGACTGTCTGGAAATGGGAGTGGAGGCTGCCTGCGACGCGAACAACCGAGGTGGATTTGAAAGGCTGATCTCACAGGGGGCCGCTGAGCCGATCTTGTTTGAATTATACTACCGTGAGTCAGGGAAAACACGGCCGATCACTTATGAACTGGAAATTGATCTGGATAAGATGGGACGTCCCTATGTAAAAAGGGAGAGGCTTCGACAGCGGGTAGAGAAGCATGGAAGACCGAGAACTTTTATGTATCTGCAGGAGGGGAACGGATATGCATTTGAGGGAAATGATGATGGAGGCCAGGATGACGACGGCAATATCACTGGTAAAAAGGTAGAGGTTCAGCTTTCCGATATTCGGCGTCTTGGAATTGTTACTTTGGGAGCAATGAAACAGTACGATCGTATCGAAAAGTTTTTGTCCTTTTTGAAAAGCTGGTATCTCTGCTATTTCTCCCCGGATGCGGCAAGGAAACTGCAGACTGCGGCGCCGCAGGCACATTTAGACCGGATCGGCAGCAACATCAACAATGTCGCGCAATATATGTATCGGGAAAATAAGAAGGGATTTGAGAAGATTTTGCAGGAAATTCAATCCAAGCTTCCCGGAATCGAAAAGATTGAGCCGCAGAAATTTGAAAATGGGCAAATGATGCTCCGCTTTTATGAAAAAGGGTTTGAACGTCCGTTTTATTCTCAGAGAATGTCCGATGGAACTTTGAAGCTTTTTGCTTATTATTTACTGCTTCATGAAAAGAATCCACGGCAGCTGGTATTTATAGAGGAGCCGGAGAATGGGTTATATCATCACTATCTGGGAGAGCTTGCGGAAGAAATGAAAAAAAATGTTGGGAATGGGTATGCCAAGCAGTTATTCATTACAACACACAGTCCCTTTTTTGTAAATGCATTAGGGCCTGATGATGTATGGGTCTTAACAAAAAATAATGGTGGCTGTTCAGAGGTAAAGCGGGCTTCGGAGTTTGCTTTTGTAAAGGAATTGGCAGAAGAAGGAGTAGCAGTGGGGGACATGTGGTACAGCAGATATTTCGAGAGCACGGAGGAATAGATGTATTTTCAGTTTTTGATAGAGGATGGTTCGACAAGTATATTAGTGAATCATGTTATGGAAAAATTAGCAGAGCAGTATAGAGATAAAGAAATCATCTGGAATGTAAAATTTTTTGGCGGGATTGGACATTTGAGCAGAAAGGGGAGCGTATGGGAGCGAAAGACTGGAAAATTATTGAATGACCTTCCTGCATTTATGAAGGGATTCAGCAAGGTGCTGCAGAATATGGAATCGGCAGCATTGATCATCGTTTTGGATAACGATAAAAGAGACGTACTGCAGTTCAGGCAGCAATTAGAGAATGTGGCGGTTTCGAATATCGTCTTATGTGACTATGTGTTCTGTATAGCAGTAAAAGAGATGGAGGCCTGGCTGTTAGGTGATTCCCAGGCTATTCGGGAAGCGTATCCCAATGCAAAGATGCAGTTTATGAAAAAGTATAAGCAGGATGCAATTTGCGAAACATGGGAGGTATTGGCGGATATTGTCTATCCGCAGGGGTATTTAAAGCTGAAAAAAAGAGCTGTAGGAAATTATTCTGAGATTGGAGACGCGAAATGTGAATGGGCTGATAAAATAGGAAGATGTTTGCGTTTGCATGAAAATATTTCTCCCAGCTATCAATATTTCATTGGCGAATTAGAAAAAAGGATTCTTGCATCGTGAAATTTTAAGGAAGCTGTTTCTACATGAGCCCAATAAATGCGGCAGGCTTCAATTCACAGTCGAATAGATTGTGGATTGAAGCCTGCAATGTGTTTATGTCAGCTGTGTAATCTGCTGCTTCAGATTTTCCCGGGACACGTCTGGCCAAGGTGTGATATCTAACACTTCTTCCCCCCGGCGCGGTACAGATATTCCCCCACTGCCGCCGAAAGAACCGTTCCAATGATCTTTACCCACAACGCAAACCGATTTCCTGCGGCGATGTCGTCCGCGAACATATAGTACAGACAGATGCAGATACAGCCGAAGCAGAGGATCCCGCAGACCCACATCCCCGCGTTGCCGCCCGGCACCTTGTACACGCGCTTTCTCTCTGCGTCGCTGTAGCGCAGTCGGATTGCCGCCGCAAACATCACCAGATAAGGGATCATGAAGATCACAAGGCTGAAGGAAAAGATGTCCCAGAAAATGGCGTTTGCCTCTTCACTCCCCAGCAGGAAATTCAGGATCAGGAGCACGGTGGAAAGGACTCCCATCACGATGTAGAGATTTCCCGCGGTGCCGTATCTGCTCCTTGCGCCGAGAAAACGGTTCCGTTTGTCCAGCTCCGCCGCGATCAGGCTTTCATTTGCGCCCAGGGTCCAGGAGATCATGTTGGAAACCAGGGTCAGGCAGGACACGATCACCAGGATTCCCAGGATCGGCTTCTGGCCGGCGCCGAACACGGAGCACAGCTCTTCCAGCGCATAGTAAAATCCGTCCATGGTATCGATCGTTTCTGCCGGAAGCGCCGCCAGCATGCCGAAGGTGCCGATCACGTACAGGACGGTGATCGCAACGCCGGCCAGGATAGACATTTTCGGGATTGTTTTTTCCGGGTTGTCGATCTTATCGCCGATGGAACCGATCAGCTCAAATCCAAGCAGATTGTATACGATGATCGCCAGTCCGGAGGACATATCGCTCATGGATGTGATCTTAAAATCATCAATGGTAAATGCATTTGCCGGTCCGTTCTTGATCACATAGGCCGCGCCCAAGATTCCGAAGATCACGAGAATCGCCATTTTACAGATTGACGCAATGGACGTAAGAGTCACGGAAAGCTCCACGCCGCGGTAACCGATCCAGACGATGAGCCAGCTCATGATCAGGGAAATGGCCGCGATCACCCATACGGACGCGGCCGGGAAAAATGTATAGCTGAGCCAGTACGCAAAGGTCAGAAATACCGCCGGCATCCAGAATGCCACGTTGATCCAGTAAAACCAGCCCACCTGCACCCCCACATGCTCTCCGAACGCGCAGGTGCACCATGACGTGATCCCGCCCGCGTCCGGGTAGGTGCTGCCGAGCTCTGCGTTCAGCAGGCCGTAGGGTATGAAAAAAATGACTGCGAAAATGAGCCACATTGTAATGGATCTTACTCCCGCAAAGGCGGGCGCCCCTGCCAGGGAATCCAATACAAGGACACTGCATATTGTAAATAAAATGGTCTGTACCAGACTTACTTTTTTCTCCTGCGTTTCTCCCATGTTATTCCACTTCCTTTCCAGATTCATATATGAAAAGTAATGGGCGGCATGCCGTAGTCATACCCCGACATACCACCCTGAAAAAAATCACTCTATTTTGTATCTGCTCAGTCTCCCCGCAGGTACATTATTACTTTTTTAATGCTGCGATTGCTGCCGGATCCGGCTGCTGCAATGCCATGCAATGGATATTTCCGCCGCACATGGACCATTCCTTGGTGTAGATCTAGATGATCTCCCGTTCCGGCATAATCTCTTTAAAAATCTTGCAGGCCACTTCATCCATGAGATCGTCATACTGCGGTACAAGCAGGCCGCCGTTCACAAAGTAGCTGTTGATATAGGTGACAGCCAGCGGAAGCCCGTCTTCACGGGAAGAAGCGCTTTCGGAAATATCAACGCCCTCGCTCTGCTCCTTGGAAATATGCAGCACTGCGGGGATTGGAATCTTATGGATCTCAAATTTGCGTCCCTTCGCGTCTGTAGCTTCGCTCAGAATATCATAAGCGGCTTTCAGATTGGGATACTGGGGATTCTCCGGATCATCTGTCCAGGAAAGGGCAAGAACGCCGGGCCGGACGAAGAAGCAGACATCATCAATGTGGCCGTCTGTCTCGTCAAACGCCATTCCGTCTTTCAGCCAGATCACTTTTTCCAGTCCCATATATTCTTTAAAATATTCTTCGATCTCTTCTTTTGTCAGCTTCGGATTCCGGTTCTGGTTGAGGACGCTGTTTTCCGTTACAATCAAAGTACCTTCGCCGTCGATCTGCATGGCTCCGCCCTCGAAAACCACATTTCTTGCGTCATAGCGGTCATAATTTTCCAGGTCAAGGAGCTTAGTTGCAAATTCCTGATCGCGTTTCCACGGGAAATACAGTCCGCCTTCCAGTCCGCCGTAAGCGTTCCAGCCCCATGTGACACCGCGCATCTCGCCTTCGTCATTGACTACATAGAAAGGTCCCTTGTCCTGCGCCCAGGCATCGTCAATCGTCATCTCCACCACACGGACCTCCTCCGGAAGACGCGCCCTGGCATTCTCATACTGGTCCGCGGAACAGAAAACGGTCAGCGCTTCGTGCTTGATGATCTCCTTTGCCACTTCCACCAATACCCTCTGTCCGGGCTTTCCTCCGTCCGGCCAATAAAGTAACACTTGCCATAATATCCAGCCCCTCGCCGAAGGCGACTTAAAATGGGCTGGATACTGTTACTGGAGCACCCAAAGGGTGTGAACAGTAACGCCGAGGACGGGGTTCTTGACCTTTCATGAAAAACTGCTTTACAAGAAGACAAAACTGCGCCATAATATAGCAAGGCAAAAACGCTGTTTTTGCGCATTTGTGTGAAGTGACTGTGAATAATCACATTGTTCTGAAAGGGATGGCGCAGCATATGATAAAATTAGTGGCAAGTGATCTGGACGGGACGCTACTTCAGAACGGGGCCCAGGAACTGACTCCCCGCGCCCTGGATCTGGTTCGGAGGCTGACGGAAAAAGGCATTGTGTTCGTCGCTTCCAGCGGACGCCAGTATGATAATGAAGTAAATCTTTTTAAGCCTGTGAAGGATCAGATCTCCTATATCGCGGAAAACGGCTCGATCTGCATTCACAAAGGAAACGTAATCTTCCGTACGGTGATCGCCCCCGAGCTGATCCGCCGGACCATCGACGAAGTGAAAAAGGACGGCCCCCACATCATAGACAAATATCTCCACCATCTGAAGGCAAAGTTCAGCTCGGAGATCAAAGTGGACTGCCCTGTTGAAGCTCCTGGATGTGCTGCAGATCCGGCCCGAGGAATGCATGGCGTTCGGCGACCAGTACAACGATGTGGAGATGCTGCAGACCGTGGGAACCAGCTATGCCATGTCCAACTCCGCGCCGGGTATCTCTTACTATTCCACCTATGTGACGGACTCGGTGGAGGATGTGCTCGAAGACCTGCTCGTGGCTCAGGAATAAACGAAAAAGGAACTGCTCCAAAGCAGGACGCATCCTGTGCTTGGAGCAGTTGAAGCGTAAGAAGGGGGCTGTCGTGAAATCCACTTTTTCCTAATATGTTCCATTCCAAATAGCCTGAAACCCTGCCTTGGAATTTCTCTCTTTCCCATACACATAAGAACTTGCGTAGCCCGGCTCCTGTCTATCTTCTTTTCTACCGCTTCACTTAAAACCTTTACCTGATCTTCCGCAAGACCCAGACCTGATTTATGTACATAGGCCCTCGCAATCCCTATGTTGGCATAAGTATTATAGGTACCCGAACCTCCGGCATCTAAAAAATTGTCGATGTACTCTCCCGTCTTCTGCATATTCATCCATTCTTTCCACGTCACTTCTATTCCGCCTGCGAAAAGTTTTGTTTTCGGATTGTCAGGAGTATTGGCGATTCCCTTCGAAATATTCTCCTTCATCTCGTTTACAAGGGCGTTCAGTCCCCCTACCGTACTCCGATCCGCGTGCAGAGTGGTTCGAATTTTACTTCCAAATGCAGCAGAATATGCCGTGAATTCATCTTCACTGATCTGCCCCTTGCATATTGTTCAAACACATGTTATTAGTTAACACTTGTTATTAATTTTCCAAAAGAAATTCTCCTTAAACCGGCTCCTATTATAAATCATTTTTTCCAAAGGAAATGGCTTCCTTATTCCCAGTTTCTTTGGTACGTTCCTTTTCCTGTTGAAATGTTCAGCAGCACATTCAAAAAAAACCGCTGTCCCACTTTTTCTGTCAGCATCGCACCATAATATTTTTCCGCCACCGATTTGATATAGGAAGGCCCGATTCCCGCTGGAGGCAACGGTTCATCTAAACAGGTGTTTTCAAATGCCAGCATATAGAAATCGCCCTGCCGCTCTCCGCTGATACGAATTGACTTTACTCCCTCGGTCAACCGGCACGCATTGATTGCATTATCCAAAGCGTATGCAAAAATCACGCACAGATCAAAATCTTCTATCCCACAGGGCCTTGGCAGTAACAGAGAAATCTCTGTTGTAATTTCCTTTGCCAGTCCCAATTTTCCACTCAACAAAATATCCACTACCGGATTGCCGGTTTGGTATGGAAAAGACAGGGAAGTTGAAACCGTTTTCAGCTTGTTCAGGTATGCTTTGCTTTCATCCAGTTCTCCATGATTTAACAGCCCATTAAGTACAGACAAGTGATTTGCAATATCATGGCGAAATGCCTCCGTTTTTCATATCTTTCGAATCGGATAACTGTCCTTTACAACGGTTTTCAGACATAACCCTGCCTTAAAATCCCTTGTTCCAGTTACACATTCCCTGATCGGAACGGCAAATTCTGTATCTAACCCCAATGGAGTAAACTCATTGCTGTGAAACAAAACCATTGGCGGATTGGTTACCGTTAAATGTTCTTTTCTGATTCTTCCGACTAACTTCCCAAAATGCGTGTCGCATTCCAGTTGATGCAAGCTCTTTTCCTGTTCGTGTAATTGCTTTTTCATCTCTTCCCTTTTCCGGGTTGATTTCACTCGGCAGAATCAGCCCTATTTCAGCATAATATCTGAGAGTTTTGGCAGACACGCTGTATATTTTTGAGAACTCACCAATAGACAGCACTGATAATCACCACCTTTTCTTTCTTACCAGTATACACGTTACCGTAAGGGAAAAGTCAAAGGCATTTTTTATTGAATCCGTTTTCTTTCTGCCACGCAGCCAAACCGGCAAAGCGCATGGAAAAGTGATAAAAGATGCCTGGGGCAGACATTCCGTATCTACACAATGGCCTCCACCAGCACCTTATCTCCCACAGCAACTTCTTTGACGCCGATTTCTTTTCTTTTATTAAACTGAAATGTCACCATATACCCTGTTTTCAAATGGTAATGCTCCAGATAATCTGACAATTGCCGTTCCCCCTCCGCATGTCTTGCGGGTCCATACCAGACCTTGGTTTCGATGATAAAACGCTCTCCATGATAGTCCACAATCAGATCCGTTCGCTCTCTGTTTCTTGTCTCGGCTTCCACATAACAGTTCCCCTGCCCGTTAATTACAGGCTTTAAAAACAGCATAAAATACCGCCGTCCGTCATCTTCATAAAATTTCTCTCCCAGATCCCCATAGAGGTCATCAAAGTGTATCACAAACCGCTCTATGACCCTTTTCATATTCAACCGTCCGTTTTCTATAAAGAGGTTTTTGTCTTTCCATGCGGCATCGCAGATCCCCTCCCGCTGCATTTCCGGGGATACAAGGAAAAAATTATACAGCAATGTTTCAAATATCCGGTTTGCGATTTGTACCAGATTGTCCCTTATTTTTACAAAGCCAAATATCAGAGCAGCTTCAATCGACCGTACTCCGATTACATAGGAGATTTCTTTTCCCTGGAAGAGAAGGCTTCGGAGCATCGAATCCAACTCCGGATAGTCCTCTAACTTATGGAGCAGCGAATCAAACAACGTGTTTGGTTCAGATAATAAAATACGGACCGCCTTCAAAAATCCATCTTCCGTCCACGCGCTCTGCCTGTCTGGAAATAATTCATCACCGGCAACCCTTTCATCCATAAGCTTACAAAGCCTGGATACCAGATACGGATACCCTGATGTATAATCATGAAGCAGCCCTGCGATCTGACAGACGTCCATATTGGTATGATGGTCCTTCTCGTATTCGTTCAGCATTCCGATAATATCTTTTACCGAAAAACTCATATCTATCAGGAAATCTGCCGCAATATTCCACGGACTATTGACCTTCTGTTCCTCATCAGAACGGATTTTTCTCTTTATGCTTTTCACATCATAAATCCCGGCAAGGATCACAGAGTGGAAAGCCGCAACACTCTTCCTGTTGATATAATATCCACGAAGCTGTGCAAGAAAATCCAGGAAAACCTGGTTGTTCGAAGCACTGTCTACCTCATCGACAAGCAGGATGACCGGTTTTGGGGCCTCTCTGCAGATATCGCTTAAAAATTCAAATAGCTCCAGAAGTTCCAGTTCTGTTTTGTGTTTTTTAAGCTCTTCCTTTAAGGGCATAGTCTGTCTGGGATCAATCCTTGCATCTCTTTCCAACGCCCGAATAAAATGTCTGGCAAAAGCAACGGAAAAAACATTTTCGTCTTTAAATTTTGCCGCACCCAGCATTTGAAAATCCAGACTCACCACGATATAATCCTTTTTTAAAAACGCTCCCAATGCCTGGAGTGTCGTTGTCTTTCCATATTGTCTGGCCCGGTTGATGGTAAAATACTGACCAGCATCTACCATTTCTTTTATCTTTTGAAGGCGTTCTGTAATATCGACCATGTAATGCAGATCAGGTTGGCAGTCTGCGTTAACGTTGAACATTTTGTCAATTTCCATCTTAATCACCTGTTCCTCTCAAAAATACGATCGTATATCCCCGGTCTGCTTTCAGGCGGCCTGCATGGCGCCTCCAAAGAGCCAGTAAAACCGGCTCTCTTTTTTCCTAGTATACAGGCTTTCACAGAAAAATACAACAAACTCATTGCAGTTCCTTTCCTTCTGCGCCCTGCTCGTTACTGGTCAGACCCTGGCCAAAAGTAAAAATGAATATACCAAGCAGCTTCTCTCTGACACGAGGAAGCTACTTGGCATTATTCTGGAAATATGGCTTATTAACAGCGGACCGATTTACTATTTTCGTAAACAATGATAAAATAATTTCATGGAGGGGCGAAATAAGATGATTACTTTAGATAACAGCCAGTGGAATCAATTGGACGAAATGATTCTGAATTTACATATACAGAAGGATGTCACTGCATTGCAGACGCAGATCCTGGAGCGGCTCGCGGTTTTGATTCCCCATCGGCGTTCCTTTTTCGACCTGTGTACCACGCAGAACGGGCAGCGGGTCTTTTTCGCGCCGGTTTCCCTGAGAATCACAAGCCGGACACAGCTTCTGCGGATGGTTTATGAGAAGATGAGCATTGCGGCAGCGTTGCCGGAGGAACCGTTGGATTTGGATAAGTGAGGTTGACAATCCGTTAAAAAATCAGTATTGACTCTCCCGCGGCGTCATGGTTTAGGATGAAACCGAAAGGAGGAAACAAGACCATGAAAACCGTAAAAGAGGTGTCGGAGATCACAGGGGTGAGCATCCGGACGCTGCGGTATTACGATGAGATCGGGCTGCTGAAGCCGGCGGCGATGACCGAAGCCGGCTACCGCTTATATGACAACCGGACCATCGAAAGGCTCCAGGAGATCCTGTTTTTCCGGGAGCTGGAGATCCCTCTGGCGGATATCCGGAGGCTCCTGGACAACCCGGATTATGACCGGGAGCAGGTTCTTCGGACGCAGAAGTCCCTGTTGGAGCGGAAGCGGAACAGGCTGAACGGGATCATCGAACTGATCACAGATGTAATGAAAGGAGTCAATACCATGAGCTTTGAAGCATTCAGCAATGAAGAGGTACAGAAGATCTTAGACCATACTCTGGAGTGTATGCCGAAACAGAATCTGGAGGAACAGGCGGAAAAATACGGCGGCCTGGAGCAGTACCGGGAGTACCTGGCGTCCGGCTTTCAGAATGAGCAGGCGCTCTCGGATATATTCCGCTGGTACGGCAGCAAGGAAAAGGCCATGGAAGCCATCCTGCAATCCACCGGGAACACGGAGGATTTTGCGCAGCCACAGGAGGAAAACGAGCAGATCTACCGGCAGTTCATGAAGGCAAAGGAAACCGGGGATGCATTACTTGCAGAAGAGGCCGTGAAAAGGCTTGCCGAGAGCTACAAGAACATGTTCCGGCTGGACAACGCAAGGAGCATCCTGCTGGATCTGGCGAAGGAATATCTGCAGAACGGGAAACTGGCGGAGGTGACGGACGCGCAGTTTGGAGAAGGCTGCTCGGAATATGCGGCGCGGGCGATCCGGGAGTATTATGGGGTATGATATGGAACAACTGAGGAATCCTGAAGGAAGATGAATGAACTTATGAAGGGCCGGCGGTCACAGAAAGTTCACAAAAAAATTAGCACTCCCTATTGACGAGTGCTAATTTGCGTGTTATAGTACAGATAGAACAAAGGAGAAGGAAAGAAAGGAACCACTTAGAAGTCCCGTTTCCTTCCTGGTATAATCCGCGGGAAGTATCTTGATACGAATTATACGAAGCATCCCCGGTTCGAGTTAACAAGTTGTTTTTCATTAGAAAAGGAGCGATGACTTATGATGACACCCAGTATTTTTGGAGAAAACTTATTTGATGATTTATTTGATGGATTTTTTGATTTTCCCGCGTATGACAACAGGGCAATGGAGAAAGCACAGAGAAAGCTGTACGGACGCCACGCAATGCATATGATGAAGACAGACGTACAGGAGCATGATGACCACTATGAGGTGGACATTGATCTGCCCGGTTTTCAGAAAGAAGAGCTTTCCCTGGAACTGAATGACGGATATCTGGTAGTCGGCGCGGCAAAGGGGCTCAGCAAAGACGAGGAAGATAAGAAGACCGGAAGGTTTGTGCGCCGGGAGCGGTATGCAGGCAGTATGAGCAGATCGTTCTATGTCGGAGAAGAGGTAAAGCAGGAAGACATCCATGCCAGGTATGAGAGCGGGGTACTGAAGCTGGCGATCCCAAAGCCGGAAGAGAAAAAGCCGCAGGTTGAGGAAAAGAAGTATATTGCCATCGAGGGATAATGGCCCCTCTTTTAATAGATGAAGCAACAGATATACAACCCGGAGCGCGGGACAGTGCAGAAGCTGTCCGGCTCCGGGTTTTTGTGATTTGGATAAGAGGAGAAAATAGCAGGATACATTGACTGAAATGCTGCGTATGAGTATAATTAAAGAAAAAGTATTGTTAGAGATAACTCGGTAAAGGCGCAATGCGAGCCGGACATGACACAAAAAGCAATACAAAGTAAAGGAGACTGTTTTATGGACAAAAAAGCAATGTACAAGTTAACCTACGGATTATTCGTCCTGACCGCAAAGGCGGACGGCAAGGACAACGGCTGCATCATCAACACGGCCATCCAGGCGGCGTCGGAGCCGAATCAGATGAGCATTGCAGTGAACAAAGCAAATTTTACCCATGATATGATCAAGCAGACCGGAGAATTTACCGTATCGATCATCAGCCAGGATGCGGATTTTGAACTGTTCAAGCGGTTTGGGTTCCAGTCAGGGCGGGACGCGGACAAGTTTGCCGGCTTTGCCGCATATGAGACCGGGGCCAACGGCATCCGGCATATTACGGAGGGAACCAATGCGTATATTTCTGTGAAGGTAGAGAAGACACAGGATCTGGGTTCCCATACGATGTTTATCGGGACCATCACCGATATGGAGGTTTTGAGCCAGACGCCGTCAGTCACCTACGAGTATTATCTGAACAATATCAAGCCGAAGCCGCAGGCAGCAGGCAAAACGGAGAGCGGCAAGACCGTATGGCGCTGCCGGATCTGCGGGTATGAATATGTGGGGGCGGAGCTGCCGGAAGATTTTATCTGCCCGCTGTGCAAGCACCCGGCTTCGGATTTTGAGAAAGTAGTTTTATAAAATGACAGCTCATTCTGCGGCCCAGTATTACGCTGCATGGCTGCAGGTAAGTACAGTATTGGGGATTGCCCCCTGGCAGGGCAGTCCCCATACTAAATGAAAATTTTCCACCTGTACGGTTGCAATCCGAAGTCTGTAATTTCGGCCTGCAAGCTCAGCGCATAGAGCCTATGTAAACAATGCTTCCAACGGCTCTGTCTTTTTGTACTGGACATATTTTCCTCTGACCGCCCGGCTCACGGTAGACACAGAGACCCTCAAGTCCGCCGCGATGTCCTCCATTCCCATGGGCTTCAAGGAGTCCCGATGTATAAAATAATCCTCCTGCCGCGCCAAAATCGCTTCCATAATGCGGGTAATGGTTTTTCGCCTCTGTTCCACACCGCCGAACACAAACCTGGCCCGTTCCAGTCGTTCCTTGAAGTAAGCGGTGAGCTCGGGATCCGTCGCGTCCTTCATCATGTGGATGTAATAATCGCTGAACCGGTATTCCCCCATCCACTGGTCGTTGATCTCCACGGTCCATTTTCCCCCTGGGTGGGACACGATGATATCCGGCACAACATAGGATGATTCCTCCGACTGGACGTCCATGAGCGGGCGGGGGTTCAGGCTTCCGATCAGGTGGATATATTCCTTGACCCGGATCGTGGAAATGCCCAGGCTCCGGGAGATGGTCCCGATTTGTCCGCTGACCAGCTCTGTCAGATAATCCCGCAGAAGCACGCATAATGTTTCCTCGGCAAGATCCTTTGCCTCCAGCTGCCTGATCAGGCATTCCGCCAGATTCGGCGCAAAGATCCCCGCAGGCTCCAGCTCCCGCAGGATGGCAAGGCACTGATCCAGCTCCTCCTTCGGATAGCCGGACTCGGCGGATAGCTCGCCGGAATCATGGGTGAAAAATCCCTTCTCGTCCAGACAGTCCACCAGATAGCTCATCATTTTCATCTGTTTCTGGGAATAGTCCTTCCAGTTCAATTGTCCCAAAAGGAGTTCCTTTACCGGGTCGCCGGATCTGGCTGAAAATTCCTGCTCAAAATGTTCTCTGTCGTCAGGATTGCCGGGGTGCTGGTCTGCGTAGGAAGTCCCGGCATCGGACTCAGAAAACTTTTCAATGCTTGTCATCAGGTCATTTTCCCGCTGCTCCGCGCGCTCCAGCAGCGGGTTTTCCAGATATTCATTTACCATAAAATCCTCCAGCTCCTGGTTGGTGAGCGCGAGAATATCCAGGGACTGTACCTGGCCGGCGGACAGGACCTGCTTCTGTTCGGCGGCGGTGTAATTCATTAAATCCATAGGCTTCCTCCGTGATTCGTATTTTTCGTTAACAGCTTTTACCCCAGGCCGACTATATCTCGGTTGGCTTTATAGTAGTTAGTTCCGGCGGCCTTATCCTTTTCCAGATAGTGATGCTCCACCAGATTTTCCAAAATCTTTTTCCGGAAATAAGAAGAGTCGCTTAATTCCAGATATTCTGCGATCTCGGCGGCCTTCCTTGCGGTATTGTAGCAGAAGGACAGTACCTTTTCATCATGCGGGGTCCCATTTGGTACAGGTACAAATTCCACATTTTCGGCATCATCCGCGATCACACCCTCGGAATAGGTCAGATCCGGCAATACCAATGTAAAATGATCCGACGCGGAATAGATATAGGGGCGATGGCGCTCATCAGCATCCATATATTCCTGCATGATTTTATCAAAACCTGTGCCTGCCGCTTCCATAACATTGCATTTGACCAATATCCCGCAGATCAATTCATTTCTTCTTTTGGAAATTATTTTAGACAGATCATAAGTTTTGCCAATCTTTTCTCCCTGATAAAAACTTCCCGGTGAAGAAATTTCGAGCCTGTCTTTCAACATATCGACTTGAATCTGCGTTCCATCCAGAAAATAATCTCGGTGTGCTACGGCGCTTACAATGCCTTCAAACAAGGCGCGTTCCGGATAAGAATCAATCGTTACGCGAGAATTTGCCAGCTTGATAAAGGTATGGTTCATTCGCTGCTTTACAAATTCCAGCATATAGCAAATGCTGTCTGTGATATTTCCTTTGAAACGATTGATGGTGACGATTCTTTCGCTGCCTTTATTAAAACCTGAAAAGACAGAGCACTGCACTTCTGTTTTGGGCTGATCATACCCGTCCCGGAACAGCAGGGCACCGTTTTTAAGTTTGTGATCCGGCGTAAAAAATCCAAGCGACATCAGCGCTTTGTCCGTCAGCTTTGCGCCGCCGTTATGCTCCTGGTGAAATGCAAAAAGTTTGGAAAATTCCTCTCTTACATAGATTTCTTCCGATTCAAGAATATCAAATTGTGTGTTGCTGCTCTTAATACTCATCTGAATGATTTCTTCATAGGTCGCGCCGTTTGTAAATCCATCCCGCCTCATATAAATAGAAGGGATATGATTAAATTTTACAATGACCGGTTTTATCAGAGATTCCGTTACATCCACCCTGATCAAATATAATTCCCGTCCATTTTTTTCATATCGGATGAAAGATATCCGCAATGCGGGCCTTGGAAACAGGTGTTCATTAATCTGATTATTCAAAAAGTTGCGCTCATTGTCCGCATCTTTTCTGGAGAATCCGATTAATTTGTTTGTCTTATCTTCTACGCCGATGAAAAAAGAGCCGCCTTCCGCATTAGAAAATCCTGCGATCGTCTTGAGCCAGCCGACAACATCATTTCTGCTCAGCTTTGCTTTGCATTCCATATTCATATCTTCTATTGCAGAAATCGCAACCAATTGTTCCAGATACATGATCTCCTCCTGTGAATCGATATCTTTGAAGTACTTCAATTATACTTCAAAGCAACTTCAAAGTCAACTTCAATACGACTTCAAAATACGATTGGAGAGGTTGAAATCCATTTGATTATCTTCTATAATAGGGATATACTTAGCAACTTCGGATCAGGAAACGGATATGGAGGCAATATGGAGAACATTTTTATATCGGATATCACAATAGAATGTGTCAGGCATTTGAAAAATATTACGATACCACTGTCAGACGGAGAGAGAAAGCATTTGATTCTTACAGGCAAAAACGGAAGCGGAAAGACGAGTGTATTGGAGGCGCTGTCTGATTATTTAAATCTTCGAATCACTTCCAAAGAAGTGGCAAATATATTACGTAGTCTAAGCAGTCTTCTACAAGACCCAAAAGCAAGGAGGGATGAAAAAAACTGGGTCGAATATCATGAAGAAGAATTAGAAAAAACGGGTGCCACAAAAACAGGTGTGAAATTACGGTTCAATTGCCAGGAGGAATTACTAAGAGATTACTTTAAAGAGGGAGAATTTGTTTTAGCATACTATAAAGCAGAGAGGGCATTTTATGCAGAGCAGCCAGGCCATATTGAAAAGGTAGAGCTGAAAGATATATATACGATGGAAGAGACGCCACGGCAGGAATTTATAAAATATTTGGCGGATCTCAAGGTGACGGAAGCATTGGCCAGAAGTAACAGAAAACAGGAAAAAGCAGAAGCAATTGCAGAATGGTTCGCGAAGTTTCAGGATTTGTTGCAGAAAATATTTGACGACTCATCTCTTGAATTGATATTTGAAGAAGATACATTTTCATTTTCCATAAAGGAAAAAGACAGAGAAGTTTTTGACTTCAATACATTGGCGAGCGGTTTTGCGGCGGCTTTGGATATCATCTTAGACGTAATGATGCGAATGCAGAAAAGCAAGGGACGGATATTCGATTTCAACATGCCGGGAATTGTTCTGATTGACGAAATCGAGACTCATCTTCATCTTGAACTGCAGAAGAAGATACTGGATTTACTGACAACAATATTTCCAAATATCCAGTTTATCATGTCTACGCATTCGCCTTTCATATTGAACAGCCTGTCCAATGCAGTGATATATGATCTGGAAAAAAGGATGCTCGTACAAGATGGGCTGGCGAATATTCCTTACAGCGGCATTGTTGAGGGATATTTTAAATCCAGCGAACTGTCATATTCGTTAAAAGAGAAATATGAGAGATATAAGATACTTACTCAGAAACATGACCTGTTAGATGATGATTTTGAGGAGATTGCGCAACTGGAAATGTATTTGAACGAGATCCCGGATTACCTGGCGCTTGGCATTACTACAGAATACCAACGGATAAAAATGGAATTTGAGAACAGGGAGGACCTTTGATGGTTAAGGTAAAACGTACGTTTCCGGCCCCTGCGTCTTTGGAGATTGAATCAAAGAAAAGAACCGGGAGCTATGAGAAGCCGGATGTGATAAGACAACTGAGAGACGATTTTCATAATAAATGCTATATATGTGAAATGAAGAATCTGCAGGATCCTGAGGTGGAACATTTACTGCCGCATAAAAACGGAAAATATTGGGACAGGAAGTTTGACTGGAATAATCTTTTCTGGTCATGCGGCCACTGCAACAGTGTTAAAAACCAAAAGAAGTATGATATGGGAATCATAGACTGCTGTAAGCTGGATCCTGAAAAAGTGATTTTTTTCAGGATGACTGAGAATGCGGTTGCGGCAGATGCAAAAAACGAGAATGATGTATCGGCAGTAGTGACGGCGGAGCTGGTCTGCGAAGTATTTAATAAAAAGAATACGGGGTTGAGAGATTGCAAAACGGAGATGAGATTTCAGGAGCTTACCAGGGAAATGAATCTGTTGTATGATAATCTTGAAGAAATAAAAAAGCACCCGGATTCTAAATTCGTATTGAGAAAATTGAAAGCATTGCTGAGGAGAGAATCGGCATTTGCGGCATTTAAAAGGGAGTATATCCGGGAACATGCAGAGCGTTTCCCTCAGCTCAGGCAATATATTGAATGATACAATGAGTTACTGTTTGAAAAGTGGTAAGGAACTGTGCAAAAATAACTTGCCTTTTTTGCGCAGTTCCTAAGCTTCTTACAGCGTGAACTCTCCACCGGGCTGCTTTCAGTAAAACTCAGCCCGCCAGATACAACCGATACAATGCGCCTAACTCTCGGATCTCCCGCATCAGCCTTCCCTTTTCCTTCTGGAAATCCCGGCGGGGCATCAGCGCGATCCGCTGAACTACGGCAAAATTCAATCCGCAGATAAAGGAGACCGCGGCATCGGTATCTAAGTCCTTTTTCAAATCCCCCTCCTGCTTTGCCCGTATCAGCAGATCGGTGAAAAATCTGGTAAGCCTGTCCGCATGAGGCAGGGTAAGCCGCGCCATGGCTTCCATGGTATCGGGCGTTTCCTGATTCTGGGAATGTATTTGAAATAAAAGCAGCAGCGACAGCTCCTCCTGATGCTCCATCGCGTCCGCAAAAAAATCCTCTATAAACCGTAAAAAGTCATCCAGAGCGTTTTCGCCGGATGAAAAATTTTGATATGTGGGCGTCCATTGCCCGAGGATCTCCTTTTGCAGCGCCAGCAGAATATCATCACTGTTTTTAAAATATTTGTAAAGCGTGACCGCGGAAATATCGAGCCTACGGGCCAGTTTTTGGATATTGAAGGAATCCATTCCCGCGGCAAGGATCATGGCACGGGCGGCATTTAAAATTTCCTCCCGCCGTTTTCGGCGGATCTGTTCAAAATAAGCGGATTGATCCATTGTAATTCTGTCCTTTTCATTTTTCTGAGGTTTCTTAACATATCAATTCAAAGGGAATAGCCGGTATATCTGCCTGATTGTACAGATTGACCAGATACCACCGGGTCCGCGCAAATTCTACGGAGACTTTCCCGACCCCTTCCGGAAGCAGGATCACCAACTTCTCGCCTTCCACATCAGCGGTAACTGGAATTTCCTCTCTGCGGTCTGCGCTGCCTTCCGCATCAGTACCAGCCAAGATCGCTTCGCTGTAATCCGCCCTGCTTCCATCACCGGCGTCAGCCAAGATCGCTTCGCTGCAATCCGCGTTACCTTCCGCGTCAGACGCAGTCAAACACTCATCTCCGCAGCCGGCCCCATGTCCGGCTTCTTCACAAGCAGGCTTCTCCGCACCGGAAATTTCCACCGGATAGACATGCAGTGCCTCCACCGCGTCACCCTTGACCTTCAGCCCGCCCTCCGCATTCTGAAACACGATCTCAATGCGGCTGCCGTCCCGCCGGATGCTTTCTGCCATGGGCGCGTCGCATAGCAGCGATTCTCCGTATACATGCCCTCTCGCCAGAAGCGCAAGGCGTTCCCCTACGACCTTTTTGTCCTTTGGATGAATGTCCATCTGCTCTCCCGCATCGGAAATGGAGCATAAATATGCATTGCTTACGGTTCTCGCAGCCATTTCCTGACAGCTTCGGATCGTCATGTAATCCCGATTTCCCGGACCGTCCAACAGCCAGTTTTCCCATCCCGGAAGCTGCACGAACAGGAAGGGAAGCCCGGCATCCTTCCAGAGCGCGCGCCAGTCTCCGATCAAAGCAGCCAGCATGTCCCGGTACAGGCACTGCTTCCCGGGCTCATCGTCGCTTTCGCCCTGATACCAGAGAAATCCGCGGATCCCATAGGGGGCGATCGTTTTCAGCATATGCTCATACAGAGATCCCGGAATTTCACACGGCATCATGCATTCCAGATAGTCCTCCGTGCCGGCCGGCATGTTCTGAAAAAAATCCGCCAGCTCCTCGGGGCTGAGTGTCCTTGGCAGCACGGTTTCCCCGAAAGGATCACCAAAGGGGTCTCCCCTGTGGTTCATCGGATTGCCGTGCTGCTTTTCCCAGTATTCCTCCAGATCCATTTCCGCGATCCGGTCCTCGTACATCTGCATCCACGGCTTTCCCGCGCGCTCCACGCTTTCCGCGGACATCCAGGCGCAGGATCGTGTTCCGCCCCAATTGCATCCGATGATCCCCACGGGAACATCCAATACGCGCTCGAGCTCCCGTTCAAAATAATATCCGACCGCGCTGAAATATTCCAGATTTTCCGGATCCGCTTTCCGCCAGATCCCCATCCTGCTGTAGTCAAATTCCTCCGCCTGTCCGTCATAGCTGACCTCCGGCACATCAAAAAAACGGACTCTCGGATTGCTGCAGTTCTTCAAGGCTTCCGCCCGGTGCTTTTCATAGCGCATGTGAAATTCCATATTGGACTGCCCTCCGGCAACCCAGACTTCGCCAACCGCGACCTGAGAAAATGTGATTGCCTCCGATTCCCCTGCCGCGGAAACAGAACGCAGTACGAGCTCTTCCTCATCGGAGGCATCCAATGGGGGCAGCGTCAGCGTCCAGTTGCCGGCCGCGTCCGCAGCGGCTTCCCCCTGTCTGCCCTGGATCTCCCCGCGGATCGTCTCTCCCCGCGCGCCGGTCCCCCAGATGACGACAGGCTTGTTCCTCTGTAAAATCATTCCGTTTTGAAATATTGCTGCTGGTTTCATCCTTTTCCTCCTCTGAATCCCCATGAAGCAATCATGTGCTTACATGCTGTAAAATGAATTAATATCATATTAACTCATTTTCGCGAAATTTGCAATAGCTGATAAATGAAAAAGCAGAATGGACTTTAAATCTTAGTACGCCGATAAACGACCGAATATGCAGATTTAGACAAGCCAAAATAAAAGTTTATTTCATGACAGATCCTTAGCGCGGAAAAGGTTAAAATCTGTCTTATCTTTTCACTGATTTTGTTGTAAAATAGAAATAGAGTGAATGAAAAGGAGACGATTCAGCATGAAGAGAAGGAAGAAAATCTATCTGTATATGACCGCTGCCCTGATACTTCTTTATTTTGGGCTGGTGTCGCTTCTTTACTTTTCTGAATATTCCAGCGGCAGCGCGATGATCCGCACCTTCGGTGACGCGGTCTGGTATTCCCTGGTGACGCTGACCACGGTGGGATACGGCGACCTGACGCCGGTCACTCCCCTGGGATATGCGGTCGGAGTGGTATTCCTCCTTCTGTCCGCGGGGATCATGATGACCTTATTCGGCGCGGTCATATCCTTTGTCACCAGTGAGGGGCTCCCGCTCCTCCTGCTGGGCCTGCAGAGGAAAAAGGACTGGTATTACTTTGCGGATTATGGTCCGGAATCCTATACCCTGGCGGCCAACATCTACAAGGAGGATCCGAATACGGTGATCATCTTCGGGGAAAAAAGGGAGGACCAGATGGAATTTCCGGACTATCCCTGTCTGTTCATCAGCGTTTCCCCCAGCCGCATCGTTGCGTGTAAGAAAAACAAGGGGAAAAAATGCAGAGTTTTTCTCATGAAGGAAAACGATATCGGCGTGAACAGCCGCGCGGTTGACCTGTATCGATTGCCGGTGGAGGTTTACGCAAGGACAACCAACGGTCAGGACCATGTCTCAGGAAATATCAATTTTTTCCACAGCTATGACTGCTGCGCCAGACAATACTGGCGTTCCAAGCCGCTGTGCAGCCATGAGGATACAATCATCATCATTGGATTCGGGAACTATGGGCGATGCATTCTGGAAAGGGCGATCCTGATCAACATTATTTCTGCGGATCAGCACGTGGCCTATCATATTTTTGGGGATCCCAGGAGATTCCTCGCCATGCACAGCCATCTGCGGGAGACGTTTTCCGTGGGGGCGGTTTCGGATACAATTGATTCTCTGATCTTCCATGACGACGCCTGGGAAACATATCATGAACTTCTGGAGCGGGCGGACCGCATCATCATCTGTCCGGATGACGAGCCGGAGGGGTGGAATATATTCTGGAGACTGAACCGGTATTACAGGATTCGCGGACAGATCGACCTGCACAGCAGCCGGAAGGCTCCCGGAGTCTCCTATTTTGGTACAAATGAAGAAATCTACACTCCGAATCAGATCATGCGGACAGGACTGAACAAGGCGGCGATCATGATCAATGAGCTTTTCCGCAGCTCGGTTTCTTATCCTACCTATAGCTGGGAGGAGCTGGATGACCTCCACCGGGAGTCCAAGATCGCCGCGGCAGACCATATACTGATGAAGATCCGCGTCCTGCTCAAAGACGAGACGATCACGGAGCTGACCTCCGGGACGGTGGAAAAAGCGTATCGTACATACTGTGAAACAAAGACTGACAAGTCTATGCAGGATATGTACCGCAGGCTGGACCATATGCGGTGGCTCCGTTTTTATACATTTTATAACTGGAGCTACGGCCCCGCCCGGGATGATGCCGCAAGACAGCATCCCATGTTCTGCCCGTACGCAGAGCTGACGGAAGAGCAGAAGCGGGAGCGCGATGCCGCGTGGGAGCTTTTGGGAAGCATCTCCTCGGCGCTTTAGAATTTGACTTGTGTTTTGGCGGGAGCAATACAGCTCATCTGACAAGCTGCGGATACTTCTCCTTATTCCTGCGCTTGCATTCATACATGATCTCATCCGCCTTTTGGAGGATCTCGTCATAGGACAGATGATTGTCTGCCCCGTCGATATCCACAACGCCGTAGCTGAAGCTGCACTGATACTCGGCATATCCTCCGGTCTGGAAGTCCCGCAGGATCTCCGCCATCTTCCGCTCAATCAGCTCACCGATGCTGCCGCTGAGCACAAGGCAGAATTCATCTCCGCCGATCCGGGCAAATGTATCCTCGCTCCGGAAATTCATCTTGATCAGCTCTACGAAATTCTGGATATAGATATCGCCTTCCAGATGTCCGTACTTATCATTTACATATTTGAGTCCGTCCAGATCGAGATAGCAGAGCGTGGTGTTCTGCTCCTCCCGGAGGACCATTTCCATATACTCTTCAAAAAACAGACGGTTCTTGATCCCTGTACCCGGATCATGGTACGCTTTGCTGGTCAGAGTATGGGCGGCGCGCTTCTCATCTGTGATATCAACGATGATGTGTACGTAGGAGTCATGCTCCTTCCACTCGATCGGAAATGAAGTGATCCGGTAATAGGTGTCGGCCTCGCCGGTCATTTCCCACACCTTGTACTGTTCCTCACTGTTCCACTTGAGGATCTCACCGTGGAACGGGAGCCGCTTTTTACAGGCAGTGCAGACCTCCGAAGCCACGAGCCCTTCCTGTTTTTTCTTATTGCAGTACAGGATTTCCTTTGTATTCATATCAATAACGAGGAGCCACTCCTTCCGTTTGCTGAGCATCTCAATCATCAGCTCGTTATAGCCCTCTATCATCTCGGCGCGGTTCTGGGATCTTATGACCTCTTCCTTCAATTCAGCTTCCCGTGCCCGCAGCTTTTCCAGCTCTTGATTCAGCCGGGCCTCCCGCGCCCGCAATTCCTCAACTTCCGCCTGCAGTAATTGAAAGTCATGCTTCAGGGAACGGTAAGGCTCTTCCAGTGTCGAATCTGTCCGACTGTTCATCAAAGTTTTATCTTCCACGATCAATTCCCTCCCTGGTTTGATTTCTATGAGTTATTTTAGCACATTTTAAAAACACTTACAATTCATCCGGGAGAAAATAAAATAAATATCTGCTCAGTAGTTTAGTCCTGATTCCGCCAGTCCAGCGGGCTCACTCCCGTATTCTTCTTGAACAGCCGACTGAAATACCCCTGATCCTGATACCCGATCATCTCGCTGACCTGCTTCACGGACAGCTCCGGGTTGTGGGACAGGTAATGCTTCGCCTGGGACAAACGCATCTGGGTGATGAATTTCAGGGGGGAGACCTGGTACTGCAGCTGGGAGATCTTCGTTAAATAGCTGGGGCTGTAGTGCATGCTGCCCGCGATCAGGTTCAGATTGATATCCATATTATAATTTTGGACCAGGTAATCCCGCAGGGTGGCGGCGATCTGCTCCGGGGAGTTCCGGGTCATGGATTCGTTGAAAATGTCCTCGTAAGCCTTCTGCTCGATCTGATACTGCTTCCGGATGTTCCCAAGGGCCAGGGTCAGCTCATCAGGATCTACAGGCTTTAACAGATATTCGGACACTTTCAGGCGGATGGCGCTCTGTGCGTATTCAAAATCAGAATATCCGCTGATGATGATAAATTTTGTCAGAGGACAGTGGTTGTAGACATTTTTCAGAAGCTCGATCCCGTTCATGACCGGCATCCGGATATCCGTGATCAGCAGATCCGGGTTATGTTCTTTTACAAGCCGGTAGGCTTCGTCCCCAGTCTGTGCCTTCCCCGCGACTTTAAAATCGGGGGCGCACGCTTCGATCTTTTCCGCCAAATGGTCTAAAAGCAGGCGCTCATCCTCTGCCACAATGACTGAATATTTTGTAGTTCCCATAATGCTTTCTCCTAAGTAAAATATGCTCCGGGCCGATAACGCCGTGTTTTTCCGGAACCTACGGAGCCTTCGCGCGTCTCCCGATGGTCACGATCCCGTGGTGCTGCCCGGTATTTCCATATTCAAAAATGATCTGTTCCCCGCAGTGCAGGCGCCAGCGTATGTATACATTGAGCAGTCCCAGACCGTCGATGTTCAGCTCCGGCAGGCCGGGCTGTTCGTCTGCGGTTTGGATGCGCTTCCGGATCTGCTCAAGGGCTTTTTCGGAAAATCCGGTGCCCGAATCCTCCACCTCAATCCGCCAGGCGTCTTTGGTGATCACGCTCCGGATGGAAATGTCCCATGGAGGCTTGCAGTCAATCCCGTATTTCAGCGCATTTTCCACGATGGGCTGGATGATCAGCTTGGGCACGGGCACATCCAGGATGGACTCGTCCACCTCAATGGTGTAATTCAGATTTTCCTGAAAACGCACCTTCATGCAGTACAGATACTTCCGCACGTAATCCATTTCCTCCCGAAGGGTGACGGGAGCGTTGGAACTGCCTGTGATGTACCGCATCATCCGGGTCAGGTTCCGGCAGATCGTGATGACCTCCTCTTTCCGCTCCTTCTCCGCAAGCACGATGATGCTGGCCAGCGTATTGTAATAAAAATGCGGATTGATCTGGGACTGCAGGGCCAGGCTTCGGGACTTCAACTCCTGGGCGCGGGAATCCAGCAGCGCGTTCATGGAATTTTTCAGGTTTACGTTCATATCGGCAAATTCCTGGTTCAGCTCTTCCAGCTCTGCGAAGGAATTGCTCAGCTCCGCCTTGTTGTTTTCATCCAGCGTATCCAGCACGGTACTGCGGATGACCCGCTTCAGCTTCCGGATCGGTTTGATGAGCTGGCGGGAAGTCATATAGGAAAAGACCAAGCAGAGTCCCACCATCAGAAATACAACCATGATCAGAAAGTCCAGCATATTTCGGACCGGAAGAAGAACCTGGGCTTCATCCTGGACGATCACATGTGTCCAATGGGTGTAGGAGGACGTTTTGTGAGTCACCAGCTCCCGCTCCCCTTTGGCGCCCCAGGTTTTCAGGGACTCACTCTCCGGCTGTCCGCTTACCAGAGAATAATAGTCCGACGGGATATGGGATTCCTCAGACTCCACGTAAGGATAGACCTGTCGGCCGTCAGAATCGTAAATATAGACTTCCGGGGCATTTTTGGTCCGCTTCTTGTAAGTGATGATGCTCTTGAAAACAGAGGAACACTTTTTCATGGTCTCAATCACGCCGATCTCTTCCTTGGAGCTGTCCTGCAGTGTGCGGTAGAGGGAAATATACCAGGTGGGCGGCGTGCTGGAGGTGCCGCTTGTCTTTAAGTCGTTTGTGGCATAGGGCAGGCTGATGGTCTTTTTTCCGGCGTTTTTTGAAACCTCGTCCATCCAGCCCAGGGTGCTCAGATCTATGGGATAAATGTTCGTCTTGGTTCCCACCTGCAAGAGATAACCGTTGTAATCGTAGAGGTTGATCTGATCCGCGTTCAGGTTCGTTCCGTTGATGGACATGAAAAGTGTGGTCAGATTTCGAAATTCATCGGAGGCGGCGGGCACGTCCATCCACTCGGACAGCTGTTTTTTGATCCTGCTGCTGTATGCAATGTTGATGGAAACGTTGTCCAGCTCGCGCAGCTCCGCATCGGTCCGGGAGAGGAAGGTGCTGTTGAGCTCCTGCAGATTTTTGGTCTCCCGCTCGATCAGGATCTCGGAGGTGTACTGGAAGAAAAAGATCGAGAAGAGGAACACGACGATCATAGCCATGAAAAAATAGGTCAGGAAAAAATGGGTCTGGAGTTTGTGCCTCATATGAAAATGTCCTTTGTGCGGTTTTATGAATTACTTCTTTTTTAAATATTTGATGGCGCATATTATTATCAGAATAGCGGCGGTTATTTTGACAATTGATTCAAAAACAGCGAAAAATATCGATAAATAAGCAAGATACATGGCGAACCTCCTTTGTTGTTTGAATATTCATATGTTTAAGGTGATTATAGCATATAATTACACAAAAGGAAAAGAAAAGGGAAAAGATATTCTTGCAATTGCATTAGTTTGGTTACTGGTCAGACCCTGACCAGATTCCATTAAATACTGAATAGTAAAAGTGGGAATAGACACATCTTTGCTCATTTTTTCGCAAGGCATATTTTTAAAAAATATGCCTTGTTTCTATTGACATTCTCCTTGCCATATGTTATAATATATGACAAGGAGGTGAGGTTATGGCCATTGTAAAATACAAAAACCAGTCCGGCGTGACATATG
>QXWX01000073.1 GCA_009911175.1 Lachnospiraceae bacterium | reverse complement strand
ACCAGCATTGGCATAAGTGTTTTTCTTATGCAGAAATTTTGCCATTTTGCGTCAAAAAATATTTATAAGTGGCCTAACTTATTCCCGCCGAATTTCGGAACCCAATCAGGAATTTCTACATGAAGGCTGTTCAACATTTCTCCAATATTGTTTACCATAGTTGCCACGCCACGGATCAGGGCATTCAGTATACTGATGATAAGATTGACCGGTGATTTTACAATAGATCCAAAAAGATTCCATATGCCCTCAAATATTGATTTTACGCCGTTCCATGCTCGTTCCCAGTCCCCCGTGAATACTCCGGCCACAAAGTCAATGATTCCGCCAAAAATCTGCTTGACAGAGTTCCACATATTCTCGAGGTTTTTCAGAAATCCATTGAACACCTCTCCCAAAACACCAAACTCCTGTGTCCAGTCATGCGAAAATACGCCTTTCATCCAATCGCTGAATCTCTGCATGGTTTCTTTGACTTTATCCCAATTTGATATAAGCAGCACTAAAATCGCTATTGCGGCCGTGATAGCAAGCGTCAATGGGCCGCCTAATGCCGATACGATTGTACTGATAGCCCCCATCAGACCTCCGGAACCAGATAATACAGCTATGATTGCTTTTACAGCTCCAACGATTTTTGTAATCAGAGGAACGATTTTCCCGGCTGCAAACGCCCCGATCAGGGCAGCTCCCACAACTTCGATGATCCATTGATGCTCGTTCAGGAAATTGAATAATCCAGACAGGGCATTGATAATTCCCGGCAGAGCAACCTCAATCAGATACTTGGCAAAAGGCAGCACGATCTCCGTGTAAATTTTTGATAGCCAGTCTCCGATTGCCTGAACCACAGGGCCCACTGCTTCCAGCAGGTTCTTGATAGATTCCAGCAATGGGTAAAAGTTTAAATTCGCCGCCCATTCTGCCGTCTTATCTACGATGCCGTGAATAAATCCGGCAATGTTGTTTATAATGGTCAGAATCCCCGTCCAGATCCCGTCACCGACTCCCGCCGTATTCCAGGCGTTCATGATTGATAACGCCAGGTTCCCTATGATGTCATAGATCCCCGTCACAATACCGAGAATGTTTGTCAGAACCATCGTCCCAAGCTCACTGCTGAATGCCCGGCTGAACGAATCAGCTATGGAAATGAGGAGGTTATTTATATTCGTAAGTGCCGTGAAAAGCGCCGTGATATTTTCCAGACCGGCTCCTGAGTTCCATGCTTCAGTAAATTTTAGGGCTATTGTATCAATCACGCCGAGTATTGATGTGAGTAGTTCAAGGATGCTTGTAAACCATGCCGTACCTGTTCCGTTCCGGAACACCTCTGCAATCGTATCACCTATCGCAACAAGCAGATAGTTTATATCTGTCAGAGTAACAAATATCGCTGTAACCAGATCAAAACCAGCTCCGCTCGTCCATGCCTCGGTGAATGCTGTCGCTATCGCCGTCACAACATCCAGCATCGAACGCAATAATTCCAGACAGCTTTCTACCCAGGCCAGCCCGGTTCCATTGGTGAAAACCTCGTAAAATGTCGCTCCGACCGCTTTTGCAGCATCCTTCAAGGCGTGCAGAGCTGCTTTTGCTGATGCCATGACTGCAGCCCCTTTGTTGTCCCATGCCTGCTTGAAAACGTCAAAAATCCCTGCCAGGATTCCCTTTACCTTGTCAGCAAAATTGGAGACATCACCATCAATTGGAACTGTCGTGAACATATCCTCCGGCTTTAGTTCTTCTTCGTCCTCGTCTTTGTTGCTTTCCCATCTGCGGACTTCATCTAGGCCAGAAAGATACTTGTCTGTCTCCTTCTCCGCTTTCTTCGCTGCTTCTGCAGAACCTTCCAAGCTCTCACGGTAGTCCTGCTGCACTTTTATAGCCTTTTCAAAAGTTGTTTGACCAGTCAGTGCCGCAAAGAACATTCCTACCTTGGTTGCTGCTTCTGAAATCAGATCGATAAACCGGGACAGTATCGGCGCTACCACATTCAGGATCGGGGCGAAGGCCGTTGCAAGGCTGTTTTTCAGCCTGGTCATAGAGGACATCAACATTGACATGCTATTGTTTACTCTGTCGGAGTACATAACAAGGTTGTTTAGCCCCTCTTTTACTCCATTCGTTGCGGCGCTGATCATGTTGCTTATAGCGCCATACAGGAGCATATTTTTGAGCATGTCCTTAAAGCCGTAGGATGCCTCCTTCGTGTGCTTATTCAGTCCCAGCATTGCGGTGCCGGCTGTTTTTAATCCTGATGCCAGTTTTTTTCCAATGCTTTTTGCCGTAGTCTGCGCAGATTTGGACATCTCTTTCAGAATCGAACTGATTTTTTTATACTTTGCTTTCGCTTGTTCTAATCCGCCGGCATATTCCTTTATTTCCTGATTTAGCTTTGCCAAGGATTGCTGTGCGGAATCATATTCTTTATACCCGTACCCAAGTCCAGCTCTTTCCATATCAGCGATCTCTTTGGTAAGTTGCTTCTGGCGTTCAAGTACACTCACTATGCGGTAATTGGCCGCATGTGCACTTTCCCTTATCTGCGCAAGCCTCTGTTCTTCCGCAGCTTCCGCAGAATTGGTTTTCTGCAGCACTTGATAATGTTCCCAGGCCTTTTTAATCGCCTCTTCCTCGTACTGAATCTGCCGTTCATAGCTTTTATACTCTGCAGAGTCTTTTCCAAGTTTAAAAGCCTTACCACTGCTTTCGAGGGATTGCAGCTTTTCTTCAAGCTGATTTGCCGAAGCTCTGGCCTTATCAATCTCTTCTGATAATTTAATAGACTTATTTACATCTGATATCTGGCCTGCTATCAGAGCATTTTTATCCTGTAATACTTCATATTGATCGATTAAAAGGTTGTATTCACTTTTTAAACCAGACAAATCGGCATCCGGATTCGCTGTTTTTATCTCTAATTCTTTCCTATCCAGCTCGGAAAACACAGCGTCCATCCGTTCAAGCTCCGCCGATGTTTTGCTGAATTCCTCCCTCAGTTTTGCCGCTCTCACTTGAAGCTGTTCTGTAGATAAGCCAGACAGGGACTTAGAAATACCAGTCTGGCTTTCCTCTAGCCTCTCAATTTTATCCAGCGTCCCTAATAGCTGTTTTTCCAGATTTTGATATTCTTTCGTTGGTGTTTTAACATCTCTCAGGGCATCCATTTTTTGACGTAATGAGTCAATGTATTTTGCACTTTTCTTGATAGTATACTCGAGGCTGGAAAGAGATTCTTCCGCATCCTTCGTTATAATTTTTGTTACGATTCTTAAAGATCCATCATATTGCGCCATAAAAAAAATACCACCTATATTTCTTCTAGGTCAGCGGTGCGCTCCGTTTGCGCACCGGTGTCAATTTATCCAATTATTTTCTAAAGTGTTGCTTTGCTCGTTGTTCCTCCAATAGTTCAGATGCCCATTCATCTATATATGGGTCTAATTTATCAAAAAATTCTGTAAGCATTTCCGCACTGATCAGATCGCTTCCGAACACGATCTGACATGCATCAGGCCCGAAAAGCCAGTTAAACTCTTTTGCCAGGCGTTCCCAATGCTTACTCGCATCGGGCTCGCTTTCTCCACGCCTTTCCGCCGCCCTGATTTCCCTGAGAGCCTTTTTAACGATTCCTAATATCTTTTTCTTGAAGATAAGCATTTTTCGTTGAAATCCATCATCATGAAATGGAATAATAAGTGTACCGTTTTTACATTCGATTCTTTTATCCCTTTGCTGATCCATACTATTCCCTCCTCTCGTCTGACTCTTCCCGCTCCGCATCCAGTTCCCTCAACGCTTCGTCCAAGTAATGGAAAAATAACCTGCGTTTCGCATAAAAACTTGTCCGGGAACACGGGATTTGTTCAATATCCCGTAATTCCCATTTAATTCGCATACGATCAAATGACATATTTTCTCGCACAGACATCAAGATATATTCCGATACATCCTTGCCAGTCTTGAGCGCTGCTGACTCCACCAAATCATCATATTTTCTTGATCTGACAATTTCCTGCAGTTCGTTCAGCCTTGTTCCATCAATGCCAAATTCTGCAAAAGAAGCACGCAAATTCTGGTTTTCCTCTGCAATCTTCTGCCAATATCTCTGATTGTATTCCCGTGCCTTTTCCCGGTTCTCTGACTGCCATTTTCTCCGCTGGCTGTTGATTCGTTCCCTGTTCTTTTTCCTGTATTTCCTCTGATAAGCCCGTCTTGCCTTAATCGCTTCTATTGTCATTTCCCTATCCCTCCATCAACAGATACATCCCACAAATGCAGTTTTACCTTATCGGAGTAAAACCAAAATTGAAGTCTGCCGAACTGAAATCAGAAATCTTATTTCCGGCATTTTCCACCCTGCCGTTTTCAGTTTCCACCGGGAAATCCGTATCAAGGTTATCGAATGATTCATCACCATATGGCTGCATATCCGCAAGTGAGCCCTGTGCGATAAAATTATAATAGTCTGTCATAGTCTTTAATCTTCCACTCCCGGATAATGCTGGACATGCACCGGATTCGCAGGCATGATACACCGTCCTTACAAATTTGCTGAATACTTCTGACCTGTCTGCCGGAGACTGGCCAAACCGCACTATTGTAATGCCAGTGTCTTTTTCCTGCGGCCTGTTTGCGTTATACCGCTCCCGAAGAATCCGTGTCATAACAGCATTGTCTTTATGGCGGTTTGCAAGTTCCTGATAGTCTGCATGGCTGAGATTGATTCCGCTATTCAATAGTGCCATTGTGCCACTGTCAACCATGTTTCCGTCCAGTCTGCCAAGTTCTTCCATCTCTGCATCATATTCGTCAACCACGAGCAGAATCCCGCACAAGCTATTTTCTATCTGTGCATCCCGTTCCGCTTCCAGTTCCTTTAATCTGTCCCGATAGCCTTTCTCTCCCAAAAGATCAGCTTCGTAAGCCCCTTTTGCCACTTCACACCCATGCTCATAATCTGCCCTTGCTCTGCTGATAGCGTTGCTTGCGCCCTCCGCTAACCTAACCGCCTTTTTGTAATACTCAATCGTTGATTTCTTCATGGTAAATCCTCCATTCATATTCTTATTTTTATAATACCTGTCCGCTTGTTGAGCAACTCTATTGGCAATCCGCCTCACCGCTACTATTCCCCCATACATCCATTGCCGTACCGTTCAAGGCTTCTAAAAGAGTATCATCAATATCAGATTCCTGTGTTGTTTCTCCAATCTTGCTCTCCAGTTTCAGCAGTTCTATTTCTAATTTTCGGTCAGAAACATCACGTTTTAGAATCTCTCTGCCTGCTGAAATCCTGTCCGGCATATCTGCTCCCTCGACACCATCCATCACCCTTGTAAAGAATCTCAGTACATCATCGCCAGATGCTATACGCTTTTGCTCCGTAGGGGCGGTTCGCTGCCGTATATACTCTAAAATGTAAGGTTTTGTAAGGTTCTCCTTTCCCATCTGCCTTGCCGTATTTACGGAATATCCCGCCTTCCTCGCCGCTTCTGCCGCATTTCCGCACTCTATGTAATAATCCGCAAATGCTTTCTGTCTGTCATTCATCCTGCCTTTGTTTCCCACGCAAACACCCCAGTTCCCTTTCTGTGTTCCTGCTCACCCTGGCAACAAAATCCACATTGTTCTTCCCGCAGAAATTAATCAGTTCATCTGCTTGTTTATCATCCATATGGTCATAACACGCCCCTGGGATTTCTAAATACTCCGGCGTTTTCCTGAAAAACACAATCACGCTGCTGTCCCCATGAAGCCTTTCAAGCAATTCTGATAGTTCCTTTTTTCGCAGCAAATACTCATCAAAATTTTTAAGCCATATATGCGCTTCAACCCTCCACTTCGGCTCATTCATACTATACCTCCATAATCTTCCACTCTTTCGTCTTCTTCTTTTATCGTACTATAAATCAGAACTTGATTTGTACCATCTTTTACGGCTTTTTCAACGCCATCCACCAGGCAGATAGAGGCGAAAAGTCTGATAACTCCCCGCCTCCGTCCACATTACTTTTTCTTCATATGTACCACTGCCGCAATGACCAGCGCAACGATCTCTACAATGAGAACCGCAAGCGCTCCGCACACAAACTCTGGTATAAACATTTGGCTCACCCCCTTTCACCGAAACCGTACCGGTTATTTTCCGCTTATTCATTGCTCGCCTATACATTTTGAATCCGCTGCTGGTAACAGCTTCATCAAAGAGTGTAAGTTATCCTCATTTCATTTTCCAATCAGCCTGGTTGTATCTATTTTGCCGCCGGGTTCCGGTGTTGGCGCACCATTCCCCGGAAGGCATAAAGATCAAAATAAGTTATATCTGGCTTACCCAATAGCCCCGGCCATGCAAAGCACAACTATAAGAGCCAGGATAAACCCGAGAACCTCCGCAACCATGCCAGCCACAAACCAGCATAGAAATTTGAGTCTTTCAAAATCCATGGGTTCCTTGTTTCTGCGGCTTCTCAGGATGATTTCATTGATATCTGGATTCATGCCATTGCACCTGCCTTCCTCCTTGCTCTGTCCATCCGTTTCCCATCCATCACACCATAAAAGTACGCCTGAGAAATTGCAATACAAGTTGGAAGATGTTTCTTTTCCAACGCAATTAATACCCATTTAGCAAATGAATCATCAGGCATTGCGGAATCTAAACTTTGATGCTCAATCTTAAACATATCTTCCTGAACCCGCATCTGTATTTTAAATGCATCCATAATGCGCAGGTTTGTTTTGAACTTCTCCCCGAATCGCTCCCTGTATTCTTCCCGTTCCCTTCCGCTTGCCGGCAGATAAGCCTTTGCCAATTTCAAATTAAGCTCATACTGATCATGGTCCCTATTCAAAACAAGATATCCTTTTTCTGAATCAATAAACAATGTCAGGTTTCCAAGCGTCAATCCATCCTCCCATTCTGAGAGAAAAGAGGATGCCTGTTCAAGCGTTAAATCGTTAATGCCGCAACTTGCCAGTTTCAAAGATTCGTCAATAATTTCATACATAATGTCACTCTCCTTTTCTTTTCAATTCACTCAGCAATGCAACCGCAAGTTGTATTTTCTCTTCTGTATAGGCTAAAGCCTTTTTCATAAATTCCAGAAGATACGGCTTCTCTATAAGTGTCCGCTCAATTTCTGATTGCTCAGAAAGCATTATGTTATTTTTCACAGTTCACTCTACCTTTCCGCCGGATTCCGTGATATTATGTAATTGTGGTTGTACAGTTCCGGCTGTATTTGTCCTCACTGGTGTTACTGCGCCGGTGAGGACGTTTTCATTCTTTCGGCATATAATAACTGCCCGCTCCCCGTCTCTGGGCTTCAAAGATTTCCGTCAAAACTTCCTTTGCCCGCTCAACTGTTGGATATTCTCCCAGCGCATGATTCAGGTGTGAATCACACATGATATAACCAACGAAACGGTCCGGATCATCCCTGAATACTTGAACCATCCACATTTTCTTTGGATAATCTATAATTCCATCACGGGCTTGCGTCATAATCTTCATTTTCCCGGCTTTTTCATTCCTGCTCTGCACTGGCATCCCTTTGACACACAGCATACTGCCACCAACAAACGGCTCCGGCTCATAAACACAGTCGGACAGCTTCTCTAAAAGTTCCACTGAATTTCCGATCTTATCCAGCTTTTCGGTGATGTCTGCCAGGCTAAGGTTGATCCCTTCCAGGGATTCTGCCAGACGGGTTAATAGTTGTTCGTTCATATGTTCTCCTTTCTTAAAACGACAGATGTAACGGGTAACGGCATTTTCCTTATAAACTTTTTTTCACTCGTTTTTGTCGGTTTTTTCCTTTTTTTGGTGTTTTTTATTTTTTGATAAATATACTGTTACACTTGTTACATATAGCTATAAAGCCAGTAAATACAAGGCTTCTAACTGTAACGATATGCGCAACAACTATGTAATAACTGCATCAAGAAAACGGACTCATTTCTATTTGCTGAAAATCTACAACACGGGTGTAACACTTTTGACGACCTACCCCGTTACCGAAAGTACGAGTGCCATTGCGTTCCCAGCCTTTGATTTTTGTACGCATAATTTCAGCAATATCATTAATCAGCTTTTTATTATTGGAATCGCTTTCGAATAAGTCCTTTGCTATCATTACATTGCATACATAATCTTCCTCATAGTTATCTAACCAGCTTTGAATCGCTCCAACCATGGGATCGTCAATCTCAAAATTATCTCTCAGATTCTTCGCATATTGCGACATATCTTCCGATAGTACAAGTGAAAATCTCCCACTTTTATAAATCTCATATACTTCTGACCATACCTGCAGGAACTCTGCTCTTAACGTTTCTTCATCAATAAACAGGCTTTTCTGAATTGGTTCGACACAACATTCTATAGGCAAATATCTCCGGTTTCCTGTTTTATCCGTCAAAAAATCAGTTTTGTTCGTTGTCGCAATGAATACGCATGTCCTCTTTCTTTTCTCAACCCTCCTCTTGTAAGGTTCCCGATAATCATCCGCAAGCTGTGTTAGAAATGATTTTGCGATCTCATCATTCCTAAGCCCAAGCATTTCATTAAACTCAACTATCAGCTTTCCCTGGATTTTTTCCGCTGCTTCCTTATCGTTGTAAAGGCTTTTGATATTTTCAAGATACCATTCATCATCACAGCACAACTTCTGAAAGAAGGTACTTTTCCCGATCCCCTGCGGTCCAATAAGAACTATTGAATAATCGAATTTCGTTCCCGGACTGTACGCACGGCTTATGACACCAAGCATTAGAGTTTTTATACATTCAGTTGTATACTTACACCTCCTTGCTCCCATATAATCCGGCAGAAGATTTTCTAAACGCTGTATGCCATCCCACCTGGTACTATTCAACATATCGATAAATGGATTGAACTTGTTTGCATCAGCAATCATTTCTAGCGCAGATAAAACTTTTTTGTCCGAATTAAGAGAATAGAACGTCTCCATGTAATACAACAAATATTCATCATCTATATTGGTCCATTCCCTCCGCTTCTTTTCATCGTTCCAGGGCAATGCGCCACACACGTTTTTCCTGCATGACAGCGTATTAAATTTTATCCTGCCACACAATGCCGGATCTAAACCCAATACAGTAATGCAATTCTTCCTGGACTGTATCGGGATTCCTTTTTTGTCTTGCATATCGAGCAAATCACGTACTTTATCTACCATTTCAGTATTTGCCGTGATACTTGCTCTTTTGTCAATGACCGCTTCCGTTTTTCTTCACTTCCTTTCTTATATGAATCCTGTTTCTTGCACCACACCGCCACTTCCTGCAGCATCTTCTCATGTTCCTCCTTCCATTCAGATGTAATTTGTTCATAGTATTCCCCGGCCTTGCTACAACCTAAATCCTTTAATTTGGCAATGGCTTCGTCAGCAAAGCCAGGAGTTGAAATATTATAACCGTAAATTTGTAAAAACAAATTCTTCGTAAGTTTTATACCTGGCTGAATGTCTGCCAGTAGTTTTTCTCTGGTCGGAAGTTCATCATGCATCAATCCGCCACCTTATTCCCGTACCATTTTTCATTGAAATATGCCCGGCTGCACTTGCCGCTGATTGTCAGATATCCTTTTGCTTGGAGATCTGCGTTCAGATCCCGAATAATACTGTACGCTTTCCCTGTGGAGATTCCCAGGGTTTCCGCGATCTCTTTCGCGGTTATGTAACTTTTCTCCATACGCTCCCTTCTTTCTGATACTTCTGCACGTCCTCGATCATGTCCATAATCTCCTGGTGCCGCTCCTGAAACTCCCGGGAGCCCACGCCAAGGCGCTCGATCTCTGCGTCGTTCAGCTCATTCATCATCGTTTTAAATTCTTCCTGTGACATGTCCACTCCTTTCCGCTGCCATGCTGCAGCCGCTCCAACCATTTCAAAAGACACCGCCACGTGCGTTTTACAGTTCTATGATCTCTTCGGGTTTCACTTCCAGAGCTTTGGCAAGTTTGCCTAAAAGCTCCGGTCTGCAGTTCCGGCCATTCATAACTGCCGAAAGCGTCTGCCTCGATATTCCTGCTCTTTCTGCAAGTTGTTTCTGATTGATACTGAAATCTGCCATCAGAAGCAGAACTTTTATTTCGTTTATCTTCATCTTCTCACCTCCATTTTAGCGAAATTAACTAATGCAATTCATTTTTTAGTGCATTTAGCTATTTCTGTCAAGACAAACTTTTCATAATTTTATGAAATGCACTAATTTTATTGACAATAGAAAAAATATTTGATTTAATATTGTTAGGAGGATTTTTCTATGGGACTTGGAATGAATTTAAAAAAGATTCTAAAAGATAAAAACCTAACCATAAAAGATTTATCTGAAAAATCAGGTGTTTCTCTTCATACATTATATTCGATAACAAAACGCGATAATAATATGTCTCGTTATGATATCGTGGAAAAAATTGCTTGTACTCTTGATGTAACAGTGAAAGATTTGACTGGATTCGAAGTATATGAAATGGAAAGTACAGATTATGATCACTCCTATTCATATGCCAGCTCAGAAGAAGATTTTAATAAAAATCAAATAGAACTTGCGAACAAAAAAGACGGCAATACTCATAAGTATGATGCCAGTATTCCTATAGAAGTTACGCCCGAGCGAATAGGACGAAATAGAATCCAAAATAAATTACTGGCTGGAGAACATGTAACACCAGAGGAACTTGAAGTATTAAACAGTTACTACAGTTCAGAGCAGTTTAGGAACTCGTATAAAAAATTAAAAGAAGTCGCTCAGGAAGGCCTTGCAACTATAGAACGACTCAAAACTGCTTATAGCAAGCTAAATGATATCGGACAAGAAAAGGTTGCTGAGCATGCCGAAATGATTGCAAAGATACCAGAATACCAGAAGGATCCAGACGAACCCCAGGAGGATTAACCTGGGGTACCCCATTGGAGCCAAGGCCAATTTTGGTTTTGTTGCTCTGTACATGGTGATCTATTTTGCAGGGAGGTAAAACATGAGTGTAGAAGAAAGGCTGAGACAGCAAGGTGTAAAAGTAAACGGCACGCTCGATATTCGGGCCGGGTTTAAATTTTTGAGTAGGGCATTCGTTGATGAATACGGGGTGATAATCAATTTTAAATTCCCAGAGGATGAACAGGAGGAGGAGGAAGCTGGCGCATCCAATCAGCGGCAGGGGAGCCGGTAATTATGGGGCAGGGAGCCTTAAATCAGGGCGTCTCCAAAACAGAGATGCCCGGTAAAAGCCAAATGTCCGTCACCTACCCACAGCGATGCCCCAGATCAGGGTTCCATGGAAGAACCAAGGTGTTTTTTTTCTCGTCTGATTGAGCGCAACTTTCTGCCCTATTCGCCCCATACAGGCGTTTTATACATTTATTGATAGAATTACCATCAATAACCATTTAGCCCGTATATGGGCGGCTGGGAGTGCCACAGAGCGCTTTCTGCATTTTAAATGAGGAAAGTACCGACCAGCGCAATTTTGCGCCCGCATTCTAAATGCGACCTGTTTCTTCGATTTCAAATCAGGAAATTGACGCAGGGATTTTTCTGTGGCGAGGTGGCACTCATAGGACGCCCCTCATAATTTCCGGATGGGTCCCCTGATTCAGGGCCGTGGTTCCCTCCATTTAGGAGGTGGGGTCTAATCAGATCCTCCCTGTCCCTTCAACACTGAAATATCGGATCATATTTGTTCCCGGATCCGCACATTGAAAATAGTATATCTGCCAAGGGAGCCGAATGGGCGATTACGTCAGCCACCGGACGAAAGAAAGGGGGCTGGTGCTTATGGTTACATATGGAGACTTATTCACATTTGTAATTATGCTTTGTGCTGTTATAACTCTTGTTATTTACATCAAACGCAAAAAGTAGCGCCCTCGTCCTGGTAAGATAAGGCGCTACTTCATGTAACAAATTATTTTCCCGGCGGCTAGGTGTACTCTAGCTTTCGGCTCTCTTGTCAAATATATTATATCTAATAATATGCGCATTGTCAAACCAAAATCCATTCATTTCAAAAGGCACCGCCACGTGCAGGAATGAAAGGAAGATGATAAAATGCCAGCTTATAAAGATGAAAAGACCGGTACCTGGTACTGCAAATTCTATTACGTAGACTGGACAGGAACCCGCCGCCAGAAGATGAAGCGGGGCTTCAAGCTGCAGCGTGAAGCGAAGGACTGGGAGCGTTCTTTTCTTGAGAAACAGTCCGGCAGCCCGGATATGACTTTTCAGGCGCTCTATGACCTGTACCTGGAAGATATCCGCTCACGGCTAAAAGACTCCACCGTTGAAGTAAAAAGGCGTTATATAAGCCACAGAATACTTCCATATTTCAAAAATAAGCCTATCAATGAGATTTCCCCGGCTGATATCCGGAAATGGCAAAACAGGCTTATTCAGGACGGTTTGAAGCCTACTACACAGCGCAATGTAAACAGCCAGTTAAATGCAATCCTGAATTTTGCGGTAAAATACTACGATAGTAATAAGATATTTATAATTTTTTAAGGAGACTATGTCCATGAAACCGGAAATCCTATTTGAAGATCGGCATATCCTTGTCTGTATCAAGCCCGCAGGCGTCCCCACGCAGAGCCGGCAGATCAGTACGCCCGATATGGTAAGCATCCTGAAAAATCATCTGCACAGCCGTCAGGCCAAAAGCGGAGAACCCTATCTTGCCCTGATCCACCGTCTGGATCAGCCCGTGGAGGGGCTTCTTGTATTTGCCAAAACTCCCGCGGCCGCAAAATCGCTCAGCCGCCAGCTCCAGGCCTCCGGCTTCGGAAAGCACTATCTCGCTGTTTTAAGTGCTGTTCCTGAGCAAACGGAAGCGGACCTGGAAGACTATCTGGTAAAAGACGGGCGGACCAACACCTCCCGCGTCTGTACCTCCGATACGCCGGGCGCCAAACCCGCGCGGCTTCATTATCATGTTCTCCGAACCCGGGATTCCCTGGCCCTGGCCGAGATCATTCTGGACACCGGGCGCCACCATCAGATCCGTGTCCAGATGGCGCACATCGGCTGCCCCGTTGCCGGGGATACAAAATATACACCGACGTCCCCCGGACAGACCCGTTCCATATCCGGACCTCTCCGGCTTTACGCAGTAAAATTATCCTTCTGCCATCCCGCGACCGGGGAACCGCTGTCCTTTTCCCATACGCCACTGCTGCCGTTCTAAACGGCAGCAGTTCTGCAACCGGCAGCATATAAGAACAGCACCTGGCTGTTTCTTTCACCAGCCAGGTGCTGCCGTCATTTACAATAGTTCCTCATAAACCATTACGATACTTCTTCCTCTCCCCCTGCAGTCTCCTGATATTTTTCTAAAATCATTTCCTGTATCCGCTCTCTCGTATCAGAGTTAATCGGGTGTGCAATATCCCTGTATTCCCCATCCATCGCTTTTTTGCTCGGCATTGCAATAAACAATCCCTTCTCTCCTTCAATCACTTTAATATCATGAACTACAAATTCATCATCAATCGTAATTGAAACAACCGCTTTTAATTTTCCTTCCTTCGCCACTTTTCGTACACGCACATCTGTGATCTGCATATCCAGTCTCCTTTCTCTGTCTGCATTCCCCGGTACAGCCCTTCGCAAGCCTGTCCATTCATCCCATCATCCGTACCGAAAAGACTTTTTTAACACACCTTCATCTCTTTTTATTTTTATATCTGCAGGCCGGCAAAAATCAAGATCCACATCCGGCGGAACCTGTGGTTCATCCGCCAGATCTCCCAAAAGCCGCCAGCCAGACTGCACTTTTTATACTCCCCCCGTCCGGGAGGTCCCCGGCGTCTCATTCTGATTTTATATCAGATACCTCTCGTTCCGTTCCACAACTACTTTGATCTCACCCTCTCCCACATGCCTTGTATTCGCGCGGATCGTTCCCCGGCTTTCCACGACACAGTTCTCAATATATGTATGATCTCCCAGATAAACATCATTGAGGATGATCGAATTTTTGATCACACAGTTATTCCCCACAAATACCTTCTTAAACAGCACGGAATTTTCAACCGTACCGTTGATGATGCTCCCGCTCCCGATCAGGCAGTTCTTCACCGCTGCGCCCGGGTTGTATTTTACAGGCGGCAGGTCGCTCACCTTGGAATACACCGCCGGAAGCTCCCGGAAAAAATACTTTCGAACCTCCGGTCTCAGGAAATCCATATTCGTCTGATAATACGCGTCAATCCTGGAAATATTATTCCAATAACCGCTCAGCTTATACCCGTAGATTTTTTTCAGATTCTTATAACGGATCAGGATATCCGTCACAAAATCATAATGCTCTTCCTCTGCGCAATGCTCCACCAGATCAATAAGAAGCCTCCTCCGCATCACATAGATGCCTGTGGAAATGGTCTGCGAACTGGCCACCATCGGCTTCTCTTCAAATTCCTGGATCCGGGCCGATTCATTCATCCGCACGGTACCGAAACGGGTCGCGTCGTCGCCGTCCTCCAGATCCTTCACCACCACCGTAATGTCCGCCTTCTTTGCAATATGGTATTCCAATACCTTATTGTAATCCAGCTTATAAACCGCATCGCCGGAAGCGATGATCACATACGGCTCATGACACCGCCTCAGGAAGTCCAGGTTCTGGTAAATGGCATCCGCTGTCCCCCGGTACCAGTAGCCATTCTCCGCCGTAATGGTCGGTGTAAAAATATACAGGCCGCCCTGCTTTCTTCCAAAATCCCACCACTTGGCAGAATTCAAATGCTCGTCCAGCGACCGCGCATTATACTGTGTCAGCACCGCGACTCTCTGAACGTGGGAGTTCGTCATGTTGCTCAGCGCAAAATCAATGGCCCGGTAGCTGGATGCGATCGGCATCGCCGCAACCGCGCGCTTCGCCGTCAGTGCCTGCATCCGTCTGTTGTTGCCTCCCGCCAGAATAATCCCTACTGCTCTCATACACGATCACCTGCCTTTATCAATGTCTCACCGCTCTCCAGTATCCCGTTCAGATAATCCGCCGCAGCCGTCGCGCCGCTGATCGCCGTATTCTTTCCGATCTGTACGTCGGAAGGGATACGGGAATTTTCTCCGATCGTTGCCAGCCCTCCGTTGTAAATGTCCGGCCGCGCGCGGTTGGGCACATCGCTCCCGACCCCGATCACAACATTGCTGCCGATCACCGTATTCTCTGCGATGATCGCCTTTTCGATCACACAGTCCTCCCCGATGACCACATCCCGCATGATGATCGAGTCCCGGATGACACTTCCCTTTCCTACGCTCACTCCCGCGCCCAGCACCGAAGAATGTACTTCTCCGAAAATCTCGGAGCCATTGCTGATAATACACTTGTCCACAACGCCCTCCGGAGATATGTACTGCGGCGGAAGATTCATGCAGTTGGTATAGATCTTCCAGAATTCCTCATAGAGGTTGAATTCCGGTATAATATCGATCAGCTCCATATTGGCTTCCCAGTAAGAACCAAGCGTCCCTACATCCTTCCAATATCCGTTGTACTCATAGGCAAACATCCGCATTCCCTTTGCGCCGCAGTAAGGAATGATATGCTTCCCGAAGTCACAGTTCGGCTGGCTGGAAAGCCGGATCAGCGCTTCCTTCAAAACCGGCCAGCTGAAAATATAAATTCCCATGGATGCCAGGTTACTGCTGGGCCTCTCCGGCTTTTCTTCAAATCTGCTGATCCGTCCCTCTCTGTCCGTCACCAGGATCCCGAAGCGTCCCGCCTCCTCCATAGGCACCGGCATCGCCGCGATCGTCACATCCGCCTTGTTGGCCTTATGGGCGGCAAGCATCACTTCATAATCCATCTTATAAATATGGTCTCCGGAAAGAATCAGCACGTAATCCGGATGGTAGCTTTCCATATAGTCCAGATTCTGGTAAATGGCATTGGCAGTCCCTGTATACCATTCACTGTTCACACTCTTTTCATATGGAGGAAGAATCGAAACCCCGCCTATATTCCGGTCCAGATCCCACGGAATCCCAATCCCTATATGTGTATTCAACCGCAGCGGCTGATATTGTGTCAGGACTCCTACCGTATCCACTCCTGAATTGATGCAGTTGCTCAACGGAAAATCAATAATACGGTACTTGCCGCCGAAAGACACTGCGGGTTTTGCCACCTTTGCGGTAAGAACTCCCAGTCTGCTGCCCTGTCCGCCCGCAAGCAGCATGGCGATCATTTCCTTTTTAATCATGCCGTCACCTCCATTTCTAGTTATTCTATTTTATTATAGCATCATTTCATTGTTAAGTACACAGATTTTACAAATTTTTCTGACTAAATATTCTCTTTTTGTTGGAAATAAACAAAAAGAACTTCTTTCAATTTTTATCATATATAGTATAATAAATAAGGCAGAATCAATTTGAACCTTATTTATAAGTATTCTAAACGATGTATCATCGTTTCGTCAGGAAAGGAAAATAGATATGTATAAGATTGATTTCACGAAACCAATCCACATTCATTTTATCGGGATCGGGGGCATCAGCATGAGCGGCCTTGCCAGGATCCTCCTGCAGAACGGCTTCACCATATCCGGTTCTGACGCCAGGGAATCCGCGCTTACACAGCAGCTGGAAGAGAGCGGCGCTCAGATCTTTTATGGGCAGAAAGCCTCCAACATCATCGACGGCATCGACTGCGTGGTCTACACGGCGGCGATCAGCCGGGACAACGGGGAGCTGATCGAGGCCGTTGCCAGAAAGATCCCCATGCTCACCCGCGCGGAGCTGTTAGGACAGCTCATGAAAAATTATGACACCCCCATCGCGGTATCGGGAACCCATGGAAAGACCACCACGACTTCCATGATCTCCCATATCCTTCTGGAGGGGAACCTTGACCCCACTATCTCCGTAGGCGGCATCCTGCAGGCCATCGGCGGCAACATCCGGGTCGGAAATTCGGGCACCTTCATTACCGAAGCCTGTGAGTATACCAACAGCTTCCTGAATTTTTTCCCTAAGATCGGAGTGATCTTAAATATCGAAGAAGACCATCTGGACTTTTTCAAGGACCTGGAGGATATCCGGCATTCCTTCCATCAGTTTGCCGCTCTGCTGCCTCCTGACGGAACTCTGGTGATCAACGGAGACATCACGGATTACCCGGAGATCTACCGGGATCTGGAATGCCATGTAGCGACCTACGGAAGTTCTCCGGATTACGATTACAGCGCCGCCAACATCCTCCACGACGAAAAAGGGCGGGTTTCCTTTGATCTTGTAAAATATGGCGAGACCGTCACACGGATCCAGCTTTCTGTGACCGGCGACCACAACGTGTCCAACGCGCTGGCTTCCATTGCCACCGCCGAGCTTCTGGATGTCCCCATGGAGTCCATTCAGAAGGGTCTTCTGTCCTTTACCGGAACAGACCGCCGTTTTGAGTATAAGGGAACGCTGGACGGAATCACGATCATTGACGACTACGCGCATCATCCCACGGAGATCCAGGCTACCCTGAAGGCCGCGAAGTATTATCCCCATAAGTCGCTCTGGTGTATCTTCCAGCCCCATACCTATACCCGGACCAAGGCCTTCTTCCACGAATTTGCGGAGGCTCTGTCCCACACGGACCATCTGGTGCTGGCGGATATCTATGCCGCAAGAGAGACCGACACCCTGGGCATTTCCTCAAAGGATCTGGCCGAGGAGGTCCAGAAGCTGGGAACGGACGCACACTATTTTCCTTCCTTTTCTGAGATTGAAGAATTCGTAAAAGCACAGTGCGTTTCCGGAGATTTGTTGATAACTATGGGAGCCGGAAACGTTGTAGATATTGGAGAAGACCTGCTGAAATAAGAGTTATCCACAGTTTTCACACTGAATTATCGACATAAAGGTTGAAAATGAGGAAAAAAAATGCTTTTTCCTGCCGGGTTAAAATGCTATAATACCTATACTAAACATCGGCGAAGAATCTTAAGAATTTAAGAGGTAGGAAGGGCAAATGAAAACTTTAAAACTCAAAAATAAGCTCCAGGCAAACGCAACCATGGTCTCCAACGACTTCATAGATCACCATCTGGCTCAGGCAAACGGTGAATTTGTAAAGGTCTACCTGTTTTTACTGCGTCATCTTGAGGATCCATCTTCGACGCTTACGGTATCCAAGATCGCCGACTGCCTGAACCATACGGAAAAGGACATCATGCGGGCGTTCCGTTATTGGGAAGCCGCTGGCGTCTTAAGTCTCGGCAGAGAAACTGAAGGCAGGGCAGCAGAGACCGAGGTCCGGAAAAAAAGCAGTCAGCCTTCTCTGTCCGCTCCGGCGGAAGAAGAAAAAAAGGCAGGAGCGGTCACAGCAGCAACCCCCGCGGCAGAGGACAACCCGGACGGCAGCGCCGATCCCGTTTCAGACAAGGCAATGGCCGATGCGCTTCCTTCCTCGGGCAGTCCCGCGGCAGACACCAGACCCGCAAAAGCAATCCCGCTGGATTCCTTCAAGGCACAGAAGGAACTGAAGTCCCTGCTTTTTATTGCAGAACAGTATCTCGGCAAGACTCTGACCAAGTCGGACACAGACGCCATCACGTATTTTTATGATACCCTGGGCATGTCCGCCGATCTGGTGGAATATCTGCTTGAGACCTGTGCGGAGAACGGCCATAAGAACATGCACTATATTCAGAAGGTCGCCCTTTCCTGGGCCGATGACGGGATCGAGACCGTAGCCCAGGCCCGCCAGCGCTCCATGAATTATAACAAGAACTGCTATACCGTCCTCAATGCGTTCGGTATCAAGAACCGCGGCCCCGCCGTTTCAGAGGTTACATATATCCAAAAATGGACGGATGAGTTCGGCTTTACACTGGATATCATCCAGGAGGCATGCAGCCGCACAATCGCCGCGATCCACCAGCCCAGCTTTGAATACGCGGATACGATCCTGGCAAAATGGCATGACGGAAAGGTACATCATTTAAAAGACATCGATAATCTGGATGCTGCGTTTCGAAAGGAAAAAGCCGCGAAAAAATCATCCGCCCCCAGTCCTAAAAGTGTCACAAAGAATCTGAATAATTTCGAGAGACGCACTTATGATATGGACTCTTTGGAGGCGCAACTATTAAACAGCAATTAAGGAACTGTGGAAAAACCGCGGCAGATTTTATCGGCCCGGGTATCTTTATTTGCAGTTCCTAAAAGGAGTTTGTCGTGGGATTAAAAAATTCACAGTACCAGGCGATCATGAGGGAATACGAGCAGAAGCAGCTCCGCAGCCGTGATACCCTTGCCAGACATTATGCTGAGGTGTATACAAGGTCTCCGGAATTTCAGTCTCTGGATGAGTCGATTTCCATCCTTTCCGTCCAGTATGGGAAGAGGCTGCTCAACGGAGACGACCATGCGGTGGAGTCCTTAAAGAGCGAGCTTGCAATGCTCAGGAAGCAGAAGGATGAGCTGCTGCGGTCCTGCGGCTTCCCTTCCGATTATCTGGAGCCCTCCTATGAGTGTTCCCAGTGCAGGGATACGGGCTATATCGACAATCAGAAGTGCCGTTGCTTTAAGGCGGCTGCCAGCCGTCTCCTTTATGAGCAGTCCAACCTGAAGGAAATTCTCAAAACCGAGAATTTTAATTCTTTTTCCATGAAATACTATTCTGATAATTATATTGACCCCAAGTCCGGGCGTTCCTCTCTGTCAGTCATGAAGGATGCGCTTGCGGTCTGTAAGGATTTTATCCGAACTTTTGATCAGGAACACAAAAATCTCTTTTTGTATGGCAGCGTAGGCGTGGGGAAGACGTTTCTGTCCAACTGTATCGCAAAAGAATTGATGGATGCCGGTTTTTCCGTAATCTATTATTCCGCGCCTGCGTTGTTTAATATGTTTGCACACAGTACGTTTCACAAAGATGATACAGATGCACAGAATATCCGGCATTATGCCTTTGACTGTGATCTGCTGATCATAGATGACCTGGGAACGGAATTCTCCAATTCCTTCATTGCGTCTCAGCTTTTTACCTGCGTCAACGAAAGGCTGCTGAACAAAAAGTCCACGGTCATCTCAACCAATCTATCTCTGGATTCCCTTGCCGACTTATATACGGAAAGGTCTTTTTCCAGAATTACAAGCAACTATATTATGCTGAAATTGATCGGTGATGATATCCGGATCAAGAAAAAACTGATGAACAGGGAGGAAGTGTAATGCTGCGTCGAAGCGAACGTAACCTGGAGAACATCCCGGTAGGTGCACTGGGACTGATTCCCATTACCGGCTGTGAGGAGCTCGGTGAGCAAGTCAACAAGTATCTTGTGAAGTGGAGAAAGGAAAGTGAGAACCAGCATATCGGAGATGTGGTTTTCAACGGATATGTAAGAGACAACTATATTATCAATACGAATGTTCCCCGGTTTGGTTCGGGTGAAGCCAAAGGGATCATCACGGAATCAGTCCGCGGAAAGGATCTGTACCTGATGGTAGACGTTCTGAATTATAATGTCACCTATTCCCTAACGGGCAATGTAAACCATATGTCACCGGACGACCATTTTCAGAATCTGAAGCGGGTGATCGCGGCCATCGGCGGCAAGAGCAGGCGGATCAATATCATCATGCCGTTCCTCTATGAGAGCCGTCAGCATAAGCGCAATGGAAGGGAGTCTCTGGACTGTGCCCTTGCCCTGCAGGAGCTGGTACGCATGGGAGTGGACAATATCATTACCTTTGACGCTCATGATCCGCGTGTGCAGAACGCAATTCCGCTGAACGGATTTGAGACGGTCTCCCCCACCTATCAATTCATCAAGAGCCTTCTGGGCACGGTCAAGGACCTGCAGATCGACAGCGATCACATGATGGCCATCAGCCCTGACGAAGGTGGTACGCACCGCGCCATCTATCTGGCAAATGTACTGGGGCTGGATATGGGGATGTTCTATAAACGGCGTGATTATACCCGTATTGTCAACGGGCGGAATCCGATCGTGGCTCATGAATTTCTGGGCAGCTCCGTGGAGGGAAAAGACGTCATCATCATTGATGATATGATCTCTTCGGGAGACAGTATCATAGAGGTCGCAAAGGAGTTAAAGCGCCGGAAGGCAAACCGGATCTTTGCTGCCGCTACCTTTGGACTGTTTACGAATGGTCTGGACCGTTTTGATAAAGCCTACGAGGAGGGTCTGATCCACGGGGTCCTGACAACGAATCTGATCTACCGCACTCCGAATCTGCTGTCAAAGCCATATTATATTGACTGCGATATGAGTAAATATATTGCCCTGCTGATCGATACCCTCAACCATGACGGTTCAATCAGCACGCTGCTGAGTCCCAATGAGCGGATACAGCATGTACTGCAGGTCTACAAAAACGGTGGCGAGATTGAACGGGAGATTGAAATTTAAAAAGCGGGCGGCAGGTGTACTCACCTGACCGCCCGTTCTTTATTCCTTTATTCCTTTATTCCTTTATTCCAGTGTATCCGGTTCTTCTGCGTCTGCTTCCACTTCGCCTGTATCATCCGGCTCCGCATCTGCTTCAGCTTCTTCCAGGTTATCCGGCCCTACTTCGGCTTCTTTCAGGTCATCCAGTTCCGCTTCGGCTTCTTCCAGATCATCCAGCTCTGCTTCGGCTGCGTCCTCATCCAGATCGTCAAAATCTGCTTCGGCTCCCTCTGCGTCCGCATCTGCATCTACATCCGCTTCCGAATCCATGCCTTCTTCCAGATCGTCCAGCAGTTCGTCCTCGTCGAAGTCGATCTCATCATCCGGCTTGTTATCTGTATTCAGATGTACATCCCGGTACTTCTTCATACCGGTTCCGGCCGGAATATGCTTTCCGATGATGACATTCTCTTTCAGACCGATCAGGTGATCCACCTTACCCTTGATCGCCGCTTCCGTCAGAACCTTCGTAGTCTCCTGGAAGGAAGCTGCGGACAGGAAGGAGTCTGTCGCCAGGGACGCTTTGGTGATACCGAGCATGATCTGTTCCCCGGTCGCGGCAGTCTTGCCTTCTTCTTCCAGCATTTCATTCACTTCATTGAACTCCAGTACATCGACCATGCTGCCCGGCAGGAATTCGGTATCTCCTCTTTCCTCCACACGGATCTTTTTCAGCATCTGGCGCACAATGACCTCAATATGCTTATCATTGATATCCACACCCTGCAGACGGTATACACGCTGCACTTCACGCAGCAGATAATCCTGCGCCGCGCGCAGACCTTTGATCTTCAGGATATCGTGTGGGTTTACACTACCTTCTGTCAGCTCATCGCCGGCTTCAAGCACCTGTCCGTCCTGAACCTTGATCCTGGAGCCGTATGGGATCAGGTACGCCTTGGATTCTCCTGTCTGATCGTTGGTCACAATAACCTCACGCTTCTTCTTCGTATCGCTCAGAATCGCCGTTCCCGCAAATTCCGTAATGATCGCAAGACCCTTCGGCTTTCTGGCCTCAAACAGCTCCTCGACACGGGGAAGACCCTGTGTGATATCGTCACCGGCCACGCCTCCTGTATGGAAGGTACGCATGGTAAGCTGTGTTCCCGGTTCTCCGATCGACTGCGCCGCAATGATGCCGACAGCCTCACCGACCTGGACCGCTTCTCCGGTCGCCATGTTGGCGCCGTAGCACTTGGAGCAAACACCGTCCTTGCACTTGCAGGTCAGGATCGTACGGATCTTCACGCACTCCAGCGGATTTCCCTTTTCATCCACGCCTCTTTTCATGACACGCTCCGCGCGCCGCGGAGTAATCATATGATTCGCCTTTACAAGAACATTGCCTTCCTTATCCTTGATGTCATAACAGGAGAAACGACCTGTAATACGCTCCTGCAGACTTTCGATCTCTTCGTTTCCATCCATGAATGCTTTTACATACATGCCCGGAATCTCTTTTTCTTCCTCGTTGATACAGTCGCTGTCGTGGATGATCAGCTCCTGTGATACGTCTACCAGACGTCTCGTCAGATACCCGGAATCGGCGGTACGGAGAGCTGTATCAGACAGACCCTTCCGAGCGCCGTGGGCGGACATAAAGTACTCCAATACGTCCAGACCTTCACGGAAGTTGGACTTGATCGGCAGCTCAATGGTCCGTCCTGTCGTATCGGCCATCAGCCCGCGCATGCCTGCAAGCTGCTTGATTTGCTTATCGGAACCACGGGCTCCGGAATCCGCCATCATATAGATGTTGTTGTACTTATCCAGTCCTCCGAGCAGCGCTTCCGTCAGCTTGTCATCGGTATTCTTCCAGGTCTCCACCACTTCCTTGTAACGCTCTTCCTCCGTGATCAGACCACGCTTGTAGTTCTTTGTGATCCGGTCCACCGTATCCTGCGCGTCCTGGATCATCTGCGGCTTCTCCGGCGGCACGGTCATATCGGAAATGGATACGGTCATGGCCGCCCTGGTGGAATACTTATAGCCGATAGATTTCACATTGTCCAGCACCTCTGCAGTCTGTGTCGCGCCATGGGTATTGATGACCTTTTCCAGGATCTGCTTGAGCTGCTTCTTGCCTACATGGAAATCAATCTCCAGAAGCAGTTGGTTTCCTTCTGCTTCCCGGTCCACAAAGCCCAGGTCCTGGGGAATGATCTCATTAAACAGCAGACGTCCCAGTGTCGCGTCGATCATGCCCTGCTTCTGGGTGCCATCCTCCATGGTCTTCTTCACACGCACCTTGATCCTGGAGTGCAGTGTGATATATCCATTCTCATAGGCCAGGATCGCTTCATTGACGCTCTTAAAGATCATGCCCTCGCCTTTGGCTCCCGGCCTCTCCTGGGTCAGATAATAGATCCCGAGTACCATATCCTGAGACGGAACCGCCACAGGACCGCCGTCGGAAGGCTTTAACAGGTTATTCGGGGAAAGCAGCAGGAAACGGCATTCCGCCTGTGCTTCCACGGACAGCGGAACATGGACTGCCATCTGGTCTCCATCGAAATCGGCATTGTACGCGGTACATACCAATGGATGCAGCTTGATCGCCTTACCCTCTACCAAGATCGGCTCAAATGCCTGAATCCCAAGTCTGTGCAGGGTAGGGGCACGGTTCAGCATGACCGGATGCTCCTTGATCACTTCTTCAAGCACATCCCACACCTCCGGCTGGAGACGCTCCACCATCTTTTTCGCATTTTTTATATTATGGGCAGTTCCGTTTGCCACAAGCTCCTTCATAACAAAAGGCTTAAACAGCTCGATCGCCATCTCCTTGGGAAGGCCGCACTGATAGATCTTCAATTCCGGCCCCACGACGATAACGGAACGTCCCGAGTAGTCTACACGCTTTCCCAACAGATTCTGGCGGAACCGGCCGTTCTTTCCCTTTAGCATATCGGAAAGTGACTTCAAAGCCCGGTTTCCGGGACCTGTCACGGGACGTCCCCGGCGGCCGTTGTCGATCAGCGCGTCCACCGCTTCCTGGAGCATACGCTTCTCATTGCGTACAATGATATCCGGCGCGCCCAGTTCTAAAAGCCTTCTCAGACGGTTGTTCCGGTTAATAATCCTGCGGTACAGGTCATTCAGGTCGGAGGTCGCGAACCGCCCGCCGTCCAGCTGTACCATGGGACGCAGATCCGGCGGGATGACCGGGATCATATTCAGGATCATCCACTCCGGCTTATTTCCGGATTCCCGGAAGGCTTCGATCACTTCCAGACGCTTCACGATACGCGCCCGCTTCTGGCCTGAAGTATTCTCCAGGGAAGCCTGCAGCTCCGCATATTCCTTTTCCAGGTCAATGGCCTGCAGAAGCTCCTGAATGGCCTCAGCGCCCATGCCTACACGGAACCCCTTATATCCCCACCTTTCACGCTGTTCCTGGTATTCCGCCTCGGAGAGCACCTGCTTATACTGCAGGTCCGACTCGCCTTTATCCAACACGATATAGGACGCAAAATACAGCACCCGCTCCAATGTACGCGGAGAGATATCCAGGATCAATCCCATCCGGCTGGGGATCCCCTTAAAATACCAGATGTGGGATACCGGCGCAGCCAGCGCAATATGCCCCATACGCTCACGGCGGACAGCGGACTTGGTCACTTCTACGCCGCATCGGTCACAGATAACACCCTTGTAGCGAATCTTTTTATACTTTCCGCAGTGGCACTCCCAGTCCTTGCTGGGTCCAAAGATCCTCTCGCAGAACAGTCCGTCCTTTTCCGGTTTCAGCGTCCTGTAGTTGATGGTCTCGGGCTTGGTCACCTCGCCTCTGGACCACTCCATGATTTTTTCCGGTGAAGCCAGGCCGATCTTGATCGCGTCAAATGTTAACGGTTCGTGTTGTTGTTCATTATTCGTTGGCATATAGTTGGCTCCTCCTATTCCATATCGTCATCATAATACTCGTCAAATTCCATCTCCGCATCGTCATCGAATTCACTGTCATCCGGTTCCATATCTACATCTTCCAGTTCTCCGTCCACGAATTCCTGTTCCGTATAACCATGCTCTCCATAAGATTCATCGTCATCGTATCTTCTGTCTCCTTCGATAATGGAATTCAGATTGGTTTCTCCATAGTCCACCGTCTCCATGATCTCCACCTCGACATTGTCGTCGCGCAGCACGCGTACGTCCAGTGCCAGGGACTGCAGTTCCTTTAACAGTACCTTGAAGGACTCGGGAATCCCCGGTTCCGGGATATTCTCACCCTTGATGATCGCCTCGTAGGTCTTCACACGCCCTACTACATCATCCGACTTCACGGTCAGGATCTCCTGCAGTGTATAGGATGCGCCGTAAGCCTCCAGCGCCCATACCTCCATCTCTCCGAAACGCTGTCCGCCGAACTGGGCTTTTCCTCCCAGCGGCTGCTGGGTCACCAGAGAGTAGGGACCTGTGGAACGTGCGTGGATCTTATCATCTACCAGATGATGTAGCTTCAGGTAATGCATGTGTCCGATGGTAACCGGACTGTCAAAATACTCTCCCGTCCGTCCGTCGCGCAAGCGCACTTTTCCGTCCCTGGAAAGGGGTACGCCATGCCACAGCTCCCGATAATCCCGGTTCTCATACAGATATTTCAAAACCTCCGGAAGCAGCTCTTCCTTATGCTTTTTCTCAAATTCTTCCCACTCCAGATTGACATAATCATTTGCCAGATCCAGCGTGTCCATGATGTCCACCTCGTTGGCCCCGTCGAAGACCGGTGTGGAAATATTGAATCCGAGGGCTTTTGCAGCCAGGCTCAGGTGAATCTCCAGAACCTGCCCGATATTCATACGGGACGGCACGCCCAGGGGGTTCAGCACAATATCCAGGGGTCGTCCGTTGGGCAGATACGGCATATCCTCCACCGGCAGCACGCGGGAAACCACACCCTTGTTGCCGTGACGGCCTGCCATCTTATCTCCTACGGAGATCTTTCTCTTCTGCGCGATGTAGATGCGCACGGACTGGTTCACGCCCGGGGACAGCTCATCGCCGTTATCCCTGGTAAATACCTTGGCATCCACAACGATTCCGTATTCTCCGTGAGGCACCTTCAGGGAAGTATCCCTGACTTCACGCGCCTTCTCTCCGAAGATCGCACGCAGGAGCCGCTCCTCCGCGGTCAGCTCAGTCTCTCCCTTCGGAGTCACCTTTCCTACCAGGATATCCCCGGCACGGACCTCAGCGCCGATCCGGATGATTCCCCGTTCGTCCAGATCCTTCAAAGCCTCATCACCGACACCGGGAATATCTCTCGTGATCTCTTCCGGTCCCAGCTTGGTATCTCTGGCCTCCGCCTCATATTCCTCAATATGGACGGAAGTATATACATCATCCTGTACCAGACGCTCGCTCAGCAGAACGGCATCCTCATAGTTGTAGCCTTCCCATGTCATGAATCCGATCAAGGGGTTCTTGCCGAGAGCCATCTCGCCGTTGGAGGTGGACGGACCGTCTGCGATCACCTGTCCCTCTTCCACCCGCTCGCCCTTATTGACAATGGGTCTCTGGTTGTAGCAGTTACTCTGGTTGCTTCGCTGGAACTTCATCAGCTTATAGGTCTTCTTGCTTCCGTCGTCGGAGCGGACCGTGATCTCCTTGGATGTGGAACGCTCTACCACGCCCGCGTTCTCCGCAACCACACAGACACCGGAGTCCACCGCGGACTTCACTTCCATACCGGTACCGACCACCGGAGCTTCCGTGGTAAGCAGCGGCACCGCCTGACGCTGCATGTTGGAACCCATCAGCGCGCGGTTGGCATCGTCATTTTCCAGGAAAGGAATGAGCGCCGTAGCCACGGAGAACACCATCTTCGGGGATACGTCCATGAAGTCGAACTTGCTTCTCTCGTATTCCTGAGTCTCTTCCCTGTAACGGCCGGATACATTTTTCCGGACAAAATGTCCTTCCGTGTCCAACGCCTCATTGGCCTGTGCCACATGATAATTGTCTTCTTCATCCGCAGTCATGTAAACCACTTCGTCTGTGACCACCGGATTCTCCGGATTGGTCTTGTCAATGACACGATAAGGAGCCTCCACGAAGCCGTACTGATTGATCCTTGCATAGCATGCAAGAGAGTTGATCAGTCCGATGTTGGGTCCTTCAGGCGTCTCAATGGGGCACATCCTTCCATAATGGGAGTAATGTACGTCACGGACCTCGAATCCAGCACGCTCACGGGACAGACCGCCCGGTCCCAGCGCGGAAAGACGTCTCTTATGTGTCAGCTCACCCAGCGGGTTGTTCTGATCCATGAACTGGGACAGCTGGGAGGAACCGAAGAACTCCTTTACCGCGGCTGTCACCGGCTTGATATTGATCAGCGACTGGGGTGAAATCCCCTCCTGATCCTGTGTCGTCATACGCTCCCGGACTACCCTCTCCAATCTGGACAGTCCGATCCTGTACTGATTCTGGAGCAGTTCCCCAACCGCGCGGATACGCCGGTTGCCCAGGTGGTCAATGTCATCGTCATTGCCCATGCCGTACTCCAGATGCATGTTATAATTAATAGAAGCAAGGATATCTTCCTTGGTAATGTGCTTCGGGATCAGATCGTGCAGGTCGCGCTTGATCAGGACCTTCAGCTCGTCAATGTCTCCCGCGCTCTCCTCCAAAAGCCCTTCCAGAACCGGGTAATATACCTGCTCCGTCACGCCCACTTCCTTCGGGTCAATGTCTACGATGGCCTGCAGGTCCACCATCATATTGGAAAGGATCTTGATATTGCGGGAGCTGTCCTCTCCGTTCACCCACAGGTACGGAGCAGCGGAATTCTGGATGGCATCCGCGATCTCGCGGGTGATCACCGTGCCTGCCTCAGCGATCACCTCTCCCGTCACCGGGCTGACCACGGTCTCTGCCAGGGTCTGTCCCTTGACACGGTTCTTAAGCATCAGCTTTTTATTGAATTTGTAACGTCCTACCTTGGCGAGGTCATAACGCCTTGCGTCAAAAAACATGCTGGTGATCAGGCTTTCCGCGCTGTCCACCGCAAGCGGCTCGCCGGGACGGATCTTTTTGTATAACTCTAACAGACCCTCCTGATAGTTCTCAGCAGTGTCTTTGCTAAAGCTGGCAAGAATCTTCGGTTCCTCTCCGAAAAGGTCTAAGATCTCCGGATTGGTCCCGATCCCAAGGGCACGGATCAACACAGTGATCGGCACCTTCCTTGTCCGGTCTACGCGGACATAAAATACGTCATTGGAGTCGGTCTCATATTCCAGCCATGCCCCGCGGTTCGGGATCACGGTGGAGGAGAACAGCCGTTTACCAAGCTTATCATGAGCAATCCCGTAATAAATGCCGGGAGAACGGACAAGCTGGCTTACGATAACACGCTCCGCCCCGTTGATCACGAAGGTTCCTGTCTTGGTCATCAGGGGCAGATCTCCCATGAAGATTTCATGTTCGTTGATCTCGTCATTCTCTTTGTTGTAAAGCCTGACTCTTACCTTCAAAGGCGCGGCATAGGTCGCATCCCGCTCTTTGCACTCTTCGATCGTGTACTTTACTTCATTCTCGCACAATCTGAAATCAACAAATTCCAGACTCAGGTGACCGCTGTAGTCAGCAATCGGAGAAATATCGCTGAATACCTCTTTTAATCCGTCTGTCAGGAACCACTGATACGAATCCTTCTGAACTTCGATTAAATTCGGCATCTGCAATACTTCTTTCTGCCTGGAATAGCTCATGCGTGAACTTTTTCCGTTAGTGATGGGACGAATTCTGTTTTTCTCCATGGACGTTTCACTCCTTATTCGTTTTCTGAATATCTCCGTAAAGGCTGCGCGAAAATGCCAGCTTCTATGTGCATCCTTCTGACCAGTCAGCGTGGTGATTGCTCGAAGTGTGACATGTAACAAAAATATTCGTTGCCGGGCTGCGAGTTACCCTGTATATTCCCCTTAGAGCGCATCTTAAAAATATATTTCAGTAACCATAGCTCATTAATTTACACTCTGTTCTGCGGCAATTCATGAAACAAGATTCCGCCTGTACATCAATTCCCTGAAATGGAAATATGTGGCAAACGGTATATCTATCCATAATAGCGCATTTTTAACTATAACACAAATGGGTTTTTGGTGTCAACACATTTTCAAAAAGTTCTTGACAAATTGTGATTTATGTGGTATTAGAAGCGGGTTAGAACAGAGAACCGCAGACGAACGTTCTTCATCTGCGGTCCTCATTAGATCATCTCTGTCATACGGAAAATAATCCATCTGTACGGTTGGATGATCTAAAGATCATCCAACCTACGCATCCATTCGCAAAATCCACGCTATCGCACTCTTGCGTCTGCAATGCAGCCGCATTTTGCTCATTTATGCGTAGGTTGCAATCCGAAATATCTGTTTTATTGCAACAAGTTGCATAGAACAGATATCTCGGATTGCAACCGTACAGGTGGAAAATAATTGCCAGCAGCAATTATTTCAGGTTTACTTCTGCGCCTTCGCCTTCGAGCTTCGCCTTGATCTCTTCTGCTTCTGCCTTGGAAACTGCTTCCTTCACTACCTTCGGAGCGCCGTCAACCAGTTCCTTCGCTTCCTTCAGACCAAGGCCTGTGATCTCACGTACAGCCTTGATAACCTTAACCTTAGATGCGCCTGCAGATACAAGCTCTACATCAAATTCGTCCTTCTCTTCTGCTGCCGCTGCTCCTTCCCCGCCTGCTGCCGCAACTACAACGCCTGCTGCCGCAGATACACCAAATTCTTCTTCACATGCTTTTACTAATTCATTCAGTTCTAATACTGATAATTCTTTGATCGCTTCGATCATTTCAGCTGTTGTCAATTTAGCCATTGTCATATCCTCCATTTTTTATATTAATATCAATCTGTCATCAGTCCTATACTGCCGTCTGCACCGGCCGATTCCCGCGGGCGCAGCTTCCATTCAACACTCTATGGGCATGAAACTCTGATCATTCTGCTGCTTCTGCCGGAGCCTCTGCGGTCTCAGCCGGAGCTTCTGCCGTCTCGCCATCCTTCTCAGCAATCTGCTTGATGACACGCGCGAAGTTCGTGATCGGTGACTGCATGCTTCCAAGCAGTCTGGAAAGAAGAACTTCTCTTGACGGAATCTTGGACAGTTCTGTCAGTCCCGCGACATCGTATACATTGCCCTCTACTACGCCGCCTTTCAGTTCCAGCTTGTCTGCGGTCTTAGCGAAATTGCAGATGATCCTTGCCGGAGCTGTCGCGTCATCCTTGGAGATCGCAATTGCGCTGGGTCCTTTCAGACAATCATCCAGACCTGCGAACTCGGTTCCCTCAAATGCCCTTTTCATCATAGTATTCTTGTAGACCTTGTATACTATGCCGGCTTCTCTGAGCTGCTTACGGAGTTCCGTATCCTGAGCCACAGTCAATCCGCGGTAGTCAACAAGCACTACGGACTGGGCATCCTTGATCTCCTCAGCGATAGCATCTACAACTGGTTGTTTTAACTCAACTTTTGCCACGTTCTGGTGCACCTCCTTATATATTTATGAATAGCACTGCCACAAGGAAAGTGGATTATACAGGGTAAACGCAAAAAGTCCGCCATGGCAGCCCTTCTGCTATACGATGGTATATAAAAACCTCTGTGCACACAAAGACACAGAGGTAAAATCCAATTCAATGAATCTCGCATTCCTCGGTAGGCGTTGGTCTGCTTATGCCTTGCGGCACCTACTGTCTTCGGCAGCTAATTGCCTGATTATAATAACACCGATTCCGGGGGATGTCAACTCATTTTATTTAATTTTATCAAATTTACTGCAGCCGCATCGGATTGACCTTGATGCCAGGGCCCATCGTGGAGGTGAGTGTCACGCTCTTTAAGAACTGTCCCTTTACTGCTGCGGGTCTTGCTTTTATAATCGCATCAACAAGCGTCTGGAAGTTGTCCGCTAACTGCTCCTCGGTAAAGGAAGCCTTACCGATCGGCACATGGATAATGTTCGTCTTGTCCAATCTGTACTCAATCTTACCAGCCTTGATATCGTTGATCGCCTTTGTAACATCCATTGTTACGGTACCTGCCTTCGGGTTCGGCATAAGGCCCTTCGGTCCAAGCACACGTCCAAGACGTCCAACAACACCCATCATATCCGGTGTAGCAACCACTACGTCAAAATCCAGCCAGCCTTCGTTCTGGATCTTCGGAACCAGTTCCTGTCCGCCTACATAGTCAGCGCCTGCTGCCTGAGCCTCGTCAGCCTTTGCGTCCTTAGCAAATACAAGGATACGGACAGTCTTACCTGTTCCATGAGGCAGAACAACCGCGCCACGGATCTGCTGGTCAGCATGACGGCCGTCACATCCGGTTCTGATATGAGCTTCGATTGTCTCATCAAATTTTGCAACTGCTGCTTTCTTTACCAGAGAAATAGCCTCTGCCTTCTCGTAAAGATTGCCTCTCTGGATCTGTTTTGCAGCTTCGATATATTTCTTTCCTCGTTTCATTCTATATAACCTCCTTGTGGTATTGGCGGGATCGAACCCCTCCCACTGATTTCTTCTTCGTTACCAGGGTATAGTGCCCGCAGACGCGCTTACTCTACGGTTACGCCCATAGAACGGCAGGTTCCCTCGATCATACTCATAGCAGCTTCCAATGACGCGGCATTCAGGTCAGGCATCTTTGTCTTGGCAATCTCTTCTACCTGGGCCTTCGTGATCTTCGCGACCTTGGTCTTGTTCGGAACACCTGAACCGGACTTGATGTTGCATGCCTTCTTGATCAGAACCGCTGCCGGAGGAGTCTTTGTAACGAAGCTGAAGCTTCTGTCACTGTATACAGTAATGACAACCGGGATGATGAGGTCACCCTGGTCTGCTGTCCTTGCATTGAACTGCTTTGTAAATTCAACGATATTGACGCCATGCTGTCCAAGCGCAGGGCCTACCGGCGGTGCAGGAGTTGCCTTGCCGGCCGGAATCTGTAACTTAATATAACCTTCTACTTTTTTTGCCATTTTTCATTACCTCCTTGTGGTATTGGCGGGATAAAATCCCTCCCACTTCTTATTCCATCTTCTTGACTTCTGAAAAGCTGAGTTCGACCGGTGTCTCACGGCCAAACAGTTCCACATTGATCGACAGGCTCTCCTTCTGCTCGTTGACGCTCTGCACCACGCCCACGGTGCCTTCCCAGGCCCCGTTGAGTACAATCACGGCGTCGCCCTGCTCAAAGCTGACCTTCACTTCCTGACGGATGCCGAACCTCTCCATCTCGTCCTCCTCTAAGGGGACCGGCTTGGATCCGGGACCGACAAACCCTGTCACGCCGCGGGTATTGCGGACAACATACCAGGTATCGTCATTCATATACATATGGATCATGACATAACCCGGAAACAGCTTCTTCATGCTGACCTTCTGAACGCCATTCTTCTGTTCCAGCACTTCCTCCAGGGGAACCCGGACTTCCAGGATCTGATCTTCCAGATGACGGTTTTCGATTGTCTTGTCAATGTTTGCTTTTACCTTGTTCTCATACCCGGAATAGGTATGAACCACATACCATCTTGCCTCTGACATAAAATCACCTTTCCGTTATGGCTTCGTATCTGCCGAAGACAGCTACAAAAGCTTCTCACTTTACCAAAAGGTCAATCCCGTACTTCATGATCGTGTCGATCACTGTGATGATCACACCCAATAATACGGAAACAGTCACAACTGCCGTCGTCTGCTTCACTAACGCATTCTTATCCGGCCAGATGACCTTCTTAAACTCTGTCTGAAGTCCTTTGAACCAGCTTTTCTTCTGAGTTTTTTCTGTCTTTCCGCTCATAGCATCCACTTCCTTCCAAAATGACTATTTCGTCTCTTTGTGCAGTGTGTGGGATCTGCAGAACTTACAGTACTTCTTGGTCTCCATGCGTTCCGGATGTGTTTTCTTATCCTTGGTCATGTTGTAATTGCGGTTCTTGCATTCCGTACATTCCAATGTAATTCTTGTGCGCACAACTTCCACCTCGCTTTTTCTCAGAACACCTCTCAGGACTCCGCCGCCAAGACCGACGCGGCCCAAAATCCCCGGATGCTCCCTTGATTCACTACATGTTACTGATGGTTGCGAAGCCATCAAATTTAGGCATAAAAAAAAGACCTACTTCCATTCGCAGAAAAATTGTAACACATAGGATGCGGGGAAGTCAAGTCCTTTCTTTGAAATCATATCAAATCTATACTTCACGGCATAGCTGCGCCAGTTTCATCGCTTTAAACAGACTAATCACCCGCTCATCTTCCGAATCCCATATTTCTGCATGATATGGGTTTTTATGATTTCCAATCGGGTTAGGAAACGTATCGGAATTTCTACATTGTCGGGCACTTATTTTTACCGAAGTTTTATAATCATCCTTTTTTCTAAACCGCCACTTGAAATTTTCAATAATCTCTTCTTCTGACCTTCCTCCGTCACGATCCACAGATGCACCACTTTTATCCATAAATAAAGCAGCCGTTGGTTTTCCATTTATAAAACCATTTGGATCAGATTTTTTAACCATGCGATATAATATTTCTGAGTCTGCAATATTATTCAAGTCCATAAAATTTTTCCACACACTCCTTTATCCTGTAACCTGTATTCTCTGTAAACAACTCCATTTGTGCCATAGAATAATCGCCTTTCGGTATATATACTTTTTCTGTTTTTTCTTCGCTAACTTCAAAAACGAGCAGACTTTTATCGTCCAATTCATATTGCATCAACAAACTATTACGTCCTGTCGGCGCAATCTCCGGCTGTTTTTCAAGCATCTCAATAATCATTTTAAAAAGCTTAATAGCCTTTTTCGAAAAAATACTCCCTCCTGTTCCATTCCAATCATCATCAAACGCTGCCATTTTCTCTATCTTATTAAGATTTCCCACCTTCATTAAGTCTATTGTTTTATCAACATACATATTTATATGCCCTTTTTTCGTATTCAAGTTAATATATTGTATGTATGAAGGCATTATAAAATCATATCCAAATAATGCGTCTAAATCTGCCGTACTCTTCAATGCAGTCGTTCCAACAAAAAGCGCAAAAGCAACAGAAGTAGCTATACCCACATTGGTAAATGATTTCCTCTCAACATGATTATTCGATTTCGCATCCACTTTTGATAATGTAATCAAGTTCCCATCATTCATCTTATTTACCTTTTTCCTTTGACATAGATAGAACTGGATCCTATTAATTGACTGTTAAAAAATACGGTTGTGTTATATAAGCCTTCTGTTTCAAAAACAACATTACGGAAATCCATGCTCATATATACCCCTTTATATTCCTTTGGCAGTTCAACTTCATCCGGCTCTGGCATAGGAGGCAACATAATAATGCCAGTATTAACCAGATCAGCTTCTTCTCCATCTTTTGAAAAAACAATCCGTATAGAATTATCTACAGAAACATCAATATCCAGCACGGAAAAAATAACAGAAAAAGTAAAAGTTCCCGGAAGAAATTCTGGCGTTAATGCAGTCATAACCCCCATTGCATTTATACTAACGCCTTTTCCATCATTTGCTGGAACTCTGTCTGCACTTATGCAATAAATAAAATTAGCCAATTTAGCCATTCAATCACCTCTATAGATCTTTTATACCGATTACCCATACTGCCACATTCATATTATACTAAGTTTCCTTTAAAAAAGCAATCATACTTACATCTTAACTACTAGGAACGCCTGTATTTTCAAACACTTCGCAGGCTTCATGATGTTATTTTCCGTACAAAAATAGAATTATTGAAAAAACTGTTGACAGACCAGCCAAATCACGCTATATCCTGAATTTTGCAAGGGATTAAGTAAAAAATGCTCTGGACACCGCATAAATAGTGGCGTTCAGGGCATTTCTGAAATGTATGGAAGTGTTGTATTTTCTTACCTGTTTTGAGTTTATAAAAATTTTATATTTTTGTCTCCTTATACCTGAATTATTCACGGAATAACGGCATCAACTGCTGAAACCCGCATGGTTACTGTATTTTAATTGAATATTATATGGATATTTTAAACACCGTAAGCTTAGAAAGCAATAGCCAAATTAAAATAAATTTTGATGGAGGCGATTTATCCTCCGACGCGGGACTTCTCTTGTTCAAAGAGTTCCTGTTTAAGATTGGAGCAGTTAAACTCGTCAATC
>QXWX01000072.1 GCA_009911175.1 Lachnospiraceae bacterium | reverse complement strand
AAAAAAGTCCGCTAATGCGGATAGATTAAGGGTTTTGATTCAAGGAATCTATTTGATGGTTGCAAAACAACGGAGACGGAAAATAAATTTTCAAAAAAACTTGACAAAGCCGTTCCTATATTATATACTAACATATGTTGTGAACGGCTTTATCAGATATGTGCGATTAGCTCAGCTGGATAGAGCGTCTGGCTACGGACCAGAAGGTCGGGGGTTCGAATCCTCTATCGCACGTTTTTAAAAAATCAAGGATTTATGTCCTTGATTTTTTATTTACGGAAATAAGGGGCTGTACAGCCCCTTTCATCTGGAAATTTATTCGTTTTCTTTTGCCCTTGCAATTGTATCAAGAAGCTTTAAAGCTTCTGAAACCGCTCCGCCTGGCTGCTGATCAGTTCCGCGTCGTCAAAGTAATTGATCTTCATGGCCGCCTTCACATCCTGCAATGTCTCCGCAGCTCTTCTTTCCGCCTTTTCACTGCCCTTTCTGAGAATCTCATAAACGTACGGAATATCCTTCTGGTATTCCTTTCTCCGGTTTCTGATGGGTTCTAATTCCGCCTGTAGGACTGCGTTGAGGAAACGCTTTACCTTCATATCGCCGAGACCGCCCCGTTTATAGTGAGCCTTGAGCTCATCCAGGCTGGTATAATCCGGCAGAAATTCCGGGAAATACTCCGGCCTGCAGAACGCATCCAGATACGTGAATACCGTGTTGCCCTCCAGCTTGCCCGGGTCCTCGATACGAATATGAGTGGGATCTGTAAACATGCTGAACACCTTCTGCTTGATCTCATCCGGTTCCTCGGAAAGATAGATACAGTTATTCAGCGACTTGCTCATCTTTGCCTTGCCGTCGATTCCCGGGAGGCGCATGCACGCCTGATTGTCCGGAAGCAGGATCTCCGGCTCTACCAGAGTATCCCCATAGACAGAGTTGAACTTTCTCACGATCTCCTTTGTCTGTTCCAGCATGGGAAGCTGGTCTTCCCCTACCGGCACCGTGGTTGCCTTAAACGCGGTGATATCCGCCGCCTGGCTGATGGGGTACGTAAAGAAGCCCACCGGAATGCTTGCCTCGAAATTGCGCATCTGGATCTCGGACTTTACAGTCGGGTTCCTCTGCAGTCTGGACACGGTCACCAGGTTCATATAATAAAATGACAGCTCGCACAGCTCCGGCACCTGGGACTGGATGAACAGCGTGGACTTCTCCGGATCCAGGCCGCATGCCAGATAATCCAGCGCCACCTCAATGATATTCTGGCGTACCTTTTCCGGATTGTCCGCATTATCCGTCAGCGCCTGGGCATCCGCAATCATAATAAATATATCGTCAAATCCGCCGGACTCCTGCAGCTCCACCCTTCTTCTCAATGAACCGACATAGTGGCCTACGTGTAATTTTCCGGTCGGTCGGTCTCCTGTCAGCATAATCTTTCCCATTGTTCCTTTTTCCTCCTCATTATCCTGTCTGCATTATATATACTCACACTTTTCATTCTGCGGTCACATCATTTATTCTGCAGCATTGCCGTCTGCGACAGCCTTCTCTCTGCATACCGCCGCCCGTCCGGTACATAGAAAAACTGGTACAGCATATGCGCCATCACGGCCGCCGACGCCACGTCGATCACGGAATGCTGCTTCAAAAACATCGTTGCCATAATGATCAGCGCCGCAAGTGCATAAGCCCCTGTACAGACCGCCCTGTGCTTCTGCAGCGCGCGGCTCTGGCTGATGGCGATACAAGCAGCCAGAGAATTATATACATGGATGCTGGGCATCACATTGGTCGGCGTATCCGCCCGGTACAAAAGCTTTACCATATCTACGAAAATATTATCCCGCTCGAACGCATAGGGCCTGATATTCAGACCGTTGGGAACCAGCGTGGATACAATCAGAAAAATGGTCATTCCCGCGAACATCAGCTTCGCAAGCCTGTAAAATCCTTCTACATCCGTAAAAAAGAAGTACAGCATCACCGCCGCGATAAATACAAACCACAGTAAATACGGCACAATGAAATATTCGATAAACGGGATCTCATCATCAATCGCCGAATGGATGACATGATAATTCTTTGTCACATGCTTCTCCAGATATAAAAACCACGGCATATAGACCAGAAAATAGCTGAATACCCATCCATGCTTATATTTTTTCAGCAATTCTGCCGTCCTTTCCCTCCATGTCATATGAAACGCTCCCTCTGATATAGATTAAAGTCTACATATCCCCCTGTACTTTTTTCAAGAGTACTTTTCATTCTCCCGATTATATCACGATTCCATCACAACAACAAGGATGTTTACAAAACATTCATAGAAATCTTTTTTATCAAATCTTTTTAACCCGCGGCGCGATCACCCGGATCTGTTCCGGCTCCAGAGCAGCCCGGATCGTCTGCCCCCGGGCGATCGGTTCTCCATCCGCATGGATTGGAAGCTCTTTGCCCATTTTCACTTCAATCTCCCTGCATCGGTAAATCGATATTCCTTGAAAGTTCACGTGTTTTCCCCAAAATGCGGTGGGGAGCAGAAGGAGGATCTTCCATTTTGGCAGCTCGGAAACCACGATCACATCCAGCATCCCGTCTCCGATCTGAGCCTCCGGGCAGAAAAAGAAGCCCCCTCCCTCATAGGGATGGTTCATGACCGCCGCAAAATATGTATGCTCAAAATGCCTTGCTCTCTCTCCGTCGATCCGAATCTCCGCAGACATGGGCTGTTCACGGAGGATCCATTTCAATGCGATCGCCAGGTAGGTCAGCTTTCCAAGACCCAATTTGTTTAAGACCGTCTTAATCGGCGAGACAGCGGCCCGATGGCACACCGCGGCGTCAAAGCCAATCCCGGCGCTGACCGCAAACCGGCATGTCTGTTCCCCGCAGTTCACCCTGCCCACATCCATGGGAACCTTCCTGCCGCTTTCGAAAATATTTTCCAGGGCCGCATGAACCTCGGCGGGCAGGTGGAGCGCCCTGGTAAAGTCGTTGCCGGAGCCGGTCGGGATATATCCAAGAGTGACCCTGGAGCAGTCGCGGATCCCGTTTACCACCTCGTCTACCGTGCCGTCGCCGCCAACCACCACCAGCGTATGCTCCTGTCCGTCGGCTGTGATCTCATCCGTGATCCGAACCGCGTGGCGCGCGTATTCCGTGTAAAATACTTCATAGTCAATTCTTCTTTTTTTCAATTCCGGTTCTGTCAGCTTCCAGATCATCCCGCCGCGCCCGGAACGGGATTTCGGATTTACGATAAATGTATATTTCAAACCATACCTCCATCTTCGGTACGAAATCTCAGCAGATCGTACTGTCCAGATATTTTCCAAGGGAACGTCTCATATTTCCCTCAAAGTCTGTTTCTCCGCTGCGCAGACACCACTCGAATACATTGCCGATGACGATCATCCGGATGTCTGTGGTAAATGCCTCAATCTCTACATTCAGATGGATGATCCCGGCCAGAGCCGCTTTTTCTACATATTCCTGCACGGTCACGATCGGATAGGGCCTCTCGGTCCGTATGGCCGCGTTCAGCGCCTGGTTCTTCGGATTGTAGTACCCGGACATGAACTCCACGCCCAGCTCCCTGCAGTAGCTCACATAGTTCAGATAAACCCGGATGATCGCGATCTTCGCCTCACCCGCATCACGCGGGAGCTCCAGAAGCGCCGGATTGATGCTTGGCTGTTCCTCTATATAATAAGAAAGCAGATCATCCTTTGTCTTAAAGTGATGATAAAAGCTGCCGTTGGATACTCCGGCCTCCTCACAGATATTCTTGATGGAAAGCTCTTCATAGCCCTTCTTTTTCAGGATCTGTTTGGCCGCCCGGAAAATCCGTTCCTTTGTTTCCTTTGATTTCTGCTGCTGTCTGGATAACTCCATACTTTCCTTCATGTCTGTTACCCCTCCCCTTCAAATACACTTTATTTTCAAATTCGTCCCAGATTCATATAGCTTTCAAATGCGGACGGAATTGAGTACACCGTCTCCAATTCTTCTTTTTTTGCAAAGATCATCTCCGCGCCGCAGCTCTTCTCCAGCTCATCCACCAGCATCTCATATCCGATCATATGCCACTCCACATGGCTGAAAATATGCTTCGCTTCCTCCAGCTTCCGTACCCGGACCGGCATCAGGCCGATGGACTTTCCATAGTCAGCCGCTTGTCTGCCGGTCAGGTGCCCTTCCACATTGGGCAGCTCATACAGGCCGGCAAGCAGCCCCCTGGACGGGCGCTTGCGAATCGCGACGCCCCGGGCGTCCCGAAAGATCAGGACCGTCCGCTTCTCGATCCTTCTGGCCTTTGCCTTTGCCTTCACAGGCAGCCGGGTCTGTATTCCTTTTTCTCTGGCAAGGCAGAGCCCGGCCGCAGGGCATTCCCGGCACCTGGGATCTCCGTTTGGAACGCATATGAGAGCTCCCAGCTCGATCAGCCCCTGGTTGAAGTCTGACGCGTTCTGCTCCGGAATGACCTCCTCCACCGCGCGTTCCATCCAGGAACGGACACAGGCTTTCATAATGTCCTCTTCGCTGGCCAGGATCCGCGAAAGGACCCGCAGCACATTGCCGTCCACCGCCGGCTTGGGAATCCCGAAGGCAAAGGAGCTGACCGCCCCTGCCGTATAATTTCCGATTCCGGCGAGAGACCGGATTGTATCATATGTATGAGGAAATTCGCCCTGATATTCCTCCATCACCTGTCTGGCCGCCTTCTGCATGTTCCGCGCCCGGTTATAGTAGCCCAGCCCTTCCCACAGCTTCATCAGCCGGTCCTCCGGCACCTCTGCCAGCTCCTTCACCGTAGGAAGCTCTGACAAAAAACGTTCGTAATAGCGTTTTACGGCCTCCACTCTGGTCTGCTGAAGCATGATCTCCGACACCCAGATCCGATACGGGTCCCTGGTATTCCGCCACGGCAGGTCCCTGTGATTCTCCCGATACCACTGAATGACCGGCTCCACCGCTTCCCTGAGCCTGGGACTTTCCAGCACCACAGGCACGGGATCCGCAATCTCGATCCGGTCGCCGCTGACCCGGCAGTCATAGGCCAGTATGTTCACCCCCGCCGCCTTTGCCGACTTCAAGGCTTCGCAGAAGGCAGGATGGGTATCCATGTTGGGGGTAAAATACCGTACTCCCTTCATCTGGATCACAAAGAATACATAAGCCTCATATCCTTCCCTGACCGCCTTTTCCAGCTCCTGAAGATGCTTCACCGCACGGTCGCTGGGGGCATCCGGAAAACGGACCACCCCCTCTTCCTCCAGGGTTACTCCCTTGACTTCTATGAAAATCCTGCTGCTCCCAGTCTCTACATATAGGTCAAAACGGGAATTGCCATATGCAGTCTCCGGTCTGACCATCCGGATATCAGAGGTCAGATGTCCCGATTCGATCCATTCCTTCACGACCAGATTAGGTACCTGGGAATCCATATTGATCATCCGGCTGCCCTTCTCCACGCCGATCAGATCCCACTTTGTCTTCCGCGCGGGATTATCGCTCTCCTGCACGTAAATGGACGCTCCTGGTATCAGAAGCTCCGCGCACCTGCCGGTATTTTTTACATGGATGACCTCCGTTTTCCCGGCCAGCTCCGCATAGGCGATGAACCTGTTGGGCCGTTCCAGAAAGGTTCCTTTTGAGATACGTTCATATTTCATATGTAATATTCCTTTTATACAGTCTTTCTCTGATGATCCAATGACATGGATTTTACTACTTTTCCCTGACGATTTCAATAATATTGGAATGGAAAGTTTCGGTATTATACAAAACGGCAGACCACAGACCCATCTGCTGCCAGTTCTGCATCATTAATAAAAAATCTTACCGACTTTAAAATTCTGAAAAGCCAGTAAGATTTCTTTCATTCTTTATATGGCGGCAACAGCGCCTGCTACAGAATCTTTGACAAAAATTCCTGCAGCCTCGGATCTTTCGGATTGCCGAAAAATTCCTCCGGCGTGCCCTGCTCCTTCACCTGTCCCTGATCCATGAACAGTACACGGGTGGCAACCTCTTTTGCAAATCCCATCTCGTGGGTGACTACCACCATCGTCATGCCGTCATGGGCCAGCTGCTTCATCAGCTCCAGTACCTCCCCGACCATCTCCGGATCCAGCGCGGAGGTCGGCTCGTCAAACAGCATCACGTCCGGGTTCATTGCCAGGGAACGGACGATCGCGATCCTCTGCTTCTGTCCGCCGGAGAGCTGGGACGGATAAGCATCCGCCTTCTCCTCCAGTCCCACCTTCCGCAGAAGCTTCATTGCCTCGGCATCTGCTTCCTCCTTGCTTTTTTTCAGAAGCTTGGTGGGCGCCAGCGTGATATTTTCTAATATGGTCTTATGGGGAAACAGGTTGAAATGCTGAAATACCATCCCCATCTTCTGGCGGTGCTTGTCAATATTGGTCTGCTTTCCTGTGATATCTACTCCCTCAAAATAAATATGCCCGGTTGTAGGAACCTCCAGGAGGTTCAAAGACCGCAGAAACGTAGATTTTCCGGAACCGGAGGGTCCCACGATCACAACCACCTCGCCTTTTGAGATCTCCTCCGAGACACCGTTCAGCGCGTGCAGGCTGTCATCGAAAACCTTGTGGATATCCTCCACCCTGATCAATACATCTCCATTAATGATCACTGCTCCTCAGCCTCCTCTCCAGTATATTCACCAGTTTTGTAAATATCATGACCATGACCAGATAGATCAGCGCCACGGCCAGAAGAGGCATAAATGCGTCATATGTACGGCTTCGGATGATATCGCCGCCCTTTGTCAGATCCTGCAGCGCGATATAGCCTGACACCGAGGTCTCCTTCAGCAGAACGATAAACTCGTTGCCGAGCGCCGGAAGGACATTTTTAAATGCCTGGGGCATGATGATATACCGCATGGTCTGTGTATAATTGAAGCCGAGGCTCCGTCCGGCCTCAAACTGCCCATTATCAATCGACATGATCCCGGAGCGGAAGATCTCTGCTACATAGGCGCCGGAATTGATTCCAAACGCCATGATCGCGACTACGATCTTGTTGATGTCCACACTGCCGAAGATCACGAAATAAATGATCAAAAGCTGTACGACCACCGGGGTTCCCCGGATCACTGTGAGATAGACGCTGCAGATAAAGTTTAGTATCTTCATCTTTCCGGTCTTGTCGTAGGTGGATCGGATAATGGCGATCAAAAATCCGATCACGATTCCCAGGATGACTGCAAACAATGTGACACGCAATGTCACGGTCAGCCCTTCCCAGATATAATTCCAACGGTCGTCTTGTATAAAATTATCGTAAAACCTCTCCTGAAATGTCTGAAGCATTCTTTATTTCCTCTTATTTAATCGTAAATGGTATTGCCGCAGCCATTACTCATCTGCAGAGATATACTTTGCAACGATCTCATCCAGCTTGCCGGAATCCTTCAGGCTTGTCAGCGCGGTATTCACCTTTTCCAGCAGTTCGTCGTTGTCCTTTGCGATCGCGATGGCATATTCTTCCTCAGTCAGAGGCTCATCCAGCACTTTCAGACCTTCGTTCTCCGCCACATAGACCTTCGCCGGTTCCCCGTCGATCACGACTGCGTCGATCTTATCCTGCAGCAGCGCCTGAACAGCTTCCATTCCCTTGTTGTAGCGCTCTATTTCCGCATCCTCGATATCCTCCGCATAGATATCTCCTGTGGTTCCAAGCTGAACCCCGATCTTCTTTCCAGTCAGATCATCCGGGCCTGCTGTCTCGCTGCCTTCCTTCACGATGATCACCTGAGCCGCAGTTGCATAAGTATCTGAAAAATTAACATTCTTCTCACGGTCCGGATTCACGGTCATACCTGCAAGACCCATATCCGCCTTTCCTCCGGAAACCGCGGTAATGATGGAATCAAATGCCATATCCTCAATCTTCAGCTCCATCCCCAGCTCTTCCGCGATCGCCGCCGCGATCTCTGCGTCGATTCCAACGATCTCATCGCCTTCATGATATTCATACGGCGGGAACTCCGCATTGGTCGCCATGATCAGCGTTCCGCCCTCTCCGGACGCTTCTGCTTCTTTCGCGTCTTCCGTATCGTCTGCTTCACTTGTCTGTGCCGCATTCCCGCTGTCTCCGGCAGAATCGCTTCCGGAACCGCATGCCGCCATAGAAAATACACATGCCGCTGCTAATAAAAGGCTTAACAATTTTTTCTTCATAATCTCTCCTCCAAACTTTTTCATTCCGTATGCCGCGATCCACAAAAGCGCAGGCTGTTGTACGCAGGAGTTCTCTGGTCGTCTTCTTCTGGCCGTGAATTGCAGCATATGTATAATCATACACACAGTTTTATATTTTATCAGATTTCTGCAAAAATACAAGACTTATCCATCAAATTTATTCAAAATAAATACTTCCAAAAAACCAAATTCCCAAATGAAGGAACTCTTTCTATACGTAAAAATCACCGGCCAGCCCTCAAAATACTGTCCGGTGATTTTTTGTAATCGCTTTATTACACTACGCCGCAAGCAGTCCGGAAACGCCAAAATAGATCAGCACAACCACACCCAGGACGATCCTGTAATATCCGAATGCTTTGAAATCATGGTTCTTGATATACTGCATCAAAAACTTGATCGCAAAGATCGATACGCCGAATGACACGCCGCAGCCGAGCAGGAGCAGAAAAATTTCACTGCCAGCAATGCTTGCACCATCCTTCAGAAACTTAATGATCTTCAAAAAGCTGGCTCCGAACATGACCGGGATTCCCAGGAAAAAGGTAAATTCCGCCGCAACGCCTCTTGCAGTCCCGATCAAAAGCGCGCCAATGATCGTCGCTCCTGAACGCGAGGTCCCCGGGATCAGCGCAAGCACCTGGAATACGCCGATGACCAGCACCATCGGTATAGTCAGTCTGGACAGCTTCGTCACCTTAGGCTGCTTATTCTTGTGGCTCTCCTCCACGATGATGAATAAAATTCCGTAGATGATCAGAGTTGCCGCTACCACATATGCATTCATAAACTTGGCTTCGATCATGTCATCGAACAAAAGCCCGATCACCGCGGCCGGAACTGCCGCGATCGCCACCTTCACCCAGAGCTGAATCGTCAGCATCTTCTGCTTCTGCGTCTTGGTCGGCGAAAATGGATTCAGCTTGTGAAAATAGATCACAACAACGGCCATGATCGCGCCGAGCTGGATGACTACATTGAACATCTCGATGAATGCCTCGCTCAGCTCCAGCTTGATAAATTCCTCCACCAGGATCAGATGCCCTGTGCTGCTGATGGGAAGCCACTCCGTGATCCCTTCCACAATCCCCAAAATAATGACCTTTAATGCGTCTAACATTGTTTTCCTCCTGTTTTAAAAAGTCTTTAAACTATTGCTGTTCTGAGTCATTGCAAAATGCATATTTCACAATCGCCTTTGCGGCCCCCTCATGATCATTTGTTTCTGCTATGTAATCCGCGGCAGCCTTTACATTTTCCCCGGCGTTTCCCATGGCAACGCCGACTCCCGCCAGCTCCAGCATGCGGATGTCGTTATCTCCGTCCCCGCAGGCCATGATCTCCTCCGGGCGGATCCCCAGCAGCGCTCCAAGTTCCATCAGACCTGTGCCTTTATCTACACCGGCCGCATTAATCTCAATGTTGTATCCAAGGGATGAGACCAGTACAAGTTCCCTGTACCGCTCCAGTTCCTTCCACGCCCGCGCAAGCTCCTCCATATCCGCAAACAGAGCCTGAACCTTATCCATGTCCCGGTTCTCCCGCTCGATCAGCTCTGTCAGGCTGGGAACAGGCTTTCTGGAGCTCCGGACATATTCCCACATATGGGGATTGTGGTGGTATCTGGAGATCCTATCCAGCTTATCAGCCTCCGCGTAACCCTGTCCTTCAAAATATACCTCTTGTAATGTATCATACTTCCGTAAAATTTCCAATGCCTTTTTCGCACTTTTCAGCGGAAGCAGATGCTCGATCAGCACCTTTCCTGTCTGTGTATCCAGAATGCGCGCGCCGTTGGAGCTCAGTGCATAGCGTATGCCCGGAAAATCGCGCAGCTCCTTGGGGATGCCCGTGTAAGGACGTCCGGTTGCCATGAGTACCAGGATTCCCCGCCTGATCGCCTCTGCGATCACCTGCCTGGTATAAGGCAGTAATTTTTTATCCGATGTCAGCAATGTTCCGTCCAGATCCAGTCCGATCATTTTTATCTGATGCATATTCTCTAAGTTCCTTCCTGAATATTACTATTCACAGTCTATTTTTGTTACAAACTTTTTACAAAAATATAATAACAAAAATTGATTAATTTTGCAATTTATAGTATACTATCATAGGCAATTCTTTTATTAAATGTTTGAAAGGAAATTATTTTATGAAACATCATATAACACAAAAGAGAAACACGGGGCTGGCGCCTTTCCGAAGAAGGGCTGTATGCCATGTGGGAGCGCCGGGCAGAGGATGCCCTTTGGGGATACTGATCTGCTCTCTGATCCTTATCTGCTCTCCGCTCTCCGTGCATGCGACGAATATCGCAGATCTGGAAAACAGGACCAGCTCACTGAACAGCCAGCTTGAAGGCATCAATCAGGAAATGGTCAAGATCAGCGATGAGATTGCCTCCGCAAAGAACCAGATTGAGATCATCCACAGCGAGATCCTCCGTACCCGGGATTCTCTTGCGGATGCCCAGGCAGACGAATCACAGCGTTATGAGGCGATGAAGGCCCGCATTAAATATATGTACGAAGTGGGCAATGAATCACTGTTGGAAATGCTTTTTTCTGCGGACAGTATGACTGATTTTCTGAATAAAGCGGAATTTATTGAGAATATCAGCAGCTATGACCGCGATATGCTTGATAAGCTGCGGACAATACGGGAAGATATCGCAGAGCGGGAACAGGTGCTCCTGAACCAGGAGGCCTCTCTGGAAGATCTGCAGGAGCAGCTGGAACAGCGGAGAGTAGAACTTAACGCGACTGCAAAGGCGACCTCCACAGATCTTGCCACATTCAACGCGCAGCTTGCTCTGCTTCGTGAGGAGGAAGCCCGACAGGCGGAAGCGGCGAGAAAGGCCGAGGAAGCGAAAAAGAACGCACAGAAGCCGATTACGGTGCCGACTGTGTCAGAAGTCGAAAAACCCGGCGAGGATAAAAAAACGGAAGAAGAAGTAAACGAAAGTACCATTGTGAACGGCGGCGCGGCAAATGTCTCCGGCAGTGAGCTGGATATTTTTGCGGCCATATTGGAATGTGAAGCCATGCAGGAGCATGATTCGCTGCTGGCTGTTGCTACCGTAATCATGAACCGGATGAGCAGTTCCATCTTCCCAAATACGATCAAAGAGATCGTGTATGCAGAGGGACAGTTTGAACCAGTATGGACAGGCCGTCTGGATACGGTACTTGCCAGAGGCCCCAGCGATCTCTCCTATCAGGTGGCGCAGGAGGCTTTGAACGGAGCAAGACTTTCGGCTGTTGCGGATTGCTATTATTTCCTGTATGCAGGCGCCACCGACCGGGTCGGAGTCAATGTAGGAAACAACCTGTTTTTCCAGTCCTGGTAAACTGCAAAAGCGGCAGTCAGGAAATGGCTTTTTCTTCGGGATCTTGCTGTGATCCTATTTCTTCACAGCAAGATCCTAAGCCAATAGCCTTTCCCGACAGCCTTTTTTTGTACAAAAAAACCTGTTTCAGCAACAGGTTTTTTCGTCTTATTACATATTTTACAGATTATAAAAGTTATTTTAAATTATACTAACTCAAGAAGCACTTCCAAAGCAGCATCACCCTTGCGCTGGCCGATCTTCACGATTCTTGTGTAGCCGCCCTTGCGGTTCTCGTACTTCGGAGCGATCTCGGTAAATAACTTATCTACCAGGTCTACCTTCTTGGTATTCTTTTTCTTTCCTGCCGCGGCAGCCGGAATTTCTGTTACAGGGTAGAGAACCTTGAGCATCTCTCTTCTGGCATGAAGTCTGCTCGGCATATCTTTCTTGATCTTCTTCTCTACTTCATCATATACGGTAACTTTCTTTCCGTCAACGACTTCCTTTACTCTCTTGCCGTCCTTGTCCTTGCGCGCAACCTTTGCCTTTACGGTCACTTCTTCGTAGTTATCTTTTTCCTTGACAGCCTTTGCGATCAAGCCCTCCGCAACCTTGCGGATCTCTTTTGCCTTCGCTTCTGTGGTCACGATCTTTCCATTGTAAAGCAACGCGGTTACCTGGTTTCTGATCAAAGCTTTTCTCTGGCTGGATGTTCTGCCAAGTTTTCTATATTTTGCCATTATTCTTATCCTCCATTCATTTGCCTATGAGACTGTTTTGTCATTACAGCTGGCTGTAAACTCTCTCCGCCTCATAAGCCGCACATTTGGTTATGCAATCTTCGGGCTTATTAATCAAATGCTCCTGCCATGCGCTTCGGGCTTACTGGCCGGATATTTGGATCGTTTATGATCATTCACGGCTTCCTGCCATAGAACGATCATCCTCTATTTTATTCCTCACCTGAATTTAACTCCAGATTGAGTTCTTTCAGTTTCGCAAGGACTTCCTCCAGGGACTTGCGTCCCAGGTTCCGTACCTTCATCATGTCTTCCGGCGTCTTATTCGTAAGCTCTTCCACGGTATTGATACCTGCTCTCTTGAGGCAGTTGTATGAACGGACAGATAATTCCAATTCATCAATACTCATCTCCAGAACCTTCTCTTTTTCATCATCTTCTTTTTCGATCATGACCTCAGCAGCCTGCGCGACTTCTGACAGGTCGATGAATAATTTCAGATGTTCGCTGAGTACCTTTGCGGCAAGGCTGACCGCTTCGTCCGGAAGCAATGTACCTCTTGTCCATACGTCCAGCGTGAGCTTATCGTAATCGGTTATCTGTCCGACACGTGTATTTTCTACTGACATGTTTACACGGTCAACAGGCGTATAGATAGAATCTATCAGGATGACGCCGATCGGAATATCCTCTCCCTTGTTCTTATCCGCGCTGATATAACCTCTTCCCTTTGTGATCGTAAGCTCCATGTACAGCTTGCTGTCCTTACCGCCGCTTAATGTAGCGATGACCTGATCCGGATTCATAATCTCAATATCGGCATCCGCCTGGATGTCGGCGCCTGTTACAACACCTTCTCCCTCGAATTCGATATATGCAGTCTTCACTTCGTCTGATTCCGATGTATTCTTGATTGCCAGACATTTCAGATTCATGATAATCTCGGTCACATCTTCTTTCACGCCCGGTATGGAACTGAATTCGTGCAGTACTCCGTCAATCTTCACGGAGCTGATCGCCGCGCCCGGAAGAGAAGAAAGCATAATTCTTCTCAGGGAATTACCCAATGTGATTCCATATCCCCGCTCCAAAGGCTCTACAACGAATCTTCCATACTTCTTATCTTCTGAAATTTCTGTAATTTCAATATTCGGTTTATTAAAATCAAACACTACACGACCCTCCTTATGGGTTAAAAAATATTGAGGGGTACTTTTCAATCATGCTATATCCGAATGAATTACTTAGAATACAGCTCGACGATCAACATCTCGTCAACAGGAACATCTATTGCGTCTCTCTTCGGAAGCTCTTTGACTTCACCTTTCAGATTCTCGGCATCCACTTCCAGCCAGTTCGGAATCATGTTGCCGCCGGTCACTTCCAGGATATCCTTGTATCTCTGGCTGCCTTTGTTCTTTTCTTTGATCTCGATCACATCGCCGGCTTTTACAAGGTAGGAAGGAACCTTTACCTGCTTGCCGTTCACCAGTACATGTCTGTGGCCTACGATCTGTCTTGCTTCTCTTCTGGTTCTTGCAAAGCCCATACGAAACATCACGTTGTCCAGTCTGGTCTCCAGAAGGATCATCAGGTTCTCACCTGTCATACCTTCCTGCTGCTTTGCCTTCTCGAAATAATTTCTGAAAGGTTTCTCCAATACTCCGTAGATGAATTTTGCTTTCTGCTTCTCGCGTAACTGAAGACCGTATTCACTCATCTTTCTGTTGGATCTCTTTAACTGTCTTTTTGACTTTTTATTAATTCCTAAATAGATTGGGTCCATACCTAATGAACGGCATCTCTTAAGAACCGGGACTCTGTTTACTGCCATTTTCTTAATTCCTCCTAATAATATGCGGTATTGGTTATACTCTTCTGCGTTTCGGCGGACGGCATCCGTTATGAGGTACCGGTGTCACGTCCTTGATACTGATCACGTCAATGCCGCATGCCTGCAGCGCACGGATTGCCGCTTCTCTTCCTGAACCTGGACCCTTAACGAAAACATCTACTGTTTTCAGACCATGAATCAATGCTGCTTTAGCCGCTGTCTCAGCTGCCATCTGTGCCGCGTATGGAGTAGATTTCCTTGAACCTCTAAAACCCAGACCGCCCGCGCTTGCCCATGAAAGAGCATTGCCCTGCGCATCCGTCAATGTTACGATCGTATTATTAAAAGATGACTGGATGTGAGCCTGTCCTCGTTCAACGTTTTTCTTGACACGTTTTTTTGTCACTTTTTTGGTAACTTTCTTCGCCATTTAAACTAACCTACTTTCTCATTTTATTATCTGTTTACGGGATGTTCGATTCGCTTTGCTCTTCGAACAAAGTTCGCGCCAAGCTCATGCCGCGCTTAACAGCTTGCATTCGCTAAGTGCACGGGATGTTCGATTCGCTTTGCTCTTCGAACAAAGTTCGCACTAAACTCATGCCGCGCTTAACAGCTTGCATCCGCTAAGTGCACGGGATGTTCGATTCGCTTTGCTCTTCGAACAAAGTTCGCACTAAACTCATGCCGCGCTTAACAGCTTGCATTCGCTAAGTGCTTACTTTTTCTTATTCGCTACTGTTCTCTTTGGTCCTTTACAGGTTCTCGCGTTTGTCTTCGTCTTCTGACCGCGTACCGGAAGTCCTTTTCTGTGACGGATTCCGCGGTAGCATCCGATCTCTTTCAGTCTCTTGATGTTCAGCTGGATCTCTCTTCTGAGATCACCTTCTACCATCTGAGTCGCGTCAATGACTTCACTGATCTTCTTTACTTCCTCACTTGTCAAATCTCTTACACGGGTATCAGGATTCACTCCTGCTTCTGCTAAAATACGGTTTGAGCTTGTTCTTCCAATTCCATAAATATAAGTCAAGCCGATTTCTACACGTTTGTCTCTTGGTAAGTCTACACCTGCAATACGAGCCATGTGTCTTTCCTCCATTTAAATAATTATAATATTGTCCCTAACTGGGGTACATCGGGTATCTGTCGGAAGACAACATATCTTCCCGATCTACCCAGGCATATTCTCTATGCCCTTTCCCGGCAGCGCCTGAAGCTACGCCCTTTGATCCGGGTATTATAAGCAATATACATTTGCGCAAAACGCGCAACGGCCACCTGCCTCGTCGGTACCTGATTCACGAGCCGGATGTATCCTTACTGTATATTAAACAGTTCCACACACCTCCTGGCGTGTCATACTGTCAGCCGCCTAATTTTAACAAACAACTCCAAAACCGGAACAATGTCCATGCGCGTAAAAACTCTGCCTGGTGCCGCGCATTTCCATCTCCACTGTCCTAGCCTTGTCTCTGTTTGTGCTTCGGATTCTCGCAGATTACCCGGATACTTCCTTTTCTCTTGATAATCTTGCACTTTTCACAGATCGGTTTTACTGATGATCTAACCTTCATGTCAAATCCTCCTTCTATCCTTTGCTGAAAACCTTGGGGCTACTGCCGTTTTTGGGCACACCAAACCAAAGACGGCTATTTCATAGTATAACATCAAGCCTCCTGCAAAGTCAACACCTTTTTATTTATCTCTCCAGACAATTCGTCCTTTGCTGAGATCGTACGGAGACATCTCCAACGTTACTTTGTCCCCAGGTAAGATCTTGATAAAGTTCATACGCAGCTTTCCGCTGATATGGGCCAGTACGATATGCCCATTTTCCAGTTCTACCTTGAACATTGCGTTGGGCAGTTTTTCTACTACCACTCCTTCGATTTCGATCACGTCAGCCTTTGACATACTTAATCCTCCTGTGCCTTTCTCTGCACTTCTTATTCTCTCACCTCTGCATCCAGATGACTCATATAGCCTCTGATCACACGCCGGATCTCATCATCGTCAGATACGGAATCACAGCGCGCCTTACTGATCGGCTGCACATGTTTACAGTTTTTTTTCTTTGCCTGGCAGACGGGTCTCTTCTTCCCGTCCGCCAGATATACATATTCATCATTGACAGAAATTATGACGTATATACAATCTTTATCTCTTCCCGCTTTTGATTTTGCAAGTATTCCAGGCTCTATAAGCATAAAACGCCTCCATTATTTTATGTAGTTCTTTTCGCTAAACTCGATAGAGCCTCGCTAATCTCAAAGAACGGCTTCGCACTAAGCTCTGGCGAAGATATTCCTCTCTCCGTTCGGAATATGTGCTTTCTTACTAGACTCGATAATACCTCGCCAAGTATTCAATGCATCGCAAAGTGCTCTCAGCCAAGAATTATCACAATCTCGGCAAATACATCGTTGATGTCAATGGTACCGTCTACTTCTTTGAGGATCCCGGCTTCCGTATAGTAGTCGATCAGAGGCTGTGTCTGATCATGGTAAACGCCGAGACGCTTTTTCACGGTCTCCGGCTTGTCATCATCTCTCAGGATGAGACCGCCGCCGCATTTATCGCAGATGCCTTCCTTCTCTGTCGGCGCATATACCATGTGGTAGGTTGCCCCGCAGTCCACACATGCGCGGCGTCCGGACATACGGTTTACAATATTGTCATCCGGCACTTCTACGTTGATCGCATAGTCCATTTTCTGATCCAGAGCTGCCAGCGCTTTGTCCAGCGCCTCTGCCTGGGGGATTGTTCTCGGGAAACCGTCCAGTACGTATCCGCCTGCGCAGTCTTCCTGATTCACCCGGTCTACTACCAGGTCTACCACCAGCTCGTCCGGTACAAGCAGTCCCTGGTCCATATAGGTCTTGGCTTTCTTTCCAAGTTCCGTCCCGTTTTTGATATTTGCTCTGAAAATGTCTCCTGTAGAGATGTGAGGAATCGAATATTTTTCGGCAATTTTCTTTGCCTGTGTTCCTTTGCCCGCTCCGGGAGCGCCTAACATAATGATCTTCATATCTTTTACCTCCATTTTCATCAGCCGGGGCAGTCCTCAAGGCTGCGGCGCGCCGGCTGATTTATCCATATAGCACTTTAACCCGCTGTGATTATTCCGGCATGAATAACCACAACGAGCTAAATTTCTGTCAATACCCAAGGAATCCCCCGCCTTTTGCAGCGCTTCCTTTGCTGTTCAGGAATCCGGTATAATTGCGTACCAGCATCTGTGATTCAATCTGCTTGATGGTCTCAAGCACAACTCCTACGATGATGATGAGCGAGGTTCCTCCGAAAGAAACGTTTGCCCCGAACACACCGTTAAAGAAGAACGGAATCACCTGTACGATCACCAGTCCGCAGGCTCCGATAAAGATGATATAGTTGAGAATCTTCGTCATATAATCTACCGTCGGCCTGCCGGGACGGATACCTGGAACAAATCCGCCGTTTTTCTTCATATTGTTTGCGATCTCTAACGGATTGAATGTAATCGAAGTGTAGAAATATGCAAAGAATATGGTAAGGGCGATATAAAACAGCAATCCTATGGAGTATACTATATTCTCAGGGTCACACCAGTTGTTTGAATTTAATCCTCTCAGTATATGGCCTCCGATGCCTCCGCTGTTCCCTTTGCCCATTGCTGTGGCAACAAGGGACGGGATCTGCATGAGAGATGAGGAAAAGATAACCGGGATAACGCCTGCGGTATTTACCTTAAGTGGAATGTGCGTGGATTGTCCGCCGTATGTCTTTCTTCCCTTTACTTTCTGGGAATACTGCACCATGATCCTGCGTTCGCCGCCCTGAAGTACAATAACGAATACAACGACTATCAGCAGGACAACCAGGATGATCACCGCAGCCAGCAGTCCTTTCGCAGGGGTCTTGCCCTGGATGAACTGTGTATACAGTTTGAAGAAATCATCCGGTATACGGGAAACAATATTGATCAGCAGGACAATGGAAATCCCATTTCCAACGCCTTTTTCCGTGATACGCTCGCCGATCCACATCAGAAATGCGGAACCTGCGGTCAGCGTGCATACTACGATTGCGGCATTGACAAAGTTGAACTCTGTCAGAAGCCCCTGACGGCCGAAACCGACAGCCATTGCAGTGGACTCAAACAGTGCAAGTCCTACTGTAACATAACGTGTGATTGCCGCAATCTTTTTTCTTCCGTCGGCACCTTCCTTCTGCATCTCTTCCAGTTTTGGAATCGCGATGGTCAGAAGCTGCATAATGATAGAAGATGTGATATATGGTGTAATGCTTAATGCAAATACAGACATCTGGGTAAAGGAACCGCCGGTAAATGCATCAAAAAAATTGAATGCATCCCCGGTCTGGTTCGCAAAAAAGTTCTGGATATAAGCCGGATTTACTCCCGGTGTCGGCAGTTGAGATCCGAGCCTTACAACGACCAGCATCATGAACGTGTAAAGTATCCTTTTACGGACATCTTCTACCCGAAATGCTTTTCGTACTGTTTCTAGCATTAGATCACCTCTGCTTTTCCGCCAAGAGCCTCGATTTTTTCAGCCGCCTTTGCGCTGAACGCATTTACCTGTACAGTGAGCTTCTTAGTCAATTCTCCGTCTCCAAGGATTTTTACTCCGTCCCTTGGATTCTTTACGATGCCTTTTTCCATTAATGTTTCAACAGAAACAACAGCACCGTCTTCAAATACTTCAAGCGCACTCATGTTAATGCCGACGATCTTCTTGGAGTTTCTGCAGGTAAAGCCTCTTTTGGGTATTCTTCTGTATAAAGGCATCTGTCCGCCTTCAAATCCCGGCCTCGGCGCTCCTGAACGAGCCTTCTGGCCTTTGTGTCCCTTACCGGCTGTCTTACCATTCCCGGAACCATGTCCCCGGCCTCTTCTGAAGTTATTGCTGTGCTTAGAACCATCTGCCGGTCTCAAGTTTGATAAGTCCATGCTGCTACCTCCTTATCTTTTTTTATTTATGCTTCTTCTTCAACCTTCACTAAATGTCTAACCTGCTGTACCATACCTCTGGTAGCTGCATTGTCCGGCAGCACAACCGTCTTGTTGAGTTTTCTTAATCCCAGAGCTTCAACGGTCTTTCTATGCTTCGGCACAGCACCGATGGTAGACTTTACTAACGTAATTTTTAAATTTGCCATTTTTACCTACCTCCTACGCGATAAAACAGCTCCATCCGCTTATGCGGCAGAGCATAGCTCTATCTTCTTAGCCTACGATTTCTTCGATTGATTTGCCGCGGAGCCTTGCAACTTCCTCAGGAGTCTTGATCCCCTTCAGACCTTCGATTGTGGCAAGCACTACATTCTGCTTGTTGTTAGAGCCTAATGATTTTGTACGGATATTCTTGATTCCTGCCATCTCGATTACCGCACGCGCCGGACCTCCGGCGATCACTCCGGTACCGTCCGGAGCCTTCTTCAGTAATACGGAAGCGCTTCCGAATTTTCCGATGGTATCGTGTGTTACACTGTCGTTCTCGTCCAGGGAAACTTCGATGAGTTTCTTAGCCGCATCCTCTTTTCCTTTGCGGATCGCTTCCGGAATTTCGGTAGCCTTTCCTAAACCTGCACCAACATGGCCTTTTCCATCGCCGACAACTACTAAAGCTGTGAATCTCATGTTACGACCACCTTTTACGACCTTGGTAACACGTTTGATTGATACCACTTTTTCTTCTAACTCTAACTGACCAGCATCAATACGTTCCTGTCTCATATGTGTTCTCCCTTCCTAGAAATTCAGCCCAGCTTCTCTTGCTGCGTCTGCCAATGCTTTGATCTTTCCCTGATAGATAAAGCCGCCTCTGTCAAAGACAACGTCGGTAATTCCTTTTTCCTTTGCCTTCTCAGCAATGACTTTTCCAAGGTATGCTGCAGCCGCAACATTATTTGTCTTTTCTAATTCTGCTTTCACGTCTTTCTGAAGAGTGGACGCTGCTACCAGTGTTTTGCTGCTGCCATCGGTATCGTCAATAATCTGTGCATACATATGATTATTGCTTCTAAACACAGCCAGACGCGGCCTCTCAGCGGTACCGCTGAAACGGTTACGTAATTTCATGTGCTTTTTTCTGCGAACTTCACTTCTTGATTTTTTACTAACCATTTTCACACCCTCCTTATTTATTTTTTACCAGTCTTACCAACCTTGCGGCGGATCACTTCATCAGCGTACTTGATTCCCTTGCCCTTGTACGGCTCCGGTCTTCTCTTGTCTCTGATCTCTGCTGCATACTGGCCAACTTTTTCTTTGTCGATCCCTTTTACCGTGATCTTGTTCTGGCCTTCCAGAACTGTCTCGATCCCTTCCGGATCAACCATCTCAACAGGATGTGAATATCCAAGGCTGAGGGTCAGCTTGTTGCCGGACTTCGCTGCTCTGTAACCAACACCGTTTACTTCCAGAACCTTTTCATAACCCTGGCTGACACCGATTACCATGTTGTTGATCAGTGTACGTGTCAGGCCGTGAAGGGATTTCATCCTCTTTAAGTCGTTTGGCCTGGTGACAACAATTTCTTCGCCTTCCTGCTTGATTTCCATTTCAACCGGGAGTTCTCTTACGAGAGTTCCCTTCGGACCTTTTACGGTCACTACATTATGCTCAGCAATCTCTACAGTTACACCTGCAGGGACTGCGATCGGCAGTCTTCCTATACGTGACATACCTTTGTCCTCCTAACTTAAATTTTCGGAGCAGAGGCTTGAGTCTGCTCTGTTTTCAGTTTATCTGTTCTTTTCGCTAAGCTCTGTCGAAGATATTCCTCTCTTCGTTCGGAATATCTGCTTTCATACTAGGCTCGATAATACCTCGCCAAGTATTCAATGCATCGCTAAGCTCAAAGAACGACCTCGCACTAAGTTCATCTCTCGCTTACGCTTGGATTCACCAAGTGCTTCCGGTCACCACACAAAGCAAAGAACTTCCCCGCCTACGCCGAGCTTTCTTGCTTCTTTGTCGGTAACAACGCCTTTATTTGTAGATACGATTGCAATTCCGAGTCCACCCAGCACCTTCGGCATCTCTTCGCTGTTTGCGTATACGCGGAGACCTGGCTTGGAAATTCTCTTAAGGCCGGAAATTACTTTTTCGTTCTTATCCGCACCATATTTTAATGTGATGTGGATCGTCTTAAATGTTCCGTCTTCTACGATGTCATATTTTTTGATGTAGCCTTCATTTAAAAGAATATCTGCAATCGCGGTTTTCATCTTTGATGCGGGTACATCTACTGTATCATGTTTAGCAGTATTTGCATTACGGATTCTTGTAAGCATATCTGCGATTGGATCACTCATAGTCATGTCGAAGCATCCTCCTTCTATATCAATTTATCTGTTATGGCACCGGCAGATTACCAACTAGCCTTCTTCACTCCCGGTATCTCACCTTTATATGCCAATTCACGGAAGCAGATACGGCAGATTCCATATTTTCTTAAATATGCATGCGGACGGCCGCAGATACGGCAGCGGCTGTATTCTCTGGTAGAGAATTTTGGTTTGCGCTGCTGTTTGATTTTCATTGATGTCTTAGCCATGATTTCCCTCCTTACTTTTTGAATGGCATATTGAACTGTGCCAGCAATTCACGTGCTTCTTCATCCGTCTTGGCGGTTGTGACAAAGATCACATCCATACCTCTGACCTTGTCGATCTTATCGTATTCGATCTCCGGGAAGATCAACTGCTCTTTAATTCCGAGCGCATAGTTTCCTCTTCCATCGAACGCATTCGGATTCACGCCTCTGAAGTCACGTACACGAGGGAGCGCAAGGTTGATCAGGCGGTCAACAAATTCGTACATTCTCTCGCCTCTCAACGTCACCTTGCATCCGATTGCCATACCTTCTCTGATTTTGAAGTTGGCTACGGAATTTTTTGCCTTTGTGATCACTGCCTTCTGACCTGAGATTTTTTCAAGATCAGCCATCGCAGATTCCAGTAATTTCGCGTTTTCCTTTGCTTCACCTACGCCCATGTTGATTACAACTTTATCAAGCTTCGGCACTTCCATTACATTTTTATATCCAAATTTTTTTGTCATTGCATCAACAATCTCATTCTGATATTGTTCTCTCAATCTACTCAAAGTCCTGGACCTCCTTTCCTGGATTAATCAATCACTTCACCTGTTGACTTCGCAACACGTACTTTTTTGTCCCCATCCATCTTGAAACCGATTCTTGTAGCTTTTCCCTTGTGAATATACATTACATTGGAAATGTCAATCGGTCCCTCCTGGTGTACGATACCGCCATTCTGATTTGCCATGGTGGGTTTTGTGTGCTTTGTCAGCATGTTGACGCCTTCAACCAGGACTTTTCCGTCTTTTTTATTTACAGCAAGCACTTTGCCTTCTTTGTCTTTATCTGCTCCGGCAATGACTCTTACCATATCGTCTTTTTTAATCTTCATAGTTGACATATCGGCACCTCCTACAGTACTTCCGGAGCCAGGGAAACGATCTTCATGAAATGCTTCTCTCTCAGCTCTCTGGCTACAGGTCCAAAAATACGTGTTCCACGCGGATTCAAATCATCTCTTATGATTACAGCAGCATTTTCATCGAATCTGATATAGGAACCGTCTTTACGGCGGGCACCCTTTACAGTACGAACAACTACGGCCTTCACTACGTCGCCTTTTTTAACAACGCCGCCTGGCGTTGCATCTTTAACAGTCGCAACGATCACATCTCCGATGCTGGCATATCTTCTGGTAGAACCGCCAAGTACACGGATGCAAAGTAATTCCTTAGCGCCTGTATTATCTGCTACTCTAAGTCTACTTTCCTGTTGTATCATGCAGGTAAACCTCCTTCAATTCTCTTAAGGCATAAAAAATTATTTTGCCTTTTCCATGATCTCCACAAGTCTCCATCTCTTGTCCTTGGACAGAGGTCTTGTCTCCATTACTTTAACGGTATCGCCGATACGGCACTCATTATTCTCGTCATGCGCTTTTAACTTGTAGGTTTTCTTTACAATCTTCTTATAAAGCGGATGCTTAACGTGGTTTTCAACGGCAACAACGATTGTCTTGTCCATTTTGTCGCTGACAACCTTGCCGGTACGGGTTTTTCTCAAATTTCTCTCTTCCACGGTGATACTCCTTTCAATTATTATGCAGATGTTCTTTTCGCTAGGCTCGATAATACCTCGCCAATCTCAAAGAACGACTTTCGCACTAAGTTCGAAAAAACCTCACTAAGTGCTCAATGTCAGTTCCCTGCCTCAGTAATCAGTGTCTGGATACGAGCAATATTTTTTCTCACTTCTTTGATTCTGCTTGTATTGTCTAACTGATTCGTCGCATTCTGGAATCTTAAGTTAAAAAGCTCTTTTTTAGCAGCTACTAATTCTTCTTTCAATTCTTCTACGGATTTTCCTCTTAATTCGTTTACAAATGTATTAATTTTCACTGTTATCACCGCCTTCTAATTCTGCGCGAGAAACGATTTTGCATTTGCAAGGTAATTTGTGCATTGCAAGACGAAGAGCCTCTTTCGCTACTTCCTCAGGAACGCCTGCGATCTCAAACATTACACGTCCTGGCTTTACAACCGCTACCCAGTACTCTAATGCACCTTTTCCGCTACCCATACGAGTTTCTGCTGGTTTTGCTGTCACTGGTTTGTCCGGGAAGATCTTGATCCAGACTTTACCGCCACGCTTGATATAACGTGTCATGGCAACACGGGCCGCCTCGATCTGATTGGACTTGATCCAGCATGGCTCCGCTGCGATGATGCCATATTCACCATAGGTAATCGTGTTTCCTCTGAGGGCTTTTCCCTTCATAGAGCCACGGAACTGTTTACGACGTTTTACTCTTTTTGGCATTAACATTATTTATCGCTCCCTTCCTTATCAGCTTTCGTCGGAAGAATCTCGCCTTTGTAAATCCAGACTTTCACACCGACCTTCCCGTAAGTTGTGTCAGCTTCTGCGAATCCATAATCAATGTCAGCTCTCAGTGTCTGAAGCGGAATGGTTCCTTCGCTGTAGAATTCAGTACGCGCCATGTCGGCTCCGCCGAGACGTCCTGCTACCGCAGTCTTTACACCGAGCGCGCCGGATTTCATTGTTCTGGACATGCAGGACTTCATAGCACGCCGGAATGAAATACGGTTTTCGAGCTGCTGCGCAATATTTTCAGCTACAAGCTGGGCATCCTTGTCAGGTCTCTTCACTTCCTTGATGTCCACGATCAGCTTTTTGTCTGTATACTTCGCGAGCTCGCCTTTTACCTTCTCGATCTCTGCGCCGCCCTTGCCGATCACAACGCCCGGCTTTGCTGTATAAACGATGATTTTCACACGGTCAGAAGCTCTTTCAATCTCGATCCTGGAGATTCCGGCACTGTATAATCTCTTTTTAAGAAATTTTCTGATCTCATGATCCTCCACAAGGTTGTCGGCGAAATCTTTTTCCGCATACCATTTGGAGTCCCAGTCTTTGATAATTCCGACTCTTAAGCCGTGAGGATTAACTTTCTGTCCCATTATTGCCCTCCTTATCTCTCATTCAGCACGATTGTGATGTGGCTCATTCTCTTTTCGATCCTGTAAGCCCTGCCCTGTGCCCTTGGTCTGATTCTCTTCATCGTCGGCCCTTTATTTGCGTAACACTCTTCAATATAAAGGTTCTCCTTACTCATACCGTTGTTGTTTTCAGCATTTGCGATGGCTGATTTTAATAATTTTTCTATAATGCTGGAAGCGTATCTTGGGTTATAAGCCAAAATACCAAGCGCAGTCTTAACATCCTTGCCTCTGATGGCATCCAACACGAAGCATGCTTTCTGAACAGATACCCGCGCATAGGAAATCTTTGCTGACGGCCGTGTATCTTTCTGCTCATTTCTATCTCTTTTGATCTGGGATCTATGTCCTTTTGCCATGGATAAACCCTCCTTTCAAATACTTGTTCTTATCTTACTTTGGATTTTTTCTCGTCTTTACCATGTCCCCTGTACGTCCTGGTTGCTACGAACTCTCCGAGCTTGTGTCCAACCATGTCTTCCGTAACATATACCGGCACATGTCTTCTTCCATCATGTACGGCGAATGTATGGCCGACAAATGACGGGAAAATCGTAGAACGACGTGACCATGTCTTTATAACTGATTTACTGCCGGATGCGTTCAAAGCATCGACTTTTTTCAGTAAACTTTCATCTGCAAATGGTCCTTTTTTAAGTGAACGAGCCATAGGTTCTAACCTCCTTGTAAACTAATTATTTGATAGCTTTTCCATCTCTTCTTCTTACGATCAGCTTGTTAGAAGCTTTGTTCTTCTTACGTGTCTTAAGACCCAGCGCCGGCTTGCCCCATGGTGTTGACGGACCCGGACGGCCAATGCCTGTCTTGCCTTCACCACCACCGTGCGGATGGTCGTTGGGGTTCATTACGGAACCACGTACTGTAGGTCTGATGCCCATATGGCGTTTACGTCCTGCTTTACCGATGTTGATCAGGTTGTGCTCTCCATTGCCTACGACACCTACGGATGCTCTGCAGATGATCGGAACCATTCTCATTTCGCCTGAAGGAAGACGTAAGGTCGCGTACTTTCCTTCTTTTGCCATAAGCTGCGCGCTGTTTCCAGCGGAGCGTACAAGCTGTCCGCCTTTTCCCGGATACAGCTCAATGTTGTGGATCTGTGTACCAACCGGAATATTTACCAGCGGCAGGCAGTTTCCAATTCTTACCTCTGCTTCCGGTCCGTTCATGATCTTCATTCCATCCTTCAGTCCTTCCGGAGCCAGGATGTAAGCCTTCTCTCCGTCCGCGTAGCAGATCAGCGCGATATTGGCTGTTCTGTTCGGATCGTATTCGATCCCGATTACGGTTGCCGGGATGCCGTCTTTCTTTCTCTTGAAATCGACAATTCTATATTTTTTCTTAGCTCCGCCTCCGCGATGCCTTACTGTGATCTTACCCTGATTGTTGCGGCCGGCTGTTCTCTTCTTAGATGAGAGAAGGGATTTCTCAGGTGTTGTCTTTGTGATCTCTGAGAAATCAGAGCCAGTCATCTGTCTTCTGGAAGGTGTATATGGGTTGTATGTTTTGATTCCCATTACTGTCTCTCCTTTCGTTTGCTCTAATTATTAGTTTCACGGACTTGCACCGTATATATTGAACACTTAGCGAGGTCTTTCCGAGCTTAGTGTGAAAATACACTCGATCCACTTAGTGAGGTTCTTTCGAACTTAGTGGGCGTAGTGTTTCCTTATTACTGAACACTTAGCGAGGTTTTTCCGAGCTTAGTGTGAAAATACACTCGATCCACTTAGTGAGGTTCTTTCGAACTTAGTGGGCGTAGTGTTTCCTTATTACTGAACACTTAGCGAGGTCTTTCCGAGCTTAGTGTGAAAATACACTCGGTCCACTTAGTGAGGTCCTTTCGAACTTAGTGGGCGTAGTGTTTTCTTGATTTATTTTGTTCAGAGGGTGTACATGTTCGACTAAAACTCAATCTGCGCTTCGCTTGCTTTCGTTAAGTCTACAGGCCCTGGAAGATCTCAATCTCTGCGCTGTCCTCTGTCAACTGCACGATCGCCTTCTTTGTCTTGGCAGTCTTTCCGTATACCATGCCGCGTCTCTTTTTCTTTCCTTCGAGGTTCATTGTATTTACGCTTGCTACCTTTGTTCCGGAAAACATCTTTTCAACGGCTTCCTTGATCTGGGACTTTGTAGCTTCTGTGTGTACCAGAAACGTGTACTTCTTGTCGCCCATGATCTCCATGCTCTTCTCTGTAATGACCGGTTTCTGGATCACATCATAATATTTGATATCAGCCATTATGCGTACACCTCCTCAATCGCCGCAACAACAGCTTTCGTAGCGATCACTGTGTTGTATTTCAGGATATCGTAAACATTGATTGTGTTGGTGCGCGCAGTCTTCACATCCGGAATATTTCTTGCGGAAAGCTCCGCGTTCTTGTTGTCGTCCTCCAGCACTACCAATGCCTTGTTGATCTTCAGGTTATCCAGAACTGTCTGGAACTTCTTTGTCTTGATCTCATCGAAATTGATCTCGTCGATCACGATGAACTTCTTCTCTTCTACTCTGGAAGAAAGCGCGGACTTCAATGCAGCCCTCTTTTCCTTCTTATTCATCTTTACAGAATAATCTCTCGGAACCGGAGCGAATACGATACCGCCGCCAGTCCACTGGGGAGCTCTGGTGGAACCCTGTCTTGCGTGACCTGTTCCCTTCTGTCTCCATGGCTTCCTTCCGCCGCCGGAAACTTCAGCGCGTGTCTTTGCTTTCTGTGTTCCCTGACGGTTATTTGCAAGCTGGCCCACAACTGCTTTGTGTACAAGGTGATCATTGACCTCGACACCAAACACGGAATCGTTCAGATCGATCGTACCAACTTCTTTACCTTCGATATTATAAACAGATACTGTTGCCATCTGTGTGTTCCTCCTTTCTATGTTGTCAGATTATTTCTCAGCCTTTACTGTTTCTTTGACCGTTACGAGGCACTTCTTCGGTCCCGGTACAGAACCCTTGATCAGCAGCAGGTTATTCTCTACGTCAACCCTTACCACTTCCAGATTCTGAACAGTAATCTGCTTGTTTCCCATCTGACCAGGCATCTTCTTTCCCTTGAATACCTTGCTTGGATCGGATGCCGCGCCGTTAGAACCAGCATGACGGTGATACTTGGAACCATGAGTCATAGGTCCTCTGCTCTGTCCGTGACGCTTGATCGCGCCCTGGAACCCTTTACCTTTTGAGATCGCTGTCGCGTCTACTCTGTCGCCTGCCGCGAAGATGTCTGCCTTGATCTCCTGTGCCGGCGCATATTCTTCCGCGTCTTCAAAACGGAATTCCTTTACAAATCTCTTGGAGGAAACGCCTGCCTTCTGGAAATGGCCTGCCTCAGCCTTGGTCGCGCCGTTTCTGTGAGCAACTTCCTTCTTGCCGCTCTTGTCCTTGCTGACGATCTTGTCTTTCATGTCAACAAATCCAACCTGTACAGCACTGTAGCCGTCGTTTTCCTCTGTCTTCACCTGTGTCACCACGCAAGGGCCTGCCTGGAGCACGGTTACCGGAATCAGGACTCCGTCTTCGTCGAAGATCTGAGTCATTCCAACTTTTGTAGCCAAAATAGCTTTCTTCATATTATTACCTCCTGTGATTTACAGCGGAGCACATCTGTGCTCATCCTAAATTTTAGGATTCTGCTCATGAATTACTTGTTTTTCATCTTGATATCAATATACACACCTGCCGGCATCTCCAGTCTGGATAATGCGTCTACTGTCTTCTGGGTCGGTGTGATGATATCGATCAGTCTTTTATGAGTTCTCTGCTCGAATTGCTCCCTGGAGTCCTTGTACTTGTGTACCGCCCGCAGGATTGTAACTACTTCCTTCTTGGTCGGAAGTGGTACCGGACCGCTCACCTGGGATCCGTTTTTCTTAACAGTTTCGATGATTTTTCTGGCAGATGCATCAACAAGCTGATGATCATATGCCTTCAATGTGATTCTCATTACTTGACTTGCCATAAAAAAAGTCGCCTCCTTTTCGTACTATTCACTTCAGTACGACAAGCGGTGACTGTACACTCTCCCGTGTGTGTCGTGAGAAACATACACGTTACTTCTTACTGCGCCTTACGGCAGACCAGTAGTCTGTTGTGATTCGTACAGTGACTTGTCGCCAGTTTCCTAACTTGACATTCGCTCCACGGAAAACCTGCCATCCTGCACAGTTCATGCACTTGGCAGCAACCTCACGCTTCATCGCTATCATGCCACAGCTTTTTTAGTATAACGAATAGTTCTGGAAAATTCAAGTGGTTTTTTTGATTTTTTTCATAAAATTTTGCCGGCACATCACCCGGAACATTTTGTTGATATCCACCGGCTTCGCCAGATGTTCATTCATCCCGGCGTCCTTTGCCATTGCAATGTCTTCATCAAACGCATTGGCCGACAGCGCTATGATGGGCACGTCTTTTGCGTCCGGCCGTTCCAGGCCGCGGATCACGCGTGCCGCCTCATATCCGCTCATAACCGGCATCATCAGATCCATGAGCACACAGTCAAACGTCCACGGATCGGATGCCGCGAACGCATCCACGGCGGCTTTTCCATCGTTCGCAGTCACGACCTTCGCGCCTGCATCCTCCAGCATAAATTCCACGATCTCGCAGTTGATCTCATTGTCCTCCACCAGAAGGACACGCATCCCTGCAATATCGGCCTGCACATTTCGACCTGCATCCACGGGCCGGGCGCTCCACGCCTTATCGATCCGAATGGGAAGCGTGACCTCAAACACGCTCCCTCTGCCGATCCGGCTGTCTACCTCAATGGTCCCCTCCATCTGGTCTACCAGCTTCTTGGCTACGGACATGCCAAGCCCAACGCCGTTATAGTTGGTTCTTGCGTCCTGGTGTTCCTGAGTAAAAGGCTCAAAAATATGCTTTTTGAAGTCTTCCCCTATGCCGATTCCGGTATCCTCGATCACAAACCGATATTTTCCAATACCGCCCTGGCAGGCAGTCTCTTTTACCTGAACAAATACAGAACCATTGGTCCGGTTATATTTGAGCGCATTGTCCAGAATATTCATCAGAATCTGCTTTAAATGCAGCGGGTTTCCGATCAGCCTGCTATGCTGCAGCTGAACCTCCTCCAGCACCAGCCGAATTCCTGCTTCCTCCGCCTGAACTGATAAAATTGATATACAATTTTCCAATATATCATGAAGCTCAAAGGGTTCCTCTGTCTCTGCTGTTATTCCGCTATCCAGTTTGCTGACCTGAAGTACATCATTGACCAGGGACAGCAGATGCTCCGTTGACATACGGATCTTCTCCTGACATGCTCTCTGCCGCTTCGGATCATCCTGACTCTTCTCCATGATCGCCAGCATTCCCAAAATCCCGTTGATGGGGGTGCGGAGATCGTGGGACATATGGGATAAGAATTCACTCTTCGCCGAATTTGCGCGCCGAACCTTCTCCAGCAGCTCTATGATGGCCTGCTCCTGCTTCTTCCGCGTCACCATGGTCTCCGTGATATCCTGATGGTATCCGTTCAGGCAAACACCCGGCTTTTTAAATTTTTTGTCCGGCACACCGCCGCAGCGGACATAGATTTCCCCAAGCTCCGGATGCTTCCAGGGATAGACCACCTCGGAACGCCCGTTCTCCGTCATCTCCCGCACCGCTTCCTGCACCATCTCCACATAGCCTGGCTTAATGTTTTCAAGCCAGTGCCGATAACATTCCTCCGGCTCGATCATATCCGATACTCCCAGGAGGATGCGCATGGTCCGATCCGCGTACATCCTTGGCCGGCGGCCTTCCTCCAGCTCGATGGTCCAGATGCCGGTTCTGGCTCCCTCCAGGATGTCCCCCAGACTCTGCCTTGCCTCCAGCCTGTACTTCTCCTCCTGCTCCACCACGGCATTGACATCCCGGTAGGCAAAGATCACGCTGTTCTCCTCCGCATTCTCCGCAGCGGAAAAATGGAGCTCCAGGTGTTTCAGGCCATAGGAATTGTCTTTTACCCGGTAGCGAATATCGAACTTTTTCTTTCTCTCAAGCTGAGCGAGTACATAGTCTTTCTTCGTTACATGGCGAAGCCTTTCCTGGTCCCGCGGTACTACATACCGGGAAATATACTGCTCCATAGCTTTCTGATAGCCGTCCTCAAAATCAACATTCCAGTCCTCTTTAATCCACTCGTTGTCCCGGTATACCACACATTCGCCTGTGTCGAAGTTCACCTGGTAGATGCCCAGATAATCCACGCTGAGGGCATGAAGAACATTATAGCTCCGCTTTTGAAGCTCACGGACCAAATTGCGCCGTTTCAGCGAGGATACGATAAAGTATGCCGCTGTCTGGAGCATATTCGATGCGTACTCCAGCGACTTCACAGGCGGATTGTCCACGCCGTAAAAACCAATCAGATTTTTCTTATCATAAAGCGGGACTACTACAAGGGAATGGATATTCTGCCGTTTGAGGGTGGTATACATCAGAGGGTCACTCTCCCGGATCTCTTCCAGGTTCTGAATGACATTATGCCTGCCGACCGTAAAGTTCCGATACCAGACCGCACATACCTCCGGAGGGACATTTTGCAAATTCTCCTTTTCCCGCTCCACACCGTCTGCTACCCACTCATAGGTGTTGTCGTCGCCGCCGGACCCGTTCCGCTCAAATATGTAGGTCCGCGCCCCGTTCAACGCTTTTCCCAGATGCTCCAGCAGTACCTCCAGCGACTGATCCGGGGTCTCTTCCAGCAGGGCAACGCGGAGTCCCTCATTGATGACAGCCTCCAGATTCTGAACGCTCTGCATACCGCTGTGCCGCTCACAGGCCCAGGCATCCGGCGCGCCTTCACCGGTCCGTTCAAAAAACTCCTTTGGATCATGCATAAACTTTTCCTCCGTATGTTCTAAAATCACACTGCCGCCGGCTGCCGCAGTGTATCTTGATGCCAACGTATTCCTTTTCGTCTTAAAATGACTCTTTTATGAAAATTATATTTGTGATGATTACATCTTAACATGCAGGACCAGCTTTATCAATACTAACAAAATTTATTGAATTCCCCTAAAAAAAATGATAGTCTATTTATACAAAGTGATGTAACTGCAAATTTCTGAAAGAATGAGGATTTTATCATGTGGATTGCGGACCAATGGAAGGATTATGAGATCATAGATTGTTCAAAGGGGGAAAAACTGGAGCGATGGGGTAATTATACCCTGATCCGGCCGGATCCGCAGGTGATCTGGGATTTTCCCAAGGAGGCTCCTGGCTGGAAGCGGTGGAACGGGCATTACCACCGGAGCAAAAAGGGCGGCGGAGAATGGGAATTTTCCAGACTGCCGGAGCAGTGGCAGATTCATTACGGATCCCTGACTTTTAATTTAAAGCCGTTTAATTTTAAGCATACCGGACTGTTTCCGGAGCAGGCCGCAAACTGGGACTGGTTTTCGAAGCTGATCCGCGACACGAAGCGTCCTGTCAAGGTCCTGAACCTGTTCGCATATACAGGAGGCGCTACATTGGCAGCGGCCGCAGCCGGGGCGCAGGTTACCCATGTGGATGCTTCCAAAGGGATGGTTGCCTGGGCGAAGGAAAACGCAGTGTCCTCCGGCCTGAAGGATGCGCCCATCCGGTGGCTGGTGGACGATTGTGTGAAGTTCGTAGAACGGGAGATCCGGCGGGGAAATGTCTATGACGCGATCATCATGGATCCGCCTTCTTACGGGCGGGGGCCCAAGGGGGAAGTCTGGAAGATTGAGGATATGATTCATCCGCTGATCAGACTGTGCACACAGATCCTGTCGGAAAACGCGCTGTTCTTCCTGGTCAACTCCTATACGACCGGACTGGCTCCGGCGGTGCTTACTTACATGATCGGCGCGGAGCTGAAAAGTCAGAACGGCCATGTGGAATCCCAGGAGATTGGACTGCCGGTAAAGAGTACCGGGCTGGTCCTGCCGTGCGGGGCTTCCGGAAGGTGGAGCGCAGAGCTCTAACTAAGGAACTGTGCAAAAATAACTTGCCTTTTTGCACAGTTCCCAAACAGATTTCTCATGCCTGTTCAATACAGTTATTTTAAAAAGGGTTGCTCACCGCAGCCCCTTTTTACAGTCATTTTATGCATCCTGGCATTCCATTCCTATTATCTTTCATCGAACAAAACCGAAGAATTTTAATTTAAGTCCTTTCTTTCTATATTAGATATATCCGTCAGCAGCCTGATATCTTCAAAACTCCAGTCACTGCACTCATCATAAAAGACCTCATCTTTTCGCTTTTTAAAGATTCGAAATGGTTTCGTTCCGGAATTATCATAAATATGACACACATCGCAAACTTTAACTAAGTCTTTTATTAAACTCAGCGCCCTGTCGTATCTTGCAATTATCTTTTCTTCCGGAACATCATGTCCTCCCGATTCCACCCTTGATCTCACACGCCAGACATTGATCGTAGGATCAGAAGTAAGGATATAATAACAGCGGATAAAATAACCTGCTCCTTTCGCCTTCTCCAGCAACTTCAAATTACGTTCTGTTGACAGCACTGTTTCAAAGCAAAATTCTTTCATTTGCTCTATATGATCCTCTCTTTGCTTTTCTGCCAGCTGTGCCGCTTCTATGTCAGAACATTTCAGACTTTTTTTGATTTCATCGGCATTGATATAATCCATTGGCGGCTTTAATAATTCTGTAAACGTACTTTTTCCAGAACCATTCGGGGCAAGTATTTATAGACAACCACCGCAACCCCGCATAAATCAAGGCTTTCTTGAAACATGAAAACTAAACTTAAAGCCCTATAATCACATGGTAAACGCCTTTTCCACACGGAACGGGCGTTTTTCATTGTCCGGGCTTACAGGAAAGGGGTTGATAAAATGGCAGTATTCCGGGTAGAGAAAAACCAGAATTACACGGTTATGTCAAACCACCACTTACGCAATACTGACCTTTCCCTAAAATCAAAAGGGCTTCTCTCACAAATGCTATCCCTGCCCGAAGAATGGGACTACACCTTAAAGGGGCTTTCCAAAATCAACCGTGAGGGCATAGACGCAATCCGGGAAGCAATACGGGAACTGGAACGGGCGGGCTATGTGACCCGTACCAGAGTGCGGAACGAAAAAGGACAGCTAGGGGCGGCTGATTATGTGATACATGAATTTCCAATGCCGCCTAACCCTATATTGGAAAATCCAACACAGGGCAAACCTATATCGGAAAATCCAACATTGGATAACCCTATGCAGGAAAATCCAACGCAATTAAATAAAGAACTATCAAATAAAGATTTATCAAATACGGATTTATTAAATACCCATTCCATTCCTATCCTTTCCACTCCCTTACCAGAGGGGACGGCTGCGCCGGAACGGAAAGGAAACGGAAACGGTTACACAGACATAGACGCAGTACGGGCTTATGAGGAAGTCATAAAGGACAATATCGAATACGCCTATCTGATACAGGACAAGAACATTGACCGGGGTATGCTTGACGAGATTGTGTCCCTCATGCTTGAAACCGTCTGCACCCGCCGAAAGGTAATACGCATTGCCGGGGACGACTACCCCGCCGAGCTTGTGAAGTCTAAGTTTATGAAACTTAACAACAGCCATATCCAATTTGTGATTGACTGTATGCACCAGAACACCACCAAGATACGCAACATCAAAAAGTATCTGCTTGCGGTTCTTTTCAACGCACCAAACACCATTGACAGCTACTATACCGCCCTTGTCGCTCACGATATGGCAAGCGGCGTATTTTTATCACAGGACAAGGAGGACGACACTATATGAACATCAAACCGGGCGCATTAGTTTACGACAAGGCAAGCGGGCGTTATGACATTCGCTCCGGGCTTAACGAATATTACGGGGGCTTGCATTGCGGGCAGGGCTTTGAAGTCTTTGACGGGGAACAGTGGCGGGCGACCCGCATTGAAATGAACCTGCACCAGAAATGGTACTTAGTCGGTATCAAGACGGACGTACTGGACGGATTGCAGGTACGCAGCAGCAAACGCAGGTAACACAGGGGGCGGCAGGAGAAACGGCTGCCCCCTTTCCCATGCCAACCCAAGAAAGGAGGGATTGACAGCCCATGCAGGAGCAGATCAACGAAAAGACCTTTGCTATCTCAATCAAGACGGCAAGGCTGACCGCCGAGGTCTTACAAAAAGCCATGAAAAAGCTGCTTGACGCAAGGAAGCACAAAGCACCAAAGGAATACAAGGGAAAACAGACCCTAAAACACCTAATGAAGCAGAACACGGGCGTTTCCAGTATGGAAATCACGGACGCTAACATAAAGGCGTTTGAACCCGTTGCCAAGAAATACGGGATAGATTACAGCCTAAAGAAAGTAAAGGGCGAAGAACCGCCCCGGTATCTTGTCTTTTTCAAAGGGCGGGACGTGGACGTTATGACGGAAGCCTTTAAGGAGTTTGCCGCCAAGAAATTAAGCCGGGAGAAAAAACCGTCAATCCGCAAGGCGTTAGCCGCCTTTAAGGAGAAAGCAAAGCAGAGAAATGCGAACCGGGAGAAAGTAAAAAACAAGGACAGGGGGCGTGACAGATGAAACCGAACATCAAAAAGCTGCTTATCCTCAATGCGCCGTACCTGCTCTTTGTATGGCTCTTTATGAAGATTGGCGAAGCGTTCCGGCTCTCTCCGGGGGCTGACCTCTCCGAGAAGCTCTTACATATCATGGAGGGCGTGACCGCCGCCTTTGAAAGCCCCATGCCGAGCCTTAACGGGCAGGATTTCCTTGTCGGCGTTGCCGGGGCGGTTATTATGCGGCTTGCTGTCTACCTAAAAGGCAAGAACGCCAAGAAGTACCGCAAAGGCGTTGAGTACGGTTCTGCAAGGTGGGGCAACGCAAAAGATATTGAACCCTACATTGACCCGGACTTTTACAACAACGTCCTGCTGACGCAGACGGAACGGCTTACCATGAACAGCCGCCCCAAAAGCCCCAAGTATGCGAGGAATAAAAATGTGTTAGTCATAGGCGGTTCGGGCAGCGGAAAGACCCGCTTTTTTGTAAAGCCAAACTTAATGCAAATGCACAGTTCGTACTGCGTGACAGACCCCAAAGGTACAATATTATTAGAGTGCGGCAAGCTCTTAGACAGGGGCGGCTATAAGATAAAAGTGCTTAACACAATCAATTTCAAAAAGAGTATGCACTACAACCGTGCGACTTGTTCGCCGCTGAAAAGGCGGCGCACAGCGCTGTTTTTAATCAGTTCTGTGAACTGATAATTCGAGAG
>QXWX01000005.1 GCA_009911175.1 Lachnospiraceae bacterium | reverse complement strand
GGCGATTTGATATCTTCCATAAGAAACCTCCTTATATGACGATTCAATTATATCATTTATAAGGAGATTTGTAAACATATTTACCAACTATTTTTATCTGCACCAAAGCTTCTATTAAAGCTGGATTACAAGAACGTTTTAGAGACACAAAAATATTCGTTTTATTAGTTGGGGAGCATACAAAATATTTATATAAGTATGTTCGTTGGGAAATAGAACAAGCAATAAAAAGAGAGCTTCCTTGTATAGCAGTTAATTTGAATGGAAAACGCTCACTTGATGAAAATCTTTGTCCGGCGTTAATGCGCGATAATTTAGCGATTCATATTAGCTTTAATGCCAAGATATTGCAGTACGCTTTAGAAAATTGGCCATCAAGTGATAAAATATATCGCTCTAACGGGGAAATAGATTCCTATCATTATAAGGATGTTGTATATGAGAAGTTGGGGTTATAAAATAATTCTTAAATATTTTGCGCCTATATCGAAAAATCCAATTAAATATCTTAGTTGTGCATTTGCTTTATTGGGTGCATTTTATACACTGGTTGAAATTGAACAAAGTATTTGGAGCAGTGAAATTCTTTTGACTTTTTTCAGAAATAATCTTGCTATTATTATATTTGTGATAATATTTATTTGCTAAACTGTGCCTTAATGAGAGTTGATCTTTTATATTATCACCAAGTTATCTGTACTTTGACAAAAAAATCCACCCAGCAGTTTCTGCTAAGTGGACGCACCTGGACGATTTGTACGACAGGACTCCGGTATGGATTCTGACCATGGTAATAGTTTCTGGAGATCTTCTTTTGACGGGAATGGCCCCAGTTCTTTCATATGTTCTAGTATGTAAGCCACATAGTCATATGGCTTAAGCCCATTCAGTAACGCCGTCTCCGTGATGCTGTATACGGTCGCGCTGGCCTCCGCGCCTTTGATGCTTTTGGAGAACAGCCAGTTGCGGCGGCCAATGGCAAAGTTCTTGATCGCCCTCTCCGCCCGATATCCGAATATTCGGATATCGGGCGGAACGACGCGCAAAATCCTACGCAACCGGAAGAAAGAACTTCCTTTTCCATGATACCGTGAATGGAGCGAGATCGAGCGCCATCATCTACAGCCTGGTAGAAACGGCAAAGGCAAACAACCTGAACGTGTTCCAATACCTTTACACACTGTTGCTTTACATGCCGGACTATAAACAGGAACCCGCAGGTGTGGAGGCCATGATGCCGTGGAACGACTTTATAAGGAACGATGTTCCAAGGTGATGGACACGGAAACAGAAACACCGGAGAACCGGGGGCAGATACCGCTCTGATAGCTGCCCCTTATTTGTGATGAAAAAACAATCGTTGATAAAAGCTATATTCGCTTATAGTTCCAGGATTCTATGAGCCTTTTCAGTTTTGAACTTATAATTCTTATATACTTCGGTTCATTAAGAACTTGATTATAAACAAATCTTGAATCACGTCATTCACTTGTCAGTCAAAAAGATTATCCCACAGATTTAGAATATGTAAAACCGGTAGGTTATTCATCGCTTACTTAAAATATCCCATACCCTATTTTATTTGAAGAAAAACTGGGGGTTTGGGTTCAGATAAACTAACGAATAACAGCAAGGCACAGGCGGGAAAATCGGGATATTCCCAATCCCTCTATAACCTTAAAGACGCGGCGAAAATGCTGAATTTCCTACAAGCCAACAACATCATGGATATGACGGGGCTTGATGAAAAATTCAAGTCTATGATAGGGGAACAACTGGATATTCAAGGCAAGCTGAAACCTGTTGAACGGCGGTTAGGCATTCTGAAAAAGCACTTAGAGCAAGCCGACATTTATTTCAAGTATAAGGGAAAGAAGCCGCTGACCGAAGCCGAGAAAATCCTATTTGCAACAGCGAAAGATTATCTCAAAGGCGTGATGAACGGCAAGACCACAATCCCGACAAAGGCATGGAAAGAAGAATACACCAAACTGACCGCCGAGAGGAAAAAACTCAATCAGCGGTATCTTGCACTGAAAGAGGAAGTGAAAGAAGCCGAGAAAATCAGAAAGAGCGTTTACAGTATCTTGCGGCAGGAACAGCGGGAACGGCAACCACGCAAGGCGCAGGATATGGAGCGATAACAGACGGGGCGACGGGATAGTAAACACCTACCCCGCCGCCCTGTTTTGGACTTTTATTAGAGGGATAAACTGAAAGTAGTCACCTCATGTCGAAAATACAGTGCCGAGAGCCATAATAGCCGCATTGTTGAAAGCATGCAAAATGATACTGCTCCACAGGTTTTTATTGGATTTATAGTAGATAAAGCCATAAGCGCAGCCAGTAAGAACATGTTCCGTCATAACTATTTTGAGTGAATTCATAATGTTCCCTGCCGTATCGTCCCATAGATAATATGCAAACGGAAAATGGTACAACCCAAACAGAATGCCAGTAAGCAGTATAGCCAGATATGGCTTTTTTAGTGAATCCATCATAGTTCTTTGCAGAATGCCCCTGAAGAAAAATTCTTCCGTAAATGCTGCTGTAAGTATCATCAGGCAAAAAAATACTGGAAGTTTTACTAATATGTGGAGAATATTCGTTATATTAAAACAAAATCCCCCTAAACCAAAGACAAGGATAATAACACCTTGGTATGCAGCACAAATCAATAGTATCCTTAATACGGTTTTTCTGTCAAAATGTCTTAAGCCTGATTCTTTCAAGGTTTGTATTATTTTCTCTTTTCTGAAAACAGCGATAATCAGGAGGGGAAAGAGAACCAGAAACAACCAGTTTGATAATTCACTTATGATATCAACCTGAAAAGCACAGCTTATGTAAGACAGCATAAAATAGAATACATACCATGCTAAGCCGAGAATGAGTTCCTTTTTATTTTTAGACAAATATTCTATTTCATCAGATTTCTGTTGTCCTGTTTTGTCCATTTTCCGTTTTCTGAATACAATGGCAATCAACAAGATTAATATTACTGAAAAAAACATAAAAATTCCCTCCGAAAATTTGTATCAGGAACGTGTATAAATCCCGAGTGTCTGTCTGTACCGAGAAAATTATACTACTTCCAATCATGAAAAGCAATCTGCACTTTACTCCGTTCCGACCAGTTTATCCAGCTTGTGAAACGCTATACCGATTTCTCCGAACTTACAACGCCCATGCTCAACGAGTTTATCGAGAAAGTGATTGTACATTAGGGCGAGGGGCGGGGGAATGACCGCCGCCAGCGGATAGACATTTACCTAAACTTTATCGGGGCTTTTGAAGTACCCGCCCATATCGTCACCCCGGCAGAGGTGGAGGAACAACGCCGCCAGCAGGAGGAACAGACGGCAAAGGAAGCCCGGTCACAGGAGCTTGAAAAGGCGCGGTATGAGAAGCGCAAGGCAGAGAAACGGGAATTTACCGCAAGGAAAAAGGCGGGGCTTCTCACCCCGGAGGAACTGGAAGCCGAGGAAAAGCGGCTTGCACACAACCGGGAGTGGCAAAAGGAATGGCGGGAGAAACGCAAAGCCGCAGAGCCGCCCCACTCTGAATATCAAAAGACGGAAAAGCAAGGGCGCATTGTGGAAATGTGCATAACAGGCTATGGAATCATGGATAACTCTGTTCACAGGATATGGAAAAGCTAAAGTGTAGCTTTCCCACATCCTGCAAACAGAGTTACCCACAATTCCATAAGATAGCCAGTTATACACATTACCAGCAATGCCGACGGCGGCAAAATCTTTTCATTTCTTTTATCTTTTATTATCGTGTTTATATGATTCTGCTATTAGACAAGACCGAGCAAATTTTACTATCCGATTGACAAGGAAATATAGCTATACTATAATGGTAACTAATGTTGCGTAACTTATGTTTCCATAGGAGGGAATTTAAAATGCCACCAACACCAATTATTACTAAACAAGACATTCTTAACGCTGGGATTCAGTTAATTAGAGAAAACGGAATACGCAGCGTAAATGCCCGTAGTTTGGCGAAATCTCTTAGCTGTTCTACAAAACCTCTTTTTCGCATTTACAAAAATATGGAGGAGCTGAAAAAGGATATTAAAAAGGAACTTGATATTTATTACAATGACTTCATGGAAAAGAATATGACTAATGAAAATCGGTTGTTAAGTCAAGGCATTTCATATATCGAATTTGCGCGTAGTGAAAAAATGATTTTCAGCAGCTTATTTATGAATATGACTATGGCAGGTTCTTCTTTGCAAGATATTATTCATGCAAAATGGAATAGAGCTTCCATAGAAAACGCTAAAGCATTGACAGGTTTATCAACGGAAAAAGCAGAAATGTTATTTATCAATTTTTGGCTATATTCTCATGGCATAGCTACACAAATTGTATCTAATGATATAGATATTCCATTGGATTTAGTAAAGAAATTATTGAAAAATGCTTTTAATCGATTCTCATTGGAAACAGTATAAAAAATTAAAGAAAGGATAGTTCAATTATGTTAGAAAATAAAATAAGAACGCCGGAGGAACTCAAAAAATATATGCTTGACCTCAAAAAATGGTTAGCCCAAGAAAGAGATAAACCTATTGAAGAAATGCATATTTCTTTTCTAACCGGATTGATAATTATGATAATGTTCATCTTAATAATTGGGCGGAAGAATATGCTCATATAGCGGATTATTTTGATACCTCTATAAATTCTTTACTTGATATTGGTTGTGGTACAGGGCTAGAACTTGCATCAATATATCAAAAGTTTCCTAATGTGAAGATTACAGGTATTGATTTATCCAAAGATATGTTGGAAAAACTGCGGGTTAAATATGCGGATAAGGATATTGATTTAATTATGGCAGATTATTTTGAATATCCATTAGAAGCAGAGAAATATGACGCAGCTCTTTCATTTGAAACATTACATCATTTTAAATACTCTAAAAAGCAAAAAATATATGATAAACTTTTCCATACAATTAAATGCGGAGGGTACTATATTGAATGTGATTATATCGCCTGTTGCTTAGATGAAGAAATACTCTGCCTTGAACAATATGAATTTAAACGCAAAGAAAACCACATACCTGATGATGTTTTTGTTCATATTGATATTCCATTAACACTTGAGCATCAAATACAGTTGATGAAAAATGCAGGTTTTAGAAATGTGCATATACTTTATGAGAATAAAAGCACAATGATTATAAAAGCTGAAAAATAAACAAAAATATGGGGGTAAAGGGGTTGGAAAAAACCAAATGGTTTTTTTGCCCTGTTTGCGGAAATAAAACAAGGCTACAAATACGGGAGAATACAGAATTAAAAAATTTTCCTCTCTACTGTCCGAAATGCAAACAGGAAAATTTAATTGACGCTAAAGAACTACATATAACCATTATCAAACGGTAACTTGAATAAAGACAAAGAGCCAGACGCACAGACGCAGAGTCGACAAGACTTGTGAGAAATCACAGCTTGTCGGCTGTTTTCTTGAAAATAAAATGCTAAAGGTATGCCGGAAGATAATCATGGGGAAGCAATCTAAAACGCCGCCACTTGAATTATAAAATGCAACTGTAAACCAAGCACAGCCCCATGTGGGAGAAAGGGGGAAATTTCTATGGATTGCACAGAAACATACAAGGAACACATTATGTATTCTTTCAATGGCTTTTGCAAAGTCGTCATACTCTATGCCGCTATCAACGCATGGCTCGACAGGAACAGGCGGCGGCAAAGAGAAATATCCTTTGAATACCTCACAGAAGAAAAGTTCTATCCTCTAAGCACATCAGATGAATACTTCACATCACCTTACGAACAATATCCCGTTACAATCTGCGGTCAGACAATCATACTCACCAACGGCGAGCCGGAAGCCGTGGAGGAAGTTTTGCGGCATTACAGCAAGAGAATCCGGCTTGCCGCCCTTGAAAACGGGCACGTCAACACAGACACCGAGGACAGCATAAAACAGCGGCTTATCACTGCACTGTTCCAGTTCCGCTTTGACTGAAAAGGGCGATATAACGGGAGGTGGTATCTGTCGGGAAAATAGTCATGCTTACTGTTGAACGGCGAATTGTAATCGGAACTAACAGCGAATTATTTTAACATGTTCTGGATATTTGACTGCGCAGTACCGTATTTAACCGCACGCTGCCAGCAAACAAACAGCATACTTCTATCGGCAGTTTCAAACATACAGAAGGCCATGGACTTTAAGAATCCATGGCCGTTCACGTTTTTTACCCGGACACTGCGGCGGCCTTTTCAAGATGGCTGATACCGGCAGCTACTGTTACGGCATCTACTTTCCGTATCGGATGCACAGGAAGCTGCCGTATTTATGCCGTCCTGCAATGACATGGAAATAGGTGCCGCGTCCATTTATTTCAGCTTCATACTGGCCGGATGCGGTCATCCTGAGCGTGTCTATGCTGGCTGCCCATGATACAATACGCCCGTCTTCCTCCATGGTGCATTTATAATAGTAACCCATTGCGCGCGCCTCCCTTACATCAGGTTCTGGCCGGCAACAGCCGCTAGGATGACCTCTGCGTCGATGGTCTTCTTATCCATCTGTAAGCCAAGTGTGAGCGCATCCGTCATCAGGTTGCCGATCAGGCGCAGGTTCCCGTTTGAGTGGCTGTGCACGGCAGAGAGCGCGGCATTGTCCAGAATGGCCCGGGATCCACCGGCACATGTGATCTTATGCGCGATATACTCTGCGACCTCGGAATCGCCAAGCCCCACGAAATTATAATGCGCCGTGACGCGCTGGCGGAGGGCCTCATGCACGGGGCGGCGCAGGAGATTGTTGAGGCGCGGTTCCCCGCAGAGTACGAGCGTGAAGCAGTTCAGCGAGTCATACCCGTGGTTCATCAGCATTTTTATGTCATTCAGGATGCCCGTGGACAGGTACTGCGCTTCATCGACCGCAAGAATTATAAAGTTCCGATTGATTAAGCCGGGATTTCGGGGTATAATGGCATTGAGGTCATATACCTTTTGGGAATGGCTTTTGCGTTTCCACCATACAAAAAGGAGGTTTATGGCTGATGGATACGGAAATAAAGAATGCGGTCAGCGCAACAGACCAGGACGCACAGTATGATGATAAGGCAAAACGCCTGTTGGGAAATAAGATCATTCTGGCGCATATCCTGGTAAAGACGGTTGATGAGTTCCGGGGAATGAACCCGAAAGATGTGGTGTCTTATATTGAGGGATAGCCATTTATCAGCGTGGTTCCGGTAGAGCCAGGGCTGACCAATATTGAAAAAATACCGTCTAACGACGGCTTGGAAAACGGGCAGCGCATTGTCGGGATGAATACGGAAAATGCGGAGATAAACGAGGGGCTTGTAAGGTTTGACATTATCTTTTATGTGCGCATGAAAGACGGTATTTCACAGGTTATCGTAAACGTGGAAGCACAGAAAGATGAACCGTCAGGCTACCATATCTTAAACAGGGCAGTTTTCTATGTGAGCCGCCTTGTTTCCTCGCGGAAGGAACGGGATTTTGTCAAGACAAATTATAACGACATCAGGCGTGTATTTTCGATTTGGGTGTGTATGGGCATGGACGAAAGCAGTATGGCTTATGTGCATCTTGCGAAAGACGATCTGCTCGGTTCCTATCCGTGGAAAGGCGGGCTTGACCTGCTGAATATTGTCCTGATAGGTATATCAAATGAACTTCCGGAGCATGATGAAAAGTATGAGCTACACCGTTTGCTGAGTACGTTGCTTTCGGCGGAATTGACCGTTGATGAGAAATTAGGGATTATTAAAACTGAGTACAGTATTCCGGTAGATGAAAAATTGAGAAAGGATATGAGCGCTATGTGTAATCTTTCACAGGGGATCAGAGAAAATGCAACAGATAATGCTATCACTGGCGTGATTATGAATATGCACAGAGATGGTTATTCATCAGAACAAATAGCAAGGATTGTTGAAAAGACCATAGAGGAAGTGGAGGCTGTCATTAGAAAAAGAGAGCCAGTATTAGCATAATTACAGCAACTTAATAACACAAGTAGTAAAGCAGTGAATTTGTTTTTGCGTTATATAAAACAATTCGCTGCTTTTTTGTTTTCGGGAAGAAAGACAGTCATAACAGATTGTCTTTTTTTCATGCAAAGAAAGGAAATCAAATATGGCAGATGCAAAAACAGAAAAGCAGAAAGTAAAAGAGATCACTGACAAACTAGAGGAAGGATTAAAGGAGCTTTTCGAGAGCGAGAAATGCAAAAGCTATCTCTCCACTATGTCAAAATTCCATAATTACAGTTTCAACAACACTCTGCTGATAGCCTTACAGCGCCCTGACGCAACCTTAGTGGCAGGCTACCAGGCATGGCAGAAGAATTTCAACCGCCATGTAAACAAGGGGGAGAGGGGAATCCGTATCCTTGCCCCTGCCCCTTATAAGATCAAAGAGGAACGGGATAAGTTAGACCCTGTGACCGGGGAGGTCATGCTGGATAAGGACGGCACGCCGCAGACGGAGGAAGTCGAGGTTAAAATCCCCGCTTTCCGTGCTGTGTCCGTCTTTGATGTAAAGCAGACATCGGGGGGAGCCAATCTCGGAGCTGGAGGCAAAAGAGCTTCTGTCCACAGTGGAGGGGTATGAGGACTTTATCAAGGCGGTCACTTATGTTGCCCCGGTTCCGGTCAGCTTTGAGGATATTCCCGGCGATTCCAAAGGGTTCTTCAGCCCGGCAGAAAAGCGGATTGCGGTGCAGGAGGGCATGAGCGAGAGCCAGACCTTAAAGACGATGGTGCATGAAACCGCCCATTCCATGCTGCATGATAAAGATGTAAACAAGGATATCCTTGCGCCCGCAAAAGACAGGAACACCAAAGAGGCGGAGAGCATTGCCTACACCGTGTGCCAGCATTTCGGCATAGATACTTCGGATTATTCCTTTGGGCATATTGCCGGGTGGTCAACAGGGCGTGACATGAGGGAACTGAAATCTTCCCTTGACACGATCCGCAGGACGGCATCAGAACTGATCACGGGGATTGAGGGGCAGCTCCGGGAATTGCAGCGTGACCGGGAACTGATGCAGGAGCAGGAAAAATTTTGCAAAGCGGACGGTCTGATACAGAATTCACCGTTAATTACGCAATGCTGTACTAGATACGCCGATTAAAGTGGAGGCATCTCATTCAGGCAAATATTTTCCAGATTATTTTGAAGGTAAAAGTTGACAGTATTCTTTAAAACTATTATAATTAAACTCTGAGTTCAATTATAAGGAGGCAGACAATGGCACGGAGAAAAAAAGAGCCGAAAAGCGTACACCGGGAAAAAATTGCTTCCGCTGCGTCAGTATTGTTCTTGGAGAGAGGCATAGCGGCAACCTCTATGGACGATATAGCCAAAGCAGCCGGATACAGCAAAGCGACTTTATATGTGTATTTTGAGAACAAAGAGGAAATTGTTGGTATCTTAGTGCTGGACAGCATGAAAAAACTTTATTATTACATCGCTTCTGCATTGGAGCAGCAGCGAACCACAAAAGAACAATACAATTTCATTTGTCGTGGATTGGTTCAGTATCAGGAAGAATTTCCGTTTTACTTCAAAATGGTATTGGATAAAATCAATATTGATTTTGAGAGCCACGATTATCTTCCAGAGGAAAAAGAAACTTATCAAATAGGGGAAGAAATAAACAAAAAGATAAAGGAATTTTTAATATCCGGCATAGATAAAGGCGATTTACGCAGCGATCTGAAAATCATGCCTACAATTTTTATTTTCTGGGGTATGTTGTCCGGGCTTATTCAGCTTGCAGAAAATAAAGAAGAATATATTAAAAAAGCAATGGGATTATCAAAAGCCCAGTTTTTAGAACATGGTTTTCATATGTTGTATTGTTCTATTGCAGATAGTGGAGAGTGATGAAGTGAGAATATCGAAAAAGAAAACAGTATTATTTGTTATCATGTTCCTTTTGCTTGTCGGTTTCGTTTTGGGAATCCTCTACCTTAAAAGTGTTTCGGACTATAAACAGGCAGTAAGGGAAACCACCTTTGAAGATATAAATATTTCTGATATTCCTGACGGAGCTTATGTTGGTGAATATGACGTGGATTTTATATATGCCAAAGTGGAAGTTACCGTGCAAAATGGAGAAATCACAAATATTAACATTTTGGAGCACAGGCATGAACGTGGAAAGACTGCAGAAGTTATCACTGACAGTATAGTTGATGAACAGAAAATAGATGTAGACGCAATATCAGGCGCAACAAATTCAAGCACTGTCATAAAAAAAGCGGTTGAGAACGCTCTGAAAAGCAGGAAATTGACCACTTTTTGACTTATTTGCAGTATCATATTCTGGGAGAGGAGGCTGCTATGGCATACAAAATACTCATTGTTGATGATGAAAAAATGCTGACAGAGTTATTGTCAAGTCACTTACAGAAGTGTGGATATGAGGCTTTTGTAGCGGAAAATGCACAACAGACAATATCCATGCTGAATGTCTATCCGGATTTGATTCTGCTTGACATCAATATGCCGGAAATAGACGGACTGGAGTTATGCAAAATGATCCGCCAGAATGTCGTCTGCCCCATTTTGTTTTTGACAGCCCGGATTACGGAACAGGACAAAATAATCGGCTTGCAGGTTGGCGGTGATGATTACATAACCAAGCCGTTCAGCTTGAAAGAGTTGACTGCAAGAGTGGCGGCTCACCTGCGAAGGGATGAACGAAGCAAGTGTACGCCTAAAATCGTTTCTTCTCAGGGCTTGATCGTAAATCTTGCGGAACGTACTTGTTTTTATGGGGAAAAGCCGCTGAACCTGTCAAACCGTGAGTTTGACATTGTGGAGTTTCTGATGCGTAACGCCAATCAGATATTCGACAGGGAACGGATCTATGAAGCCGTGTGGGGGCTGAATGCCGAAGGAGATAGTGGAGTCATAAAAGAGCATATCCGAAAGATCAGGAATAAACTGAAGGAAGCTACGGGCAGGGAATACATCGAAACAGTCTGGGGGATGGGTTACAGATGGAAAAAATGAGGAAACTCGGATCAATGAAAAGAGATTTTATCTGTGCGGTAGCTGCTACAATGTTTCTTGTTTTTGCGGCATCTGTCCTGACGATTTATGGATGCTACCGTATACAGAAAGTGATACTTCCCGATTCTCAGGAGGTCTGGCTAAATACCCGGACGGTCACAGCGGACGGGAGGGTATTAGAGGGAAGGCAGAGGGTTATCCTTGACGAACCTGCCCAGGTGGATATGCTCGTTCCTACCGGAGTGGATGTGGCTCTGGAGAATACGGAATTCATAATAGAGAAAATCGAGTCCGGCTTCGTGGCGCTTCGCCCAAAGCAAAAGTTTGTATACAGAATGGCAGGCATTTCTATGGTGCTGTTTCCTTTTGTCTATTCCATTACAGGTATCATGCTGTGCGCATGGTGGTTTTATAGGAAAGAACTGTCACCGCCCATTCAGGTTCTTGCCGACGCGACAAAACATATCCGGGAGCAAGACCTTGATTTTATGGTTGATTATAACAGGAATGATGAATTAGGAAGGCTCTGCACCGCTTTTGAAGAAATGCGGCAGGCGCTCTATGATAACAACCGTCAGCTATGGAACATGATTGAGCAGCGCAGAATCCTGCAGGCATCAGTGGCACATGACCTCAGAAATCCCATTGCGATTGTTGAGGGATATGTGGAATATATGCAGCAATGCCTGGCAGATGGAAATCTGAATGGCGAAGAATTGCGGCATACACTGTCTAACCTTGCGGTAACGGCAAAACGGCTTGAACATTATACAGATTATATCCGTGACCTGAATGCCATTGAAGAAACGGAAACAAAGTATTCCGTAGTTCAGTTACCGGACTTTTTAAGAAGAGCTACGGAAAGCCTTTCGTTTCTTGCAGAACAACATAGCCTGGAGATTGCATACCATTCTGCCATATCCGAATGTCAGGTGAAATTAGACGAGCAGATCTTTTACCGTATTGTCGAGAATATCTTTTCTAATGCCATTCGATATGCCAAAAGCAAGGTGAATTTTGGGTACTCCCTTACCGATGGTATGCTTATGATAACCATATCAGACGATGGCAAAGGTTTTTCAAGGGCAATGCTCCGTAAAAAGAACACCTTTCTTTATTCTGAGGATAAAACGGGAGAGCATATGGGCCTGGGATTGGCTACAAGCCGTGTCCTTAGCCAGAAACACGGCGGAAGTATAGAACTTTCAAATATTGCTCCTAGTGGAGCTTGTGTAACAATTAAACTTGCAGTCCACAAAATGGCGGCAGGATAATTCTGTCGCTTTTCTGGTTTCTAATTAGGGCAATTTCTATTAAGATAATTTTAAAAAGTTATGTTATATTAAAAAGGGAAAGGAGTGTCATATATGAACAATAATACAGTTGTAGAAAAAATAGTAGACTATATAGAAACGCACATTAACGAGGATTTGTCGCTTGATAAAATAGCAAATGCATTAAATTATTCAAAATTCTATATAGCCAGAATTTTTACTGAAGAAACAAAATGTACGGTTTATAAATACATACAGGGGCGTAGGCTGACTTTGGCTGCTCAAAAACTTGTAGAAACAGAGCAGCCCATTGTTGAAATTGCTTATGAAGCATATTATGATTCACAGCAAGCATTCACACTAGCTTTTAAACAGCTATATGAATGCACGCCTAATATTTATCGAAAAAATGGTGTGTTCTATCCTAAACAATCGAAGATATGCATGATGGGTTCGTTTAATGGATACTCATTTATGTATTATTTAGCAGGAGGTAAATTGGCAGCATGAGTACAATTCCGTATGTTATTGAACAGACAAGCCGAGGAGAACGAAGTTATGATATTTTTTCAAGACTATTGTCCGATAGAATTGTTTTTTTAGGAGAAGAAGTAAGTGATGTTTCAGCAAGTTTGATTATTGCGCAAATGCTGTTTTTAGAATCCCAAGACCCAGGAAAAGACATTCAATTATATATAAATAGTCCAGGCGGTTCTGTTTCGGCGGGTTTTGCTATTTATGACACAATGCAATATGTCAAATGTGATGTATCAACAATATGTATAGGTCTTGCCGCAAGTTTTGGAGCCTTTTTATTGGCAGGAGGTACAAAGGGAAAACGTCTTGCTTTGCCTAATGCAGAAATTATGATACATCAACCTGCCATTCATGGAAATGGAATTCAGGGACAGGCAACCGATATAAAAATTACATCTGACCATATACAAAAAAGTAAAAAACGATTAAACACCATTTTATCAGAAAATACAGGAAAAAGTATTGATGAAGTTGCTATTGCAACCGAACGTGATAATTATATGACAGCAAAAGAAGCAATGGATTTTGGCCTGATTGATAAAATAGTAAAGAAGCGTTGATTTTGCTCGTAACGCTGCTTGAAAAGAAGTGGCTCAATTTTCATTTGCATGGGAGAACAAATACCTTATCAAAGAGCCAGATATATAGATGCAGAGCCAACAAACTTGTGAGAAATTACAGTTTGTTGGCAATTTTTATGCAATTTATTGCAATGAAAATGCGACTGCGGATTAGCATCCAACCGTACAGGTGGAATTTTTTCTATTCCTTGACCACATTTTGACTTTTGGTTTTTATAATGAAAGTCGAATCAAAAACAAGTAGGAGGATGGACGATGCGAAAGCGATTCTTATCATTAGCTATGATTCTTGTTTTGCCTTTTGCTGTGGCGGCCTGTGGAAATTATACTTTATCGGACAGCGAAAACTGTCCGACCGCCCGTAAGGGCATGAATTCAGGGGCGCCCGAAGGGTATAACATTGCGGACGAGAATGCCCCGCCGCAAAACGTAGAAGAAGACCCATTCGCCGGGGCGCAGGAGGACGGAGATTTAGGGTTTCTCAGCCATGGGGAAGTCGATCCCGCCAGAGCGGATGACCAGAGTGTTTTGCCTTATGAGTATCATGGCGGAGAATTTGTCCTTGACTATCAGTTTTCATCAGAGGGGAAATTGGACAGCATTGGCTTCCTGCTTTTTTTGGACGGAAAGCCGCAAGCCTACAAGGTGAACGATACGGGGGCGGAATACGAGTATCTCCACTGCTTCCGGACATCAGAAAAGCATGAAGAGAAATTTTCCTTTGTGTTCACACCGGACACAGGGAAAAAAGGCGATACCCTGAATATGACGGTCGTGAGCGTCACCAGGCCCGATTTCCAGCCTGATATGAAAGAAACCTCAAGCTATGGCTGGTATCATCAGAGTTTTGAAAGAGTGCTGAAACTGCATTTTAATGAGGATGCTCCGGAAAATGACAGCATTAATGGAGAAAGTATAACTGCTTTTCGTGATGTCAGCATTTCAGAGGAAAAAGTCACTTCCTCTTTTATTGAGAATGAGCTTGTGAAAGCAGGATGGGATGGCGTTACGATGGATACCATGGATAACAGTGTTTATTGGACGATGACCCATGATGGCGAGGTGGTGTATGACAATATCAACCTTACCGGGAAAGATACGCTTACCGTGCGCTACACCCTTTGTGGAACGCCAGGCGCAAGATATGGCATATCATTTTTCTTAAACCATAAGCCCATATCTTTTGATGGAGTGGTTTCCTGTGATGTCACATTAAGCAAAGGAAATGTGTGGATTATTGAGGCAACCATAGATACCGCTAAGCTGGATGGCTTTAATACCTTTTATGCGACAGCCGTTGCGGCGGACGGAAATTCAGTTACAAGTAAAACAGGTTCAATTTTATTATACAAGAAGGACTGAAAATGAAAACAAAATGGATGTGTATGATACTTATGCTTGCTTTGGCGCTTCATCTGTCGGCCTGCGGGGATAGACAGGAGAATGGGAACAGATCTGAAAATGGAGCCATAAACATGGAACCGCAATCCGTAGAAGATGATTCATCGGAAAATACCGGAAATGAAAGCAGCGAAATGAACGTGATTGATCTGCAGGATAACGGCACAGATAAAAATATTATGGCGGTCAGCACGGTTAAGGATTCCGCTTTTTCAGGAAAGGTCAGCGGCTGCTATTATGCTGATGGAAGCCGGATTATCGTTGCGGCGGATCAGCTTTATCTTTACGATATGGGGAAAGGCGAAACAATCGCAAGTGTGGATATTTTCATGGAAGATTTATGCGTACAGACTTTTACAGACGGCTACTTTGTTGTGGGCCAGGGAAAGGCTGGCGGCGGAGGCGGCAACGGTTCATTTGCTGCATCAGAAAGCGGCGGCATCAATGGATACATACTGAATAAGGACTTTGCTATTCAGGATACCATTTCCTTTAGCGGATTATTAAGTGACGATTTTACCTCGCAGATCACAGGGATCACTATTTCACAGGACGGAAAACAGGTTGCTTTCGGCGGACTTCAGGGGCTTTACCTTTATGATGTTTCTTCCCGGAAGGTTCGTACCATTCTGAACTATTCCGAAGAAGGCACGGCAGGTAATATGCAGATTGCAACCATGGACAGCCTTACCTTTACGGGGAACAGCACTTTAGTCTATGTAGGCATGGCTACAGATACCTCCATTGGCGGGGACGGGGTCAGTGTTTATGGTACAGTATCCACAGACAGCGCAAATTTCACGATTACCAAAAAGGGGGATTACAAGGTAGATACGGAAGAAGTGCAAAAGGGCGGAAACCTGCTTATTATGCCCCAGAGTTTTGACAAAAATAATGGAACCCTGCTGATGCTTGATACCATATCCAATACAGAAAATACGATGTCGTTCTCAAGCCGCAGTGAGGGAAAAGACGGTGTTTACTGCTCCGGGCAGGGAAAATATGTGGCTACTGCTATTTTGGAGGAAAGCAGTGTTACAATCAACATTTATGATACGGCATCGGGAAAAAGTATCCATACGGAAACTGTTCAGGACAGCAACAGTACCTATTTTCTGCGTGTTCCACAGATTTTGATTTTGGATGAATCCGGCATCTGTATCGTTGTGCTTGGACGGGGTATTGACGAGGTAAGCACATTGATAACAACCTTTGGCTTTGCGAGGTGATTGCCTATGAAAATATCATTGCAAAATGTTTCAAAGCAGTATAAGGGCAAGTATGCCCTGAAAGATTTCACCACGGAGCTTACGGAGGGCGTCTATGGGCTTTTGGGCGCTAACGGCGCGGGAAAGACGACACTGATCAATATATTTGTGGGTATTTTGGGAAGCGATGGCGGAACGGTTTTGATTGACGGACAGGATGCAGGAACATTGGGTAAGGACTTCCTGTCAAAAATCGGATATATGCCGCAATATCCTTTTTTCTACCGGGATTTTACAGTGATGGATTTTCTGCTGTATATGTGTGCGCTGAAAGGAATCCCTGACGAACAGGGAAAAAAACGGGCTTTGGAGCTTCTGAGCATTGTCAATCTTTCAAATGCTAAAGAGAAAAAGATTGGCGCTCTTTCCGGCGGTATGCGGCAGAGGGTCGGCATTGTCCAGGCGATGCTGGGCGATCCTGAAATTCTCATTTTGGATGAGCCGACAGCAGGGCTTGATCCCAGTGAACGTATCCGCTTCCGCAACCTGATCTCAAAATTCGCGCGGGGGCGGACAATTTTGCTGGCCACCCATATCGTTTCCGATGTGGAGTGTATCGCAAAGGAGATTATGATCTTAAAGGAAGGCTCCTTAATAACCCAGGGAACTACCGACACATTAGAACAGAATATCTATGGGAAAGTGTGGGAGGTGACAGTAAACGGGGAAGACGCTGCCAGACTTGGAAGCAAATATTATGTCAGCAATATGAAACAGCAGGGGGAACGCTTTTTAGTAAGAATCGTAAGCGATATGCTGCCTGCTTCAGACGCGGTAAAGGTTTCCCCTAACCTGGAAGATGTATTTCTATATTACTTCCGTGGGCAATGAGTTAAGGGAGAGATAACATGACGCGCTTAATCAAATATGAATTTTACAAATTATTCTGCAAGCGGTCAATACTTGTTGTACTCATCTTGTTCAGTGTAATAAACCTGTTCAAAATAAACAGCGAATTCCATTCGTATTCCTACCTGGCGGATGGAAATGACAGCCGCAGTTGGAACAGCGTGTATTGGCAGCTTTATGAGGATTACAGAGGGGAGATCACTGCTGAAAAAATCAATCATCTTCTTTCCATATATCAGCCGTTAGCAGACGCTACGGCTGATATGACAGCAAGCACAGCCAAAGACAATCCGGATATGATGACGGGAAATATATACAGTGACCGGAATATCCTGGAAAAATACTATGTAGAGCCTATGGAATATTTCTACCATTATCGGACTTATGCGTTTCAAGTGGCAGAGAGGGCAAAGAAAAATGCCGCTGTTTACAAAGAACGGGGGCAGACTGTAGAAGCACGTAAAAACAGTGTGATCTATCACCTTTATTCTGGGCGAAGCATAAAAGCCTTTGCCTATGAGGAAATGTATAACTATTATCTGAACTATGATTTTTCGGGCATATTGGTTTTATTTCTGTGTCTGTACGGGGTTGTCAGCACCTTTGTCTGCGAAAAGGAAACACAGATGGATATGCTGCTGCTGACAAATCCGGGCGGCGGTAAAAAGACCACATTTGCTAAAATTACCGCAGCTTCTTTGTTTGTGCTCAGTGTGGCCATATGGTTTTCTGTTGTGGATTATATTGGCTTTGTGTATTTCTTCGGAACGGCGGAAGGAGGAAATCTTCCGCTGTATGCTGTCAGCAATTTCAGCACGGCTGCGGTAAACTGTAATTTATGGCAATATGCGATTCTGTCCGCAGTGATAAGGGCAGTCGGCGTATGGACAATGAGCATGGTGTTTCTATTGATTTCCATGTTTGGGCGTAATGCCCTTGTTCCGTTTGTCGCTGATTTCGGAGCAGCTCTGTGTTTCATTATTACAGGCGCGTCACAGAGCTGTTTCAGTAATACCTGGCTCAAAATCATAAACCCGTATTCGCTGCTTGCTAACCGCATACTATTTGGCAAGACCGAGTTTATTGGTTTTGCAGGATATCCGGTACAGAGTTTCCAGGCAGCAATTATTTTTGCCATAACCGTAGGGGTGGTTTCCATAACGGCAATGATGATGCTTTCTAAAAGGAACTCTTATTGCCGGGAAAGGAGGATAAAATGTCTGGATTTATGTACGAAGTAAAAAAGATTATGCTCTGGCAAAGGGGGTTGTTCTATATGGCCCTTGTCCTGCTCTTTGGCACAGTCTGGCTCGCCTTGTCCGACAACCCTGTAGACATAGCGATGGAGCGGTATAAAAATGAATATGAATGGTATCTGGAAAAGGTAAACGGATACTGCACCGAGGAATCTTCCCTTTATCTGGAGCAGGAGGCGGAGAGGATTGCAAAAGCGAAGGAGAGGCAGAACAGCCTTTTGGAGAACTACTATGACGGGAAGATCAGTGAAAGTGAATATAAAAAAGAGAGCCGGGAAATAGAGAAGGTTCTGGAGCGTCAAAATGGATTTGAGGTTATCTATCAGCAATATCTCTATATCTGCGAAAATGCGGGGAACCGCTGTTTTCTCCAGACAAACGGATGGATGGGGCTTCTTGGCAAAGGTACGCTTAATTTCATTCTCTTCCTTGGCATTTTGCTGATTGTTACGCCTGTTTTCTGTTCTGAGTACAGCTGCCAGATGGACACCCTGATCCTGACTGCAAGGGAGGGGCGAAAAAGCGCTCTGTATAAGCTGCTCATTATGATTGCGGTTGTCCTTTTCCTGTCACTTTGCATTTCGCTTATTGAATACGGATTTTACAGGTTCAAATACGGACTGCCGGATGGGGATTATCCGATTCAGAGCATTCGTTACTTTGCAGACAGCAGCAAGGGTATGTCGCTGTTGGAGGGATATGTATCTATAGGGTTGCTCCGGATGTTTGGCGGTGTGTTTCTTACGATACTCCTGATGTTCATTTCCGTTTTGGCAAAAAAGTATGCGGTCACCCTGCTTACAGGCGCGGTGTCCGTGATTATTCCCTATATAGGCTTATCGAAAACCAGCATTTACCGTCTGCCTCTGCCTCTGCCGTTTCTGCTTGGAACAGACTTTTTTGCAGGGGATATTGTTATGAGCGATGCCCTGACGGGTGATGAGAAAATTATTTTTGCGGAGGTTGGCACGGTTACGCTTTTGACATTGCTCTTTGTATCCGTGATTTTGTGTACTTTGGCCGTTGCCTGGATTTTACGGCGTAATTCTAACAGATGGCTGATGAGATCAGGGCAAAAGAAGCGTGGGGCGGCTTTCGTTGTCATGTTTGGTCTGGCATTGGCAGTGACGGGATGTTCAGGCCGTGGAAAAACGGGAAGCGTTGTCTATAATTCATCGGCAGGCTACAGCGTGCCCTTTGGGTATGACTGTATGGGATATGAAATTATACAGGATGCAGGGAATTTTGATTATTCTCTAAAAAATACTTCCACGGGGGAAACATATCCTTTAGCACGTTCCCCTATGTTTGGGGTATTTTCTGATGAAGAAGAAATACGTGCGCTTTATGTGTGTCCGCCATATCTGTATTACACCACATCGGTTATGGAAAGCTATATCAACCGGGTGGGAAACTATAACAGCAATGTAACGATAGTGTCGGTTGTAGAGTTGAATCTGAATACCTTTGAGGAAAAAACAATCTTTGAGCAGATGACTAATTCCGGGCGTTCTCTTTTGGGCATTGACTATGAAATGGGGGATAAATGGAAGTTTCTGGATTTTCACCACGCTTTTTTCCTGAATGACGATAACCTGTTTTTCATTGGCAATGATGGCATAACAAAAGTAAACCGGTATACCAGAAAAACTGTAAAGCTCGATATTCCTGTAAACGGAAATATTTCATTCGATGGGGAAAGCATCTTTTACAAAAATGAACAGGGGGTTTTAACAAGATATGACGTTTCCAGTAATGAAACTTACACTTATGAAAATATAGTTGCATATGATTTCTGCATGGATGAGCAGTCAATCTATTATATTTCCAGGACGGACGGCGGATGTCTGTATTCCTGCGGCAAGGACGGGAATAACAAGGAATTGATCAGTCATATACCTGCAATGTCTGTTACCTGTGATACAGGCAATATTTATGTATTATCAAAAGAAAGTGGTGAGGAAATCGCTTTACCAAAAAGCCATTGATTCCAGATTGAGGAACAAATACGGCAATGAACAGGAAACAATACGGAAAGAGGAAATATGCATAATGTTGGTTCTCACATAAAGCGGGATAAAAGGGACAGATTTTTTCAGTGTTGCACCGTCCGAAAGTATCATATATAATGATGTACGGAGATTATACAAGCAGGAGGATTTGGTTATGCCGCTTTCGTTTCGGTTGTTTTCAGTGGGGTTCTCACTGGTCTGCTTCGGGGTGGGGCTGTATGCTCTGGCATCCGGGATTTTAGGGAAAAAGATGAAAATACTTCCCTGTCTGATCTATACCATTTATTATCTGCTGGGAAATGCTTTGATTCTCGCAGGCATAGTCGGTGCTTATGTGCTGGCTGATGCGTACGAGTATGAAAAGGTGTTCAGTTTTTTCAACGGCACGATTGGGAATCTGCTGCATTCGATCGTGCTGGCGCTTGTATTGCGCCGTTTTTTGGGGACGGATTTCTGGCAGGGGCTGGCCGCTGCGTTTCTGGGAGATTTTATTGCCTATACGGCAAATTCTGTGCTGCAGGAAGCGGCAGCTTATTACAGCCCGACATTTGGAGGAATGTATCTGTATACGTTTATTACGATTTTTATTCCGTACCTGGCAGTGCTGCCGATCGCCGCGGCTGTTGTGTGGATACTGAGAAAAAGCAGCTTCTACCGGTATTTTTCACATTTATTTTCCAGAAGATCATGGGCGGCGGGAACGCTTCTTTTCAGCTTCCTTCTGATGTGTGTCTGGCAGGTATTGGACTGGCTGTATCCGGATACTGCGCCGGGCGTGGGTTATAGCATATTCTTTTTTGCGCTCATTGTAGTTGCCCTGTTCTGGGTGCAGTTCCTGGCCATGTATGCCGCGGGACAGGATAAGATCCGGGCGCAGGAGGAAACGATCGCACAGAATCAGGCACATATGGAGCTCCTGGAGGAGCTGCAGCAGGAGATACGCGCTTTCCGCCATGATTTTACGAATCTGTTTTCCGGTCTGACCCTGCAGGCGCAGGAAGGTGATCTTGCGGGGATTCAGGAGTTTATGAGAAAGACCAGCAGCTATTTCGATGAAAAGCTGGGGCAGGAGATCCAGCAGATGGACGGGCTGAATCATATCACGCTTTATCCTCTGCGCAGCCTGTTGACCGCAAAGCTGGCGGATATGCGGAAAAGAGAGATCCATTCCGCGCTTGAGGTGCTCTATCCGGTGGACAGCAAGGTCGTGATGGAAACGGAGGATCTGCTCCGGAGCCTGGGAATCCTGATCGACAACGCAATGGAGGCGGCGCCTCAAACGGCCGGAACGGTGCGGATCGTTCTGCTTCAGGAAGAAAAAGAACTGTATATCGCAGTTGCAAATAATTATGATCAGGCGCCGGAGCTGTCCGCGCTCTCCCGGAAGGGCTATACTACAAAGGGAAAAGGCCGGGGGACAGGGCTTACAAGCTATCGGCGGATCGTGTCCAGATGTAAGGGCTGTGTTGCGAGAACCTACTTAAAGGACGGTTATTTTGTGCAGGAGCTGAGACTTCCGGCGGCGTAGGAGGAGACAAATGATCCCAATTTATATATGTGATGATGAAAAGCCGGTGGCCGACCGGCTGGAACACATCATTTCGAACCAGATCACCATATTGAACGGGGATATGGGACCTGTCCGCATAGCAGATACACCGGAAAAATTATTGGAACTGCAGACAGGAGATACCATACCGGCGGTATACTTCCTTGACATTGATTTTCCGGGCAGGATGAGCGGGCTGGAGCTGGCGCAGAAGCTGAGGCTTCACGATCCGCGGGGGTTTATTGTATTTATTACGGCGCATCATGATCTGGCTTTTGAAACCTTCCGTCTGCGGCTGGAAGCTCTGGATTATATCGTAAAAGGTGATGACAGCGCAATGGCCGTCCGGGTAAGAGAATGCCTGGAAAGCGTACAGCAGCGGCTTGCCAGTGAACAGCCTAAAAATGGCAGATACTGTACGATCCGGCTGTTTGATACCATCCGGCACATCCCGGTAGACACGATCCTTTACTTCGAGGCGCTGGGATTTAAGCACACACTCTGCCTGCATCTGGATAACGAACTGCTGGAATTTAACAGCAGCCTGGAGCATTTTGCAGAAGAAATGGGTAAGGATTTCTGGCGGTGCCACAGAGGGTTTCTGGTAAACCGCAGCCGGATCCGGACTGTGGATCTGAAACGTCAGACGGTCATTCTGGACAATGGAGAAGAATGCCCCCTGTCCAGAAGAGCCAAAACAGAGTATAATGCACAGAGAAAACAGGACGCAAAATAGGAATGTGACCGCTTAAGCTACATGCCGCATCCTGACCAATGACCGCTCATGAAGCCAAACGGACAATTCGCGTAAAAAATGAACAAATGGACCTTCTGTCTGTTATAGTAATTTCAAGATAACAAAACAACAGGAGGTATTCATTATGAAAACAAAATCAATCTTATCCAACCACGTGGTAATGCTGACGGCTCTTTTCCTTGCCTTTATGGGATATTTCCTTTCTATTTACAGAGGAAATACGAATATTGCATCTAATTATTCCGGACTGATCATAGCTGCAAGCTGTCTGTATTCCGGAAACCCCATCTTCGGAGGCGAGCTGCCGGAAAACAGAGTCCTTCGCCTGCTGGCACGTCTCAATGGTCTTTTGCTGGTTGTCTGGTTTGTGATCATTATTGCACAGCTCTTCTTATAGAGGAGGATGTACTGATGGATCATCACAGTGAAGATTTTGAAAGGATGAAAGCCGATTTACATGAAAAAGGCTATCAAGAAAAAGACGTTACGATCACGTCTGGAGAGGCAATGGTTTTGGGAGCCCTTTATGGGCTTCCGTTTGTAATCGTCTTCGGATTATGGTATCGCTTTTTTCTGATTGAAAGAGCATATTTACTGGAGGTAAGCGGGATTGCTTTTTACGTTTTGTTTATAGCGATCATCGCGGTTTCCGTTGTCATACATGAATTATTGCATGGGATAGGATGGGCAGTTGCCAGCGGGAAAGGCTGGAATGCTGTCCGGTTTAACATCAATGCAATGATGCCGAGCTGTGCCTGTAAAGCAGTATTAGGAAAAAGAGCCTATCTGGCTGGCGTTCTGGCACCTTTTACCGTATTGGGGGGCGGCAGTGTGCTTTTTATTTTTATATATCCCGGTACGGTGTCATTATTGACTATGATGGTTAATTTTATTTCCGCAGGAGCTGATTTGATGATTGCATTTCAGGTGTTAAAGGAACGGGACGGATTCATCGCAGACCATCCCACCGAAGCCGGTTATATTTCGTTTTACAGATAGAACATTCTTGGAAATTCGGGCAAGGGAGTTTCCGAGAGTGCTCAGATAGACAAAAGGCGGTGCTTTTCGTATTTTGCCCATGGAAAAATCAGTGAATGTGCATTAGGGCTATGAGGAATGGAGGGGAGAAACCAATGGGGCAGATTGTTACAATGAATCCGATCGCGCATATCCGCGGCAGTTTCCCGGAAAAGTTCGGGATCCCGCGGCAGGGAGGGCTGGCGGATACAAAGGCAAAGATCATATTTGAGCCGGAATACCGTGCGGCGGAAGCCTTCCGGGGGCTGGAGGAATATTCACATATCTGGCTTTTATGGGTGTTTTCGGAAAGTGCGGGTAGACCGTGGTCGCCGACCGTACGGCCGCCGCGCCTGGGCGGGAATCTCCGCAAGGGGGTATTTGCCACCCGATCTCCCTTCCGGCCAAATCCCATCGGTCTCTCCTGTGTCCAGTTGGAAAAAGTGGAGCTGGATACCCCGGAAGGGCCGGTGCTGCATGTGCTGGGAGCAGATCTGCAGGATGGAACTCCAATACTGGATATCAAGCCATATCTGCCTTATGCGGACAGCTATCCGGAGGCGGCGGGAGGCTTTGCGGACAGGGTAAAGGAGTATGAGCTGGAAGTGGATTTCCCGGAGGAACTGAGAGCAGATGTGGCGGAGGAAGAGCGCCGTATCATCTGCCAGCTTCTGGCACAGGACCCAAGGCCCTCGTACCAGCAGGATCCGAAAAGGGTGTACGGGATGCGGTATGCGGACATGGAAGTGAAATTTACTGTAGAGGATCAAACCGTACATGTTGTGAAGATTATAAGGATGTCAGAAAGCTGCTAATCCGAAATCTCAATTTTATTGCAATAAATTGCATAAAACTGAGATTTCAAATCGCAACCGCACAGCTGGAAAATTTTTATCAAATAGCCCGGCGGATGTTTTATGAAAGGAAGAACAAATCATAAGACATCTGCCGGGCCGTTTGATTTTACAGGACAAGATCCGCGATAAATGTGATCGCCGGGATCGTGAATACAGACAAAACCGTACTGAATGAGAAAATCTCGGAGGCATAGGTATAATTGCGTTTAAACCGGATGGCCATCATGGTCAGGGTCGTTGCGGTAGGGCAGGCGGCAGCCACCAGTGTGGTATATGCCACATCCCGGTCAACCGGAATGAGTGCCAAAAATACAAGCACGGCAAGCGGCATTACGACCAGCTTCATGAAGCTGATCCAGTAGGTGCGGATGTGGAAAAATATCTTTTTCAGATCTGCCTGGGCAACGGAAAAACCGGCGATCATCATGGCCAGCGGGGTATTCATGTCCGCGATATAGTACATGGAATCGATCAGCGGAGAAGGAATACGGATCTGCAGAAAGAACAGGATTACTCCGATGACCGTACAGACCACGATCGGGGCAAGAAGCCCTTCCTTCAGACGCTTTGCCGAGAACTTCCCGTTCAGCAGGATCAGGCCGTGGGTCCAGGTCAGGATATTGAATACGGTCATATACGCGGTCAAAAGAAACACACCCTTGCTGCCAAGGACACTGTTGATCAGAGGAATCCCGATAAAGCCGCAGTTGGAATATGCGGCGGCAAAGCGTTCCAATGCATACTCCGGATTCTTTTTTTCAGGAACCAGAAAATGGGCAATAAAAAAGCCGATCACATGCGCGATCACAGCAACAGCAAATGCGGCAAGGAGTCCGCGCACCAGACCAGGGTCGTAATCCGTCTGGAATACGGTGATGATCAGGCAGGGATTGACCACCATCAGCAGAAGGTTGGAAAAATTCCGGTTTCCTTCCTGGTTGATGATATGCAGGCGGTAACAGAGGAACGCAAGGATCATAATGAACAGCATTTTGATCAGTTGATTCATAATCAGGATAAACATGGATAAAATCCTTTCTCTACGGTAGTTCCCGGCAGCAGCCGGTCAAGTACAGCATTGCATTATTCACCGATATTTATGCAACGCTGTACTGGCACACATGTATACAACAGGGATGCGACTGCTGCGGGGAGATGATCATGAAAACAGGGATGCAACCAGTTCACTGACCAGTTTCCCGTCAGCCTTTCCCTTTACTCTCGGCATCAGCTCCTTCATGATCCGGCCTTTGTCCTTTGCGGTCGGAGCATCGATTCCAAGAGCGGATAACACCTCCTGGATGACAGCCTTGATCTCCTCAGTATCCATCATCTTCGGCGCATATTCTTCCAATACGGAGAGACGCTTCGTACATTCCTCAATAATATCCGTGCGGTCCGCCGGAGTGGTATCCAGTGTTTCCTTTGTCTGCTTGATCTCCTTTAAGATCACCTGCACCTCTTCCTCCTCGGTCAGATCGGCACGCTTGTCGATGGCCTTGTTCTTCAATGCGGTCAGAAGCGCGGACAATGTGGCCTTTCGTTCCTTTTCTCCGGCCTTCATGGCAGTGACCATATCTTTTCTTACTTCTTCAATCTTGCTCATAACAGTATCCTCCTTATTTCAAATGGTATCATTCATTTCGAGACAGAAAATCCGCAGGATCTATAGATCCATGCTTCGCCAGTATATCTCTGGAAATCTGTGGTATCTGCCTTTTGCGCAGGGAGTCGGACAGGTCAGCGGTTGATGCCTGACTGCAGCTCCTCCGCCCAGGACTGCAGGCTGTAGGTGTGTCCGTCGAACAGCTTTAAGATCACCCCGGTAGGATTGTCCTCATTGGCAAATGCATTTGCCTCATCCGTATCCACATGCATGGCAAGGGCAAAGGAAGGGCTGACACGGACCACCACGTCTGAAAAGATCAGGGAACGCTCAAAGCTTGTGGTGATCACGAATACAATATCATTATCCTTTACGCGGGCACGGATTGCGTCGATCGGGGTCATGTGGATATGGCGCTTTGCTACAATGACACCCTCAGTCAGTTCCACCTGGCCCTTGGGACCCACTAGGGTGCATCCCGGGGTGCCGCTGATGTCCCCGGATTGGCGGATCACGCTGGGGATCCCCAGCTTCCGGTTGTCGGTTACGGAGACCTCTACCTGAGTTTTGGAACGGCAGGGACCGAGAACGATGACATTTTCAAAGCTCCCCTTCGGGCCGACAACGGTGAGCCGTTCCTGACAGGCATATTGTCCCGGCTGGCTCAGTTCTTTTACATAAGTAAGCTCGGCATCGGGGCCGAACAGTGTCTTAAAGTCCTCCTGCGACAAATGGATGTGGCGTGCGGAGGTCTCAATGGGTATCGTCAGACTCATAAAAATCTCTCCATCCTGTGTGCTTTTTTGCTCTTTCTGATTTTAGCAGAATAAAGTGCGGTTTTCAAGGTAAAAAATTTCTATCTTTTTCCCCGTCTTTTTCAAATAAATGCTTTAAGCGGAAGGCAAGCTGGATCTCGAACAGATCCTCCAGTAAATCTACGTCACAGTTCAGAATTTTGCTGATCGTAGCTAACCTGGCACGCAGAGTATTCTTATGGATGAATAATTTCTGCTCCGTTTCTCTTTTGGATCCATTGTTGGAGAGGTAAAGCTCCAATGTCCTCAACAGCTCGGTATGATGCTTCCTGTCATATTCCTCGAGAGGAGCGATATATTTCTGTATGAATTCTTCCAGAAATTTATAATCCAGCTCTCCGGAGTGATTGAAAAAATAACGGATCATGCCAAGCTCCTGATAAAGCATGTAGGGCAGTTCCTTCCTGGAGCCTGACAGGAAGGAGGAAGCCAGCTTTGCCTGTCGGAAGGCTTCGGCCAGATTCGAGAGCTCTGCGGGCATGCTGATCCCGATAAATATAGAGTTCGGCTTCATGGTACGGATATAAAGCTCACGTATTTTCAGAAGGTCCGCTTCCAGATGATCATACGGAAAAGGAAGCAGGACAACCTGGGCGTTCTCCTTTTCAAACATCAGGATATGCTTTGCATTCGGCAGCGTGCTGCGGACCATGGTATGAAAACGGCTGATGCGGCTGCTCTGCTGGATAAAAGAGTCAATGTTGCTGCTGGAGTCTGACTGAAAATACAGGACATAATATCTCCGATGGATCTTCTTTTCCAGAGGAGCAAGATAATGAACGGCATCCTCATGGGTAAGATGCTCCGCCTGGAGCAGCTTTTCAAACAGAAAGCTGTTGAAATGCCGTGTCGCTGTGTTGATGTCATTCTGTTTGCTGAACTGCAGGGCAACCACCAGGCTGAGCTGCTGGATCTTCATAATGATGGTTTCATCCAATTGATCTGTGGCAATATCTGTACAAAGCAAAATATAACCATATGCAGTCTCATGCAGCAGGATTGGAAACAGAAAGATCCGGATCCCCTGGGAAGACAGAAGCGGTGACAGATAGGTATAGATGGAAACCGTTTCATGGTCCAGATTGTCCATGGAGGAGCCGGAATATTGAAGCATATCCGGGACCATTTTCCGGGTATATTCCTTCCAGTCAAAGCAATCCGAATATCCGGCCAGGTGCAGGTCTGTATCAGCCACCGCAAGTATCATCTGGTTGGAATGATAGAGCTGGTTGCAGATCTCGGACAGAGAAGCACCCTCAATCATGGATTTCATCAGGGAATAATGAAAGTTTTGATTCTCTTCTATGACAAGATAGGGTTTCCGTATCATATGAGATGGCGCTTGTCCATGGAAACGGACCCCAGGTAGGCCGGATCATCCTAGTGATATAAAGAAGTCGGTATGCTATCATCCTGTTATAGGGGACCCTTACCGGCCGGTTTTACAACAAAAAGAGTATGACAGGAGATAAAAATTATGGCAGAAATAGGAAGCATGAACAAGACATGGGCTTTTATAGATGCAGTGAACGAGGATGCATTTGAAACGGAGAAATATCAGAAAGCAAATTGGGGAGAAAGATGGGCAAAGAACTGGAAAATGTAAACAGGGATTATGTCTATAATCAGGAATGTGACGCTCTTGTAGATTCAAACGGAAAAGGCTACTGGATGAGGAAAGAACCGCTGGATATTGCTAAAATGCAGGAAGAGCATGATCATCTTGCCAGTATTCTGCGCAGAGAAGGGGCAGAGGTTATTTATACGGATGCAGAGGATTACCAGACTCCGGGAGGTGAGAACCTGACTAAGCTGATTTTTTCAAGAGATCCCTTTATTGCAATACCTGGAGGCGCTGTTATCATGAAAATGAATCCGCTTATGCGGCATGGCGAAGAAAGAGTGTATCAGAGCATTCTGGCCAAAATCGGTATGCCGATCTGCGGAATGATCCGTGGAAATGGAACCGTAGAAGGCGGAAGTGTGGCAATGATCAATCCAGAAACGGCTGTAGTAGGAATTTCAAGTCGTGTCAACGAAGAAGGCGCTGATCAGCTGGAAGCCATTTTTAACGCGGCAGGTGTACGTCTGATTCGTACAGAGATGCCGGGATGGCTGATTCACGTAGACTGTGGATTTGTGATGCTGGATCGGGACGTGGCATTGATTAATCCAAATTTTCTGGCATGGGGATTTCTGTAGGAACTGAAAAAGCTGGGAGTAAAAACGATTGAGGCGGATCCCAATGAATTTTGGGCAGTTAATGTGCTGGCAGTAGCACCAGGCCGCGTGATTACTATGAAAGGAAATGAACGGACTGCGGAAGCAATGGTAAAAAATGGAATAGAGATTGTTGATACGATTGACTTTAGTGAGATCAACAGAGGAAACGGAAGTATTCACTGCGGCACACAGCAGATCGTCCGTGAATATGAGTGAGTGATCCGGGGGCAGATAAAATGGAGAAAATATTGATTTGTGAGCGGGAAAATTGCATGGTTCCCTCTCCGGATTATATGATCCGCATGCTAAAAAAAGGGTGTCCGGACTGTAAAGTCGTAGTTTTGGGATATCAGGATGATCGGATAGAGGAATTCTACAGGGAGTTGATGGATACGACAGCGCTTCTGACAGGTTTTCTGAAAATAGATAAAGAGGTCATGGACCATGCGCCTGGATTAAAGGTGATTTCGATCATTGCTACCGGATATGACAATGTAGATATAGAAGAAGCTACAATGCGCAGAATCGGTGTCTGTCCGGTAGGAGAATACTGTACAAAGGACGTGGCAGAGCATACAATTGCGCTGATGCTGGCTTTAAACAAAAATCTGAAAGTCTACACATATGACGTTGAAAAAAGGTATCAGTGGAATTTTAACAATGCCAGGACACCCATCCGCATTGAGGAACAGACATTTGGCATTTTCGGATTTGGAAAAATTGGACGTCAGGTTGCAAAGCTTGCAAAGGGACTGGGAATGAAAGTGATTGCCCACGATCCCTATGTGTCCGAAGAAACCGCAGAAGAATTAGAAGTGGAGCTTATGGAAGCAGATGATGTATATGCAAATGCAGATGTCATATCAAATCACATGAATCTCAGTGATAGAAATAGAGTGTATTTTACTTCTGTAGAATTTGCCAAAATGAAGCGAAGTCCTATTTTCTTGAATCTGGGGAGAGGTCTCAGCGTCAATGAAAAAGACTTGGCAGATGCCTTGGATCAGGGAATTGTCCGGGCGGCAGGACTGGATGTATTGACAGATGAAACCCCAAAGCTTCAAAATCATATAAATTAAAGTCAGCCCGATATCGGAGTTTCTGTTGAAAAATCGATATAGATATTATATAATCACTTTCGTCCGGAGGGCAGCAAATCCAAAGAAGGTGTTATGCCGGATAAGGCTGCAGATTGAGACATCTGCTGCTTTGCCCGGCTTTTTTGATGACTCAGGAAGCAATGCCGTCTGGAAAATGGTGAAGGAGAGGAGCAGATGGAACGAGATATTCTTTTGCTGGGTGATCCCAGACTATATGAGATTTCAGAGGAAATAAAACGTGAGGAGTTAGACGGTCTGCGTCCTGTTATTGCGGATCTGTTTGACTGCATCAAGGGAATCCGCCGGGACTATGGATTCGGACGGGCAATCGCGGCCCCGCAGATTGGAGTGAAGAAGCGGCTGATCTGTATATTGACAGACAGGCCATATGTAATCATCAATCCAAAACTGAAATTCGTGGGCGATGAATGGATGGAACTGATGGATGACTGCATGTCATTTCCAAATCTGCTGGTCCGGGTCCGGCGCTGCCGCCATTGTATTTTACATTACATGGATGAAAATTGGGAAGAACAGGAAATGCATCTGGATGATGATATGTCCGAACTGATCCAGCATGAGTATGATCATCTGGATGGGATTTTGGCTACGATGCGGGCAATTGACAACAAATCTTTTATAATGAAGAAGGAAACGCGGAAATAACCATGGAAGGAGTGCTTTCAAATGACAGGAAAATTGACAGCTGCGATCATCACGATCACATTGGCGTTAGTGTTCTATACCATCGGTGTGTGGTCAGAGCATCGAAGTAAAAGACTGAAAAGAATGCACCTGGTATTCTTTTGGCTGGGGCTTTGCATGGATACAACGGGAACCCTTTTGATGGGACAGATCGCAGAGCATTCCATACTCTCAGGAGGTCTGTCTCTGCACGCTGTAACAGGAGCTCTTGCGATTGGTCTTATGATCGTACATGCTGTATGGGCGACGGTTGTTCTGATAAGAGATAATGAAGATACGGCGAAGAACTTTCATAGGTTCAGCCTTGCGGTGTGGGCAATCTGGTTGATTCCCTACATATTGGGAATGGTCATCGGAATGAGATAAAATCCCGCACTAAAATGAATGAGAAAAGTGTTTGACAAAACTTCGGATCAGGTCAGAGACCCGGGGGAGCCGCGGCACTCCCTTCCGGGCCGGATGATCCATTTCTGCCGTTTTTTCATGCCTCAGTTCGCTATGATACCATTCCTCCCAGCATCCCGCCGCCGGCGCAGAGCAGAAGCGTCGTTACCACATTAGCCCCGTTTCCCTGCAGGGAGCGGTAAACTCCCAGGGACACCAGCAAAAGAAGCGCAAAATAGAGGATGCCGCAGGTCAGCCCCCACAGAAACTTCCGGTTTCCGGATAATTTCCCGATGATAAATCCGCCTAGAAACGTGGATATGACATAGATCATGATGATCCCTGCGGCCACCTTGCCTTCGTCAATGTTGAATTTATAAAGCAGAAACGTCAGGAACAACAGCAGCAGACCGCTGATTATGTAAGCGCACAATAATGATTTGAGCATCCAGATCAATCCGTTTTCGATCTCCTGCCCTCTCTTTTTTTTATCCATTCTTTTTTCCTCCCATTCCACATTTACCGGTATCTACTGATACAGTCTATGAATATCCTGAGAGAAATATGACTGCCTTACCGGAGGAAATTCGACTGTTCAGAGAAAACACACTCAGGAATGTCAGGTGATACCTTATCGAAGAAAGCCTGCCTGCTCCGCGGGAATATACACGAAGAAACAGTTGTAACCTAAAAAGGGCTGTCGGGAAATACAAATTTGCATTCGTACAATTGATAAGGTTTGACTAAATGAGTATAATTTGGAGTAGTAAAAAACAAGTTCTGAATTGTCGAAAATTTGTCTTTTATTTTTTATAATAAAACAGATTGCATTGAGAAAGGGGCATTGCATATGAAGCATAAAATATTGATTATAGACGATGAAGAAATGATCCTTACAATGATGAAAAAATGTTTAGAGGCAGAGAATTTTCTTGTATATACTGCCAATAATGCAAAAAGAGCATTAGAGCTTATGTCTGTTGCGCCAGATATTATCCTATTGGATATAAATATGCCTGAAATGGATGGATTGGAATTGTGCCAGTTTGTTAGAGAACATATATCATGCCCTATTATATTTTTGACTGCAAGGGTAACAGAACAGGATGTGATAAAAGGGCTGTCAGTTGGTGGTGATGATTATATCACAAAGCCGTTTCGTGTTGATGAACTTTTAGCAAGGATTTTGGCACACCTGCGTCGGGAAGAACGGAAGAACAACGCTGATAATTTGAAATTTGATGAAGAGCTGATTATTGACTATAATAGCAGGATGCTTTTTTTAGGTAAGCGGCAATTAGATTTCTCAAATAAAGAATTTGAGATTATCAGACTGCTTTCCCAAAATGTGGGAATAGTTTTTGACAGAGAAACTATTTATGAAAAGCTTTGGGGCTATGATGGCGAAGGTGATAGTATCGTGGTGAAAGAACATATTCGTAAAATACGGAATAAGATGGCAAATTATACAGAAAAAAACTATATAGAAACCGTATGGGGAGTGGGGTACAGATGGATAAAATAAAAAATGCGCCAATAAAGAGGTCTATGGCCTTAACATTTATTATCACAATCTGCATGATTGGTGCGTTTTCTGGGATTGCAATTTTTATGGCAAATCAGTCCCAACAGGAAATTTTAAAGAATAAATATCTTATGGTCAAGTCACCAGATTATGAACTGGATAAAAGCACGAATAAGTATACGATTGATATGAACGGAAGTGCTGTTGAATGGCATGGATTAAGCATGGCGGAAAATATTGCGTATTATGGGTGCTATGCCGCAATGATTGGCTTGCCGGTTCTTTCTGTTATCGTTGGTATTGGAAGTGCTGCTGCCATTTATTATCGTATGAAACTGAAAACTCCTATTTTGCAATTACAAGAAGGAATGAAAAGGATACAGGATAATGACCTTGATTTCAGCATTGGATATAGCAGTAATGATGAATTAGGACAGTTATGCTGCTCTATGGAAAAAATGCGTAAAGAACTGCGTTATAATAGTAAAGCTTTATGGGAAACGCTCAGGCAGAGAAAACTATTGAATGCTTCTGTTGCTCATGATTTGCGTACACCGATTACTGTTTTAAGAGGATATGTTGATTTTCTTGAGAAAAATATTCCGCAAGATAAACTGACAGAAGAAATGCTGATGGACACAATATCTTCCATGCAGGGAGCGGTATTGCGGTTAGAAAGGTATGTAGAATGTGTTCGTGATGTTGAGAAAATAGAGGGTATCGAAATAAAACGGGAACGTCAGGATACGGTTTTAGTGCTAAAAGAAATAGAAAGTAATATCTGCCAGTTGAAAAATGATAAAAGAATTGATTTTCTAACAGATATTTCTCTGCCATCAGTCAATATAGATAAGAGTGTTCTTTTTCGTGTATTAGAAAATTTACTGCAAAATGCTATGAGATATATGAATGAGCAAATTGTTGTGGGAGTATATCAAAAAGACAATCTGTTTTTGATGTCTGTAAAAGATGACGGAAAAGGATTTTCCGAAGAAGATTTAAGACAGGCAACTAATATGTTTTATGGAAAAGAGAAAGGAAATGAGCATTTTGGTATAGGGCTTGGAGTATGCAGGCTGCTTTGTGAAAAGCATGGCGGTTTCTTAGAGATTGGTAATAATGATATTTCAGGGGCGTATGTAATCGCTGCTTTAGATATTTTGGGATAATGTTGGCGAAAATTTGTCTTTTGCGTATTAGAATCTCCTTACAGTAAAACGTAAGGAGGTTTTCTATTTATGGAAATTGTTATTGACAATCTCTCCAAGAGATATGGAAAAAAAGAAGCTATTAAAAATCTTTCTTTGAAAATTCCATCAGGTATGTATGGGCTGTTGGGAAGAAACGGTGCAGGAAAAACAAGTTTGACGCAGATATTGGCAGCGCTTTCTGTTCCAACAAATGGAGACATTTGGTTAAATGGTGTTTCAATTAAAGAAACAGCAAAAATCAGAGAAATGGTAGGGTATCTTCCACAGGATTTTTCTATGTATAGAAGTATGACAGTTTTGGGGGCAATGGATTATCTTGGTTTGTTATCAGACATTCCGAAAGAAATACGAAAAGAACGGATTGACGAGCTACTTGAAAAAGTGAATTTGAAAGATAATGCAAAAACTAAAATCAAGGCTCTTTCGGGAGGTATGAAACGGCGGCTGGGGATTGCGCAGGCACTTCTTCATAATCCCCAAATTCTTATTGTTGATGAGCCGACGGCAGGGCTTGACCCCGAAGAACGTATACGTTTCCGCAATTTATTGAGCGATTTTGCAGATGATAGAATTGTACTTTTATCAACGCATATTGCTTCAGACATTGAATCCATCTGCGATGGAGTTGCAGTATTGAATGATGGCAAGCTAATATTTCATGGAAGTACAGAAGAATTGATACGGCAGGCAGATGGAAAGGTATATCTTATTACGGCATCAAAGGAACTGGACAGGCACATCAAGGAGAAATACGTTTGTTTAAATATGAGCAATACTCGTACTGGTATACAATACAGAATATTATCCGATACCCCGCCCAAAGAAAAGGGAAAGATACAGTCCCCTACTTTGGAAGATGGGTATATGTATTTATTACATCAAATAGAGGGAGGTGTCCGTCCATGAAGTTATATTTAAGAGAATGTCGCGGAATAGCGAGTAGTCTTGTATATTTTCTTTTTATTGCGGTATTGGTTTTTAGTTGGTGGGGGGAGTTTCGCGGTGTGACGAAAACAGAGATTGACCGGGCAAATGGTAAGACACCTGCGAATGTCGGTTTTGACCGACCTCTGCTTACAGAGCCAACAAAAGAAGATAATTATTTTGGCATGAAAACTTCTGAGGATAATCCAGAAGATATTATGACGGGTGTGACCAGAGCTTTATTGATGGAATACAAAAATAATCTATACGCCACATATCCTTTGCCTGTAAGAAATTATAAAGCAGTTTCGCTGAGCAGTAAAGAGCAGGCACGTGTGCTTGAAATTCTATGTGAGGTAACAGGACTTACAGAAGAACAATTAAGTAATTTGCCGCAAGGTTATTTTCCTGCTGTCACAGGCACGATTATTTCAACTGACGCAGCAGATTTTGATGAAGATGGAAATCTGTATATGCAAAGCAGAGAGGATAACAAAACAAATGTCATTGAAGAAATGGATAAAACAAAAAAATTTATACCACAAGTCACATACGAGCGTTTTAAAGAATTGATGCGTGAAATGGAAACAATGATTGGAGAAGAAGATTCTCAGTATTCAACAGAAATGATGATTACCTATTTTGGTTTGTCGGAAATGGGCTATGAGGAAGCGCGTTCCGAGTATGACCAGACAATCAAGGGTGATAAAGTGACAGGGAGTTTTGCCCGGCTGTTCTGCGATTACATGGGGTTGTCTTTAGGATTGTATCCGATTTTTATTATTGTGTTTATGTGGTTAAAAGACCACTTGGAGAACATGACGGAGCTGCTTTATACCCGTAAAGTATCCTCTTTAAAGTTAGTTTTAACAAGATATTTGGCAGGCATTACAATGGTTTTTGTTCCAGTCATACTATTGAGCTTTGAATCTTTGATACCGCTTATATCTTTTGGGAGTGAACACGATATTTCCATTGATTATTTTTCTTATATCAAATACACCTTATGGTGGCTTCTGCCTACTATCATGATAGTTTCTGCAATAGGTTTATTTTTTACATTATTGACAGATTCACCGATTGCTATCCTGCTGCAATTTTTATGGTGGATAATTGACAAGGGTGCGACTGGGTTATCTGGAGATACAAAAAGTACCACTCTGATGATACGGCATAATACATTGCGGGGTTATGAACTGATAGAGGATAATTTTCATGCCATTTGTGTTAATAGGTTGTTAATGGCAGGCATCAGTATTTTACTTGTTATCTTGTCAGTATGGGTATTACAGCAGAAAAGGAAAGGAAAAATCAATGTGGCAAATATCTATGGTAAGGCTTTGGGGAATATTAAAAGCAAATTTTCGTTTATCCATACGAAATAACCTGTCGATTGCAATTTTATATTTGCTGATAATTCCTGTTCTGCGGAGCATTGAAAATTTGAATGAAATCTATTCGGCAGAATGTTTGGAGCAGTCAGTAATACTCATTGGAATATTACTAATCGTGCCGCTTCATGCAGCGGAACATGAAGCGGCAATACGGGACGTGGTATTTACTAGAAAAATACCGCAATGGATGGTATTACTCATACGAATGATTACAGCAATCGTAATGCTTGTGCTTTTGACGGGTATATTTGCAGAAATTATGATAGTGAAAAATTGCACATTTCCCTATATGAGTTATGTTGTGGGAACTGTAATAAGTGAGCTGGCTTTAGGAAGCGTTGGTTTTTTTGCGGCAGTGCTAAGTAATTCAGTTATAGCAGGTTATTTGGTATCAATAGGATATTTCCTGTTCAACTATCTTGGAAATATATCAGATACTAATATTTTTTGCCTGTTTTCTATGAGAACAGGTGATTTCATAACAAAGGTATGGCTTTTCGGAATTAGTGTATTAATGATAACAAATACCTTGATTTATGTGAAGAAAAAGAAAGTTTGTTAAATGATTCTTTTATCCACCGAATAAAAAAACGGTGATTTTGGAGGGAGGTTTCGCTGAAACGGTCCTAAGGGATACAGGCGATACCTTACCGAAGAAAGTCCGTATGTTCTGCGGGAACATGGATCTTTAACGGAAGGTATCCCCACCCTTTGTATGCCTGTCAGATTAGTGCTTTTTGGCAGCTGCTTACGATTTACTGCGTATTGCCGCGATGTATCGACCGGCACGTAAGCGCGGCATTACGAATCAGGATTACTGCTCCATCTGCCGCCCCAGAAAGCCCGCCGCGCTCATGGCGACCTTCTGCTCCGTCTCGCCCATCTTTTTCTTCTCATCCCGGTTCAAAAATACTACCGAACCAATCACGTCCCCTTCACACAGGATCGGACATACGGCTTCTTCCTGGTAGTCCACGTCTCCGTCCGCGATCCGGATGAATTTGTTGCTGTCTGCTTTTGCAAGGATATGCTCCCGCTGCTGGATCACCTTTTCCAGATCCTTGCTGATATATTTATCCTGAAGATCCTTCTTTCCATTTCCGGCTGCAGCCACGATCTGATCCGTGTCCGTGATGCACACCGTACAGTTCATGGTCTGCGCCAGGCTCTCCGAATATTGCTTCGCCAGAGCGCCGAGTTCTCCGATGGGAGAATATTTTTTCAGGATCACTTCCCCTTCCCGGTCGGTAAAGATCTCCAGAGGATCCCCTTCGCGGATGCGGAGTGTCCGGCGGATCTCCTTTGGAATCACAACTCTGCCAAGATCATCTATTCTGCGTACAATTCCTGTAGCCTTCATATTCTGTATTACCTCCATCTGCAAATTATGTCGTGATTCTATTATTTGTAAATGAAGGTATTTTATACCTGAATTAAAAATGAAAAAATGCATGAAGAAATCAGTATAGAAGACTTATTTTTTTATTGACTTTAATCTGGTAAACTGCTAATATAAGAAAGTGGTTGCTGGAGGACTGGTTTCTTGGGGCCGAAGCAAGTGCTCTGAGGCACAGCAACAGTTTAGATGAAAACGATACAATAAGGAGAAGATGAAAATGAAAAAGTTAATTACCATGATGTTGACGCTGGCAATGGTTTTTTCGCTGGCGGCATGCGGCAATTCTGACAATTCCGGGGATTCCAATGGAGATACGGCAGGCAGCCAGGCGGAAAGCCAGGACAGTCAGGAAGAGGACAGCTCGGATGCCTCTGACGCAGACAGCGATCTGGCTTATGTGAAGGATAAGGGCACATTGGTCGTAGGGATCACGGAATTTGAGCCCATGGATTATAAGGATGAGAGCGGAGAATGGATCGGATTTGACGCGGACATGGCAAAAGCATTTGCCGAAAGCCTGGGTGTTGAGGTAGAATTTGTAGAGATCGACTGGGACAACAAGATCATGGAGCTGGACGGCAAGACGATTGACTGCGTATGGAACGGCATGACGCTCACCAGCGAGGTGACCAGCGCCATGGAATGCTCCAAAGCATACTGCAACAATGCGCAGATCGTGATCGTACCCTCTGATGTGGCGGACAAGTATCAGGATAAGGACAGCTTAAAGGATTTGACCTTTGCCGTGGAAGCAGGAAGCGCCGGTGAAGAGCAGGTCAGCGGGCTGGAACTGGAGTATACTGCTGTTAAGGCGCAGTCCGACGCGTTGATGGAAGTGGCTTCCGGCACATCGGATGCGGCTGTGATTGATTCCCTGATGGCGGCAGCCATGGTAGGAGAGGGAACCGGCTATGCGGACCTGACCTATACGGTAGGACTGAACAGTGAAGAATACGGCGTCGGCTTCCGGAAAGGCTCCGACCTTGCGGCTGCCCTCAATGACTTCTTCACAGAGAGCTACGGGGACGGCAGTATGATGGAGATTGCCGAAAAATATGGAGTGGATGCTGCCATTGTAGAGCAGTCCTGAGAAAAATTCTAGCTGTACGGTTGGAAAAAATTAGGAGAGAGCGGCAGTCCGTTCTCTCTTTTTGAGATTCCGAAGAACGCGGATCAATCAGCCGGGGGGACAGTTCTGCGGCTAGGAATCCAATCATGAATCAAAGAGAAAGCAGGATACATACATGGAATTGATTTTAGAACAGATGCCGATCGTCATACGTGCCCTGAACGTCGGCTTTATACAGACCCTGAAGCTGTTTTTTGTGACTCTGATCGGCGCGTTTCCGCTTGGCCTGGTGATTGCTTTCGGCTCTATGTCCAGGTTTAAGCCGCTGAGTTTTATCACCAAGATCCTGGTCTGGATCATCCGGGGGACTCCGCTGATGATCCAGCTGCTGATCATCTATTATTTTCCAGGTCTGGTGTTGCACACCCCCATCTGGGGCGGCGGCGAGGGCGGAAGGTTTCTGGCGGCGTCGGTGTCCTTTATCCTCAATTATGCCTGCTATTTTTCAGAGATCTACCGGGGCGGCATCCAGGGCGTTCCCGTGGGACAGGAGGAAGCGGGCCTGGTGCTGGGAATGACCAGGAGCCAGATCTTTTTCAAGATCACGCTGCTGCAGATGATCAAACGGATCGTTCCGCCCATCTCCAACGAGATCATTACGCTGGTCAAGGATACATCCCTTGCGCGGATCATCGCGCTGCAGGAGATCATCTGGGCGGGCCAGGCTTTCATGAAGGGATCTCAGGGAATTTCCGGCGCCATCTGGCCCCTGTTTTTTACAGCGGTGTATTATCTGATCTGGAACGGGATCCTGACCATGCTGCTGGGACGGCTGGAAAAGAAGCTGGATTATTTCAGATAGGGGAGGAGAGAGACGATGCCGATTTTAGAAGTAGAACATATTTGCAAATCCTTTGAGCGCACGGAGGTACTCAGAGACATCAGCTTTTCCCTGGAAAAAGGACAGGTGGTTTCCATCATCGGTTCCTCGGGAAGCGGGAAGACCACGCTGCTTCGGTGCCTGAACTTCCTTGAGAGGCCGGACAAGGGGGTGTTGCGTGTCAATGGAGAGGTTTTATTTGACGCGGGCGATGCCTTTACCATGCAGGAATTGGAGATCCGCAGGAAACGGCTCCATTTCGGACTGGTGTTCCAGTCCTTCAACCTGTTCCCCCAGTATACGGCCATGGAAAATGTTATGCTGGCGAAGGAATTGCTGGCAAAGGAGCAGCCGGATTATAAGGCGAAAAAAAAGGAGATCCACGAGGAGATCGCGGGACAGGCAGAAACCCTGCTGGATCAGATGGGCCTTTCCGACCGGAAGAACAATTATCCCCATCAGCTTTCAGGAGGCCAGTGCCAGCGTGTGGCGATCGCCCGGGCGCTTGCCCTGCAGCCGGATATCCTCTGTTTCGACGAACCTACCTCGGCCCTGGATCCGGAGCTGACGGGAGAGGTCCTGAGAGTCATCCGGGAGCTGGCGGATCAGAATACCACAATGATTATCGTTACCCATGAGATGGCATTCGCCCGGGATGTGGCGAACCAGGTGATCTTTATGGACGATGGGATCATCCTGGAGCAGGGGGATCCCCGGCAGGTGTTTGAACATCCGAAGGAGGAGCGGACACGGCAGTTTTTATCAAGATTTACACAGGGATGATGGTCAGGAACCACAGGTATACAGCCGGGACACCTTGCTTGTCTATGGCATTTACCTGTAGTTCCTGACCGCTTTTTTATGAGAGCATATGCGGAAAGGCTGCGGAGGCAGATTTGTGGAGGTTAACAAGTGACATGCAGCTTTCATAGATGGAAATTGTTTTGCGGCAGGTTTTCCGTATTGATTTTCATGAGGGCATGTATTATAATCGTGGAGATGAAACAGGTCCTTATGCCTGTGAATGCGCAACAGGATGCACGGACCAGGAGTGAACGATATACTGTGCGCCAGATTTCATCGGCCGTGAGTATAACTACAAGGTTTCTAAAGAAAAGGAGTTCATTCATGAGTGAATTTGAAAAAATATCCACCGGCCTGGGGGAAGAGTGCGGGGTATTCGGAGCCTATGATATGGAGGAAGGCGATGTGGCCGCTTCGGTGTATTACGGGCTGTTTGCGCTGCAGCACCGGGGGCAGGAGAGCTGCGGGATCGCGGTGACCGATACCTTCGGACAGCGTAAGGTCCTGTCAAAGAAGGGACTCGGACATGTGGACGACGTGTTCGACGAGGAAGCCCTGAAAGCACTTAAGGGCAACTTAGGAGTGGGCCATGTGCGGTATTCCACGGCCGGCGGAACCCGGGTGGAAAACGCGCAGCCTCTTGTCATCAATTATGTAAAAGGAACCCTTGCGATCGCCCACAATGGAAATCTGGTCAATGCCGTGGAGCTTCGGAGGGAGCTGGAATATACGGGCGCTATTTTCCAGACCACCATTGATTCCGAAGTGATCGCTTACCATATTGCAAGGGAACGGCTGAATGTGAAAAAGGCGGAGGATGCGGTCAAGAATGCCATGAAGAAGATCGAGGGCGCCTATGCGCTGGTGGTCAGCAGCCCGCGGAAGATGATCGGGGCACGGGATCCGAGAGGCTTAAGGCCCCTTTGCATCGGAAAGCGGGACCGCACCTGGTTTCTGGCATCCGAGAGCTGCGCTATTGCGGCCATCGGGGCAGAGTTCGTGCGGGATGTACTGCCGGGGGAGATCGTCAGCTTTACGAAGGACGGCGTGATCTCTGATATGAGTATGGCAGTGCCGCCTGAGAAGCAGACAAGATGTATCTTTGAATATATTTATTTCGCGCGGACAGACAGCACGCTGGACGGGGTGAATGTCTATCATTCCCGGATCCTGGCGGGGAAGGCGCTGGCCGAATCCTATCCGGTGGAGGCGGACCTGGTGGTGGGCGTGCCGGATTCCGGACTGGTGGCGGCCAAGGGGTATTCGGAGCATTCCGGGATTCCCTACGGGATGGCATTTCACAAAAACAGCTATGTGGGCCGGACCTTTATCAAGCCGAAGCAGAGCGACCGGGAGTCCAGTGTGAAGATCAAGCTGAATGTGATCCCGGAGGTGGTCCGGGGAAAACGGATCGTGATGGTGGATGATTCCATTGTCCGGGGGACCACCTGCGCCAATATCATTAAGATGCTGAAAAAGGCGGGCGCGGTGGAAGTCCATGTGCGGATCAGTTCGCCTCCCTTTTTGTACCCCTGCTATTTCGGAACGGATGTGCCGTCCAATGAGCAGCTTATCGCCCATTCCCATACGACGGAGCAGATCCGGGAGATGATCGGGGCGGATTCTTTAGGATATATGGAGGTCGAGAAGCTGAAAACGATGGTCGGGGAGCTGGGATACTGCGATGCCTGCTTTACCGGGCACTATCCCATGAAGGTGCCGGACCACGATATCAGCCACGCATTCGAGTAACAGGGAGGATCGCCGGATAAGCATGCATACAGGTTCTGTCCGGCAATCCATTTGCCGCGTGGATTAGTTACAAAATTGAAGGAGGATAATAACATGAGTACGGATCGTTATGTAAGCCCGCTTTCCGAGCGGTATGCCAGCAAGGAGATGCAGTACATTTTTTCACCGGACAAAAAGTTCCGGACATGGAGGAGGCTGTGGATCGCCCTTGCTGAGACGGAAAAAGAGCTGGGGCTCCCGATCACGGAGGAGCAGATCGAGGAACTGAAAGCCCATGCGGAGGATATCAACTATGATGTGGCCAGGGAGCGGGAGAAAATCGTCCGTCATGATGTGATGTCCCATGTCTATGCCTATGGGGTGCAGTGTCCGAAGGCCAAGGGGATCATCCACTTAGGCGCAACCTCCTGCTATGTGGGAGACAATACGGATATCATCGTGATGGCGGAAGCCTTAAAGCTGGCGCGTAAAAAGCTGGTCAATGTGATTGCGGAGCTGGCAAAATTTGCGGATGCGCAGAAGGCCCAGCCCACCCTGGCATTTACTCATTTCCAGCCGGCCCAGCCCACCACCGTGGGAAAACGGGCTACCCTCTGGATGCAGGAATTTGAGATGGACTTAGAAGACCTGGATCATGTGCTGGGCAGCTTAAAGCTGCTGGGCAGCAAGGGGACCACCGGGACGCAGGCCAGTTTCCTGGAGCTGTTCGACGGAGACCAGGAGACCATCGACAGGATTGATCCGATGATCGCGGAGAAAATGGGATTTGCGGCATGCTATCCGGTATCCGGGCAGACCTATTCCAGAAAGACCGATACCAGGGTCCTGAATGTACTGGCCGGGATCGCTGCCAGCGCCCACAAGCTTTCCAACGACATCCGGCTTCTGCAGCATTTAAAAGAAGTGGAAGAGCCTTTTGAAAAGACCCAGATCGGTTCCTCGGCAATGGCCTATAAGCGGAATCCCATGCGCAGCGAACGGATCGCTTCCCTGTCCCGGTATGTGATGATCGACGCGCTGAATCCGGCCATTACCTCCGCGACACAGTGGTTTGAGCGGACGCTGGATGATTCGGCGAACAAGCGGCTGAGCGTGCCGGAGGGCTTCCTGGCCATCGACGGGATCCTGGATCTGTGCCTGAATGTGGTGGACGGCCTTGTGGTCTATCCTAAGGTGATTGAGAAGCGTCTAATGTCGGAGCTGCCGTTCATGGCAACGGAAAACATCATGATGGACGCGGTGAAGGCAGGCGGCGACAGGCAGGAGCTTCATGAGCGGATCCGGGAGCTTTCCATGGAAGCAGGAAAAAATGTAAAAGAGCGGGGAATGGACAACAACCTCCTGGAGCTGATCGCGGAGGATCCGGCCTTCAACCTGAGCCTGAAGGAACTGGAAAAGACCATGGATCCGGCGAAATATGTGGGACGCGCAAGGGAGCAGGTAGATGCCTATCTGGAAAAGGTGATCCGCCCCCTTCTCGAAAAGAATAAAGAACTTCTCGGCGTCAAGGCAGAGATTCATGTATAAAAGATTGGAGAGATAAGAAATGAAAAAAGTAAGGACAAGATTTGCGCCCAGCCCTACAGGAAGAATGCATGTAGGGAATCTGAGGACCGCGCTGTATGCCTATCTGATCGCAAAGCATGAAGGCGGGGATTTTATCCTCCGGATTGAAGACACCGACCAGGAGCGGTTTGTGGAAGGGGCACTGGAGATCATCTACCGGACTCTGGAAAAGACAGGACTGATCCATGACGAAGGTCCGGACAGGGACGGCGGCGTGGGCCCCTATGTGCAGAGTGAACGCCAGGCTTCCGGCCTGTATCTGAAATATGCGAAGCAGCTGGTAGAGCAGGGGGATGCCTATTACTGCTTCTGCGACAAGGAGCGGCTGGATTCCCTGCGAACCTCGGTTTCAGCGGACGGAACGGACATCGTGGTGTATGACAAGCACTGCCTGGGATTGAAGAAGGAAGAAGTAGAGGCTAATCTGGCGGCAGGAAAGCCCTGGGTCATTCGCCTCAATGTGCCTAATGAGGGCGAGACTACGTTCCACGATGAAATTTATGGGGATATCACGGTGCCCAACCAGGAGCTGGACGATATGATCCTGATCAAGTCGGATGGCTATCCGACCTATAATTTTGCCAATGTGATCGACGACCATCTGATGGGCATCACCCATGTGGTGCGGGGCAATGAATACCTGTCCTCCGCGCCCAAGTACAACCGGCTGTATGAAGCCTTCGGCTGGGAGGTGCCGGTGTATGTGCACTGCCCGCTGATCACCGATGAGGAGCACAAGAAGCTGAGCAAGCGGTGCGGACATTCCTCCTATGAGGATCTGATCGACCAGGGCTTTGTATCCGAGGCGGTGGTCAATTATGTAGCGCTTCTGGGCTGGTGTCCCTCCGACAACCGGGAGATCTTCACACTCCAGGAGCTGGTGGAGGCATTTGACTATACCCATATGAGCAAATCGCCGGCCGTATTTGACACGGTGAAGCTGAAATGGATGAACGGGGAATATCTCAAAGCCATGGATGAGGAACGATTTTTCGAACTGGCGAAGCCTTATATCCGGGAAGTGGTTTCCAAAGATTTTGACCTGAAAAAGATTGCGGCGCTGGTAAAGACCCGAATTGAAATCTTTCCGGATATAAGGGAGCAGATCGACTTCTTTGAGGAAGTTCCGGAATATGATACTGCGATGTATACGCATAAGAAGATGAAATCCACACCGGAGACTTCGCTCACGGTGTTGAAGGAGCTGCTTCCGGTACTGGAAGCGCAGGAGGATTACAGCAACGATGCGCTGTTTGAGACCTTGAAAGGATACGTGGCGGAGAAGGGCGTGAAGATCGGCTATGTGATGTGGCCCATCCGTACCGCGGTTTCCGGAAAACAGAACACCCCCGGGGGCGCCACGGAGATTATGGAGGTCCTGGGAAAAGAGGAATCCTTAAAGCGGATCCGGGAAGCGGTCCGGAAACTGGAGGCAGGAGTTTAATTTGAATCAGGCACAAAAGCGGGCGGCAGCCCACACGGAGGGTCCGTGCCTTGTGCTGGCGGGACCGGGTTCGGGGAAGACCCTGACCATTGTAAACAGAATAAAGTACCTGATAGAGGAGCGGAGAGTAAGACCAGAAGAAATTCTGGTCATTACTTTTACAAAATATGCGGCCGAGGAGATGAAGCTTAGGCTGCAGGCCCTGATGGAAGGAAGAAGGCTTCCGGTGACGATGGGGACCTTTCACGGGATCTATTATGGAATCCTGAAATGGGCGTACCGTCTGGGGCCTCACAATATCCTCTCCGAGGAGGAGAAGTATGGGATGCTCAGGCAGATCGTGAGCCGGCAGGAAGCGGAGGTTTTTGACGAGGAGGATTTGCTGCAGGGGATCGTCACGGAGATCGGGACAGTCAAAAACCAAAGGGCGGACCTGGAGGAATACCAGGCAAAGCACTGTCCGGCAGAGACCTTCCGGTGTATTTACCGAGAATATGAAACTATGCGTAAGGAAGCCAAAAAAATAGACTTTGATGATATGCTGGTTTTATGTTATGATTTATTCAGACGGCGTCCGGATGTGCTGAAGCTCTGGCAGGAAAAGTTCCGGTATATCCTGGTGGATGAATTTCAGGATATCAACCAGGTGCAGTATGATGTGATCCGGATGCTGGCAGCACCGGAGCACAATCTGTTCGTGGTGGGAGACGACGACCAGTCCATCTACGGCTTCCGGGGAGCGGATGTGAAGCTGATGTTCCGGTTTTTAAAGGATTATCCCGGTGCAGAGCGGATGCTTTTAGACAGGAATTACCGTTCCACGGCCAATATCGTCCGACATGCGCTGCAGGTCATTGAGAACAACGAAGTCCGGTTCGAGAAGCAGATTCGGACGCAGAAGCCGGCGGGGAGTGCGCTGCATATCCAGGAGACGCTGGATTCTGAGGATGAAAGCGCCTATGTGGTGTCAGAGATCCGGCAGAGGATGGAGGCCGGGATCCCTCCGGAGCAGATCGCCGTGCTCTTCCGGGTGCATACGGACGCTCGGGCGCTGGCCGGGCAGCTGGTGAAGCACAGGATTCCCTTTTATATGCGGGAGTCCATGCCGGACCTTTACCAGCATTTTATCGCCAAAGATATCCGGGCCTATCTGCGTCTGGCAGGAGGCGGCCGGGACCGGGCGGATCTTCTGCAGGTCATGAATCGGCCGGTCCGTTATCTGAGCCGGGCCTCCGTGTCCGGGAGCCGGATCGTGCCCTTTGAAGAGCTGCGGAAGTTCTATTGCGATAAGGACTGGATGCAAGACCGGATCGACCAGTTTGAGTGGGACCTGAAAATGATGGAGAAGATGGCGCCTTATGCCGCGATCCAATACATCAGGAAAAAGGTCGGTTATGATGATTATCTCCGTGAATACGCAGAGACAAAGGGGCAGCAGCCGGCAGAATATTTTGACATGCTGGGAGAGCTGGAGGAGTCCGCAAAGCCCTTTGGGACGGCAGAAGAATGGTTCACCCATATGGCGGAATATACGGAAGCCCTGAAGAAGCAGAAGCAAAAGAAGCGGGAGGCCGGGACAGGCGTCCGCCTGATGACCATGCACGCGTCGAAGGGACTGGAATTTGACACCGTATTCATCATCCAGGCCAATGAGGGACGGATCCCTTACAAGCGGGCCGTGCAGGAGCATGGGACGGAGGAAGAACGGAGGCTGTTCTACGTAGCCATGACCCGGGCCAAGGAGGTGCTCAAGATCAGCTATGTGACCGTGAAAAACGGAAAAGAAGCGCAGCCCTCCCGCTTTGTGGAAGAACTGCATCCGAAAAAGAAAGAGACGCAGGGAGGAACAAATAAATCAGGCTTCTATTGACAAACCTGCAAAACACGTTAGAATAAAGATAGTGTAATAGGGTATAAGATATAGAATGCGGAAATTGTATGTATTCAAAATCGGTTGAATGAGGTATGTTATGAAACAAAAAGTATTCCGTGTGTTTTTTTCACTGCTTCTGGTCTGCTTCATGCTGGCTGGATGTAAGAAAAGTGTAGGGACGCCGGAGGACAACGCGGTGATGGAGGAAGATCCGGAGGAGGAAGAGGAGGATACGGGATACGTATTCGGATACAGCTGCATTGACATGGATAATCCTTACTTTGATACGCTGCGGCATTCCCTTGAAAATACATTAGGAGAAAGTGAATACCAGCTGATCTCCAAGAATCCGGGATCGGATGCCCGGGTGCAGAACGAACAGCTTTTCGAGCTGATCGAGATGGAGGTGGATGCGGTATTTCTGTGTCCGGTGAACTGGGAGCTGGTCACACCGGCGTTGGAAGCTCTGCAGGAGGCAGGGATTCCAGTGGTCAATATCGATACGCAGGTGAAGGAGGAGAGCCTGACGAAGGCTTATGTGGGATCGGACAACCGAAATGCCGGGTATGTCTGCGGGGAAGATCTGAAAAAGCGCTGTCCGGACGGCGGGAAGCTTTTGCTTCTGGAATGTCCCTCCATGAATTCCATCAATGAACGGATCACCGGATTCGAACAGGCTATCGCAAATGCCGGTTTCGAAGTCCTGGACCGGGCAGACGTAAACGGAGAGAAGGAAAAAGCAAAAGAAGTGATGGAAGGCTTCCTGGAAAAATATCCGAAGATTGACGCGGTGATGTGCGGAAATGACCGTGCTGCGCTGGGGGCGCTGGAGGCGATCAGAGAATCCGGCCGGGATGGCATCCGGATCTATGGTGTGGACGGCTCGCCGGAGGTAAAGCAGGAGATCGCGAAAACAGACAGCCCGATGACGGCAACGGGCGCGCAGTCGCCGATTCGGATCGGAAAAGAGGCGGCAGAGATTGGAATTGCAATTTTAGACGGGGAAAATTTTGAAACAACCACTTATGAAGATACATTTCTCATTGACAAGGGAAACGTAGAGATGTACGGAACAGACGGCTGGCAGTAGGAAGGACTTACAGGAGGAAGAGCATATGAAGAAAGTGGAAGGGTACCCGCAGCCACTTGGGGTGAAGATAAAGCAGGACAAGGTGAACTTTGCGGTTTCCGTACCATCGGGAAAGAAATGTGAGCTTCTGCTCTATCGCGCAGGAAAGACAGAACCGGCTGTCGTTTATGAGATGCCGGAGGAGGAAGGTCTGGGGGAGATCCGCTTTCTGGCAGTAGAAGGACTGGATGTGCAGAAATATGAATATAACTTCCGGATAGATGGCAAAGTCATTCTGGATCCCTTTGTACGGGAGCTGGCCAGGACGAGAAGGTTCGGTGAGATGCCGGATGCGGATCTGCACCGGGTGCGGGGGCGTTTTCCCACTGCTTCCTATGACTGGGAGGGCGATCATATCTTAAAGCTTCCGTTCGAGGAGGTGATCGCATACAGCCTCCATGTCCGCGGATTTACCAAGCATTCTTCCTCCGGGGTAAAACAGAAGGGAACCTTTGCCGGGATCATAGAGAGGCTTCCCTATCTGACGGAGCTGGGGATCAATCAGATTCAATGCATGCCCATCTATGAGTTTGACGAAGCATTCGGAAGCCGTCTGAATTACTGGGGATATGGCGGAGGCTATTACTTTGCGCCCAAAGCGGCCTACAGCGGGTCTGGTCATGCCGCGTCCGAATTAAAGGACATGGTAAAATGCTGCCACAGGGCCGGGATAGAAGTGGTGCTGGAGATGCCTTTTGAACAGGGCATCCAGACGCAGACCGCCATCGAATGCCTGAAATACTACATGCTGGAATACCACATTGACGGATTTGTGATCAATCCGTATCATGTTTCATGGGACTGTCTGACCCGGGATCCGCTCCTGAAAGGGACCAAGATCATGCAGAAGGATGATGGATTTCAGAATACCATGCGCCGGTTCCTCAAAGGGGACGAGGACATGGTGAACCCGGTGATCGGCGCGCTTTGCCTGAATACCAATTCCAACGGCAAATGCAATTATATCACGACCCATACCGGATTTACCCTGAATGACCTGGTGTCCTATGAGGCGAAGCACAACGAGGCCAACGGGGAACGGAATCTGGACGGGCCCAATTATAACTACAGCTGGAACTGCGGCGCGGAGGGACCCAGCAGAAAGCGCTATATCAAGAATCTGAGGAAAAGACAGATCCGAAACGCGTTTCTTCTGCTGCTCACGGCACAGGGGACGCCCTGTCTTCTCGCGGGGGATGAATTCTGGAATACCCAGAAGGGAAACAACAATGTATACTGCCAGGACAACGAAACGGCCTGGCTGGACTGGGGCAGGCTGAAACGGGACGACAGCCTTTTCCAATATGTGAAAAGCCTGATCACGTTTCGTAAGGCTCATCCGGCCCTTCATCAGAGATTTCCGCTGTCCGGAACAGACCGCAGCGGCTGCGGGCTGCCGGATGTGTCCTACCATGGGGAAAATGCATGGCAGGCACCGGTGGAGGTGCACAGTCGGCAGCTGGGCGTGCTCTACTGCGCGGCCGGGGAGCAGGAGGATCTTTGTTTTATTGCCTACAATATGCACTGGTTGAAGCATTCCTTCGCGCTGCCCGCATTGCCGAAGGATCTGGAGTGGTACCGGGTGATCGAGACGGAGAAGGGGGCGCTGGAAGAGAAGGAAGAGGATCCGAAGCGGATTGAGCTGCAGGCACGCAGCGTTGCGGTCCTGATGGGAAAGAAGAGGAACCGCGCGTCATGCGTGACCGGTTCCGGGACAGATACTGAGTGTTTACAGCAAAGAGGGTGAGTTGGATATGATAATAAAGGCTGCGGAACATTTCCGTACGATCACAAAGCATAAGATGCTGGTCATGAAGGAGTGCTTTCAGGTGGGGCTTTACCTGCAGGGACTGCTCCATGACCTGTCAAAATATACGTGGACGGAGTTCCGGGTGGGATGCCGGTTCTATCAGGGGACCCAGAGTCCCAATAACGCGGAGAGAAAGGCAAAGGGCTATTCTTCCGCCTGGCTGCATCACAAAGGGCGCAACAAGCACCATTATGAATACTGGGTCGATTATGGGATTGACGGAAGGAAGTGCCTGATCGGAATGAAAATGCCGGTCCGATATGTGGTGGAGATGTTCCTGGACCGGATCGCGGCCAGCAAGGTGTATAAAGGGAGCGCGTATCAGGATTCGGATCCGCTGGACTATTTTCAGAAGGGCGGCACCGCGGATTATGTGATGCATGAAGACACCAAGCGGCTGCTCACCACGCTTTTGGTCATGCTTTCTCAAAAGGGGGAGGAAGAGACCTTCCGGTACATCCGGGAGAAGGTGCTTAGACGAAAGCACAGAAGAACGATGCGCGGGCTGTTCAGAGCCGGAAGCGTGTTTCGGATACACAGGAGATATATACAGGTATGAAAGATCAGAAAAACATAATCTCTGAATTATTGGACTGGACAAAGACGATCATCATTGCCCTTGCGGTCGGATTTGTAGCCAGCAAGGTGCTGATCACCAGCGCCCAGGTTCCCACCGGTTCCATGGAAGATACCGTTATGGCCGGAAGCAGGCTTCTCATCAACCGTGTGGCATATGCTGTGTCGGAACCGAAACGGGGGGATATCATTGCGTTTTATTTTCCGGATGACGAAGAAACGGTCTATCTGAAACGGATCATTGCGCTGCCGGGTGAGACGGTGGAAGGAAGGGACGGAAAGGTCTGTGTAGATGGAGAGCCGTTGGAGGAAGATTATATAACGGAGAAGATCGACAGTGATTTTGGTCCCTTTTATGTACCCGCGGATATGTATTTTGTGATGGGGGACAATCGGAATGATTCCTGGGATTCCCGATTTTGGGAGCATAAGTTCGTAGCAAAAAAGAAGATCATCGGCAAAGCGGAGATGGAGTATTTTCCGAAGATTAAGCTGCTGTTTTAGGCAGGATTCCCGCGTCCCCCGGCCGGAAGGCGAACCGAAACGAGGCAACGAGAAAAGATACAAAGGAGGACATTGGCATGGCAAAGTATGTAATGGCTCTGGATTCAGGTACGACGAGCAACCGCTGTATCCTGTTTAATGAAAAGGGCGAGATGTGCAGCGTGGCGCAGAAGGAGTTTACACAGCATTTTCCCAAACCCGGATGGGTGGAGCATGAGCCCGGGGAGATCTGGTCTACCCAGCTTGCGGTGGCCAGGGAGGCGATGACGAAGATCGGGGCTTCTGCGGAGGATATCTCTGCCATCGGGATCACGAATCAGCGGGAGACCACGATCGTGTGGGATAAAAATACGGGGCAGCCTGTGTATCCGGCCATTGTCTGGCAGTGCCGGAGGACCTCGGAATACTGCGACAGCTTGAAGGAGAAGGGGCTGACGGAGAAGTTCCGGGAGAAGACAGGGCTGGTGATCGACGCATATTTTTCAGGGACAAAGGTAAAATGGATCCTGGATCATGTGGAAGGGGCCAGGGAGCGCGCCGAGAAGGGGACTCTGCTTTTCGGGACCGTGGAGACATGGCTGATCTGGAAGCTCACCAGGGGAGCGGTACATGTGACGGACTACAGCAACGCGTCCAGGACGATGCTGTTCAACATCCATACGCTGGAATGGGACGATGAGATTCTGGAAGAGCTGGACATTCCGAAGAGCATGCTGCCCCAGGCCAGGGCGTCCAGCGAGATCTACGGGGAGACCGACCCCAGCTTTTTCGGAGGCCGTATTCCCATTGCGGGGGCGGCGGGAGACCAGCAGGCGGCCTTGTTCGGTCAGGCCTGTTTTGAGCAGGGAGACGCAAAGAATACATACGGGACCGGATGCTTCCTGCTGATGAATACGGGCAGTCAGCCTGTGCTTTCCAAGAACGGGCTTGTCACGACCATTGCCTGGGGCATGGACGGCAAGGTGACCTATGCTCTGGAGGGTTCTATCTTTGTGGCCGGCGCTGCGCTGCAGTGGCTGCGGGATGAGCTCCGGCTGATCGATTCGGCCGCGGACAGTGAATATTTTGCCCAGAGGGTGAAGGACACCAACGGCTGCTATGTGGTGCCGGCCTTTACCGGGCTGGGAGCGCCCTATTGGGATCAGTACGCCAGGGGTACCATTGTGGGGCTGACCCGGGGCGTGAACAAATACCATATCATCCGGGCAACGCTGGAATCCCTGGCATATCAGGTGAACGACGTATTGGAAGCGATGAAGGCGGATTCGGGAATGAACCTGTCGTCTCTGCGGGTGGACGGCGGCGCCAGCGCCAATAATTTCCTGATGCAGACCCAGGCGGATTTCAGCAACGCGCCGGTGAACCGCCCAAGATGCGTGGAGACCACCGCGATGGGAGCGGCTTATCTTGCAGGACTTGCTGTGGGCTACTGGAAGGATATTGAGGATGTGAAGCAAAACTGGGGCATCGACAAGATCTTTGTTCCGGCAATCGAGCCTGAGAAGCGGGAGAAAATGCTTAAGGGCTGGAAGCGTGCTGTAACGTGCTCTTACGGCTGGGCTAAGGAGGAATGACCATTCGAAAGCCCATGAATGTTTGAAATGATGTCATATGCGGATGACTGTCCGGACCCTGGGGGGACGGACAGTCATCCTTTGCGGGAGAGGGAACATGTTTGGTTATATTACGATTTGCGAACCGGAACTCAAGGTGAAGGATCTGCGGAGATACCGGGCGCATTACTGTGGTTTGTGCAGGTCATTGAAGGAGAGGTACGGGAGCATGGGGCAGATGACCCTGAGCTATGATATGACATTTATTGTCGTACTTTTGACTTCGCTGTATGAATCCGCGCTGAAAGAGTCGGCTGGCAGGTGCAAGACGCACCCCATAAAAAAACAGCAGATGCTGCAGAGTGAGATCACGGAATACGCCGCGGATATGAATGTGATCCTGACATGGTATCACTTAAAGGACGACTGGCAGGACGAGAGGAAGCCGGTAAGTCTTTTGGGGCTTCACGCATTGGGCCGAAAGGCAAAAAAGGCGGCTCAGAAATATCCCAGACAGTGCAGGGTGATGCACCGGGAGCTGAAAGCGCTGGAGAGGATGGAAGCGGCAAAAAGCAGGGATCTTGACGAGGCGGCCGGATGCTTTGGGCGGCTGATGGAAGAGGTGCTGGTGTACAAACAAGACGTCTGGGAGGAAGACTTGCGCAGGATGGGCTTCTTTCTGGGGAAATTTATTTATATCATGGACGCCTATGAGGATCTGAGAAAGGATCTGGAACAGGGGAATTATAATCCGCTCCGGGACTTAAGCCGGAGTGTGGATTATGAGGAGCGTTTAAGGCAGATCCTGTGCATGATGATTGCGGAGAGCACGGCGGCCTTCGAAAAGCTTCCCTGCCTGCAGGATGCGGATATCCTGCGGAATATCCTCTATACCGGGGTCTGGAATCAATATAACCGGATCCAGGAAAAGAAGAAAGAGACGCTGGAAAACAAGAAAGAGCACAGAAAGAAATGAAGCAGACTACTTTAACAACCGGAAATATTACAGGCTCTCTGCTGCGGTTTGCGTTTCCCATGATGGTGGGAAACCTGCTGCAGCAGCTTTATAATATCGTGGATACGCTGATCGTGGGGCAGTTCCTTGGAAAAGAGGCTCTGGCGGCGGTGGGATCCTCCTATTCCCTGATGACATTTTTGACCTCCATCCTGCTGGGGCTCTGCATGGGGAGCGGCGTCTCCTTTTCCATCAGTTTTGGGAAACAGGAATATGACCGGATGAAGTCCGGCATTTTTATGTCCTTCGTGATGATTGGGAACGCTGCGCTGCTCTTAAGCGCTGCCGTATTTGCCGGGCTGGATCTGATCCTCAGGCTGCTGTGTGTGCCTGGAGATGTCTATGGACTGATGCGGGAATATCTGTGGGTGATCTTTTGGGGGATTTTGGCTACGTTTTTATATAATTTTTTTGCTTCTCTGCTGCGTGCGGTAGGCAATTCCACCGCGCCGCTTTTGTTTCTCGGGATTGCCGCATTGTCCAACATCGGGCTGGACCTGCTGTTTATTATCCGCTTTCATCGGGGCGTGCGGGGGGCTGCGGAGGCTACCATCCTGTCGCAGTATGCGGCGGGGATTGGGATTCTGTTGTATACAATAATACAATTTCCGCAGTTCCGTTTCAAGCGTAGGGATCTGAGATGGCAGCCAGAAGTGCTGAGGGAAATTTTTCAGTTGTCTTTTCTGACCTGCATCCAGCAGTCGGTTATGAATTTTGGAATTCTGATGATACAGGGATTAGTAAACAGTTTCGGGGCGATCGTCATGGCGGCTTTTTCCGTGGCGGTCAAGATCGATACCTTTGCCTATATGCCGGTGCAGGATTTCGGAAATGCGTTTTCAACCTTTGTGGCGCAGAATTATGGGGCAGGGAAAACAAAACGGATCCGGGAGGGGATCCGAAGCGCCGTAAAGACCGCGTTTTTCTTCGGAGCGGCAGTCAGCGCGCTTGTATTTGTATTCGCCAGGCAGCTGATGCTGATCTTTGTGAAGCCGCGGGAAACGGAAATTATTTGGGAAGGGGTGCGTTATCTGCGGATTGAGGGCAGCTTTTATTATCTGATCGGTTTTTTGTTTCTCTGCTATGGATATTACCGTGCTGTCAAGCGTCCCGGCATGTCCCTGATACTGACCGTGATCTCGCTGGGAACCCGGGTGCTGCTGGCATATATCCTGTCGGCGGTGCCGCGGATCGGGGTGACCGGGATCTGGGCAGCCGTGCCCATCGGGTGGTTTCTGGCTGATCTGGCGGGATATCTGTATTACCGTAATTCAAAATGAATCTGGACAATTGGGAAATTTTATTATATCATGGTAAACGTATGAGAGCAGAGGATCAGGAAGATCAATATAGAGGAGAAAAACAAAGATGAACAAAAATCCATATGAAGTGCTGGGGATTCCAACGAACGCATCGGATGATGAAGTGAAACGGGCATACCGGGATTTGACAAGGAAGTATCACCCGGACGCAAATGTAAATAATCCGCTTGCGGACCTGGCGGAGGAAAAATTTAAGGAAGTACAGGAAGCCTATGACATGATTATGAAACAGCGGGAGCAGGGCGGCTATCAATATGGCTACGGCTACCAGGGAGGAAGCGGTCAGGGCAGCTATCAGCAGACCTACGGCAGTTCCGGCTCCGGGCAGAATCCGCAGATGCAGTCGGTGTATACCTACCTGAACGCAAGGCGCTACCGGGAAGCATTGAATGTGCTGAACGGAATGCCCAACCGGACTTCGGAATGGTATTACTTAAGCGCCGCGGCCAATGCGGGGATCGGCAACAACATCATGGCCCGCGACCACGCCGGCCAGGCCGTGAATATGGAGCCCAATAACCTGCAGTACCGCCAGCTTCTGAACCAGCTGGAATGGAGCGGGCAGAAGTACCAGAATTACCCCTATGGAGGCGGCTACGGCATGGGCGGCAATTCCTGCGGTACGGGAAACATGTGCTGTGACTTATGTATTGCTGACCAGCTGTGCGAATGTATGGGAGGAGATCTTTGTTCATGCATATAAAGGCAAAGAAAATGGCGTTCGGCGGGCTGCTGCTGGCATTGTCGGTGATCTGCATGATCCTGGGGAGCGTCATCGAGACAGGTACCTTGTTTTTGCTTGCGGCGGCTTCCTTTTTTGTAGGGATCGTCTTCCGGGAATTCGGGAGAAGGACCGCAGCCGCGTTTTATGTGGCAGGCGTATTGCTGGGATTGATCCTGGCGCCCAATAAACTGTACGTTGCCACCTATGGGGCGATGGGATTCTTCATCCTGGCGGAGGAAACCGCCTGGGATCGGCTGGGCGGCTTGAATGCCGGGGTTCGGAAAAAGACGGCTCTGCTTTGGGGCATCCGATATGGGATATTCAATCTGCTCTATCTTCCGGCAGTTCTTTTTTTTCAGAAGCTGCTGTTTGCGGGAACGCTGTCCCTCTGGGTGAAGCTGGGGGTTCTTGCCGCCGGCCAGGCGGTGCTGTTCCTGTATGTGGGTGCTTATGGATATGTACAGAGGGAGCTGTGGGGAAAGCTGCGGGGACATATTTTCCGTACATGAGGAGCTGTAGAAAATAGCGGATTTCCTCCAGAGATGCAGATCAAAAAAAGAAGGATATGCGGGTTTTGCCCTAAGTAAGGGAAGATCATCTGTATGTCTGCAGGGAGCTTTGCCGGATGCGGAAGAGAAAAAGAATCTGCCCGGCAGAATATGTATGACTGTGCCGGGCAGAGAACAGGGTCGAGATATACTATGGTATACAGTTCCTCAGGAGCCTTACAGCAATGCGGCGTAGATCACGGCATCCAGGGCATTCAGATCTTCTTCGCTGATGGTCTGAACCTTATCCCCATTGGGCTGGATATGTAAGGTCACTGTTTCTGGGTCCCCATATTTCGGGGAGGACAGCCTGGGGGTGATCAGCTGATACATTTTTTCATACAGGAACTGGTTGACCTGTTCGCTGTTGGTGAGCGTGGCCGGATCTTCGGCCCCAAGCGCGTCGATCAGGCTCTGGCTGATGCCGTCAAACATGGCAAAGGGCTCCGCGCTCACTTCTACGGTAAAACCGTCCCCGTCCTCTTTTGCATCGCCTACGGTGATCCGGCAGAGGGCATTGAGCTCTGTAAAGAGTTGCCGGTACTGGTCTTTCAGCTCTGCGGTGACGGAGGTGCCGCCCACCTTCATGGTACTGAGGAGAGCGTTCATGCCGTTTTCATGGATCAGCGACGCTTCGTATTCTTCACATTTCTTATACTCCATATAAGCGCTGTAATCTGCCTTGTAGCGGGCATCCAGAACTGCCTGCACATAAACCGGGGCATCCTCCAAGGTCATTTTTTTTCCGCATCCGACAGCCAGTAAGGAACAGCAGATGCTCACGATGGTGATCAGTGAAAGTTTTCGTTTCATCAAGAGTCTCCCTCCCATTTGTTATCATATCGTATTTCGGGTTTCCGATAATAACAATATCATAAATAAAGGTTTGATTCAAGAAAAAAGAGGAAGGTAAAAAGCAATGTATTTTTATATGGCGCCCCTGGAAGGGATTACGGGACACGTGTTCCGCCGGACACTTTGTGAGTGCTTCGGCTCTGTAGATCGATATTTTATCCCGTTTATCAAGCCGAACCAGCACGGACATTTAAGCTCCCGGGAGCGGCAGGATGTGCTGCCTGGGAACAATCCGGGCATGTACGCGATCCCGCAGATCCTGACAAATTCTGTGGAGGATTTCGCGCGTACGGCCCGGAAGCTTCGACAGTACGGCTATCAGGAGATCAATCTGAACCTGGGCTGCCCTTCCGGGACTGTGGTGTCCAAAAAGCGGGGCTCCGGCTTTCTGGCATTTCCCGAGGAGCTGGACCGGTTTCTGGACGGGGTGTTCGAACAGACGGACGCGGAAGTTTCCATCAAGACCAGGATCGGGAAGGACAGCCCGGAGGAATTTGGGCGGCTCCTGGAGATTTATAACCAGTATCCGGTGAAGGAGCTGATCATCCATCCCAGGGTCCAGAAGGATATGTATCGGAATCACCCCAATTGGGAGGTGTTTGGAGAAGCCTGCAAAAACAGCAGACACCCGGTCTGCTATAACGGGGATCTGTTCTGTGCAGAGGCGTACCAGAAGGCAAAGGAGGCGTTTCCGGAGGTGGACCGATGGATGTTCGGAAGAGGGCTTCTGATGAATCCGGGGCTGTGCCGGCAGATCCGGCAGGGCGTCGGGCTGGACAAAGAAACCCTGCGCAGGTTCCACGATCAGCTCTACAGGGACTATCAGGAAGTGATGCCGGGAGCCAGGACCATCCTGTTTAAGATGAAGGAGCTTTGGAGCTTTCTGGCGCCGGCTTTTACCCATTATGAGAAATATGCGAAGCGGATCAAAAAGGCGGAAAAACTGCCGGTGTATGAGGCGGCGGTGGACGCGCTGTTCGGGGAGCAGCAGATCTGTATATAAAACGGACATCCGGTATGCTATCGTATTCTGCGAGACTGCGGGCATATCCGGGCATTTTTCCTGGTCCAGGGGAGACACATTTTTCCGCGCGTGCTTACATATATTAAATACGAAAGTATGGAAATGTGAGGAACTGTATCGTGCAGGAAGTTATGATCTACATCATGAACACATATGGATATCTGGGAGTCTGTTTTCTGATTGCGGTGGAGAATCTTTTTCCGCCGATTCCCTCAGAAGTGATCCTGACCTTCGGAGGCTTTATGACTACATACACCAGGCTGACGGTTCCGGGAGTGGTGATCTTCTCCACTCTGGGTTCCACCATCGGGGCGCTGATTTTGTACCGTGTGGGGATGGCGCTGACCCCGGAAAAGCTGGAAAGTCTCACAAAAGGGAAGCTGTTCCATCTGCTGGGATTTGACAAGGAGGATGTGGAGGAGACCATCGACTGGTTTGAAAAGCACGGGAAAAAGGCGATCCTCTTGGGGCGGTGCATTCCCATCATCCGGAGTCTGGTATCGGTTCCGGCGGGGATGGCCGAGATTGAGGTTCCGTTGTTTCTGGTCTATACGGTCATCGGAAGTACACTGTGGAATATACTTCTGGTGTCTCTTGGGGCGGCGCTGGGCGCTTCCTGGGAAACGGTACTCGTATATCTGGACCGATATTCGTCCGTGATCCGGGTACTTCTGATCGCGGGAGCCGCCCTTTGGCTGATCCGGTCGATTCGGAAAAAATGGAACCGGAAGAAGGAAGCGTGCTGATTTTTTCAGGGAATTTTGAAAAAAGGAAAACATCCCCTTTTAAAGCGCTTCGGGAAATGCTATAATGTGCGGAGGCATACAGAAAGAACAATTAATCAAGAACTTGATAGAAGAGAGGGTACAATATGAGTAAGTTTGATTCTATGGGATCCGGCAGGACACAGCAATGGGAGATAGCGGTTCCGGACGCGTATGAAAAGGTGCTTCAGGAGGACTTATCGGATCTTAAGTCAAAGGGCTGTCTTTTGAGACATAAGAAGAGCGGCGCGCGAGTCCTGATGATGTCCAATGAGGATGAGAATAAAGTATTCGCCATCGGATTTCGGACCCCGCCGTCGGATAGTACGGGGGTGCCTCATATTATGGAGCATTCCGTGCTGTGCGGCTCTAATGATTTTCCGGTGAAGGATCCCTTCGTGGAGCTGGTGAAGGGCTCCTTGAACACCTTTTTAAATGCCATGACCTATCCGGATAAGACCGTATATCCTGTGGCAAGCTGCAATGACAAGGATTTCCAGAATCTGATGCATGTATATATGGATGCGGTATTTTACCCGAATATCTATCAGCATCCGGAGATCTTCCGGCAGGAGGGCTGGAGCTACCATCTGGAGGAGAAGGACGGGGAGCTGTCCTACAACGGGGTGGTCTATAATGAGATGAAGGGCGCGTTTTCCTCACCCGAAGGCGTGCTGGACCGGATGATCTTAAATTCCCTGTTTCCGGATACCTCCTATGCAAATGAGTCCGGCGGGGATCCGGACGTAATCCCGGAGCTGACCTATGAGCAGTTCCTGGATTTCCACAGAACCTATTATCATCCGTCCAACAGCTATATTTACCTGTACGGAAATATGGATATGGCGGAAAAGCTGGAGTGGCTGGATCAAAATTACCTGTCGGACTTTGACATCCGGCAGGTAGATTCCCGGATCCGTTATCAGGAACCGTTTCAGGAGATGCGGGAGGTGGAGATGGAGTATTCCATTTCCAGCGAAGAGCCGGAGGAGGACAATACCTTCCTTTCCTATAACAAGGTGATCGGGACAAGCCTGGATGAGAAGCTGTATCTGGCGTTCCAGGTATTGGATTACGCGCTTCTGTCCGCGCCGGGGGCTCCGCTGAAAAAGGCGCTGGTGGAGGCAGGGATCGGCAAGGATATCATGGGCTCCTACGACAACGGGATCTATCAGCCTATTTTTTCCGTAATCTCCAAAAACGCGAACCTGGAGCAGAAGCAGGCATTTATAGATACGGTGGAAGGAACCTTAAAGGATATTGTAGAAAAAGGAATGGACCGGAAAGCTTTGGAGGCCGGGATCAATTATCACGAATTCCGGTTTCGGGAGGCGGACTTCGGCAGCTATCCCAAGGGACTGATGTATGGACTGCAGCTGTTTGACAGCTGGCTCTACGATGAGACAAAGCCGTTCATCCACATGCAGGCCATTCCCATCTTTGAATTTTTGAAGGAGCAGATCGGCACCGGATATTTTGAGGAGCAGATCCAGAAGTGGCTTCTGGACAACACCCACGGTTCCATCGTGACCGTGAAGCCGGAGCGGGGCAGGACGGCCCGTCTGGACCAGGAGCTGGAAAAGCGGCTGGAAGTGTATAAGAACAGCCTCACCGATGCCGAGAAGGAACGGCTGATCGCAGATACGGCGGCGTTGGAGGACTATCAGGAGAGCGAGGACGCGCAGGAGGACCGGGAGAAGATCCCGATCCTGAGCCGGGAGGATATCTCCAGGGAGATCGCGCCCATCTTTAATGAAGAAAAAGAGGTGGAGGGAATCCCGCTGATACACCATAAGATCGATACCAACGGCATCGGATATGTGACATTGATGTTCGACCTGTCCGGCGTGCCGGAGGAAAAGCTGCCCTACGTGGGAATGCTCCAGGCTGTGCTGGGGATCATTGATACCACCAGCTATGAATACGGCGAACTGTTCAATGAGATCAATGTGCATACCGGGGGAATCGGGACTTCTCTGGAAATGTATCCGGATGTGAGAAATGTAAAAGAAAAGGCGTTCCGCGCGACCTTTGAGATGAAGGGCAAGGCGCTGTATCCGAAGATGGATGTCCTGTTTCGGATGATGCGGGAGATCCTGATGGAATCTAAGCTGGAGGATGAGAAGCGTCTGAAAGAAATCCTTTCCATGCTCAAATCCCGGCTGCAGATGAGCTTCCAATCCTCCGGACATACGACGGCGGCGCTGCGGGCGCTGTCCTATTCGTCACCTATTTCCAAGTTCAAGGATGATACAGACGGGGTCGGATATTACCAGGCTGTGAAGGAAGCGGAGGAGCATTTTGAGGAACAGAAGGAAACACTGATCCACAATCTGAAAGAGATCGCCGCCCGGATCTTCCGGTGGGATAATCTGATGGTGAGCCTGACCTGCGGGGAGGAGGGACTGGATCCGGTCTGCCGTGAGCTGTCCGGGATGAAGGACCGGCTGCATGGCGGAAGTACGGAATCCCAAGAGACCAGGTGCATCCTGCACTGTACGAAGAAAAACGAAGGCTTTAAGACCTCCTCCAAGGTGCAGTATGTGGCGAGAGTCGGCAATTTCATTGACGGAGGCGCCGATTACTGCGGTACACTGCAGATTCTCAAGGTGATCCTGAGCTATGGCTATCTGTGGCAGAACATCCGGGTCAAGGGCGGCGCGTACGGCTGCATGTGCAACTTCAACCGGATCGGGGAAGGATATCTTATCTCTTACCGGGACCCCAACCTGGAAAAGACCATGGAAGTATACGAGGGCGTGGTGGATTATCTGAAGGACTTTACAGTCAATGAACGGGATATGAACAAATATATTATCGGAACCATCAGCAATATGGACCGCCCTATGACGCCTTCCGCCAAAGGGGACCGTTCCATGAACCTGTATATGAACCATGTGTCCGGGGAGATGATCCAAAAGGAACGGATGGACGTACTCAACGCAGAGCAGGAGGATATCCGGAAGCTTTCTGCTGTAGTGGAGGCGCTGCTCTCGGCAGACCAGCTCTGCGTGATCGGAAGCGAGGAAAAGATAGAAGCACAGAAAGAAATGTTCGGCGAGGTGAAGACGCTGTTCTAAAAGAGAAGATCCGGACTGACTGGCCGGAAATCGGAATGTACGGCGTTTTTGGCGAATACTGAAGGAGAACGGATGAAGGAAAATTATAAATCGGGTTTTGCGACCCTGATCGGGCGGCCCAATGTGGGAAAATCGACATTGATGAATTACCTGATCGGACAGAAGGTGGCCATCACCTCTAACAAGCCCCAGACCACCAGGAACCGGATCCAGACGGTGCTGACCAGGCCGGAAGGACAGATCGTGTTTGTGGATACGCCGGGGATCCACAAGGCGAAGAATAAGCTGGGGGAATATATGGTGAACATTGCAAGGCATTCCCTGGACGACGTGGACGCGGCGCTGTGGCTGGTGGAGCCTTCCACGTTTATCGGCGCCGGGGAGCGGCACATCATGGAACAGCTGAAAAAGATCACGACCCCGGTGGTGCTTGTGATCAATAAGATCGATATGGTGAAAAAGGAAGAGGTTCTAACCTGTATCGACGCGTACCGGAAGGAATATGATTTTGCGGAGATCGTTCCGGTCTCTGCCCGAAGCGGGGAAAATACGGAGGAATTGATCCGGGTGATCCTGCAGTATCTTCCCTATGGACCGCAGTTTTACGACGAGGACACCATTACGGATCAGCCCGAGCGGCAGATCGTGGCGGAGCTGATCCGGGAGAAGGCGCTGCACTGCCTGGAGGATGAGATTCCCCACGGCATCGCGGTGGCCATCGACCGGATGAAGATGCAGAAGAAGGTCATGCACATTGATGCCACGGTGATCTGTGAGCGGGATTCCCACAAGGGGATCATCATCGGGAAGCAAGGCGCCATGCTGAAAAAGATCGGAAGCACAGCCCGGTTTGAGATTGAGAAAATGCTGGGCTGCAGGGCGAATCTGAAGCTCTGGGTGAAAGTGCAGAAAAACTGGCGGGACAGCGACTTTTTGATGAAAAACTTCGGGTATACGAAGGACGAGATGTGACCGGACAGCCCATGCGCAATGCTGTACTAGCTAAAAAACGGGGCTGTCAAGGGGAGCATGGAAAAAAACGCTGCCAGATTTTACGAGGTATAGACCCGACAAAATTCGGAAAACCTAAATCATATATAGGATGCTGTGCGGCAGATTGATCCGGCGCTCAGCATCACACAGATGAAGAGGTGATCCGATGGAGAAGAGATACTGGGAGCAATTTTCAAAAACCGGTGGGGTATGTGACTATCTGGAATATAAGATGGAGCTGTACGGACACGGGGGAAACAGGAATCAGGCGGGCTGTGAACAGCGGATCTGTAAGGAGCAGGATTCGGTGATCATCCCGCTGTACAGAGAGGAAGATGATACGGCATAAGGAGCTGTTTAAGCATGCTGCTTGTGTATCATTGCCTGCGGCAGGGGCGAGGAATTTGAATGAGATAACGGTAACCGGCATGGTGCTTTCTACGGCACCGGTTGGGGAATATGACAGGCGGGTAGTGATCCTGACCAGGGAACAGGGAAAGGTTGCCGCGTTTGCCAGAGGGGCCAGAAAACCGAACAGCCCGCTGGTGGGCGCGGTCAATCCCTGCTCCTTCGGTGAGTTTACACTGTATGCGGGGCGGAGCTCCTATACGGTGAAGTCCGCGAAGATATCCAACTATTTTGCGGAGCTGCGGGAGAATATGGTGGGCGCCTATTATGGCTTTTATTTTCTCGAATTTGCAAATTTTTATGCAAAGGAAGCCAATGATGAGCGGGAAATGCTGAAGCTCCTGTACCAGTCCATGCGTGCCCTGACCAATGAAAAGATCCCCAACCGGCTGGTCCGGTACATATTTGAACTGCGGGCGCTGTGCGTCAACGGGGAAGGCCCCCAGGTCTTCCGGTGCGTTTCCTGCGGAGATGAAAAGCGTCCGGCTGTGTTCAGCGTAAAAAAGGGCGGGCTGGTGTGCGGCGAATGCATGCAGGATGTGATGGACGGAATGCAGCTGGATACCTCCACCCTGTATAGCATGCAGTATATCGAGAGCAGCCGGATCGAGAAGCTCTATACCTTTGTGGTCAGCGACGCGGTGCTGGAGGAGCTGGGGCGGGTGATGGAGCGGTATCTGGATGTCTATGTGGAGAAGAAATTCAAGTCGCTGGAAATCCTGGAGACGTTGGAGACCTGACCTGAAATTTATATCCTGGTCCATCTTTACAAATCCCGGCGGAATCGGTATAATGACTATTGTTCAGGAAGCTGCAGACAGGATCCGGCTGAAAGGATTCCTTTTTGCGGTTGTGAAGAGTGATGAAAAAAAGAATGTGAGGAACAGACAGTATGGTAGAAAAGACGATGGAAAAGATTGTGGCCCTTGCAAAATCGAGAGGCTTCGTATATCCCGGCTCCGAGATCTACGGAGGTCTGGCGAATACGTGGGATTACGGCAATCTTGGCGTGGAATTGAAGAATAACGTAAAAAAAGCCTGGTGGCAGAAGTTCGTTCAGGAGTCCCCTTATAATGTGGGTGTGGACTGCGCGATCCTGATGAATCCCCAGACCTGGGTGGCATCCGGACATCTGGGCGGATTTTCTGACCCTCTGATGGACTGTAAGGAATGCCATGAGCGGTTCCGCGCGGATAAGCTGATTGAGGACTTCTGTGAAGAAAAGGGGATTGCGCTGGAGGGCACCGTGGATGCCTGGACTCAGGAGCAGATGACGGCGTTTATCCAGGAGCACCAGATTCCGTGCCCCACCTGCGGTAAGCATAATTTTACCGATATCCGGCAGTTCAACCTGATGTTCAAGACCTTCCAGGGCGTGACAGAGGACGCCAAGAATACGGTTTACCTGCGGCCGGAGACTGCCCAGGGGATCTTCGTGAATTTTAAGAATGTACAGCGGACATCCAGAAAGAAGATTCCGTTCGGCATCGCTCAGATCGGGAAGTCCTTCCGGAACGAGATCACACCAGGCAACTTTACCTTCCGTACCAGAGAATTTGAACAGATGGAATTGGAATTCTTCTGTGAGCCGGATACGGATCTGGAGTGGTTTGCGTACTGGAAGCAGTTCTGTCTGGACTGGCTCAGTTCTCTCGGACTCAAAGAGAATGAGGTGCGCTACCGTGACCATGATAAGGAAGAGCTTTCCTTCTACAGCAAGGCCACCACGGATGTGGAATTTTTGTTCCCCTTCGGCTGGGGAGAACTGTGGGGAATCGCAGATCGTACCAACTATGATCTGTCCCAGCATATGGAGGTGTCCAAGCAGGATCTGACGTATTTTGACGATGTGAAAAACGAAAAGTACATCCCCTACGTGATCGAGCCCTCCCTGGGCGCAGACCGTATGGTACTGGCATTTTTGTGCAGCGCGTATGACGAGGAAGAGCTGGAAGGCGGAGACATGCGGACCGTGCTCCATTTCCATCCGGCGCTGGCTCCGGTGAAGGTCGGTGTGCTGCCGCTGTCCAAGAAGCTGAACGAAGGCGCCGAGAAGGTTTATGCGGAGCTGTCCAAATATTTCAACTGCGAGTATGATGACAGGGGCAATATCGGAAAACGCTACCGCCGCCAGGATGAGATCGGGACCCCGTTCTGCGTGACCTATGACTTTGATTCTCAGGAAGACGGCGCCGTAACCGTGCGCGACCGTGACACCATGGAGCAGGAGCGGGTGAAGATCGAAGATTTGAAATCTTACTTTGAGGAGAAGTTTAGATTTTAAGGGGAGACGAAAGATGAAAGAGAATAATTTATGGCTGACCTATGAAGCAGACGAGCTGGATTCGTTGGAAAAGGTGTGTGGGGACTACCGTGCCTTCCTGGATGCCGGCAAGACGGAGCGGGAGTGTGTGACCGAGATCATCCGTCAGGCCGAGGAAAAGGGCTACCGCAATTTATACACAGCGGAGCAGCTTCGGCCCGGAGACAGGGTCTATGCGGCATGGATGGAAAAATCCATTGCGTTGTTCCAGATCGGGACAGAGCCCCTGGAAAACGGTATGAACATTTTGGGGGCGCATATTGATTCCCCGCGCCTGGACCTGAAACAGAACCCGCTCTATGAAGAAAGCGGATTCGCTTATTTTGATACCCACTATTACGGCGGGATCAAGAAATACCAGTGGGTTACGGTGCCCCTGGCGATCCACGGGGTGGTCGTGAGAAAAGACGGGACGAGAGAGACCATTTCCATCGGAGAACAGGATACGGATCCGGTTTTTGTGGTGACCGATCTTCTGGTACATCTTTCTTCCAAGCAGATGGAGAAGAAGGCTTCCGTGGTGGTGGAAGGGGAAAACTTGGACATCCTGATCGGAAGCAGGCCGCTGGCAGGAGAGGAGAAGGACGCTGCTGCCGCGCAGATATTGAAATTGATCCGGGAGACATACCACATTGAGAAAGAAGATCTGATGTCTGCAGAGCTGGAAGTCGTGCCCGCGGGAAGGGCAAGGGAGTGCGGACTGGATCGCAGCATGATCATGGCTTACGGACAGGACGACCGAATCTGCGCATATACCTCTCTGGCAGCCATGCTGGATACGGAGCAGGTAGAACGCACGGCCTGCTGCATCCTAGTAGATAAGGAAGAGATCGGCAGCGTAGGGGCAACTGGAATGCATTCCAGATTCTTTGAAAATGCGGTGGCAGAGCTGTATGAAAAGCTGGAAGGCTTCTCCGAGTTAAAGCTGCGCCGTGCCCTGGCGTATTCCACCATGATCTCCTCCGATGTGAGTGCGGCCTATGACCCCATGTATACGGACGTATACGAAAAAAGGTCTTCCAGCTTCTTCGGAAGAGGGCCTGTGTTCACCAAGCATACGGGATCACGCGGAAAGAGCGGCTCCAATGACGCCAACGCGGAGTATATCGCAAAGCTGCGCCGGGTATTCGATGACAATCATGTGGGCTTCCAGATGGCGGAGATGGGCAAGATCGACGCAGGCGGCGGCGGTACCATTGCCTACATACTGGCCGAGTACGGCATGGAAGTGATCGACGGCGGTGTGGCCGTCCTGTGCATGCATGCGCCTTGGGAGATTTCCAGCAAGGCGGATGTATACGAAGCTTACAGAGGGTACCGCGCGTTTTTGAAGGATATGAGATAATGTGCGGCAATCCTCCATGAAACAGGAATAAAAACGAGGATTTTCTCCATACTATGATAGATTCAGTTTCTAAGTACGATAAAAGGAGCAGATGGTATGGAGAGAAAAAACGCATGGAATTTTTATAATGAGCAAGATTTGGCGGCGGTAGAAGAACTGAGCATTCGATACCGCCGTTTTTTGGATGCGGGAAAAACGGAGCGGGAGTGCGCCGCCGAGTCCGTCCGCATGGCACGGGAGGCGGGATACAGAGATCTTCTGCAGATGATCCATCAAGGAGAGTCCTTGAAGCCCGGCGACAAGGTGTATATTTCCTTTATGGAGAAGTCGGCCGCTTTTTTCCGGATCGGCACAGAGCCTCTGGAACAGGGCATGAACATCATCGGCGCCCACATCGACTCCCCGAGGCTGGACCTGAAACAGGTGCCCTGCTATGAGGAGGCAGGAAATGTATACCTGGATACCCACTACTACGGCGGGATCAAAAAATACCAGTGGTTCGCGCTTCCGCTGGCGCTGCATGGGATCATCGTCCGGAAAGACGGAACCTGGGCCAGGCTGTCCGTGGGCGAGAAGGAAGACGATCCGGTGTTCGTGATCACGGACCTGCTGCCCCATCTCGGCAGAGAGCGGAATGAGCAGAAAGTGAAGGACTTTTTTGACGCAGAGAAGATGGATCTGCTGATCGGAAACCGGCCCGTAAAGGAACAGGAAGTAAAACAGAATATCCTGGAGATCCTGTCCGAAACCTACCAGATTCAGGAGGAGGATTTTTTGTCTGCGGAGCTGGAGATTGTGCCCGCCGGGAGGGCAAGGGAATGCGGACTGGACCGGAGCATGGTGCTCTCCTACGGACAGGACGACCGGAGCTGTGCGTTTGCCGCGCTGAGCGCACTGCTGGGAGACGGGGACAAAGAACCCGGGACACAAGGATGCGGAAGAACAGCCTGCTGCCTGCTGGTGGATAAGGAGGAGACCGGGAGCAACGGCGCCACGGGTATGAAGTCCCGCTTTTTTGAAAACGCGGTAGCCGAGGTCCTTGCCATGACCGGGGAAGCATTCGGAAAAACGTCCATGCAGGAGGTTCCCTTTGACCTCCGTCTGCGCCGGACACTTCTGCATTCCCGGATGCTGTCTGCGGATGTAAGCGCCGCCTATGACCCGGCTTTTGAGAAATATTTTGAAAAGAAAAATTCCGCTTATCTGGGAAACGGGCTTGTCTTCAACAAATACAGCGGCAGCGGCGGCAAATCCGGGGCCAATGACGCGAACCCGGAATATATGGCGAAGCTCCGCCGGATCATGGAGGAGCACCATGTGACCTTCCAGACCGCGGAGCTGGGAGCCGTAGACCAGGGGGGCGGCGGTACCATTGCCTATATCATGTCAAAATACGGGATGGAAGTGATCGACTGCGGCCTGGCGGTGCTGAGCATGCACGCGCCCTGGGAGGCGACCAGCAAGGCGGATCTGTACGAGGCCGTGAAAGGTTACGGGGCATTTTACAAAAAAATGCTTTAAAATCAGAGGGCATTGTGCTATAATATTGCGGAGCAGCGGTTTCGGAAGAACCGCAGAGCATGATGAGTAGGAGGATAAGAGATGAAACACATTAAGACACTGAATACGCAGACATTGAACCATACAGTGAATAAAGGCGGATGTGGAGAATGTCAGACGTCCTGTCAGTCCGCATGCAAGACTTCCTGTACCGTGGGAAATCAGACATGCGAGCATAAAAAATAGACAGAATAAGATTGTTAAGGCAGCGGCCTGAGTCGCTGCTTTATCCATGTATAAAGAAGAAAGCGGGGCATATCGTGATACATCAATACCAGAATCATGGATACAACATCGTCCTGGATGTAAACAGCGGTTCCGTCCATGTGGTGGACAAGATCGCCTATGATGTGATCGCCTGTCTGGAGCGGCAGAATCCCTTCCATACCTACGGCACGCTGAACAGTCCGGGGACCCTGGAAACCCTTTTGCGGGAGCTGCCGGGATATCCGGAGGAGGAAGTGTCGGAGGTGCTGGAGGCAGTGACAGAGCTGACCAGGGCGGGACAGCTATTTACCCGGGATATTTATGAGGACTATATAGACGAAGTAAAGCAGAGAAAGACCGTGGTCAAGGCGCTGTGCCTCCATATCGCCCATGACTGCAACCTTGCCTGCAGATATTGCTTTGCGGAGGAAGGGGAGTACCACGGGCGGCGCGCCATGATGTCCCCGGAGGTCGGGAAGAAGGCACTGGATTTCCTGATCCAGAATTCCGGCAACAGGCACAACCTGGAGGTGGATTTTTTCGGCGGAGAGCCGCTCATGAACTGGAAGACGGTGAAGGAGCTGGTGGCTTATGGAAGAGAGCTGGAGCAGCGGTATGACAAGCATTTCCGGTTTACGCTGACCACCAACGGGGTACTGCTTAATGACGAGGTACAGGAGTTTGTCAACCGGGAGATGGACAATGTGGTGCTGAGCCTGGACGGGAGGAAGGAGATCAATGACCGGATGCGGCCCTTCCCCAACGGCAGCGGCAGCTACGACCTGATCGTTCCCAAGTTCCAGAGGCTGGCCGAGAGCCGGAATCAGGAAAAATACTACATCCGCGGTACATTTACCAGAGAAAACCTGGACTTTTCCAAAGATGTAATGCATTATGTAGATCTGGGTTTCCGGCAGATCTCCATTGAACCTGTGGTGGGCGGGGATACCGATCCCTATGCCATTCAGGAGAGCGACCTGCCCAGGATCTTCGAGGAATATGACATTTTGGCGGATCAGATCATTGAGCACGAGCGAAAAGGGAAAGGATTCCAGTTCTTCCACTTTATGATTGATCTGGAAGGCGGCCCCTGTGTGGCAAAGAGGCTGTCCGGATGCGGTTCCGGCACGGAATATCTGGCGGTAACGCCCTGGGGGGATCTGTATCCCTGCCATCAGTTTGTGGGGGATGAGCAGTTTCGTATGGGAAATGTCGAGGACGGCATCACCCGGCCGGAGATTGCCGGGGAATTTCGCGGCTGCAGTGTGTATTCCAAGGAAAAATGCAGAAAGTGCTTTGCGCGTTTTTACTGCAGCGGAGGCTGTATGGCAAATTCTTACAAATTCCATCATACCATCCATGACACTTATGATGTGAGCTGCGAGATGGAACGCAAGAGAGTGGAATGCGCCATTATGATCAAGGCCGCGCTGGCAGATCACGCAGAGAATGCATAAGAGAAAGTAATACAGAAAGGAAAAAAAGTCATGAAAAAAAGTAAAGGCATTATCAGCCTGATTCTGATCGTAGTTCTGATCGGTCTGCTGGGATTTACGACAGCGGTCGGGTTCGGAAAGGGCGGTTCAGGCGCGGCAAGGAATATCAAGCTGGGCCTGGATCTGGAAGGCGGTGTCAGCATCACCTACCAGGTAAAGGGCGGTGCTCCGTCGGCAGAGGATATGGCAGACACCATCTACAAGCTGCAGCGCCGTGTGGAGCAGTACAGCACGGAAGCAACCGTATACCAGGAGGGAGATGAGCGGATCAGCATCGAGATCCCGGGCGTGACCAATGCCAATGAGATCCTGGATGAGCTGGGACAGCCGGGTTCCCTGTATTTTATCGCGGAGACAGACAGCGAGGGAAAGGAAAACTATACCTATAAGGACGGCGAGTATGTTTTAAATAAGACCATCGAAGACATGCAGAAGGAGGAAGGCTCCATCGTGCTCACCGGTACGGATGTAAAGAACGCTTCCGCACAGGTGCAGACCAATGAACTGACCAATGCGAACCAGAATGTGGTTACTCTGGAAATGACTCCGGAAGGCACTGAGAAGTTTGCGGAGGCCACCAAGCGGGCATTTAAGGCAGAGGAAAGCATCGGCATCTACTATGACGGTGAGTTTATCAGCGTACCCAATGTCAATGCGGAGATCAAGAACGGTCAGGCAGTCATTGAGGGAAGCATGAGCTATGAGGAGGCGCAGAGAATTTCTTCCACTATCCGGATCGGCGGACTGAGCCTGGAGCTGGAAGAGCTGCGTTCCAACGTGGTAGGCGCACAGCTCGGTGAGGAAGCCATCAGCACCAGTCTGAAAGCCGGGGCCATCGGACTTGCCATTGTATTTATCTTCATGTGTGCGGCATACCTGCTTCCCGGATTTGCGTCCAGCCTTGCGCTGCTGACCTATACGGGACTGATCCTTGTCCTATTAAATGCATTTGATATCACGCTGACTCTGCCGGGTATCGCAGGTATCATCCTGGGAATCGGTATGGCGGTGGATGCCAATGTCATCATCTTCGCCAGAGTCCGGGAGGAGCTGGCGGAAGGAAAAAGCGTAAAGAGTTCCTTAAATGCCGGATTCCAGAAGGCTATGTCCGCCATCCTGGACGGCAATATCACCACCCTGATCGCGGCCTTTGTCCTGCAGTGGCTGGGAAGCGGTACGGTAAAAGGCTTTGCGCAGACACTGGCAATGGGTATCGTGGTATCCATGTTCACGGCACTGGTGATCACCAGGATCATCATTTACTCCTTCTATGCAGTGGGAATCCGTGACAAGAAGTTCTACGGACATGCGAAGAAGGCGAAACAGACGACAGTCAATTTCCTGGGAAAGAGAAGGCTGTTCTTCGGGATTTCCGTCCTGCTGATCGTAGTTGGATTCGTATTTATGGGAGTCAACGGCGCGCAGGGAAAAGGCGTGATGAATTACAGCCTGGAATTTAAAGGCGGTACCTCTACAAGCGTGACCTTTGATAAGGAATATACATTAGAGGAGATCGATCAGGAGATTGTTCCTGAGATCGAATACGTAACAGGAGACAACAACGTACAGGTACAGAAGGTGGAAGGCACCAATCAGGTGATCTTCAAGACCCAGACACTGGATCTGAACAAGCGTGAGGCTTTTAACACCGCAATGACCAGCATTTTCCATGCGGACGAGGCAAAGATCGCAACAGAGAATATCAGTGCCACCGTCAGCTCCGAGATGCGCCAGGATGCCATTGTGGCGGTGATCGTGGCTACGATCTGTATGCTGCTGTACATCTGGTTCCGGTTTAAGGATATCCGATTTGCCACCAGCGCGGTTGCCGCGCTTCTCCACGACGTGCTGATCGTGCTGGCATTCTATGTGGTGGCCAGGGTTTCCGTGGGAAATACCTTTATCGCGTGTATGCTGACCATTGTCGGATATTCCATCAACGCTACCATCGTTATTTTTGACCGGATCCGTGAGGAGCTGCACACGAAGAAGAAAAATGAGGGCCTGGATGAATTGGTGAACCGGTGTATCACCCGGACACTGACAAGAAGTATCTACACCTCCCTGACGACCTTTGTTATGGTGCTGGTGCTGTTCATCATGGGTGTCAGCTCCATCAAGGAATTTGCCCTGCCGCTGATGGTAGGTATCGTATGTGGCGCCTATTCTTCCGTATGTATCACGGGTGCGCTGTGGTATATCATGAAGAGCCGTGAGGGGAAAAAGGCGGCAGCGGGAAAATAAATGACATCTTCCAATGAGTAAAAAACGGGTGTATCTGTGAAGCCTCTGAACAGAGGCAGATGCTAGCAAAAAAAGGGACAGGCTGTCTCCTTCCGATCTTGAACAGGAGGGAGGCAGCTTTTTATAGCTGTGGAATATGGAAAGCAGTTCCGTCGTCCCTCTAAATACGAAGAAAGAAAAGGAGCTATCATGAAAAAATGGTTTGTAACAATGAAAAAAGCAGATTTTAACGGGATTGCCGCAAAGTATCACATTTCTCCGATCCTTGCCAGGCTGATCCGTAACCGGGATGTGAAGGAGGACGCTCAGATCGGCAGCTATCTGAACGGAACCGCTGCGGACCTGTACGACGGAAGGCAGATGAAGGATATGGACAGGGCCGTGGAGATCCTGAAAGAGAAGATCCAGGCGCATGTGCCGGTCCGGGTGATCGGAGACTATGACATTGACGGAGTCAATGCGTCTTACATCCTTCAGGAAGGCCTGTCCGGGCTGGGGGCGGATGTGGACGCGGACATTCCGGACCGGATCCGGGACGGCTTCGGGCTGAACAAAATGCTGATCGACAAGGCACTGGAGGACGGGATTGATACGATCATCACCTGCGACAACGGGATTGCGGCTCTCGATGAGATTGCGTATGGGAAGGAGCGCGGGCTGACCATCATCGTCACTGACCACCATGAGATTCCCTACCTGGAAACCGAAGGTGGGAGAAGCTACCAGATCCCTCCGGCGGACGCGGTGGTGGATCCCCACCGTCCGGACTGTGAGTACCCGTTCAAGGGACTGTGCGGTGCGGCGGTCGCCTTTAAGCTGGTGGAGGCGCTCTACCGGGCCTTGGAAGAGGATCCGGGGAGGATCCGGCATCTGATGGAGCATGTGGCCATTGCCACGGTAGGGGATGTGATGGACCTCCAGGGAGAAAACCGGATTTTCGTGAAGACCGGACTGAATATGCTGAAAAGCACCCGGAACGAGGGACTCAAAGCACTCATTGAATGTACCGGAGTACCTGTGGACAAGATCAGCGCCTACCACATCGGTTTTGTCCTGGGACCCTGCATCAATGCCAGTGGCAGACTGGATACGGCCAAGCGCGCTCTGGCCCTTCTGAACGCAAAGGACGCAGAAGAGGCATCCCGTTTGGCGGAGGAATTGAAGGAGCTGAATGACAGCCGTAAGGATATGACAGAGCAGGGCGTGGAGCAGGCCGTGGAGATGATCGAAAATTCCTCTCTGAAAAAGGACAAGGTCCTGGTGGTCTATCTGCCGGATTGCCATGAGAGTATTGCCGGGATCATCGCCGGGCGCATCCGGGAGAGGTATTACCGCCCGGTTTTTGTACTGACCTCCGCAGAGGAAGGAGTGAAAGGCTCCGGGCGTTCCATTGAGAACTACCATATGTTCAAGGAGATGAACCGGTGCCGGGAGCTGTTTACCAGATTCGGGGGGCATAAGCTTGCGGCAGGATTGTCTCTGCCTGAGGAAAATGTGGATGTATTCCGGAAGCGGATCAATGAGCTGTCGGGGCTGACGGAGGAGGACCTGCTCGAGAAGGTATCCATTGACATGCAGCTTCCGATCGCCTATTTATCGCAGAAGCTGGTGGAAGAGCTGGAGCTTTTGGAACCCTTTGGAAAGGGAAACCCCAGGCCTTTATTTGTGGAAAAAAACCTGCGTGTGATATCCCCAAGGATCGTGGGAAAGAACCAGAATGTGCTGAAATTTCAAGTAGAGGATGCCAGAGGGCTTCGGATGGATGCGGTATATTTCGGAGATGTCGGTGCATGCATGGAATATATGAAGCACAAAAGCAAGATGGCGTTTACATATTATCCGTCGGTGAATGAGTATATGGGGAGAAGGAGCCTTCAGATCACGGTGGTGCATTACCGGTAAAGAAAGGCTTTACAATCTGAAAAAAAATGTTATACTTAAAGTTATATTTTGTTTAGAAAGAGCGGCGAAAGTACGCCCCGGTCGGGAGGAAAGCCAGGGTCTGCTCAGGTTACTGCTCAGGAAAGGAAGTGGGGAATTGATATGGCAGGGATAATGGAATACGAAACGATAAATAAAAGTCTTGGTACGGTTGACGGACATGCGGTCATGAATCCTGAGGATTATCAAGACCCTGACGTTTTATATCAGGCATTGGTGAACCGGATCCGGAAGTACCATCCTTCCGCCGATATTACCCTGATCGAGAAGGCGTACCATCTGGCGAAGGAAGCGCATCAGGACCAGATGCGCAAGTCCGGAGAGCCTTACCTGATCCATCCCATGTGGGTGGGGATCATTCTTGCCAACCTGGAGATGGATAAGGAAACTATTGCGGCAGGGATGCTCCATGACGTGGTGGAGGATACGGACGTGACGCTGGAGGATATCTCCCGGGAATTTGGGGAAGAGGTCGCTCTCCTGGTGGACGGGGTGACCAAGCTGGGACAGCTCAGCTATTCCAAGGACAAGGATAAGCTGGAGATCCAGGCGGAGAACCTGCGGAAGATGTTTCTGGCCATGGCCAAGGATATCCGGGTGATCATCATCAAGCTGGCGGACCGTCTGCATAATATGCGTACTCTGGAATTTATGATTCCAAGGAAGCAGCAGGAAAAGGCAAGGGAGACCATGGATATCTATGCGCCCATTGCACAGCGGCTTGGAATCTCCAAGATCAAGATCGAGCTGGACGACCTGTCGCTGAAGTATTCCCAGCCGGAGGTGTACGGACAGCTTGTCAGCGACCTCAATGAACGGAAGACAAAGCGGGAAGAATTCGTGCAGCAGATCGTGGCAGAGGTTTCCCGGCATATGGAAAATGCCCATATTCATGCGAAGGTCTATGGGCGGGTCAAGCATTTTTTCAGCATTTACAAAAAAATGGTGCTCCAGAATAAGACGCTGGATCAGGTCTATGACCTGTTTGCCGTGCGGATCATCGTGGATTCGGTGAAGGACTGCTATGCGGCGCTGGGTGTGATCCATGAGATGTATACGCCGATTCCGGGCCGATTCAAGGATTATATCGCTATGCCCAAGGTGAATATGTACCAGTCCCTTCATACGACGCTGATGGGACCCTCCGGGCAGCCCTTTGAGATCCAGATCCGGACGGAGGAGATGCATAAGACGGCCGAATACGGAATCGCGGCCCATTGGAAATACAAAGAGAGCGGGGACTCCAGCAAGAGTACGAAAACCCAGGAGGAGGAGAAGCTGAGCTGGCTGCGGCAGATCCTGGAGTGGCAGCGGGACATGTCCGACAACCGGGAGTTTTTAAGCCTGTTAAAGGGCGATCTGGATCTGTTTACGGAGGATGTATACTGCTTCACTCCCAACGGGGATGTGAAAAGCCTGCCCAACGGCTCCACACCCGTAGACTTTGCCTATGCCATCCACAGCGCGGTAGGCAATCGGATGGTGGGAGCCAGGGTGAACGGAAAGCTGGTGACCATTGATTACAAGATTCAGAACGGGGACCGCATTGAGGTGCTGACCTCTCAGAATTCCAAGGGTCCCAGCAGGGACTGGCTCAATATCGTGAAGAGCCCCCAGGCAAAATCCAAGATCAATCAGTGGTTTAAGAAGGAATTTAAGGAAGAAAATATTGTTCGGGGAAAGGATCTGATCTCTTCCTACTGCCGGATGAAATCGATTAATATGGCGGATGTGCTCAAGCCGAAGTACCAGCAGGTGGTCCAGAAAAAATACGGCTTTCGGGACTGGGACGCGGTTCTGGCGGCAGTAGGACACGGCGGGCTTAAGGAAGGCCAGGTGGTGAACCGCCTCCAGGAGGAATACGAAAAAGAGCACAAGAAGGAACTGACCGAGGAGCTGATCCTGAGCAAGATCTATGACAGCGCCAACCAGAAGGTTCATGTGGCAAAGTCCAGGAGCGGGATCATGGTGCGCGGGATCGCGGATGTGGCGGTGCGTTTTCCAAGGTGCTGCAATCCGGTGCCGGGTGATGAGATCGTGGGATTCGTGACCCGGGGCAAAGGCATGACCATCCATCGGACGGACTGCGTCAATATGCTGCATCTCTCCGACGCGGAGCGGGAGCGGCTGATTGATGTGGAATGGGGCGAGACTCCGGAGAACGAGAGCGGCGGACAGTATCTGGCGGAGCTCAAGATCTTCACCGATGACCGCCAGGGGCTTCTGATGGAGATTACCAAGATCTTCACCGAGGGCAAGCTGGATGTAAAGTCTATGAATGTAAGGACGAGCAAAAAGGGAACCGCTACATTTGACATGGGATTTATCGTTCATGGAAGAGAAGAGCTGGATAAGGTGATCGAGAAGGTACGCCAGCTTGACGGGGTGATCGATATTGAAAGAACAGCGGGATAGAAGCGCGCCATCGTTTTGAACAGAAGGCAGGCATGCCTGAATGACACGGAAAGGACGGCAGGTAAATCGGAATTATGATAAAGATTCGAAATTTTGTACTTGGTATGGTGCGTACCAATTGTTATCTTGTGACCAATGAAGAGACCGGACAATGTGTTCTGATCGACTCGGCGGTGTATTCAACGGAAATCACAGAACAGATTTGCGGGGAGGGCCTGGATTTCCAGGGGATTCTGCTGACCCACGGACATTTCGACCACATCATGGGGATCGACGGATTCCAGAAGGAATTTCCGGGGATTCCGGTTTATGCGCACCGGGAGGAGGAAGTACTGCTGACAGATGCATCCATGAATGCGTCTGCGGACTTCGGTAGGCAATATACGTATAGCGGGGCGTCCTATACAGAGGACGGAGGGTGTCTGGAGCTTGCCGGGCTGCAGTTCCAGGTGATCCATACGCCGGGGCATACCATCGGCGGATGCTGCTATTATCTGCCTGAGGAGAAGATATTGTTCAGCGGGGATACCCTGTTTCGGGAATCCATCGGCAGGACGGATTTTCCAACCGGAAACAGCAGCCAGCTGATGCGTTCCGTCCGGAAGAAGCTTTTTACCCTTCCGGAGGATACGGTGGTCTATCCGGGGCATATGGAGGCAACGACGATTGGGGACGAGCTGAAATACAATCCTTATTTTGAGAGAACAGCTCCTAGGAAAATGAGTGACTTATGAGTATGAATGGATGTAAAGCGGCAGCGGTTTCCTGTAAAGAAACCCTGTATACCTATAACATGTTTCATATGGTAAAAGCCTTTTTTCCGGAGGCGGAGATCAGGCAGACCGTGGATGAAGAGCAGGAACCTCTTGTAAACCTTGTGTTGGACGGAGGTTCTTGTTTTTCCGTGATGCCGGATCTGAGTGTGAAAACGGGAGCGCCGGACAGAGATGAGCGGAAAAAGCAGGTGACCCGGCAGATCTATGACTATCTGGCTGCCTATACGGGGAAGCGGCTTGCCTGGGGGACTCTGACCGGAGTCCGTCCAGTGAAGCTCGCCATGAATCGGCTGAAAGCCGGGGACGGGGAGGAGGAGATCACAGCCTTCCTTCAGCGGGAATATCAGGTTTCCGAAGAAAAGGCACGGCTTGTGGCACGGATCGCAGAGCGGGAGATGGTATTGCTGGACAAGCTGGATTATAAGAACGGATTCAGCCTGTATATCGGCATTCCGTTTTGTCCCAGTATCTGTTCCTACTGTTCGTTTAGCTCCTCGCCCATCGGGCTGTGGAAGGATCGGGTGGAGGACTATCTGGAAGCCCTGTTCCGGGAAATTCGGGCTATCGGGGTTTTGACCTCCGGCAGGCAACCGGACACGGTCTATATCGGCGGCGGAACCCCTGTAACATTGGAAGCGGCCCAGTTGGACAGGCTGCTGTCTCTGGTAGAGGACACTTTTCCTGAGGCCGTATCCGGGAAGGGGCTTTTGGAGTATACGGTGGAAGCGGGGCGGCCGGATGCCATCACGCAGGAAAAGTTGGAAGTACTTCGGCGGCACAAGATCAGCCGGATCTCGGTCAATCCCCAGACCATGCGGCAGAAGACGCTGGACCGGATCGGAAGGCGGCATACGGTGGAGGATGCGATCCGAAGCTTTTGGCTGGCCCGGGAGCTTGGCTTTGACAATATTAACATGGATCTGATCGCCGGACTGCCGGGAGAAACCGCGGCGGATATGCAGGATACCCTCCGGCAGATCGAAACTCTGCGTCCGGACAGCCTCACCGTGCATTCCCTTGCAGTCAAGCGGGCGGCGCAGATGGGGCAGGAGAAGAAGGAAGCGTGCAATCTGGAGTACCGGGAGATTTCCCGGATGATCCAAGACAGTGGGGATGCGGCAAAACGGATGGGGATGGTTCCCTATTATCTGTACCGGCAGAAAAACATTGCCGGGAATTTTGAAAATGTCGGCTATGCAAGGGCTGACAAGGCCGGGATTTATAATATACTGATTATGGAGGAAGTGCAGACTATTATTGCTTGCGGAGCAGGCAGCGTGTCAAAGCGAGTTTATCCAGATGGGGGGATTGAGCGAAGCGAGAATGTGAAGGATGTGGCTCTATATATACATAAAATAGACGAAATGATTGAGAGAAAACGGAAACTTCTTGAGGATTAGAAAGAGTTTTTGTTGTACGCTTTTGGAAGTAGTAAGCAACCTGTCGAACCCATTAAGAAGATATTAAGGATTTACCAGAGCCTTGACAGGAATGTTGGGGCTCTTTTTCTTCGGATTCTGAGGTGTAAGAAGAGCAAGGAAGGATAAGTAAGGAAAGATGCTGGATATATTAATTGTAGAAGATAACAAGGAAATCGGTATTTTGCTGTGTGATTTTCTGCGTAAGGAGAATTACACGGTCAGTGTAGCCCGGACCGGGGAAAAAGCTCTGGAATTGTATGAAAAATACGGAGCCAGAGTGATCATTTTGGATATCATGCTTCCCGGAATCGATGGATTTGCGGTTTGTTCCAGGATCAGGGAGACTTCCAATACCCATATTCTGATCGCCAGCGCCAGGGTGGAAAAGAACGATCAATTAAAAGGCTTAAATCTTGGCGCAGACGATTACATTGAGAAACCTTATGACATAGATATTTTAATTGCCAAGATCAACGGTATTTTTAAAAGAAAATATGGTCAGGCAGAGATTGTAGAAGGGAACATCCGATTGAATACTGTGCATCAGACGGTATCTGTAGACGGGCAGAAAAAGGAAGTGACCGAAAAGGAGTTTGCACTGTTAAGGCTGTTGATCGAGAATAAGAATGTAACGATGAAGAAGGAGTATTTGTTCAATTCTGTTTGGGGAAGCGACAGTGATTCGGAGCTTCAGACACTGACGGTACATATTAAGCGGCTCAGGGAAAAAATAGAAGAAGAACCCAGAAACCCTAAGCATATTATCACAGAGTGGGGAGTTGGGTATCGGTTTGAGTAAGTTTAAGATTTTTATGCGTTGGATTGTCCTTGCTGAGATATTGCTCCTATTGTCGGCGAATATACTGTATTTTTATCAAAATCATGACAGCGACGGAAAACTATATCTTGTGGAAGCAAAGCGCGCGATCAAAGAAATAGAAGAACAAAAATCAGAGGCATCGGAAATAGAAGCAATGCGTTTCGATCAGTATGAGACGATCATGGGAATCAGGGAATTTGTTGCAGGAGAAGCCTGTGATCACGAGTATTTAGTGGAAGAAATAGACGGCAAACTGTATCGGATCGAATATGCAGAGGAAAGAAGTACGCGTCTGCCTTTGTACATCAATCTCTCGTTGCTGGGGATGATGATCGTGACAAATATTGTGCTGGTGTATGTGTATATAAAAATCTTAAAACCTTTTCAGGATATGAGTGATTTACCTTATGGGCTGGCGAAAGGGAATCTGTCCATGCCTGTAAAAGAAGAAAAAAGCAAGCTGTTTGGACGTTTCCTGTGGGGAATGGACATGCTTCGCGAAAAGCTGGAGGAAACAAAGGAGAAAGAGCTTGCATTTCAAAAGGAGCGGAAGGAATTGATTCTTTCTCTGTCCCATGATATCAAAACACCGCTTTCTTCCATTGAATTGTATTCGAAAGCGTTGTCGGAGGATCTGTATGACACACAGGAGAGAAAGGACGAAGCTTTGCAGGGCATTGCGAGGAATGTGAAGGAAATCAAGGGATACGTGAATGAAATTGTAACAGCATCCAGAGAAGATTTCCTGAATTTGGAAGTGCATATGGGAGAGTATTACCTTTCAGAGGTTATAAAAGCCACAGAAAGCTATTATAAGGAGAAGCTGTCCGTCATCCATACGGAATTTCAGGTGGATGAAATTACAGAATGTCTTGTTAAAGGGGATCAGGACCGTATGGCCGAGGTCCTGCAGAATGTGATGGAAAATGCCATAAAATACGGTGATGGCAAGCGGATCCGCATTTCCTTTGGGGAGGAAGAAGACTGTAAATTAATACAGATCGAAAACTCAGGGCGCAGTCTGAAAAAAGAGGAGCTTCCCAATCTTTTCGATTCCTTTTACCGCGGAAGCAACAGCACCGGCAGGAAAGGGAGCGGCCTGGGGCTTTATATCTGCAAAACATTGATGCGTAAAATGGACGGTGAAATCTTTGCCGGGATGAAGGAAGATCTTTTTTGCGCGACGATCGTCGTCAGAAAAGCATAATGGATATGGAAACCTCAGGGTTAGATTTATTGACTCTGAGGTTTTCTGTATACCATCGTATGCAGAAAGGCTGCCAGTGGCAGGCTTTCTGTATTTAAGGATTATTTCATAATTTTGGTGTTAGTATATCTCTTGCGGAATCGATTCAGAAGCAAGAGAGGAGTAAAAGAATGTATCTGAACATACTGAAAAAGGATTTAAATCGAAAAAGGGCAATGAACATCATTCTTCTGTTATTTATGATTCTTGCCACAATGTTTGTAGCGTCAAGTGTAAACAACATCATAAATGTCACCACGGCACTGGACAGCTATTTTGAAATGGCGGATGCGCCTGATTATGCTGCGGCTGCCATGAATAAAAATCTTGTTGTTGACATTGATGAAACGGTAAGCCAGGCAAGCGCGGTAGATCGTTATGCAACGGAAAACGTATTGTTTTTATCGTCCGACAATTTTATCTATGGGAACGAGGATATCGTCAGCAAGGGTTCGAATCTGGTTCACAGTGACATTTGTATGAATTATTTCCTTTCCGACGGCAGTATCCTTGAAACGGTCAGGCCGGGCGAATTTTATATGTCGGAGGGGGAAGCGGACGCGCGCGGTATTGATGTGGGCGATCAGCTTACCATAGAATGTAACGGCGCGCGCCGTGAATTTGTCCTTGCGGATAAAATAAAGGACGCGCTTTTCGGCTCAAAGCAGATGACATTAACCCGTTATATCATAAGCGAGGAGGATTTTGAGAACTTCCTTTCCGCAGAAAACACAGAAGAATATTATGGCGGTACGCTTGTTTACATCTATTCTTCCGATATGGAAACGGCTCTGCCGCAGATCAAACCGCTTGTAGACAACAGCGCTCTCACAATGGACAGAGCCACTATGAAATTCACCTATGTTTTTGATATGATCGTGGTAGGTCTTCTGCTTATGGTAAGCATGATTCTTATTATCATCGCATTTGTGGTTTTACGTTTTACCATTTCCTTTACGCTTTCGGAGGAATTCCGTGAAATCGGAGTCATGAAAGCGATTGGTATCGGCAATTTCAAAATCCGGGGCTTCTACCTTGTGAAATACATGGGGCTTTCTATCATCGGCGCGGCGGTCGGACTTGTCCTCAGCTTCCCCTTTGGTAAAATGCTGATGAGCGTTTCCTCGCAGAACATCATTGTCGGAAATCAGAGTCCGGTTTTGGTAAACATTGTCTGTGCTATCCTTGTCGTCGCGGTCATTTTATGGTTCTGCTATGGCTGTACAGGCAGGGTGAAGAAATTGACGCCCATTGACGCGATCAGAAACGGCCAGACCGGGGAGCGTTTTCGGAAAAAGAGCCTTATGAGTCTGGGGAAATCCAGGCTCCCGATGGCGCCTTTCCTTGCGCTGAATGATATGGTAAGCAGCCCCAGGCGTTATGGCATCATTACGCTCACATTCTTCCTGTGTCTGTCTCTTTTGCTGATCCTTTCGGCAACGGTTTCTACCATGAACAGCGGCAGTCTTGCCGCAACATTTGGATGGGCAGACTGCGATATTTATCTGGACAGTAAAATCATCGCGGAATGTATGCTGGAAGACGGACACGAAAAGCTTGAAAAGCACATCGATGAAATGGAACAGACTCTTGCAGAGCACGGTATTCCTGCAAAATGCTATCAGGAAATGATGTTTATCCTGCCCGCCTCTTTCGGAGAAGACGAGAGCAATATCTGTATCTATCAAGGCACAGGCTCCACAATGGATATGTACGAATACACGGCAGGAACAGCACCGCAGAATACCGATGAAATTGCCATCACTCGGATTGCCGCGGATAAGCTGAACGCAACGATTGGTGATACTGTTACGATCAAAACCATTGACGGAGAGAAGGAATATATCATTTCGGCGTTTTTCCAGTCTATGAATATGCAGGGCAGCGGTATCAGGCTTCACAGCGATGCGTATATCAATTACGTTCAGGCGGCTGCCAGTGTCGATGGTACGCAGATCACCTTTACGGATCATCCTGACAGCAGGGAAATCGAACGGAGAATGGAAGAAATCCAGAGGATTTTTCCTGATTATAAAAATATAAGAACCTGCGCCGAAGCAACCGCGGATATGATCGGTATTGGGGGAGCTCTTGATGCGGTAAAATCTCTTGTAGGGGTTCTCACAATCGTATTAGCCGCACTCATAACCGTACTTATGGAGCGCTCTTTTATCGCAAAGGAGCAGGGTGAAATTGCGCTCATGAAAGCCGTAGGCACACGAAACGGAAAAATCTATGCATACCACACTTTCCGGTTTTTATTCGTGGGTATCATGGCTGTGATGATCGGCGAAATTTTCGCAATGCCCCTGACCCACCTGTGCATTGACCCGATCTTTCAAATGATGGGGATGGAGCTTGCGGTTGACTACGTGATCGATCCTGTTGAAATGTATCTGATCTTCCCTGTAGTCATTCTTGCCACAACAACGGTAAGTGCGTTCCTGACCTCGCTTTACACAAGAAAGATCAAGTCCTCCGACACTGCCAATATGGAATAGGTTTCAATCATTTTGAGTCATTTTGAATTAAGAAAGGAAACGACTATGAATATCTTAGAAGTAAAAGACCTCTGTAAAACATATATCGTAAACAAACGCCAGAACAACGTTTTGAAAAATGTAAGCTTTACCGTTTCTGAAGGCGAAATGGCAGCCGTTATGGGTCCGTCAGGCTCGGGGAAATCCACGCTTTTGTATGCCGTTTCGGGTATGGACTCCATTACAGCGGGCGAAGTAAAATTCTGCGGAAGGAACATTGCAAAAATGGGGGAAAAGGAACTTGCGGATTTGCGTCTGCATGAAATGGGCTTTATCTTTCAGCAGATGTATATGCTGAAAAATCTGACCGTGCTCGACAATATTATTCTTCCCGCGGTACAATCTAAGAAAAATACCGAGACACGTAAGGAAACGGCCCGGCGCGGACAGGATTTCATGCATAAGCTGGGTATTATCGACATTGCCGATAACGACATCAATGAAGTCTCGGGAGGGCAGCTTCAGAGAGCCTGCATCTGCAGAAGCATGATCAACAGCCCGAAGGTTCTGTTCGCGGACGAACCTACGGGAGCCTTGAACAGAACCGCGTCCAATGAGGTGATGGCAGAACTGGTGAAGCTAAACGAAGAGGGAACAACGATCATGATGGTGACCCATGACGCTAAGGTAGCCGCAAAGTGTTCCAGAGTATTGTATATTGTAGACGGCAACATTAAGGGCGAGTATAGAAGCCCGAAAGACTTAGAGACGGAAGAGAAGGACAGGGAGAGACTATTAAATCACTGGCTGTTGGAGCTGGGATGGTAGGTGTATGTTTCCTTCTTTGGCTTCAATGCTTCCAGATTCCAGGCGGGTTGGGGGGCGAATTGTAACGAAATGCTTGACATATCGCATTGCGGAAAATACAATGGTATGTGGAACGGCCGAATGGCAATGATGGGATGCCCTTGGGTATACCTTGTGAAACGGCCGAATGGCCATGATGGGATGCCCTTGGGTATGCCCAGCTGAATTTGGAAGGAAAGAAAGGACCAATATATTATGGCATTGAAGAAAAAGCCCGTGACCGGGATGAAGGACATGCTTCCGGAGGAAATGGAGATCCGGGATTATTGTGTGGGTCTGATCAAGGAGACCTACAAGTCATTTGGGTTTTGCTCCATCGAGACGCCCTGTGTGGAGCATATCGAGAACCTGTCAAGCAAGCAGGGCGGAGACAACGAAAAGCTGATCTTTAAGATCTTGAAGCGGGGGGAAAAGCTGAAGCTGGATCAGGCTAGGGAAGAGGCAGACGTGGTGGACGGCGGACTGCGCTATGACCTGACGGTTCCCCTTTCCCGCTATTATTCGGCCAACGCCAACGATCTGCCGTCCCCTTTTAAGGCGCTCCAGATCGGCAATGTATGGAGGGCAGATCGTCCCCAGAGAGGGCGGTTCCGGCAGTTTATGCAGTGTGACATTGATATCCTGGGAGAACCCTCGAATCTGGCAGAGATCGAGCTGATCCTGGCTACCACCACGCTGCTCGGAAAGCTGGAATTTCATGATTTTACGATCCGCGTCAATGACCGGCGCTTCTTAAAGGCGATGGCGGCTTACAGCGGATTTGACGAAGCGGATTATGACAAAATATTCATCACCCTGGATAAGATGGACAAGATCGGTCTTGACGGGATCCGGGCGGAATTAGAGGAAAATGGCTATGCGAAGGAATCGGTGGACACATACCTGCAGATGTTTCAGGAGATTACAAATGATGTGGAAGGCGTACGCTGGTGCGGCCAGAAGCTGGAAGGTTATCTCCCGGCGGATGCGGCGGCATCGCTGGAAACGATCATAAGCAGTGTGGAGCGCGCGAAGGAGGCGGATTTTAAGATCAGCTTCGACCCCACGCTGGTGAGAGGGATGTCCTACTATACGGGCACGATCTTTGAGATCTCCATGGATGAATTTGGCGGCTCTGTGGGCGGCGGCGGACGCTATGACGAGATGATCGGAAGATTTACGGGGCAGGCTACCCCGGCCGTGGGATTTTCCATCGGATTTGAGCGGATCGTCATGCTCCTTCTGGAGCGGCAGTACCAGGTGCCAACCGGGAAGGAGAAGAAAGCGTATCTGCTGGATAAGAACCTTCCCCAGGAAAAGTTGCTGGAGATCCTGGAGCGGGCCAGAGAAGAGCGGGGCGCGGGTATGCAGGTCATGATCATGAATATGAAGAAAAATAAGAAGTTCCAGAAGGAACAGCTGGCGCGGCAGGGATATGAGGAGATCGTGGAGATCTGGTAGTTGTCTGGGAAAGAACAGCGCGCAGGCTGCGCTGTCCGTGCAAAAATGAATCAAAATTTCATTATTATTCAGAATATGAATTTAAAGGAGCAGTGAGAGATTATGGCAGAATCAATGAGAGGATTACACCGGACCCACCGCTGCGGCGAGCTCTCGGCGGCAAATGCGGGAGAGCAGGTCACAGTCATGGGATGGGTGCAGAAGAACCGGAATAAGGGAGGGCTTGTGTTTGTAGACGTCCGGGACCGTTCCGGGATCATTCAGGTTGTATTTGAGGAAGGAAAGGCGGACGCGGAGCTGATCGCAAAGGCAGCCGGCCTTCGCTCCGAGTATGTTGTCGCAGTCGCGGGAAGAGTGGAAAAGCGTTCCGGCGCGGTGAATGAGCACATTGCCACCGGGGAGATCGAGGTGATCCCGTCGGAGCTTCGAGTGCTTTCCGAATCCGCCACTCCGCCGTTCCCCATTGAGGAAAATTCAAAAACCAAGGAAGAGCTGCGTCTGAAATACCGTTATCTGGACTTAAGAAGGCCGGATCTCCAGAGGAATCTGATGATGCGCAGCCGGGTAGCGACCCTGACCCGGCAGTTTCTGGCGGAGGAAGGCTTTCTGGAGATCGAGACCCCGATCCTGGGCAAGAGCACGCCCGAGGGGGCGAGGGACTACCTGGTGCCAAGCCGGGTACATCCGGGTAGTTTTTACGGACTTCCCCAGTCTCCCCAGCTGTTCAAGCAGCTGCTGATGTGCTCCGGATATGACCGGTATTTTCAGATCGCGAAATGCTTCCGGGATGAGGATCTGCGCGCGGACAGGCAGCCGGAATTTACCCAGATTGACATGGAGCTTTCCTTTGTAGACGTGGACGATGTAATTGATGTCAATGAGCGACTTCTGGCAAAATTGTTCCGGGACGTGCTGGGTGTGGAGGTGAGCCTGCCGATTCCCAGGATGACCTGGCAGGAGGCCATGGATCGGTATGGTTCCGACAAGCCGGATACCCGGTTCGGCATGGAGTTGGTGAATGTGACCGAAACCGTAAAGGATTTTGATTTTGTCGTATTTAAGGGTGCCGTGGAAAACGGAGGCACCGTGCGGGGGATCAATGTGAAAGGGCAGGGCGGTATGCCCCGAAAGAAGATCGACAAGCTGGTCAGCTTTGCAAAGGACTACGGCGCAAAGGGGCTTGCCTATATTGCCATCCAGGAGGATGGTACGGTAAAGTCCTCCTTTGCGAAATTCATGACCGAGGAGCAGTCCAAGAACCTGATCCGGGCCATGTCAGGAGAGGCGGGAGACCTGCTGCTGTTTGCCGCGGATCAGAACAAGGTGGTCTGGGACGTGCTGGGCACGCTGCGTGTGGAGCTGGCGAAGCAGCTGGAGCTTTTGGATAAGAATGAGTATAAGTTCCTCTGGATTACGGAATTTCCGCTGCTGGAATGGAGCGAAGAGCAGAACCGCTATACGGCCATGCACCATCCGTTTACCATGCCCATGGAAGAGGACCTGCAGTATATTGATTCCGAACCGGGCAGGGTACGGGCCAAGGCATATGATATCACACTGAACGGAAATGAGATCGGAGGCGGGAGCATCCGGATCTATCAGGATGATATCCAGGAAAAAATGTTCGAAGTGCTTGGATTTACGAAGGAACAGGCATACAGTCAGTTCGGCTTTTTGATGGATGCGTTCCGGTACGGAGTGCCGCCTCACGCCGGGCTTGCATACGGATTGGACCGTCTGGTCATGCTGATGGCAAAGGAAGACAGTATCCGGGATGTGATCGCGTTTCCGAAGATCAAGGACGCGTCTTGCCTGATGACGGACGCTCCAGGGGAAGTGGATGAGAAGCAGCTTGCGGAGCTGGGGCTCGACCTGGCGAAAGAGGAGACAAGAGAAGATTGAGTGATCTTGATTTCCATGAGGTAATGAGCCGGATGGTCATGCTTGTAAGGAGATTTGACTTATAGAATGCAAAATAAGGGCGTCGGGAAATGTTGTATACCCACAGTCGTTGTAAGTTCTGATGAACTGCGGCAACAGATTGTAGATCACTGTAATTTCCCGGCAGCCCTTTTTTGTGAATCCGATGCCGTACATAAAATAAAAAAACTTCCAAATTACTGGAAGTTTTTTTAGAGCGACAGACGGGGTTCGAACCCGCGACCCCGACCTTGGCAAGGTCGTACTCTACCAACTGAGCCACTGTCGCATCTCTATGTTTTTTGTATTCCGTATCGGAACAATACATACTATACTACAAGGATACCGGATTGTCAACAGTTTTTAAAAAATAAATCGTTGGAATTTTTATGAAAAATTCAGACAATTCGTGAAGGCCCGATATTACAGACTCTTCAAGGAAAATTGGATATAAAAAACAGAAAAAATAAAAAAAGCTGGGTCAGACATCGTGCTCTATCTGATCCAGCGAATGGATAAGCAGGTTGGATGCACTTTAGATCATCCAACCGTATAGGCGGTGTTTTTCAGTATACCGGACGAAACAGGGCAGAACAGAGCGTCTATTCTGCTTTGACGTCCAGCACAGGAGCAGGGGCAATATCACCGGCTGCTTTGTATGCGGCCTGGGCCTTAGCGCGTTTTACCTTCAAGGCCTCCGGGGTCAGTTCCGCCTCCGCGCGGGTCATCTCCCTCTGGCTGAGAACATCCCTGGCATCCTCAATGAGCGATTCCTTCACCTGAGATGCCTCCGGCGGTTCTTCATCGCCGTTCTTCACGGCTTTGTCCAGGATCTCCTCTACGGTATCCTGAGCCGGGTCGTCAATCTTCTGTTCAGCTTCCTTGGCTTCCTGTAGATCCTTCTCGGCCTTCAGCCGTTCCTGTTCCGTCGGCAGCTTGGCGTATCTGCCGCTTTCCACAAATTCCCTGGTAGACTGCTGGAGGGCTTCATTCTTCTGATGTTCGCGCATCACCAGCTCAAATTTTTTGTTTTCCGGGATCGCGGGATTGTGCATGATATTGTTGACGGCGCTTAAAGAGCTGGCCGTATGGAGCATCTTCACCCGCTCCACCTCATCCTTGGTCTTGCACCTTTTGAGCTCCTGTTCATACTGCTTCTGTTCGGCCTGCATGGATTTTACATGCTGATAGGCTTCCGGGTCATTTTTCCTCAGATATTCCATCTCATCCGCAGTCAGCCTCTGGCCGCACTTTAATTTCAGATCAATCTGCGCCTGGAGCTTTGCGGAGCCTTCCTTGTTGGCTTGTCTGATCTCATCCGCCTGCTGCTTTACCCAGTCATCAATGCTGGTTGTCCCGTCCGCAGTGAAGTCATTGGTATCCTTTCGCTTCTGCCACTTCATCTGCATTTCCATATTTTTTGTATAAGAGTTCAAAGATTGAACCGCAAAAAAATTCATATGGCACCTCCTCATATTCAAAAAGTCATTACAGCTTCTGTCACGAACATATTCTTATTATAAATATCGGCTGAATACGGGGAAAATATAAGTTCCTATCCGGTTGACTTTTGGGAAAGGGGGGTGTATCGTTAAGGATATCGAAACCTGGATTGGCGGCAAAATAAGAGGGACAGACAGATGGAAGAAAACAGAACGAATATCGGTGAACAGAATAGGGTATCGCTTGTCATGATCGCAGAAGGACTTTTCGTCGGAGTACTGGCCGGTCTGACAGTCATTTTATATCGGGTTTGCCTGAGCTATGCTACAAAGTGGCTGGATAAAGTGCTTCAATTCCTTTATAAGAATCCGGCCTGGTTTGCAGGCTGGTTCGCCGTATTGCTGCTGCTGGCAGTTGTGGTGGGACGGCTTCTGAGGTGGGAGCCTCTGATCGCGGGCGGGGGGATTCCGCAGGTGGAGGCGGAGATTGCCGGAACATTGTCCCGGCGTTGGATGCGGGTAATACCGGCAAAGTTTGCGGGAGGCTTTTTGTGCGTCTTCGGCGGAATGTCGTTGGGAAGGTGCGGACCATCCATCCAGCTGGGAGCCATGACCGGACAGGGTGTCTCCAGATTTCTCAGGCGGGGAGAGGACGAGGAGCGCAGCCTGATGGCCTGCGGAGCCGGGGCCGGGATTGCGGCCACATTTCACGCGCCTCTGGCAGGAATGGTATTTGCTATGGAAGAAATATATCGGGCAGGGAAAACGACGGATTTTATATCCGTGCTGGCGGCTACGGCTGCTGCCGCGTTTTCCTCCAGCCATATCCTGGGGGCTGATCCGGTTTTTCAGTTTCAGCTGACAGCCGTCCTGCCCCAGACCCATTACTGGATGCTGCTTGTGCTGGGGATTCTGATCGGTATGGCAGGGGCATTCTACAGCTGGGCCATGCTGCGTGCACAGAGCCTGTACAAAAAGGCAGGATTCCTGAATGAAACAGGCCGGATGGTGACGGCCTTCTCTGCGGCAGGAATCTTTGCCGTGCTGATGCCCAAGGCACTTGGCAGCGGAAGCTGGCTGATTGGTTCCCTGACAAGGGGGGATATGCTGCTGGGAGCAGCGGTACTGATCTTCCTTGTGAAATTTTTGTTTTCGGCAATCTGCTTTGGCTCCGGCGCGCCGGGCGGGAATATCTTCCCGCTTCTGACGCTGGGAGCTCTGCTGGGCGGTATTTTTGCGCTGGCAGGGACGGAGCTTCTCGGATTGGATCCAATGTATCTGAATAATTTTGTGCTGCTGGCGATGGCAGGTTTTTTTACGGCAGTGGTGCGGGCGCCGGTAACGGGAATCGTGCTTCTGTTTGAAATGTCCGGGCTGGTCAGCCAGCTCTTGTCCCTGTGTATCGTCTGCCTGACCGCCTATGTGGTGTCGGAGCTTCTGCATCCGAAACCGATGAATCAGATCCTGTTGGAGAAAAGTCTGGCGGCGGCACAGGACGAGGCCTGAAAGGGGTCATGATACAGAAAGCCTGTCACTGGCAGCCTTTCTGCATACGATGGTATACAGACCAACAGTCGATTTTGTTCCAGGCAAAATTCAATGGGCTTGAGATATATACATGACAAAAGAGGAAAGTTATGTTATACTTCATTTTAGGGACTGCCGGACATTTCAAACCGGCGGGCAGACAGTAGCAGACAGGCCGTCCGCCGGTGCGGAAGGGCCGGACATGAAGGAGTATAAGAGATGAAAAGAGTATTGCTGAAATTAAGCGGTGAGGCCCTGGCAGGGGAGAAGAAGACAGGCTTTGACGAAAAAACCTGCATGGGGGTTGCGCGTCAAGTGAAGAAGCTGACGGATGAGGGATACCAGATTGCAATCGTGACTGGAGGCGGCAACTTCTGGAGAGGGCGCGCCAGCGAGACGATCGACCGGACGAAGGCAGACCAGATCGGGATGCTGGCAACGGTGATGAACTGTATCTATGTATCAGATATCTTTCGATATGCAGGGATGAGGACAGAGGTATTTACACCCTTTGTTTGCGGGGCATTTACCTCTCTGTTTTCCAAGGATGCCGCTGTGGCGGCGCTGGAAGAGGGAAAGGTGATCTTTTTCGCGGGCGGGACCGGACATCCTTATTTTTCTACGGATACGGGAGCGGTCCTTCGGGCGGTTGAGATCGAGGCGGACGCCATGCTTCTGGCAAAGGCCATCGACGGGATCTATGACAGCGATCCCAAGGTCAATCCGGACGCGAAAAAGTATGATGAGATCTCCATCCAGGAGGTGATTGATCAAAAGCTTGCGGCGGTGGATCTGACGGCATCGATCCTCTGCATGGAGAACCGGATGCCCATGCTGGTATTTGGGCTGAACGAGGAGGAGAGCATCGTCAGGACCATGAGCGGCAGCTTTACAGGGACGAAGGTTACGGTTTAGTGACGGGAATCAATACGGAAGAACTGTACGCCGCTTCATAAGTAATACGCGAGAGCATCCCATTTTGGCCGCTTGGCCGTTTCATAAGGTATACCCAAGGGTATCCCATTATGGCTATTTGGTCGTTTCATAAGGTATAAAGTACAGAAAAATTTTACGTAATATATCAATCCAAGGAGGACAGGAAAATGGATGAAAAATTAAAGGTATACGAAGAGAAGATGACAAAAACCATGAAGAATCTGGGCGGAGAGCTGGGAGCGATTCGTGCCGGACGGGCAAATCCGCATGTTTTGGACCGAATCGTGGTAGACTATTACGGAACCCCGACCCCGATCCAGCAGGTAGCCAATGTTTCCGTGCCGGAAGCGCGTATGATCCAGATCCAGCCATGGGAGAAAAATATGCTCAAGGTGATCGAGAAGGCGATCCAGATATCCGACCTGGGGATCAACCCCACCAATGACGGCTCCACGATCCGTTTGGTATTTCCGGAGCTGACGGAGGAACGCAGAAAAGATCTGGCGAAGGACGTGAAGAAAAAAGGAGAGGCCGCGAAGGTAGCCATCCGCAATATTCGCCGGGATGGAAATGACGCGTTCAAGAAGCTCAAAGGGACCGAGGTTTCCGAGGATGAGATTAAGGATCTTGGGGAACGTCTCCAGAAGCTGACGGACAAGTATATCAAGGATGTGGATAAAGAGGTAGAGGCGAAGACGAAAGAGGTTATGACGGTATAATTGCATGGGGGCTTGAGAAATCTGTGTATGCTTGAGGCATGGTATCTCAATCCCCTTTTGCTGTGAATGGAGGGAAAGCGAGATGAACGTACCGAAGCATGTGGCAATCATCCTGGATGGAAATGGCCGCTGGGCCAGGTCAAAGGGAATGCCGCGCAATTACGGACACGCTCAGGGAAGCAAGAATGTAGAACGGATCTGTGAGGAAGCATGGCGGATGGGGATCAAGTACCTGACGGTCTATGCGTTTTCCACGGAGAACTGGCAGCGCCCAAAGTCGGAAGTGGATGCTCTGATGAAGCTGCTCAGGAATTATATGAAAACCTGCCTGAAAACGGCGGAGAAAAATGATATGAAGATCCGGGTCATCGGGGATATCCATCCCCTGGATGAGGATATCAAAAAACGGATACTGGAGCTGGAGGAGGCGAGCCGGAACAACGGCGGCCTGAATTTTACCATCGCTCTGAACTACGGAAGCCGGGATGAGATGATCCGTGCGGTGAAGCGGCTGGCGCAGGACTGTGTGGATCAGAAGGTGAAGCCGGAAGACATTGACGAAAAGCTGTATGCCGCTTATCTGGATACCCGGGAGCTGCCGGATCCGGACCTGCTGATTCGGACGAGCGGGGAGCTTAGGCTGTCCAATTATCTTTTGTGGCAGCTTGCATATTCGGAATTTTATTTTACCGATGTTCCATGGCCAGATTTTACAAAAGAGGAATTGATCCGTGCCATCGAGCATTATAATAGTAGAGAGCGGAGATTCGGCGGAATAAAGGAGGGGCAGGATGTTTAAGACAAGGCTGTTGAGCGGGATCCTTCTGGTCATCCTTGCGCTGCTTACGATCATTTCAGGCGGGACGGTGCTCTGGGTTACGGTGGCGCTGATCAGCTGGATCGGAATGCGGGAATTGTATAAGCCCTTCCACATAGAAAACGCGCTGCTCGGAATCTGCGGGTATCTTTTCGGAATCCTATATGACGGGCTGTTGCTGGCCATGGGCGGAGGATACCTCCCGGGAGAATCCAGAGACTGGTTTCTGGGGCTCATCATGGCCCTGGTCATTTCTCTCATGGCGGTGATGGTATTTTCCTATCCGAAATATCACGCGGATCAGCTGATGGCGGCATTTTTCGGGGTGTTCTATGTGACGGTGATGCTGTCCTATATTTATCAGATCCGGGTGATGCCGGGCGGCGCGTTCACCGTGTGGCTGGTATTTATCTGTTCCTGGGGATGCGACACCTGCGCGTACTGCACAGGGATGCTGATCGGAAAGCATAAGATGGCGCCGAAGCTCAGCCCCAAAAAATCCGTTGAGGGCGGGATCGGCGGTGTTGCCGGGGCAGCCCTGATCGCCGTGCTCTATGGTCTGGCCATCAATCACTGGGGAAATGCGAATGTAAACGTGCTTTCCTTTGCGGTGATCGGCGCGGTCGGCGGGATGATCTCTCAGGTGGGGGATCTGGGGGCTTCCGCAATCAAGCGGAATTACGGAATCAAGGATTACGGGAAACTGATCCCGGGCCACGGCGGGATTCTGGACCGGTTTGACAGCGTGATCTTTACGGCGCCGATCATTTATTATCTGGCGGTGCTGATCTCCTGAGATGAAATGCAAAAGAGGATGTGAACAGATGAGTATGAAGAAAATAGCGATTCTGGGGTCTACCGGTTCCATCGGGACTCAGACGCTGGAGGTTGTGAGAGAGAACGGGGATATTGAGGTCTTGGCTTTGGCCGCGGGCAGCAATATCACGCTGCTGGAAGCGCAGATCCGGGAATTTGGTCCGAAGCTTGCGGCGGTATGGTCAGAGGAAAAGGCCAGGGAGCTGAAAAGCCGCGTCCGGGATCTGGACGTGAGGGTGGTATCCGGTATGGATGGACTTTTGGAAACCGCGGCAATGCCGGAGGCGGAGATCCTGGTCACGGCCATCGTGGGGATGATCGGGATCCGTCCCACCATTGAGGCCATCAAGGCCGGCAAGGACATTGCCCTTGCCAATAAGGAAACCCTGGTCACTGCAGGGCATATCATCATGCCTCTGGCAAAGGAGCGGGGGGTGTCCATCCTTCCGGTGGACAGCGAGCACAGCGCGATCTTCCAATCACTCCAGGGAGGACAGCAAAAAGCGCTGCATAAGATCCTTCTGACGGCTTCCGGCGGCCCCTTCCGCGGAAAGACCCGGGCGGAGCTGGAGGAGATCCAGGTGGAGGATGCCTTGAAGCACCCTAACTGGGAAATGGGCAAAAAGATCACCATTGATTCGTCTACCATGGTGAACAAGGGGCTGGAGGTCATTGAGGCAAAATGGCTCTTCGGCGTCAGTGTGGACCAGGTGGAGGTGGTGGTGCAGCCCCAGAGCATCATCCATTCTATGGTGGAATATGCGGACGGGGCGATCATTGCGGAGCTGGGGACACCGGATATGAAGCTGCCGATCCAGTATGCCCTGTATTACCCGGAACGGCGGTATCTGCCCGGAAAGCGGCTGGATTTTTCCCTGCTTTCCCAGATTACATTCGAGAAGCCGGATCTGGAGACCTTTTACGGGCTGAAGCTGGCTTTTGAAGCCGGAAGGAAGGGGGGCTCCCTTCCTACGGTATTGAATGCTGCCAATGAAGCAGCGGTGGCTATGTTTTTGGAGAGAAAGATCAAGTACCTGCAGATTCCGGAAATGATCTGCTGCTGCATGGAGCGGCATCAGAATATTGCGGATCCGACAGTGGAACAGATTCTGGAGACAGAGCGGGAGACGTATGCGTATATTGCGGGGAGAGACTGGAAATAGTTTTGCCTTTGTGTGCAGGAAATGATTCGTAAATGTCTAAGCGTTAAAAAATGAAGAGGTGGTAATATCAATGGGAATTGTCATAGCGATACTTTTGTTCAGTGGAATTGTAATCTTCCATGAGTTGGGGCATTTTTTGCTGGCAAAGGCAAATAAAATACATGTGGATGAATTTTCACTGGGGCTGGGGCCCACTTTGTTCGGAAAAGTGATCGGCGGAACAAAATTTTCGCTGAAGCTCCTTCCCTTCGGCGGGGCATGTATGATGGGAGAGGATGAGGCGGAGGAGACTCCGGCTCCTTTGCCAATGGAATCTCATCTCCATAGTGCGGATGCGCAGGGTATGTACGGCATGGAAGGATCGGCATCCGATTTTGGCGGGGAAGCGATCTCCCGAACATCTGCGGACGGTGCGGCAGCGAAACCGGATGAAGGCAGCTTTAACAGCAAGTCGGTCTGGGCAAGAATCTCCGTGATCGCGGCAGGTCCCATCTTTAATCTGATCCTGGCCTGGATCTTCTGTGTGATCCTGGTTGTCTGGGTCGGATATCGGGCTCCGGTTATAGGAGAAGTATCGGACGGATATTCCGCCAAGGAACAGGGCATTCGGGCCGGGGATACGATCACGGGAATCAACGGGAAACGGATCCATCTCTGGAATGAGATCACGCTGGCCAACCTGATGAACAGTGAAGGTGGCGAGATGGAGATCACTTATCTGCGGGATGGAAAGGAGACCACTGTCGTACTGGAACCGCGGGCACTGGAAGGGGACATGAATAAACGGCTGGGTATCACCAGCACAGCGGAGTCGGTCAGGCCCGGTTTCCTGGGTTCCCTGCAGTACGGCGCCTATACGGTCAGATATTGGATCCATTATACCATTGACTGCCTGAAAATGCTGATCGGCGGTAAGGTGGGGATCCAGGATATGTCCGGCCCGGTAGGGATCGTGGACGCGGTAGATGAGACCTACCAGAGTTCCAGGTCTGCGGGGATGAAGATATTGATATTAAATCTGCTGGATTTTGCCATTTTATTGACCGCCAATCTGGGGATCATGAACCTGCTGCCGATTCCGGCTCTGGACGGAGGACGGCTGGTATTTCTGTTCGTGGAAGCCGTGCGCGGGAAGCGGGTTCCGCCGGAAAAGGAAGGAATGGTGCATTTTGCGGGGCTGGCCGTGCTGATGGTGCTGATGGTCGTGGTGATGTATAATGATATTGTGAAGCTGCTGTGAGCGGAAAGCCTTGAATGCTAAGGAGAAAAATGAGTACTCGCAGAGAATCAGACATATACATGGTGAAAGGTACTTTGCGGGAGTGCTTAAACTATGATGGAAGTAAGGGGAAGATATGACAAGAGAGGAATTCAGAACAATAATGGAAATGGTGCGGATGATTGTGGACGGCAGTAAAGATAAAGAGGATGCCTTGAGGAAGATTGACAGCCTGACAATTCTACAAGGAGGCGACAAGAGCCAGGAAAAAAGTGAGTAGAGGCCAGGCATTTTTGATCATTTACTGCATAGAAGATCATATCTGTATATCAGGCTGGAATTGAGAATTTCCAGTTTTTTACGACAGTGAGTGGGGAAAAAACTATGGTTTTTTCCCCACTCATTTCCATTCTGCATTCTAATACAACTCCAAGGAAATTCACAAAAAATATCCGAAAAATGTATAAAAACCACACAAATCAAACGTCATTTTCTGTAAATCACCCAAATCATATTAACACATCAAAATTAATTTTTCAATACCTTTTGGGGAATAAACCATGGTTTATTCCCCACCTGAAAGCCTTAAAAATGCGGGATACAACGGAATTTCAGAAACAGGATGAAAGAAAAAAATCCGGAATAACAGCGGAAATGAATCCCACAAAAGCGGAAGAGGTATAAGGATTGCTGTAGTATTTTTTCTGGTTTGTCCATATCCTGCTGTCCTGAGATAAGCCAAATATTCCTCAGACTGCCTTACGGCAGAAATTCGGAAGCGCAAAGGAGCAGAGGCAGATGTGGTATGTGATACAGACGAAAACAGGTCAGGAAGAGCCTATGCGTCAGCGTGTGGAGAGGATGCTTCCGGATCATTCCTATGAGGAATGCAAGATCCTGTATTACGTAAAAAAGAAGAAATATCTGGGAGAGTGGCACGAGGAACGGGAGCGTCTTCTGCCCGGATATATGTTTCTGGTGACAGATGATCCGGAGCCGGCAGGCGAAGCTCTCGGCCGGATGACGGAGTACACAAGGCTCCTTGGAATCGGCACAACCTTCTGTCCGATCCGGCCGGAGGAGGAAGAGCTTCTTATCCGGCTGACCAATGGGAAGGATGAGATCGGGATGTCTTATGGTGTAATTGAAAAGGGAATCCTGAAAGTCCGATCTGGAGTGCTCACCGGAATGGAATCCAGAATCAAGAAGATTGACCGTCACAAGCGAAAGGGGTTTATCAGTATGAAACTGGACGACAAGGAAAAGCTGGTGGGCGTAGGTCTGGAAATCACGGAGAAGTCTTAATATGTGGTATGTCATACAGGTCTATACCGGCCGCGAACTGGAAATTGCGCAGCAGTGCCGTGACAGGGTGATGGTCGATGGTGAGGATGTTTTTGTCCCGCTGGCGGAACGGTGGACGAAGATCCGCGGGGAACGGACACTGATCACATCTAGGCTGTTTCCCGGGTATGTGTTTATTGAGACGGATCAGATTGAGGACTTTTATCAACGTCTGAATCGGATCTATGCAATGACGAAGGTGCTACGGACCGGAGAAGAGATGACACCGATCCAGAAGGAAGAGGAAGCGTATCTGAGGAGACTTGGCGGAGACGAGCATGTAGTGAAATATTCGGAAGGATATATGGAAGGCGACAGGTTGGTGGTGACTTCCGGGCCGCTGAAGGATTTTGAGGGAAAGGTGAAGAAGATCCTGCGGCATAAGAGACTGGTGGTCATGGAGGTTCCATTGCTGGGACAGGCTGTGGAAGTGACGCTGGGGCTGGGAGTTGTGGAGAGAAGATGATGGGAAATGTTCACACCTATGGCAGTCACAAGAATAAATCCAGCCAGTGACAGATTTTGGTATAAATAGTGTCTCAAAAATGAAATTATCGGAAGCATTTGACGTTTCGCGCGCTGTGCTTAAGGTAGTGGACAGAAAGATCAGAGATTCGGAATATAAAAATATTCCGGAATGGCGAAGCATGCCTGTTTTACAAGCTTTCAAGTGAAACAGGCGGCTTTCTTTTTATGCTTTATGATATTGTAATTTGTAGTATAAGGTTGGTACGTTGATTGTGGGAATAAAAAAAGAGAAAAGTACAGATAGAAATTTTAAAATGGCGGCTGCAGCCCTGTTTGGGTTGTATACAATCATACAAGCTTTGGAAAAAAAGACAGAGGATTCAAATGGAATTGATGAGGGAAACCCATATCTTTCGCGGAAGACAGAATGTGAGAAAGGATGCGGAAAGCCGAAGTGCATTCCAGGTGTTTATGAAAAGCTTGTGAAATCTGTGATAGACAAAACGTTAGCATTCGGGGGACTGATCATACTCGCTCCTGTATTTGCTTTGATTTCTCTTGCAATCTATATCGACGATCCGGGGCCTGTGCTTTTTACACAGAAACGTGTAGGAAAGGACAAGCATTTCTTTTCCCTGCATAAATTCAGATCCATGAAGATGTCTGCGCCTCATGATGTCCCGACCCATCAGCTTTCCGATCCGGAGCAGTATATCACAAGGGTGGGAAAATTTCTCAGGAAGACGAGCTTAGATGAATTACCTCAGATATGGGATATATTCCGCGGGAAGATGAGTGTGATCGGGCCAAGGCCGGCACTTTGGAATCAGGAGGATCTGGTAGAGCAGAGAGAGAGGTATGATGCGAACTCGGTTCTTCCAGGGCTGACAGGACTGGCACAGATTAAAGGCAGGGATGAGCTGGAGATCGTGGATAAGGCAAAATTGGATGGTGAATATGTGAAGATACTGAGACAGGGCGGGATGAAGGCCCTGTTTTTTGATGGGAAATGTTTTTTTAGTACTATAAAGTCAGTGGTAAATAGTGATGGGGTAGTCGAAGGAGGAGTTGGAAATATTAAGTCAACCAACTACAATCAAAAAAATGGTAAAAATAATTAATCATAAAGATACAAGGAGAAAAAAATCTTATGTTAATCCAATCGATATAGGATTCGAGGATTATGGACATAAGAAAAATTTTCATATAGACAAAAAAGCTAAGAAAAAAGTTTTGATTACAGGTGCAAATTCTTATATTGGTGAATCATTTGAAAAATGGGCTAAGAAGCATTATCCGATTTTAGCAGTAGATACATTGGATATGAAAGAAAATGGATGGTATACTTATGATTTTTCGCCTTATGATATTATTTTTCATGTTGCAGGGATTGCGCATTCAGATGATGGAAGGGAGAATGAAAACACTGCAAGAAAATATTACGAAGTAAATACAGATTTAGCAATTAAAACTGCTCAGCTTGCAAAATCAGCAGGTATTAAGCAGTTTATACTGATGAGCAGTATGATTGTTTATGGAGAAGCGGCGTCTTATGGAAAATCGAAAATCATAGATGAATATACAATTCCTGTGCCTAAGAATGCTTATGGTGATTCAAAATGGCGAGCAGATAAGGCGATTAGGGAGTTAGGAAGTGAAGAATTTAAAACGGCAGTTCTAAGAGCTCCAATGATTTATGGGAAAGGGAGTAAAGGCAACTATCCAATATTATCAAAGCTAGCGAGAACATTGCCGATATTTCCGGACATTTATAATGAGCGCTCTATGATTCATATTGATAATTTATGTGAATTTGTTTGTTTGCTGATGCTATCTGGAGAGGGAGGCGTATATCACCCACAAAATAAAGAATATAGTACTACCAGCAATATTGTAGAAGAAATCAACAAAATTTCTGGAAGGCAAATTAGGTTGACAAAATTATTTAATCCTATAATTGCAATTGCTTTTCACGTTCCTGGAAAAGTATCAAATTTACTAAAGAAAGCTTTCGGAAATATGGTATATAGTCAAAAAATAAGTCATTATGAAGGTCTCGATTACCATATAAATGATTTTAAAACATCCATTACTCTTACAGAGGGACAAACAGCAGAAAAGCATCGCAGTATTCGCGAACAATTAAAGCAATTTGTGCCAAGTGATAAGGCAATTCATGTATTCATTATAGGATTGAGGGGATATACACAGAACTATGGCGGATGGGAATCATTTGCGCAAGGTCTTTTAAATCATTGGAATGATGATAATATTCAATGGTGGGCATATGAAAAAGTATCTTCTTTTGAGGAGGAAGAAATAGTAATAGTAAGCAACATAGTTTGTATACGTGTTTGTGAAATGGAGAAAAGCAGTTTGGCCATGATGAAGTATGATAAACACTGTACAGATCTAACATGTGAATATGTAAAAGAGCGTAATATTAGCTATCCAATTATGTATCATCTGGGTGTGCGTATTGGACCATATTTATGGATAAAACGTCACTATATTAAAACACTTGGTATCAAGATGATTGAAAATCCAGCTGGTGCAGAATGGAGAAGAACAAAATGGAATAAAGCAGTCCAGTTATATCTGTATATTTCTGCTATTATGATGGCTAAATCAACTGACTGCATGATATGTGACAATGAAGGAATTCGTGAGTTATATAAGAAAATATTATACGGTAAAAAGCCAATGTTAGAGCAAATTTCATACGGAGTGGAACAGATGGAACCTGTTTCAGCTGTTATTCCGGAAAAAGTCAAAAGTTACTTTGCACAATGGGGAATAGAAAAATACGATTATTATCTAATACTTGGAAGATTTATACCTGAGAATAATTATGAAATTATGTTAAAAGGTTTTATAAAATCTCATACCAAAAAGAAGCTCCTTATAATATGTAATTATAAAAATGAGTTTCAATCTTTTTACCGTCAAATAAAAGAATCCACTGGATTTGCAATGGATTCGCGCATTATAATGGCAGGCACATTGTATGATAAAGACATTCTTCATTATATTCGTCAATATGCATTGGGATATATCCATGGACACTCTGTTGGTGGAACGAATCCAGGGTTGCTGGAAGCGATGTCGGAGACCGATATAAATATATTATATCATGTTAATTTTAATCGGTATGTTGGAGGGAAAGCAGCATTTTATTTTTCTGATGAAAATCAGCTTGCGAATGTTATAGAAAACGTTGATCATATGGAAGGTGTAATACGTAAAAAATTGGGAGATTTGGCACGATTCAGAATGAAAAAGAAATATTCCTGGGAAAAAATTGTACAACAGTATCAAAAGCTCTTGTACGACATTACTGGGATAAATGGAGAAAAAGAATAGAAATAGAAGCGTTTTGGCAATTATACGGATTGTAAGCAAGGAGATAAAATATGAGTGTTTCAGAACTATCATTGGATGAAATAAAAAGGCATTCGCTTCAGATTTTGATTGAAATTGCAAAAATATGCGATAGACAAGGTATAACATATTTCTTGGGATATGGAACTTTAATTGGGGCAATTAGACATAAAGGATTTATTCCATGGGATGATGATATTGACGTTTTATTGCCAAGGAATGATTATAATCGGTTGGCTCAATATTTTATTAAAAATGAAAGAAATCTGTATCCCTTAAAATTGTTTGGCACATCTGTTAATGACAAATATCCGTATGCAATTAATAGAATTTGTAATGTTGACTATATTATCCATACTGATAATGAAGCTGATTGTGGAATGGGAATTTTTGTGGATTTATATCCTTTAGATGGGCTAGGGAATAATTATGGAAAGGCAAAAATAAATAAAATCAAAGCAAATATGTATAGTTCCTTATGTTTTCTGTCAACTCGTAAAAAAATTAAGAAAAGCTTTACAAAAGGAAAAGCTAAACAATTATTAAAGATTCCTGCATTTGTTTTTGCGCATATATTGGGAAAAGATTATTTTATAAAGAAGTTAGATGAAATACAAAGAAAAACGGAGTATTGCAATAGTAAATATGTTGCCAATTTAATATGGGGGGCATATATGTTGAAAGATATTTACCTCAGAAAATGGTTTCAAACATCTGTTGATGTAACATTTGAAGGTTACCAGGTTAAAGCCCCTATTGGGTATCATGAATATCTAACCCATCTTTATGGTGATTATATGAAAATGCCGCCGGAAAATGAAAGATACGCACATCATTTTTATAAAGTATATAAAAAATGCACAGGTATAATATCTTAGGTTGGACTACTATGAAAAAGAAAAAAATAATGTCTATATTTAAGCAGCAAGGGGGAATAAAATTAGTAGGAGATTATATAAAATCTCATGTTTTCTTGACAGCAATGATGCAATTTGTTCTACTTGGGCAAGATAAGACTGGATTGGAGATCCTGAGATTATCAGTTTCACTAAAAATTAAAAGGCGTTTGGAAAGGCAATATAGAAAAAAACTATTAGAATTTGATAAACAATATCGAGAATCTACTTCTCAAGAATTAGTTCCAAAAAAAATCTGGATTTGTTGGTTGCAGGGAATAGAAAATGCACCAGATATAGTTAAAAGATGTTTTCGATCAGTTTGCGATAATTTATCTGATAATGAAATTATTTTGATAGATTATAATAATATGAAGAACTATGTTCAATTTCCTGATTATATTATGGAAAAGTGGGAGAATGGGAAAATACCGAATGCACATTTTTCTGATTTGTTGAGACTAGAGTTACTTTCCAGATACGGAGGAATCTGGATGGATGCAACAGTGTTATGTACTGGCAGACCAATACCAGATTTTATCTGGAATTCAGATTTGTTTTTATATCAGTTGTTAAAACCAGGGAAAGATGGACAGACTCATATTTGCTCCAGTTGGCTGATTTGCGCAAAAAGAAATAATAAAATACTTATGGCAGCAAAATATCTCTGCTATGAATACTGGAAAAAACATAATACATTAGTAGATTATTTTTTGCTGCATGATATTATAACTATTGTGTCAGAATTTTATCCGGAAGAATGGAAGAAGATAGTTCCATATGATAATTCAACACCTCATATCTTACTATTGCGATTATTTGAACAATATAATGAAGGTATATGGAATATTATAAAAGAACAGACAATGTTTCATAAATTAAGTTATAAAATGAATGAAGAAAAAATAAAAATTCCTGGGACATATTATAAAAGGATTTTTGAAAGTTAGAAAACTTTTTTGGGAGATACGTATGAGCTTAAAAGGAAAAAATATATTATTGTTGATACCAAACTTTAAAAAGTATGAAAATTATATTATTAAGGAGATAGAAAAGTCAGGCGGTAACCCCTTTTTTGTTTCAGAAAATATTGATAGTAGATGCTTTTGGTATAAGTTTATTAGTATTCTATTTCCGAGTTTTCGATATAAAGTTGCAGAATGGATATATACAATTCGCATAAAAAAAATGACTTATGAACCAGATTATGTGCTTGTTATTAGAGGTGCGAATCTTTCGGTAAGCTATTTACAAAGGTTAAAAGTTAAATTTTCACATGCAAGGTTTATCATGTATCAGTGGGATAGTACAACATTAAATCAAAATGCAGAAAAAATACATAAAGAATTTGATAAAGTTCTGACTTTTGACAGTAAAGATGCAGTAAAATTTCACTGGAAATATAGACCGCTTTTTTTTATAGAAGAATTTACTGGAAATACAGGAAAGAGAAAGTATGATTTAAGTTATATTACGACATTAGTTCCAGGCAGGCTTCCTGTATATTTTAAGTTAAAGAAAGAATGTGAAAAGAAAGGTGTAAAATTATTCGCATATCTTGCTACACCTTTACATTCTTATATATATCATAAGTATTTTCTTCGAGACTATAATTTTCTGCATGCCCTTAAAGATATTCATATACGGAATCTTCCAATTGAACTGACTCATAAAATTTATGATAGATCAAAATGTATTATAGATTATACAAGGCCGGAGCAAAATGGTCTTACAATGCGAACGATCGAGGCAATAGGTCATAAGTGTAAAATAATTACAAACAATAAAAATATTATCAGAGAAGATTTTTACAATATTAATAACATAAGCTTATATGAGGAGACAGAAATAAGAATTTCACCAGAACTATTTGAAAAGCCATATGAAGAAATAGAAAGTAAAATATATATGAATTACTCGTTGAATCAATGGTTATATGATATTTTTGTATAAAAATAGTTATGAAAGTTACTTGTTTGAAGATATGAATATGATTAAATATAGGTTTAGAACTTTTTCTCTTGCTTTAATGTATTTCTTTTCCTTTTTTATTATTTATAGTTCGGGTTCTGTTATGACATCTATGGTTGAAAATAGTCCATCTAGGATAATTGCAAGAGATGTTATTATACTTATTGCATTTTTATTAACTTTAGTGGCGATTAGAGTTCGAAAAAATTTAGAAATAATCAGTATCATGCTCTTGGTTATAGGAATACTGTTATTCACAAATATATTAAATTATTCCACATCCACATTAGAGTATTTATATTATCTGGTCCGATTTGTTTTACTTATTGGTGTATGTTTATATTGTGAGTTAAAGAATATAGATATATTAACTATTATCTATAATGTTTTAATGATTATTATTGTTATATCATTGATTTTCTATGTATTAATTAATGTTTTTCAATTTGATTTACCTCATAGTAATATTCCTTTGGGAATAGATGAAGAAACAAATTATTATTATAATTATTTTGGATTCTATTTTTTTAGACCATTTGGAGATGCTATATACCGATTTGGTGATATCGAAATAGTAAGACTTTCAGCTATGTTTTGGGAACCCGGTGTATATGGGATTTTTTTGAATTTTGAATTATTTAGATTCTTATATAAAGACCAAAAGAAAGGTAAATTCAAATTTATAGTGATATTAACCAGTATTGTATTGACTTTTTCAACAAGCTGTTGGATGGCGAGTGTTATTTTAATTGCAGTCTATATCTCTGAAAAATTTTCAATGAAATCAAAACAAATAGCATTTATAATTTTTGGATCAGCAGCTTTTTTGATTAGTACGTACATTTTTTTTCAAAAATATCAGATGACATCCGGAAGTATCAGAGTCCTTGATCTTACGGTAGGGCTAAAATTGTTTTTTGAAAATTTTTGGGTAGGAACAGGATATAAAAATATGGAACCTTTTATTGCTAAGCAAGGATGGGGAAGAAGTTGTTCCAATGGATTGGTTACATGGCTATTTACTACCGGAATGCTGGGGAGTATTTTTTTGTTTTTACCATTTATTAAAAATTATATTAGTAATAGAAGATATATTGTATATATAATAATGTTTACTATTTGGAATATGGGAGAACCCGTAATTACAATGTCATTTATTTCTTTATTAATTGCATATGAATATAGTTTGTTTTTGACAAGAGTTTGGAGAAAATAGATGAACAAAATATTTAAGGAAATAGGTTATAGAATGTATCGTTTTTTGATGTATCCTGCTTTGTATTGCAAATTTAAAAAAGTAGGGATCCATAGTATTATTTATTCACCAAATCTTATTAAGGGAGCAGGTTATATAGAAATAGGTGACTATGTTCGTATTTATAAAGGATTAAGAATAGAAACAGTAAACCAAGAAGAAAATCTCAATAGAAAAAAGATATTAATTGGAAACCATGTTGCTATTGGACAATATGCTCATATTATATCAAAGGCAAAAGTAACCATAGATAATTATGCTTTATTAGCTGACAGGGTTTTTATCACAGATTGTGAGCATAATTATTGTGATGTGGAGAAACCTGTTATGTATCAGGGAACCAGGGTGATAAAAGAAATAACGATTGGAGAAGGCTCTTGGATTGGTGAAAATGTTTGTATTCTTGGCGCAAATGTAGGAAAACAAACAGTGATAGGCGCAAATTCTGTTGTGACGAAGGATATTCCAGATTATTGTATTGCGGTTGGAATTCCTGCAAAAGTAATTAAAAAATATGATAAAGAAAATAGGGAATGGAAAGTAGTACAAGAGAATGAGAGAAAGGAATCGACGGATGAATAAAAATGAGATAAGAATTTGTTTTACTGCGAGGCCTCAACTCGATCATTTAGTAATAAAACTTTATGCTTCAATGAAACAAAGCTATGGAACATGTATAAAAAGTGGTTTTATTACTTCAAATTCAAAAGAATCAGCTTTTATACAGAGATCAGTTATAGACACTGATATTAAAATTCATGAAGTTTCTTCTTACTTTAGGAAGCATTGGAATGAATTTACATATGATAAATTTGTATTTTATGAGAAAAAATATGAATGCAGTCCAATATGGAAGTACATTTATTCGGATCGATTTCTTATTGAAAAAGATTTTAATTATTGTATCAAAATTACAGTTGGATATTTTCACTTTTTTGAAAAGATTTTTTCTGAATATAAATATCAATGTTATTATGATGAAAGTGTTTCAACTATCCAGTCTTATATAGCTTATCTTGTGGGGCGCAAGCAAAAAGTTACTTATATGGCTCAAATTCCAGCAAGAGGAGGAATTGAAAATAAATACAATTATCTATCTGTTGATCCAATGGATAATTTGATAAATTTTAATAAAGAGTATTTGAATATGGAGTATGATGCGGAAGAAATTATCGGGGCTGAAAAGTTTCTTGAGGATTTTGAATCAAGAGACCCTCGTCCTGCAGGCTTAAGTTATTCTGATATAGAATTAAAATTTAAACCTAAGTTCAGGATTTCGTATGCTTTATCTCCGCTTAAGTATATTAGAAATAGGTTTGATACATACAAGAATGATAAATACTTTTATATGTATTATCAAAGCTATAGAAAGATACTTGATAATGAAAAATTTCTTATAAGATATCATATAAGTAAGAAATATTATAGAAATGCAGATTATTCTCAAAAATATGTTTTCTATCCACTTCACTATCAACCGGAATCATCCACACTTGTGCGTGCCAAAAAATATGAGAAACAGCTTTTTTATATTGATTCATGGGCAAAGAGCCTTCCGGCAGATACATTACTGTATGTGAAGGAGCACTATGTTGTATTGGGAAATAGAAAATTATCTTTTTATAAAGAATTAAAAAAATATCCTAATGTTATTCTGATTAGTCCGTGGGAAAGCTCGAGAAAATTAATTCTTCATTCACAGGCAGTGACTACACTTACAGGAACAGCAGGATTTGAGGCGATGTTGTTGAGAAAACCAGTCATTATATCCGGAAATGTTTTTTATCAGGATGCCCCAGGAGTGGTAAAGGTAGATGACATTTATGGAAAATATCTGGATATTATGAATCAGTGGAAACAACCTGACAGACAAGAAATAATAAAATATTTATGCGAATATTTCAGGAATATTTCAGAGGGATGTTCTGATTATACTAGCGTAGAGACATATACTGAAGAAAATATCAGATACCTTGCAAATGATTTATATAGAAAGATAATAAGAATGACAGAATCAGCAGATTAAATAAAAAGAGCATAAAGCATATTACGAGGAGGAGTGTATTATTATGCTGAATAATAAAACAGTTTTGGTAACAGGAGGAACCGGTTCATTTGGGCACCATTTTGTGGAATATGTTCTAAAACACTATAAACCAAAAAAAATTATTATTTATTCCAGAGATGAATATAAGCAGTTTATAATGGATAATGTTTATAAAGATTTTAGAAGTATACTTCGCTTTTTCATCGGAGATGTACGTGATGAAGAACGACTTAAACTAGCTATGAAAGATGTAGACTTTGTGATTCATGCAGCTGCGCTTAAGCAGGTTCCGGCATGTGAATATAATCCGAACGAAGCAATCAAAACAAATGTCAGTGGGGCAATGAATGTAATAAATTCCTGCCTTGCGGCCAATGTAAAAAAGGTTGTTGCTTTATCTACTGATAAGGCTGTAAATCCAATCAATCTATATGGAGGCACAAAGCTGGTTTCTGATAAGCTGTTTACAGCAGCGAATGCATACAGCGGAGAAGATGGAACGAAATTTTCAGTAGTTCGTTATGGTAATGTAGCTGGAAGCAGAGGATCTGTAATCCCATTTTTCCAAAACATAATTGAAAATGCGGGAAAAGAGCTCCCAATTACAGATTATAGAATGACTCGTTTCTGGATCAGCCTGGAACAAGGTGTGGAACTGGTTATTAAGGCACTCGAGGAGTCGAGGGGAGGAGAAACATTTATCTCGAAGATCCCTTCCTTTAAAATTACGGATCTTGCGGAAGCAATGCTTCCTGGATGTGAAAAGCCAGAAGTGGGAATCCGTGAAGGAGAAAAACTGCATGAAGTTATGGTGACAAGGGAAGATTCCCTTCATACATATGAGTATGAAAAACATTTTATTGTATATCCGCATTATAACTGGTGGGGAGAAAAGGATATTATTCCCGGGGGGAAATTGGTAACACCTGGCTTTGAATACAGTTCCGGTACGAATACCGAATGGCTGACTGTTGAGGAGTTAAAGGAGAAACTTGCGACGGACCTGGATAAACAATAAGGTCTTTTTTATTTGAACATTTAAGAGAGTGGTTTGATGGAAAAACTTGCAATAGACGGTGGAATACCGGTTAGAAGTAAAAAAATATATTATGGTCAGCAGTGGATTGATGAAGATGATGTGAAGAGTGTAGGAGCAGTATTGACAGGTGATTTTATTACCTGCGGGCCTAAGGTAGATGAGCTTGAACATATATTTGCAGAACGGGTTGGCGCAAAATATGCTGTAGCTGTAAGTAATGGGACTGCTGCTCTCCATTGCGCATGCATTGCGGCAGGCGTCGGAGCAGGGGATGAGGTCATAACGACCCCATTGACATTTGCGGCGAGTGCAAATTGTGCCTTTTACTGTGGAGCAAGGCCCGTATTTGCAGACATAGATCCTGAAACTTACAATATTGATCCAGTAAGTATCGAAAAGCATATTACGAATAGAACAAAAGCAGTTGTAGCTGTAGATTTTACAGGACAGGCTGTAAAAATAAAAGAGATAAGAGAAATTTGTGACAAATATCATCTTATTTTTATTGAAGATGCAGCGCACGCCATTGGGACAGAGTATTGCGGTAAATCCATAGGTAGTCTTGCGGACATGACCTGTTTTTCTTTCCATCCCGTAAAAACAATCACTTCCGGTGAGGGAGGAGCAGTAACAACGAATAGTGAGGAGCTTTATAAAAAGTTATTACTTGTACATACACATGGTATTACTCATGATGAATCCTTAATGGAAGACGCGCCTCATGAGGGGGCATGGTATTATGAGCAGATCTCATTAGGGTATAACTACCGTATGACTGATTTCCAGGCGGCATTACTTCAAAGTCAGTTGAAGAAACTGGAGTTTTTCAAAGCCAGAAGAAAAGAAATTGTGCGGAGATATAATGAAGCATTTCAGGACATTCCTGAAATCATTGTACAAAAGGAAATCCAGGAATCAGATACTTGCAGACATTTATATATCATAAGACTGGATTTTGGGAAACTGACATGTACAAGGTGTCAGTTTTTTGATGCGATGGCCGCAGAAAATGTGCAGTGTCAGATACATTACGTACCTGTATACTGGTTTCCGTATTATCAACATCTTGGATACGAAAGAGGTCTATGCCCGAATGCGGAGGAAGTCTACAAAGGGATAATGAGTATACCACTTTATCCTAAAATGACAGATCAGGACGTGGAAGATGTGATTCATGCTGTGATAAAAGTAGTGGAGAATTATCGAAAATGAAGAGTAAAAAACCTTATGCCATAATAACGGCCCGCAGTGGATCAAAGCGGGTGCCGAAAAAGAATATCCGTGATTTCTGTGGGAAGCCCATCATTGCGTACAGCATTGAAGCTGCGATTGAAAGTGAGCTTTTTGATGAAGTCATGGTTTCTACAGACAGTGAAGAAATTGTAAGCATTGCAAAAAGGTATGGTGCGTCCATACCTTTTATGCGGAGCGAAGAGACTTCCAATGACTATGCGGATACTACGGATGTGCTTCATGAAGTGATTAAAAAATATGGAGAACAGGGAATCTTTTTTGATGAGTTCTGTTGTATCTATCCGACTGCTCCATTTATCACATCGGAGAAATTAAAGGAAAGCTATAGGCTTCTCCAGGATGAGGATGTGTATAATGTCATCCCGATGGTTACGTTTTCATATCCCCCGCAAAAAGGCATGATTGCAGATGGGAAATATGTCAGGGCTGCACGGCCTGATCTAATGGTCAGGCGTTCACAGGATTTGGCTCCCATATATCATGACTGTGGACAATTTTATTGGATAAAGACAGTAGAATATGAAAAGAACGATGATCTTTTAAGCAACCATACAAGACCTTTTTGGATATCAGAATTAGAAGTACAGGATATTGATAATGAAAGCGATTGGAAGCTGGCAGAAATAAAGTATAGATTTATGAAAGGCATAAGAGAATGACAGCAGGATTCAGGATTGGAAACAAGAGCATTGGAAAAGATTCAGAACCGTTTATTATAGCAGAAGCTGGAATCAATCATAATGGTGACATTAGTCTGGCAAAAAAGATGATCCTTGCCGCAAAAGAAGCAGGAGTGGATGCCGTGAAGTTCCAAACATTCCAGACAGAAGAATTTATCCAGGACAAAGAAGAAATGTATACGTACCAATCCCAGGGGATTCAGGTGACAGAGTCGCAATATGAGATGTTTAAACGTACGGAATTTTCAGAGGAAGAGTGGAAAGAGATAAAAAAATTCTGCGACCAGCAGGGTATTATATTTTTATCTACGGTGTCAGGGATTGACGGTCTGGAACTTCTGCTTCGAATTGGGATTGACGCAATCAAAGTCGGTTCAGATGACTTTGTGAATATCCCTTTGCTTACTAAATACGAAACATACGGACTGCCTATGATTGTTTCTTGCGGTATGGCTACAGAAGAAGAAATTGAGGTTACTCTGCGGACACTACAAGTACATAAGGGACACCCCGTCTGTTTGATGTTATGCACTTCTGAATATCCTACACCATCAGCGGATGTAAATGCGAGAAAGCTTTTAACAATATCAGAGAAGTTTCCGGAAGTAGTTCCAGGATTATCTGACCATACACAGGGAAGTACTGCGGCAGTGGTGGCAACAGCCTATGGGGCTAGGGTATTTGAAAAACATTTTACGTTGGACCATAATCTGTCAGGGCCTGACCATTGGTTTTCAGCGGATCCTGTTGAATTAAAACAATGGGCAGATGGCATCCGAACGGCATATATCATGCTGGGGGATTCAGAATTGAAGCCTACGGAAGCAGAGGAAAAACAGCGGTTTGTGATGCATAGAAGTATTACTGCTGCTGCAGAGATTAAAGCAGGAGATATACTGACCAGTGAAAATCTGATTCTTCTCAGACCAGGGGATGGTATTGGAGCTATACATTGGGAAAAGTTTTTTAGAAGAAAAGCGAAAAGAGATATATCAAAAGGCGAAAAATTAACATGGGAGGATGTTGATGACTAAACAGGAGTTTCAAAAATGTTTTACAGAATTGACAAATATTCCGGAGAACAGATTTCATCCGCTTGTATGGATTGGTGGGGAACCAGAAATCGGTGAGAACGTTTATATTGGAGGCATGTCTGAAATATATGCAAAGGGGGCAAGGGTTGTAATAGGAGATAACTGTGATATCGCATCTTTTGTTTCAATTAATTGTTCGGACTCACATAAGAGATGTATAGGTATTGCGAATGATGTGGATAAACAAGATATCATAATTGAAAATAATGTGTATATCGGGACACAAAGTTATATAGGCGGCGGAGTATATATTGGACATCATAGTGTTGTAGGAGCAGGAACAATGGTGAGGAGAGGAAATTATCCCCCATATTCTTTGATTGTGGGAAATCCTGCTGTTGTAAAGGCTGGATATTATAAAAAAGAAGAAGGAAAAAATCTATGTTAAAAAATCATCTTATCATTGTGTTTGGAATGGAGCATTATAATCCGTTGGGATTAATCAGAACGCTGGGAAGATATGGAATCCATCCGGTGTATATTGCGATCAAAGGCAGAGGAGTTGCGTCTTCTAAAAGTAAGTACAAAAAAAAGGTGCATTATGTGGATACAATCGAAGAAGGATATGACGTCCTTTTGAAAGAATATAGCAATATGCCCCAAAAACCGTTTGTATTGACCACGGATGATGATGTACAGAGTATTCTTGATGTGAATTACTCAAAACTAAAGGATATGTTTATTATGTATCATGCGGGAACTGATGGCCGTGTCACCGAGTATATGGATAAGAAGCGTATTTTGGAGATAGCGGAAAAGCACGGTTTAAAGGTTCTTCCGACAGTGGTCACAGACAGGGGAATCGTCCCTGAAAATCTGGAATATCCGGTTATTACAAAAGCAATATCTCCTACGGAAGCAAATTGGAAAAAGAATGTTTTTATCTGTGAGTCAGAAGAGGAACTGCGAGAAGCCTTTGAACAAATTGCCTGCTCAAAGGTGCTCATCCAAAAGTTTGTAGAAAAGAAAAACGAGCTCTGTCTGGATGGATTTACGATAGATCAGGGGCGTCAGAGTTTTATCCCTATGGGGACAAACTATAATTATCTGATCCGGGGATATTACAGCCCCTATATGACGGCCTTTAATTTTGAGGATCAAGAAATGCTAGGCTCTATCAATTCCATGTTTGAGGAAATCGGATTTGAGGGGATCTTTTCTGTAGAGTTTATCATTGATCAGGATGATACCTGTTATTTTAGTGAAGTGAATTTCAGAAATTCCACATGGAACTATATTGCGACTTTTATTGATATGCCGATTCCGCTTCTATGGTGTGAGGCAATGCTTACCGGTAAGATAGATCAAAATTGGAAAAAAACATTCCCGGATCATTTTACCGCAATGACAGAGCCCATAGACTATAAGATACGGGTTGAAGGGGGAAACGTGGATCTCGCGCAGTGGCTGATGGAATTTAAAACGACAGATGTGCCGTTTTATCTTGACGCAGAGGATCCGGAACCATTCAGGGCAATGGTCAATAACTGGAGGGTATTTAGCTAGTCAGATCGGTATATATAAAGTTTGGAGAAAAAGATCAATGATACAAAATAAGAAAACATACAATCCGGTATTCCTTATATCGCTGATGATATCCTTGGGGCTCACATTTTTCGCAATTTGTTTTAATCAACAGTTCAGTGCTCTTTCTGATGCACTTTTTTCTGGTATTACGGAGAATTTTGCATGGATGTATCTTATCGTCATGCTTCTGTTTGTCCTGTTTGTATTGGGAATCGCGTGTACGAAATATGGAAGTCTGAGACTGGGATCAGATGATTCAAAACCTGAATATAATACATTTTCATGGTTTGCGATGCTTTTCTGCGCCGGAATGGGCGTGGGCCTTGTGTTTTGGGGCATATCAGAACCTGTTTCACATTATATGAACCCTATAGCAGGGATAGAGCCAGGTACTACTGAAGCGGCGGAATTTGCGGTCAGGTCATCTTTTATGCACTGGGGAATACATCCATGGGCAAATTACGCAGTAGTGGGATTATCTTTGGCATACTTTCAGTTTAGAAAGGGGAGGCCGGGATTGATGAGTTCCACATTGGAGGGGCTGATCAGGCAAAAAAGAACCAAAGGATGGATTGGCAAAACGGCAGACATTCTGGCAGCATTCGCCAGTGTGGCAGGTATTGTTACATCTCTGGGTCTCGGAGTCCTTCAGATCAACAGCGGGTTAAATACAGTGTTTGGCCTTCCGAATACATTGCTGGCCCAGATTATGATCATTGCAATCGTAACAGCGGTTTTTATGTGGTCCGCCATATCTGGAATTGATAAAGGTGTAAAGCGTCTTTCTGATTTTAATATTCTTCTTGCAATCATACTTATGGCAGCTACGGTAATCATTGGACCAAAGGTGGAGATATTAAATAACCTGATCAATGGAATTGGAGGCTATGTAGGAACATTTTTTCAGGACAGCCTGAGAATTCCCGCCTATGGGGATGCTTCTTGGGTAAAAGCCTGGAGGGTATTCTATTGGGCATGGTGGATCGCCTGGGCTCCGTTTGTCGGTATTTTTATTGCCAGGATATCAAAGGGAAGAACAATCAGGGAATTTGTGCTTGGTGTGGTTGGAGTTCCAACATTAGCATCTGTGGTGTGGTTCGCAATTTTCGGTTCAATGGGGCTTCACCTTGGGATGAATGGGAGACTGTCAGCGGAGGAACTTCAGCAGGTTGCCGCTGTTCCGGAATCCGGGCTGTTTACCGTATTGAGTCATTATCCATTGGGAACAGTTCTGTCACTCGTGGTGATTGTTTTATTATGTACCTTTTTTATTACATCTGCAGATTCCGGAACATTTGTGCTGGCGATGCTTTCATCGGATGGAGAGATGAATCCACCGGCTGTAAAAAAAGTAATATGGGGATTGGTACAATCGGGGTTGGCGATTGGTCTGCTCATTGCTGGAGGATTAAAACCACTGCAGACGATCTCCATTGCGGCTGCATTTCCATTTATGTTTATTATGATTGGGGCTTGTATTTCTTTGCTTAGGGAATTAAGGCATGAAAAGGTGTAAAAGGAAGGATATTTGAATGAAGAATGTATTGGTAATAGCTGCCCATCCAGACGATGAACTGCTGGGGGTAGGTGGTACAATCCGCCGGCTTGTGGATGAAGGTGTATGTGCCTGCGTAGTGATCCTTGCGGAAGGATTGACATCACGGGGAGATAAGAGAGCGGATACGGATCAATCAGAGATAAAAGAATTACAAAAGGATGCCCGTGCGGCAGCCATTGAGGTGGGTTACACGAGCATTGATTTTTGTGGATTTCCAGATAATCGAATGGATGGAGTGGATTTACTGGATATAGTTAAAGTGGTCAGCAAGTTTGTAGAAAAGTATCAGCCAGATACGATTTTTACACATCATCATGGAGATTTGAATATTGACCACAGACTCACATGTGAGGCGGTGTTGACTGCCTGCAGACCAGTGGGAGCTTATTGTGTAAAACGCATTTATGCATTCGAGACGCCTTCATCTACAGAGTGGAATTTTAGAAATTGTGAGCCATTTTGTCCAAATGTATTTTTTGATGTAACGGATACATTAGAAGCAAAGATTCGGGGAATGGACTGTTATAGAACGGAAAATGCTGAATATCCTCATCCAAGGAGTTCTGGTGCTTTAAGGGCATTAGGGCGGTATAGAGGGGCAAGTGTTGGAATGGAGATGGCTGAGGGATTTGAACTGATAAGGGAAGTGATTGAAAAAAATAGTAAATGAGATATACTATTATAAATATTTGCTATATTTATAATGGGAGATCAGGAGGAAAAATGATTGATAAAAATATAGAGACAAAGAATGCGATTATTCTAGCAGCTGGAAAATCCTCAAGGTTTGCACCATTTACATATGAAAAGCCAAAAGGATTATTCAGAGTAAAAGGAGAAGTTCTTATAGAACGCCAAATAGAACAATTACAACAGGCAGGCGTGAAAGATATATATATTGTTATTGGATATATGAAAGAAAAGTTCTTTTATCTGGAACAGAAGTATAACGTAAAATTAATTGTAAATAATGAGTTTGGAAGGAAAGGTAATTTATACAGTCTTTATCAGGCAAGAGAGTACTTATCTAATACATATATATGTTGCGCAGATCATTATTTTCAGTCAAATCCTTTTGCTACAGATATGAATCCTAATAATTTTTCTTATAGAGCATGTAGCTATTATACCGGAAAATTTCGAGAATTTGCCGTACAATGTTCAGATGCGAATGTTATAACATCCGTGAGTATTGGTGGGAATGATTCACTTGCAATGGTGGGGCATGCTTATATGAATAAGAAATTCAGTGACATTTTTAGAACCTATATGGAACAAGAGATTAATGATTTTGGAATAGCAAATATGTTTTGGGAGGAGTTTTATGCAAAACATATTCATCAGCTTACTTTTTATAAAAAAGAGTATCAGGAAAATACGATTTTAGAATTTGAGAATATAGATGATCTGCGGTCTTTTGATTCAGAATTTCTAATGAATGTAGACTCAGAGATTGTTGAAAATATATCAGATACTTTACATTGTGAACCGAATAGTATTACAAATATAGCTGTTATAAATGCCGGTCTTACAAATGTTTCTTTTAGCTTTGATGTAGCTGGAATAAAATATGTTTATCGCCATCCAGGAGGAACAGCAGGAAATCTAATAAATCGTCATGCAGAGCTTTTTGCGCAGATGTTGGCAAAAGAAATTGGTATTGATAAATCTGTGATTCATATGGAGCTGGATGGATGGAAATTAAGCTATTATGTAAGGGATGCAAAAAATTGTGATTTCGAAAAAGGAATTGATGGACTTCTTGATGCCGATAAACAGCTGGAGTGCGCTATGGAGTATCTCAGAATACTGCATCAAGTACCAGTAAATGGACATGAAAATGTAAAAATATTTGATAATATAGCCGAGGGAAAAAGGCTTATGCAGATTGCTTCCGGTACAAAAGGACATCTTGAAAAAGAATTTTCTGAAATTATTAATAAGATAGAATGTTTATATGAGGTTATAAAAGCGGACGCAAAGAAATTAGGATACGGTTTGGTTCTTTGCCATAATGATACATATGAGCCAAATTATTTAATTGATGATAAATGCGAAATGTATCTGATTGATTGGGAATATGCCGGGCTGAATTATGCAGCAAATGATATTGGCTGTATTTTATGCCGATATGATTGGAATGATGAACAGATTGAGAGATATTTAATTGCGTATGTGGGACATGAATTGAATGTAAACGAAAAACGCTTTTATTATGGATTCATACCAATTAGCGCTTTTTATTGGTTCTGTTGGGGATTATATAAAGGTTCTGTAGGTGATGACGACAGTTTCTTTTTTTTACCAAGCTATAGAAATCTTGTGAGATTTTTAGATAAGGCATTGAAAAGCTATGGTATTTTATTTAATGAAAGTGGTGGAATGTGAATATTGTAATCATTTTGGCTGGTGGAGTAGGATCACGTGTTGGCGATAGTAGGCCAAAACAGTTTATAGAAATATTAGGAAAACCAGTATTAGCATATACAACTGAAATTTACCAAAATCATCAAGACATAGATGCAATTGGTATAGTGTGTCATGAAGAATGGATGGAATTTACACGTATGTTCATCAAAAATTATGGTTTTTCAAAAGTAAAATGGATAATTAAAGGTGGCGATACTTTCCAAAATTCTGTAATGAATGGTGTGAATTATCTCAGAAAAAAGCTGAATTATGTCGGTGGAACAGGTGAGATATCGGAGACAGATTTAGTATTAATTCATTATGGAGCAGCACCATTTACATCAGAAAGTATTATTGAAGATTGTATAAAGGTAGCATATAAAAATGGAAACGCATTTACAGCGACACCCTCCTATCAGTTATTAGGGAGCAATGATGAAAATAGGACGAGCCATTCCTGGATTGACAGGGATAAGATAATACAAATTGCTTGCCCATATGGCTTTAAGTTTTCTTATTTACTTTCTATATACGATCGTGCGGAAAAACAGGGATTAATTGACAAGATAGAACCACACACCACGTCACTTGCATATGCTTTGGGAGATACGCTTTATCAATCATATGGTAATCAAACAAATATAAAAATTACCACAAAGGAAGATTTGGATTTGTTTGAAGGTTTTATTTTGATGAAAGAAAAAAGAGGCTTATGATAAGATACGGTATAAAAAGTATAATGAGTAAAATGGACTGGACTCAGATAAAAAATGTAATAAAATCCAGTAAAGAACATTCAATATTTATTTTATCAACAGTGCTTACATCTTTAGCACATTTTCTGTTTTCCATTTATGTAAAAATGCATATTGAACCTTTAGAGTATGGAATATACTCCACATGCCTATTACTACAAACTTATATGTCTTATCTTCAATTAGGATCATTGAATGCGTTTAATCGAGATTATTCACAATTAATTGGAGCCAAAGATAACAATAAAGCAAAACTATATAGGGATAATGTATTTACATTTATTATAATTACTTTTTTAATAGCAGTACTGATAATATGTTTCGGATTATTGATTTTACATAATACAGTTTCTATTGACATAAAGTATATATTAGGATTTTTTTTAATAGCGATAATCACTATGCTTACAACGATCGAACACTTTGGTAATTATAGAGTGCGCATAGATAAGGGCTTTATAAATGTGAGTATTATTTCTTTGGTTGAATTGATTTCTTTTCCAATTGGCATATATATGGTTAAGTGGACAGGGTATTATGGAATCTATTTGACTACGATAATATCATTAATAATTGGAATAGTTTTGTATTCTAAAAGTGCATATTTTGATATCAACTTCTGTATAGATAGAGAGTTTTTAAAAAAAATATTACGGTCAGGGATGCCATTATTAATAAATGGTTTGGTTTGGACGGTTGTAAACAGTATTGATAAATTTGTGATTTTGGGATGTATTAATACAGAAGCTCTTGGAATATACAGTATTGCACAGACCGCTTTTACATATATGATTCTTGTACCGACCTCTATGTCACAACTTTTTTATGCAAAGATGGGAGCAATTTATGGAGAGACTAAAAATAAGAATGACTTGACTGAGAAATCAGAAAAATTTTCTTTTATTTTAGCAGGACTTACTAGTTTAATGTCTTTGACAGCCTTCTTTTTTTTACCGATCATAGTCAAAACACTAATGCCTGGATATGTAAATGGGATACACTCGGCACAAATTTTAATTTTAGGGTTATCAATATATGCTACAACAATGATAAGTGGGAATATACTGACAATATTAAGGAATAATTCAGCTATTCTTAGAAGCTCGATTTATATGTGTGTTTTTAATATAATCTGTTCATTGTTATATGTTAAGCTAATTGGAGCCTACATAGAAATGGTCGCATTAGGAACAGCAACCTCATATATATTGTGTGCATTTATTACAATATATCAAGTTAATATATGTACCGGATGTGGATTATGGACATTGATAAAAAGTTCGATTATTCCTGTTTTTATCACAGTAATTCCAGCAACAATTATATATTTTAATGTAGATAGTAAACTTTTAGGGTATACTTTTTCTTTGATAATTATATTAAGTTGTTCTTATATTATTCATGGTAAGTATGTAAAAGCTTTGATTCAAAAATAAGTAATTTGAGAAGAGAGTGAGTATGGTATTTCCAGGTATGATCAATGACTTTAGATAAACTTGTACATTTTGAAGATTTGTTAGAAGAATTTAAAATCAAGAATCCACATGCAAAAAAGATAGTTTGTTTTCTGGTATGTATATTGTTTTTATTTATAATTAGCCCATTTGGATTCAAAAAGATAAATGGTGAATCATTTTCATTGACAGGAATTGAAGAGAAAACTTTTATGTTTTCACCACTAAAAGTAACCAGAGTCTATGGATATAATTCTAATGGAAAAATTATTTCATATACAGAAGGTGTTGACTATGAAATAGATTATAGAAAAGGTACTATTAGAAGATTAAATAATTCACAAATTCCTGATTATAAATTACATACAGTTTCTTATGATAAAAATAATAAATTTTTGTTTTCTAATGAACCTATTAGAAATCCGGAGCTAAATATATATTATCAGATTTATGTAGATTATTTATATTTTTTGAAAAATGAACATATACCAGCAAGTACGTTTTTATCAGATACTATACATCAAAAACTTTTGTCAGGAAAGCCTATAAAAATCAGTCTTATAGGAGATAGTATCGCAGCCGGAGCACAAACAACTGCCGAATATTATAAAGGAGATCAAACCCAATGTGCTTTTTTGGGATATTTAAAAACAGAAATAGAGAAAATATATAAAAACGATGTTACTATTAAGTTATTTACAAAGGGTGGTGGTTGTTCGGAATATTTAGAAGAATACATTGATAATGTAATCACTGAAAATCCAGATGTTGTTTTAATAGAATTTGGAATGAACGATCATCTTAATGCTAATATAGAGAATTTGGAGTGTTTTGAAAAAACTATACGAAAGGCGGTTAATGAATTAAAGAAAAACCAAATCGATGTTGCATTAGTGGGCTTTTTTCAACAGAATCCAGACTGGATATTAGAGATCGAAGACGATACTATATCTTATAACCAGATATTGAAAAAAATTGCTAATGATGAAAATATTTATTTTGCAGATATTTATAATGTTTTCAAACTTGCGTCAGAAAAAAAGAATATATATGAAGATTTAACAGCAGACTATATGCATCATCCAACTGATTTTGCGCATCAATTGTATTTGAGTTCTATTTTACCATTATTCATAAGAGAAAATCAAAAAATAAAAATGAATCAGACAATCTATTATTTAGATGTATATGAATAAGCAGATTTTAGATAACAAATTTCAAATAGTGAAAAAGATATTGAAATTGCTAGTAAAAGGAAGGATACAATATTATGAAAATTCTTATAACAGGTGCCAATGGATATTTGGGACAAGGAATAGTTCGTAAAGTACTAGATGCTGGGCATAATGTGATAGCAACCGACTTCACTACAGACAGGATAGATGAACGTGCAGAAAAAGAAATGTGTGATCTATTTGCAATCGATAATCCTTACATATTCTTCGGTATGCCTGATGTATTACTCCATCTGGCATGGAGAGATGGATTTGTTCATTATTCAGATGTACATATTACAGATTTGCCAATGCATTATGAATTTATAAAAAAAATGGCAGAATCAGGAGTTTCACGAATAGCAGTTATGGGCTCAATGCATGAGATTGGATATTTTGAGGGAAGTATTAAGGAAGATACACCTTGTAATCCTGTTACTCCTTATGGTATTAGTAAAAATGCGGTTCGTGAATTAACAGAAATGATTTGCAAACAAAAACATATAATATTCCAATGGCTTCGAGGTTATTATATTGTAGGAAATTCAAAATATGGGAGTTCTGTTTTTTCTAAAATTACAGCATCTGTAAAAGAAGGAAAGAAAATTTTCCCATTCACTCAAGGATTAAATCAGTTTGACTTTATAGATTATGATGAATTTTGTACACAGGTTTCTGCATCTGTAGGTCAAGATAAAGTGAATGGAATTATTAATATATGTACTGGTAGGCCAGAAAAGCTATCTGACAGGGTTGAGCGGTTTATCCGTGAGAACGGATATGATATCAAATTGCAGTATGGGGCATTTCCCGATAGACCTTATGATTCAAAAGCAGTATGGGGGGATGATTCCAAAATCAGACAGATAATGAGATTAAGTACTTTATGAATAGAATATATAAGAATATGTGTAGTTAATAATAAAGTAATTTGAGCTTAGTAAACAAGAAATTGCAGTGTTTTATGGGAGACTTCTCATGTTTTTTAACTCATTTCAATATGTGGCTTTTCTTCCAATCGTATTTGCTTCTTATTGGTTGGTTTATCCAGTATATAGAAATTATATTTTAATGTTTGCAAGTTTTCTGTTTTATTCGTGTTGGAATTGGAAATATTTCTTACTTTTCTTTGCAGAGATATTTATAACATATTTTTTTGGAATAAAAATAGAATATGAGAAAAAAAGAGGGAATTCAAAAGGAAGCAAAATATGGTGTGTAGTATGTGTTTTATTTTCTGTAATTTTAATTTTTATTTTTAAGTATTATAATTTTACAATTGGTGTAATAGATACTTTTTTTGAAATCCTGGGAAGTGGAAGTAGATTTAATACCCTAAATTTAGTACTTCCTGTGGGCATTTCATTTTATACCTTCCAATGTATTGGTTATGTTGCAGATATTTATCGGGGGGAATCAGTTCGGTAAAGGACTTTTCAAAATATGCTACGTTTATTTCTTTTTTTCCACAATTGGTAGCTGGACCTATAGAACGAGCTGATCATTTGCTACCTCAAATCAGTAAACAGCATAAGTTTAATTATTATCAGGCATCATATGGGTTAAAACTAATGGCATGGGGATATTTTAAGAAAATAGTGATTGCAGATACTCTGGGGATTGCAGTAGATAATGTATGGGGAAATCTTGCGCTATATTCAGGTTTTCCATTAGTTATAGCAACTTTTAGTTTTGGAATACAGATTTATTGTGATTTTTCAGGATATTCGGATATTGCTTGTGGAACAGCAAAATTATTTGGTATTGACTTAATAGAAAATTTTAAAAGTCCATACTTTTCAGCTTCAATTAAAGATTTTTGGTCTAGTTGGCATATATCTTTATCGTCGTGGTTAAAAGACTACATTTATATTCCTTTAGGTGGAAATAGAAAAGGAAATATTAGATATTCTTTTAATATTATGTTGACTTTTTTGGTCAGCGGATTATGGCATGGTGCATTTTCAATTTTGAAGGGATATAACTAATGAAAAAGTTTTTACAGAAAATTATATTACTTGTTATACTTGTGGCGGCGTCCATGGTATGTATTGATGGTCTATTTTTGAATATTGTATCACCGCAATATTTATATGGATATGATGCATCAATAATTGATAAAATAAACAGGATTGAAATGATAGAGGAACCGAAAATTATTCTTATTGGGAATTCAAATCTGGCATTTGGAATTGATTCAGAAAAAATTGAAAATTCAGTTGGAATGCCAGTAGTTAATTTGGGACTTCACGGAAGTTTAGGAAATGAATTCCATGAAAGTATGGCTAAAAAATATATAGAAAAAATGACATTGTTATTGTGAGTCATACTGATTTTGACGAATATGACAGAATTGTAGATCCTGTTCTTGCATGGACTGTAATTGAGAACCATTATGATCTATGGGATTATGTTAGTCACAGAGAATATGGAAAAATGTTTTTATAAATATGGAGATAATACAAATCCCAGAGGAAAAAACGAGACAGATTTCAGCGCAGATGAGTATATTTCTATAATTGGAAAAGATTTTATCAAGAGAATAAATCAACTGAATAATTACTGCAAAAATAAAGGGGCAACTCTTTTAGTTGCTGCCTATCCAATTTGTGTCGGCCAATATGCACCTGATCGAGTTGAATATGAAATATTTCAAGATCAACTTCAGAAAGAAATTGATTGTACAGTTATTTCCGATTATAGAAATTATATGCTAGATTATAAGTATTTTTACGGAAACGTACTACATTTAAATGATGCGGGTGCGTCAATCAGAACAGAACTTCTAGTAGATGATTTAATGCAGTGGATAGAAAAAAATGGATGTGCTTTGTGTGATGATTTAGAAATTAAATAGGGGTGTGGAAAACTATGGTGATTTTTCGTTGTGATGGGAACAAAAATATCGGAGCGGGACATATTATGCGTTGCTTATCAATTGCCGATGCCTTCAGTTTATATAAATTTGAAGAAAAAATAAAAACACATTGTATTTTTGCAACCTCAGATAGTACGTTTGCTTCTGTTATAAAGGAACATAATCATGAGAGCGTTATTCTTCATACTGATTATAAAAATATGGATAATGACATTCCACATATGAAGGATTTGCTGGAACAACATAAACCACATTTCCTTTTTGTTGACTCGTATACTGCTTCTGTATCGTATCTTACTGCTTTGCAAGAGTTATGTAGTGCTGTGGGAAGCAAATTAGTATATATAGATGATGTGTTGGCATTTGCATATCCATGTGATATTCTTATTAATTATAATATTTATGGAGTTGAGAGAGAGGAAGAATATAGGAAATTATATCATGAGGCGAAGAGAAAGATTCCAGTATTATTATTGGGAACGCATTTTGCACCTCTTCGCAAGGAGTTCCAAAAATTACCCAAAAGAGTTGTAAATAAGGAGTCAAATAGAATACTTATATCTACAGGTGGGGCGGATCCGGATCATATGGCTAAAAATATTGCACAATATCTTGCAAATCATAGTAAACTATTTTCAGATTTCATATTCGATTTTGTTATTGGTGCATTGAATGATGATTTGGAAGAATTAAAAAAATATGCCGAGTTAAATCAAATAATACATATTTACACGAATGTTACCAATATGCAAATACTTATGAGTAATGCTGACTTAGCTATTTCTGCAGCAGGCTCTACGTTATATGAGCTATGTGCAACTCAGACCCCAACAGTGACTTATGTACTTGCGGACAATCAAATTCCTGGAGCAAGAGTGTTTATGAAGCAAGGGATACTAATGTCCGTAGGTGATATAAGGAAATTAGGAGTGGAAAAATTGTCCGAAAAAACGATTTATACAGCAATAGATTTAGCAAAAAATTATCAGGAACGATGTAGAATTTCAGAACGGCAGAGAAGGTTAGTTGACGGCAGGGGGGCAGAGAGGATAGTAAAAGAGCTTAGAAAAAATATGTGATTCCTGCCGTGAAGAAGGGGATTCTTTGCCAGAATATGATACAATTGGGAATTAAATCATGAACAGATTTATTGCGCCAGAGGATCGAATTGCACGTGGCTCAAAACGGAACTGTAATTCTACACTCCCGTCAGCTATATGATTGACCTGCCATTTACATCATAAATTTTCAGCGACAGGAGAGGGTAAGGAGGCCGCCGCTACCTGCCTCCTTACCCTCTCTACGCTGTCTATCCATCTCACACCACAACCTCCACAATCGTCTTCCCTTCCCTCTGAATCACATTTTTCCCAATCTTCTTTTTCTGATTGAAGCAAAAACTCAGCAAATACCCCTTCTCCAGATGATAATCCTCCAGATACCGGACTAACTGTGCTTCCCCTCGTTTATGATATTCATTTCCCCTCCAGATCTTCAGCTCAACCACCGTCTGCCGCCCAAGATAATCAATCACCACATCGGTGCGCCCCATACTTCTTGTCCGGGATTCAATATAATAATTTCCGGTTCCATTGATGATGGGCTTCAGATATAGAAGAAACAGCTTCCGTCCATTTTCCTCTGCGAATTTTTCCGTACAATCGTAATAAACTTCATGATAATGCTCCAGAAATTTCATCAGGATCAACTCCATATCCAGAATCCCATTTTTTACAAACTGGTTCCTAGACTGCAGAGCCGTGTCATATGTCTTGCTTTCCAGAATATCTTCTGCCAGAAAAAGATCATAGAAAAAGGTTTCAAAGATGCGGTTGGCAATGACAGCCCGTTCCTCTTCTTCTTTGATGAATCCGAATAAAACACCGATCTTCACAGGCTGGCTGACAGGATAATATGGAAAACTTTTCCCTCCGAACAGAATCGAATAGATCATCCGTTTCAGTTCCGGATAATCCAGGATTTTTTTCTGCATATCGTCAAATAGTGTATTTGAGGATTTTAAGATCATCCTGACAGCTTCTGATACTCCGATCCGGCACCAGCTGCAATTTTCATCAATCAGCTTGCAGATCCGGGAGACCAGATAAGGATAGCCGGAAGTATAATCATAGATTGCCCGGGCTATTTGCGGGACATCCATTCCGGTGTGGTGGTCGTGCTCGTATTCAGTAAGCATGCCTTCAATTCCGCTAACGGACAAGGACAGATCCATGTTAAAATCAGCAGCAATGTTCCAGGGGCTGTTATACTTCGTTTCCTGTCCGGGGTGTATCTTCAGCTTTAAATTTTTGATATCATAAACCCCGGCTAAAATCACGGATTGGAAGGTATGATCCTGGCCTTTCTGCTGTTCCAGATATTTTGCCCGGAGCAGTCCGAGAAAGGACAAAAATATCTGATTATCAGAACTTTTGTCCACTTCATCAATCATCATAACGATGCCTTTTTCACAGGATCTGCACAGCTCTGTAATCTTGTCGCTGAAATCCTCCAGCGCAAATTCTCTCGACAGCGGCGCGTTCCATGCATTCAAAACCCCGGCAGGAATGTTCTGCATGCTCAATTTTTTCCCGATCCTTCGGACAAGGCCCGCGGCAAAGGTGTAAGCCGAGACAAACAGATCGTCTGCCGCTTCAAAGCTCAGGCTGAGTACAAGATAGCGCTCGCAGAGCTTTTTTTCCAACAGATATAGGGTGGTGGTCTTTCCGTATTGGCGGGCCCGGTTGATCGTAAAATAGGCACCCCGATCCACCAGCGTTTCCGTAATCATGCGTACGGTTGCGCTGATATCCACCATATAATGCTTTTCCGGAATACAGATTCCCGTCACGTTAAAATATTTTGCCATCATAGAACCCTTTCATTACTGATACCCCCAATACACCGTGATCACCGACATCATCGGATCCTCCACATACGTATACCACACCGTATCCAGCCCATAGTGCACCGCCAAAGTCTGGGCGGCCTGGGGGATCACGTTGTTGATGATATCGTCATGGGCCTGGAGATAGAGGTCATTGTAGGAAAACTTACAGGAAAAGGAAGGTCTCATCTCATAAATGGACTGATTCATGTTCAGCAGCATGACATAGCTGTCGTAGCCCTCATAATACATTCCGTTCAGCACATAGTAGTCCAGATCCATGGAAGGACATTCCGGATAGGGGATTCCGGCCTCGGGAGTGTGGCTTCGGTACAGTTCCGAATCCGCACAGCACAGATACCCGTAGTTGATACTGTCCAGCGGGATGCTGGCCCCATTTTCCTCCTGCAGAAATACCGGGTCGCCGAAGGTCACATCCATATGATAATATTGTCCGTTGCAGCGCACGATGTTCCAGGCATGGGGGCCCTGCTGGGGGATTGTCCCAATGGCGTAGATACATTCAATACCCAGCCTCTGGAGCAGATACTGGGCGGCGCGGGAGTAGCCGGCACAGACAGATACCCGGTTGACCAGGGAACTGTAAATATTCTGGTTGTCCGGGGAGTCCAGGTTATAATCCACGGTATTTACCAGATATTCGAATACATAGCGGATCCGGTCATATTCCGGGGCATCCACTGCAATGCCGGCCAGGCAGGCGTTTGCCGCGGCGTCGATCTGCGCCTGACGCTGCTGCAGCTCCTCACCCAGGCAGGTATAGGCCGGCCGGACCTCGGAGTAGTCGGTATAGCTGGTGATCTGGGTACTGCCTGTACACCAGAAGATCTCCGGGCGGTCATACAGGAGATATTCGTAGATCATGGAAAATTCTTTGGTATCGCCGGTATGGATATAGAAGCTTTCGGCCTGTCCGCGTACTGCCTGCAGGATCTCTTTGTAGATCAGCTGCTGTCCGTCGCTTAACAGCTGATAATAAAATCCCGAAGAAACCTCGGACTCTTCAATGACGATCTCGGAAAATGGAATGGATTCTTCGATCGTCTGAGAGACGGCATTTTTGATGATATTAACATTTTCCGGCACTTTTTGAAAATAGATGGTTGCTGCTTCCCTGGCACCCCAGATGCAGAATCCAACACAGACCAGCAGCATAAAGACTAACGGAAAAATCCGCTTTTTTTTCTTCCTTCTCATTGCAGCTCCTTTACGGTTTTCTGCTTCATTTATAATTTGTCACCAATTTTCGCCAGAAAATTGATGACCTGCTTGCGCACCAGCGCAATTCCTATTATACCGTCTCTTTTCTGAAATGTAAACCCATCATTACGATCTGCGGCCACTTTACCGATCCCGTAGTTACTGGTCAGACCCTGACCAGATTCCATTAAATACTGAATAGTAAAAGTGGGAATAGACACATCTTTGCTCATTTTTTTGCAAGGCATATTTTTAAAAAATATGCCTTGTTTCTATTGACATTCTCCTTGCCATATGTTATAATATATGACTAGGAGGTGAGGTTATGGCCATTGTAAAATACAAAAACCAGTCCGGCGTGACATATGCTTATGAATCTATTTCCGAAT
>QXWX01000071.1 GCA_009911175.1 Lachnospiraceae bacterium | reverse complement strand
AAACTTGAGGTTATGGGGTTGACCTAAAGGTTTCGCCTTAAGGCGAGGGTTTTAACCCCATTATACAGACAATAAAATCCAGCTTTCCTCTTTCCAGCAGAGCATTTGCTGTATTTGCCCTGTTTTTCCCTCTTTTTACTTCCAGGCCGTAATCCATGTTGTCTATCCGGCTTCTGACATAAAAATCCAATTCACCGCTTGTCCTTTTATCTATGGCAAACCATGGCACCTGGCCGGCTATTTCCTGTTTCCGAATCCGTCTGACAAGCTCAAGGTAGACAAAATTTTCACACAGAACCCCTTCAATGATACTCAATGGCTCTCCAGTCAGCTTCAGAAAATAGCCTGCTACCCCCAAATCATTAAAGTAATACCGGCAGTTATCTACAATATCCAGATTACTGCAATCCACACTCATACTGCAATAGCCAATCTGGTGCGACAAAAACAGCCAGCTGATGGCATAGTTCGTCATTTTTTTTGTAATTCTCCCGCTTTCTTCTTTAAAAATGATCTTCGTCAAATCTGTGGTCAGATCCGGCGTTCCTTTTTTTTCTTTCAGAAGAGTTGCCGCGATCGAAGAAAATATCTTTTCAAACATTTGCAATTCTAATGGGCTGTCAAAGTATCTTGAAGATTCTTTGACAAATATCTGGATCAGATTGCTTATCATTGCTTCACAATCCGGAATGCTTCTGCTTTCCAAATATGTGGTTACAACCTCCGGATATCCGCCAATCTGTAGATAAATATGAAAGTATGATTTTAATTCATCATATCCGGCATGATCCGATCCACCATATAAGTCAATGGATTCGTATAGTCCGCGCCTATGAAACGCATCCAGAAATTCAGGAAATGTAAGCGTGGTCATTGTAAGCACCTCTGTGTCCCCGGCTGAAAGAAAATACTCTTTTTCCCGTGTTTTTCCAAGATAAGACCCCGTCACAATAAAATGTGCCTTAAAATCTCTGGCAAATTCCCTGATCTTACTATATACAACAGATGATTCCTGGATTTCGTCAATCACGATCAGCAGATCTTCACAATCTGAAAAATCAGGGTCGTATAGCTGGAACGCTTTATAAACCGGATTGTTTTCCCGCTTCTTCCCCGGCTCCCAGCTTGCAGCCGTTTCGAGACACTGCAGAAAATCCTTGCCCGAACTTCCGATCATATTAATATAGACATGACTCTGATACTCTTTTTTTGCAAATTTTTCCAGAATATATGTTTTTCCGACCTGACGCGCTCCCTCAAGTTCCAGAACCTTATGATTGCTTTTACTTTTCCACGCAAGTAATTCCTTGTAAATGTCACGTTTTAGTTCCATGCTCCCCCTCCTTTGTTGACTGTTCTAAAAATGAATTTCTTACATAAAAGAATAGCACAAATCCGTAAGGTTTACCACTTTAAAAACTGAACATATTTGAGTAAAACAGTAACTTTTTCAAAGAATAAGAAAGAATAGTTTGACCGACAAGGTCTCTCTGGTCAGCCAGAGCAGGGGACGATTAGCGCCGTTCATTTAAGGCCCCCGCACTTCACTCCACTCCCCGCAGCCTCTCCACCACCGTTCCTTTTTTTTCCATACTCCGGTAAGCCATCAGCGGCACCGCCGCGCATACTGCCAGCACAAGTGCCGATGCCGCCGCCATCGGAAGCGCCGGTACCGCAAAGGGTACCTTCCGGTAATTCATGGACTGGTACAGCGCACAGGTTGCCGCCAGCCCGGCCGTCCAGGTGACGAGCAGGGAGCCGCCCGCGAACAGAAGCCCTTCCAGCACCAGCATCTTCCGAACCTGCTTTGCGCTCATGCCGACACTTTCCATGACTGTGATCTCCAGCTCCCGGCTCCGGATATTTCCCACCAGCGTATTCACATAATTCAAAATCCCGATCAGGGCCAGGATCAGCACGATCCCAAGTCCCACCTCCATCATATTTCCCTGAGCCTTTTTCACGGTCTTCATCTCATCCAGCTTGGATTCGCAGGAAATGTGATTGGAGTAACCGCTGTCTTCGACCATCCGCCGAAGCTCCGCCTCCATCTCTTCATCATACTCCTGCCGGTAGCGGAGGCTGACCTTAAACACAAAGGGATGCTCTGAAAATTCCCGCAGGGCACGGCTACTGACGATCACTGTAGGAGCGAAGCTGGCCAGACCTCCGGTATAATAATACTCATCCGTCAGGCCTGAGATCTGAAATGTCCTCATATGCTCCGGATCCTCAAAGGCTGCGCAGGTCACTTCCTTTCCCTGTACATCCCTGTCCTTAAAATCCAGATTGTCCCGGTACAGGATGCAGGTCTCTCCGCGTAAAAATGCTTCCTCATCCACAGGCTGCGCCAGCGTACTGTTCAGATAGGAGAACTCCGCCTCATTGATCCCCACCAGGAAGGAACTGTATTCCTCCGGGTGTTCCTGATATTTCTTCCTGCCCTCCTCATAAGTCTCATATGGCATCCACATGTCATAAAACTCTTTCATCCACATTTCTGAAAAATCCGGTTCCCAGGGGACCAGGATCTCCGCGCACAATACCTCGTGGACCTCTTCCAGAGCTTCTTTCTCTTTCAGTCCCCTGAGAAATTCCTCGTCCATCACCTGCCGCCAATCCTCCCGGTCTTCTTTTTTCAGAGTCTTATTCACCAGCACCATGTCCATATCCATGTAGTTGGACACGATCGTCCGTGCCGCCTGGCTGTCCAGCAGGGTGACCAGACACAAAAACAGCGACAATCCGACAGACAGAGACAGGATCACCATTCCGGATTTCTTTTTATCCTTCATGAGCTGCTCCTTTGCCAGACGCCACAGGATGCCGCCCCGCCCGGTCCCGCGGCTTCGCTTCCCGGACTGCGCCGGACGGTATCCCAGCGCCTCCACCGGGGACGCGGCTTCCGCGATCCGTGCCGGTCTGTACCCTGCCGCAAATACCGTCAGCCCGGACAGAAGCACTGCCAGAAGCAGCACCGCGGGGTGAAATGCCACCCGGACGCGTTCATTTTCTCCCAGATAGACTCCCATGGATCTCACAACCGAGGGGATCACCCAGAAGGACACGCCGGTTCCGGCAAGCAGACCGCCCCCAATTCCCGCCGCCGCAAGAATGGCCAGCTGCCGCCGCACCAGACAGCGGATCTGCCTTCCCGACATTCCTACGGTCTGCAGCAGCCCGTAATACCGGATGTTTCCGGAAACAGAAAGGTACATGATATTGTAGATCAGCAGGTAGGAGCACAGACAGGCGATAGCGGCCAGCCCCAAGATGCCCCCAAGGACCTGAACCGAAGACTCATATTCCGAATTAAAAAACAGGTTCTGCTGCTTTTCCAGGTTCAGGCTCTCAGTAAATGCCTCCTGCTTCGCCCGTGTCATGTACGTTTGCTTAAAATCGATCATATACCGTCCGGAGCCTACATTAGACAGCTCCTCCCCGGTCTGGTCGTAAAAAGCTTTGGACACAAAACAAACATTTTTGGCCCCGTATCCGTCCCACATGCCGGAGATCCGAAACTCCCCTGTAAATTCCCCCGAGCCGGTGCCGTAGGTCATGGTAAAGGTATCCCCTGTTTTTAATCCTTCCAGGCCGCAGGCCCTGAGGCAGTCCCTTTTGACCAGCACCTCATTGTACTCCCGTGGATAATGCCCCTCCATCCAGGTCCTGCCGGGCCCTCGCATTTCCTCCCAGCAGACTTCATCGTCCCAGATCAGTCCGGCATCCGGCGTATCATTCTGATCGGTCTCCACCACGTAGCCGGCTACCGCCTCAATCCCGGAGTGCAGGATGTCGGGATTTTCCCGGCACAGCTTCTCCTGCTCCGGGGTCAGTCCGTACAGATACGCGTCAAAATCTGCGCCATGAAGCCGGATATTCTGTGTCCGCTGCATTTCAAAAAAAGTGATCCCTACTGTAAAAACGCAGAACAGTAAAAAGGTAGAAAACAGGATTGCCAGAAAAATGCTGATATTCCGTCGGCGGTTGGTCCGGAAGGAACGCCTGGCCATACTCTGGATGACTGCGGTATTGTTATTTTTCAGCATGGCTGACACCGCCTTTCTCTTCCTGCTTCTCTCCATCCGCCTGAGCATCCGCTTGGGATCCGTCCATACATGAACCTTTCGTCCCCTGATCCTTCTCTCGCTCTGCCCCGCTTCGCTCCACGATCCGCCCATCCTCGATCCGCACGATCCGGTCCGACATCTGGGCAACGTCGTTGTCATGAGTGATCAGTACCACCGTCTGCTGAAACTGCTTTGCCGCCAGCTTTAACAATCCGATCACGTCATGGCTGGTGGCGGTGTCCAGATTTCCCGTCGGTTCATCGGCCAGCAAGATCGCCGGCTTGGACACCAGGGCCCGGGCAATGGCGGCCCTCTGCTGCTGGCCGCCTGAGAGAGTACCCGGAAGCGCCTCCTGCTTCTCTTTCAGCTTCAGAAAGTCCAGGATCTCCTCCGCAAATTCCCGGTCCACATACCGCCCGTCCAGCTCCACAGGGAGCACCACATTTTCAAATACATTCAGATCCGGCACCAGATTGTAGTTCTGGAACACGAACCCCACCTTCCGGCGGCGGAACACCGCAAGCTGCTCCTTGTTCATCTCGTTTAAATTTCTCCCGGCCACATAGACCTCTCCGCCGGTGGGCACATCCAGCCCGCCGATCATGTGGAGCAGCGTGGATTTTCCCGACCCGGAGGTACCGATGACCGCCACAAACTCCCGCTCCCTGACGAGAAAATCCATGCCGTCCAATGCCTTTACTGTATGCTCCCCAAGCTGATAATATTTTTTCAGGTTTTTTGTCCTGATGATCCATGATTCCATATGCGTTCCTCCTCGTATAAACAGAGTATATCTCAAAAGAATCACAAACCGTTCTCAATCTGATATTTTTCTAACTGTGCATGTGAATCTTTTTAAGAAACAGGATCCTTATACTGTTCCGTCAGCAGCAGACATCACCCTGCATCTCTTTTTATAGAACGCGATTCCATATTTTAAGATGCGACCGACACCCTCCTCAAGAAGCTCTTCTTCATATTTTTTTCGCTCAATCCGCTCCAACGCCTCCAGATTGTTTAACCCTGTAAAAATACTCTCCTTCGAGGTACGCATACGAAAATTGATGACCTGCTTGCGCATCAGCGCAATACCATTATACCAGAAATCCCATAAGAGTTGCGCAAAAAAAATCCCGGAATCACTGACTCAATTCCGAGACTTTTTTATTGAGGTAAACCCGTTGGGGATCCCTTGTGAAACGATCGAACAGCCATCATGGGATGCTCATCTAGAAGGGATTCCAATACCGTCCCCCGTTCACTGCTTGCAGCACAAAGGAAATCCCGATCAGCCCGAAGCCCAGGATCATGGTTCCATAATCCAGCCCGGTAAACTTCCGCTCCCGATACCAGGTCCGTTTCGGCTCTTTTCCGAAGCACCGCAGCTCCATGGCGTTGGACACCACTTCGATCCGGTCCATGCTGGAGAGGATCAGCGGCATCAGGATCGCCGTCGCGCCTTTCAGCCGCTTGATGATGTTCTCCTTCCCGGACAGCTCCACACCTCTTGCCTGCTGTGCCAGAGAAATGGAATGGAACTCGTCCATCACGTCCGGGATGTACCGGAGCGCCAGCGACACGGAATAGGAAATCCGGTAGCTCACTCCCAGCTTGTTCAGCGACGCCGCAAATTCACTGGGCTGCGTGGTGGACACAAAGAGAATGACCACCGGGATGGTTGCCGTATACTTGAGGATCACATTTGCATGGTACAGCAATTGCTGTGCCGTGACGCTGTATCTTCCGATCAGGTCTATGAGCACCGTCCGGGAGCCGTACAGGCTGACCCCGTGCTCCGGGGAAAACAGGTAGATCAGCAGGTTATTGAGGAACAGAAAGACCAGGGAAAAGATCAGGATCACCTTCACTTCCCTCACCTTGATCTTAGACACCCGAAACAGCACCAGCGCGCAGACCGTAAGGAGGATCAGATACCGTGTGTCGAAGGTGATCATGGCCGCCAGAACCCAGCAGAGCATACACGCCAGCTTGGCCGCCCCTGTCAGTCTGTGGATCGGAGAAACTCTGTCGATATAATTAAATAACTGGATCATCCTCTTTTTTCCTCCTTCCTATCGTTTTGTGCCGCCGCGCCGCCGGCCTGACGGTCTCTGCCTTCCTCCTCATAGTCGATAAAATGCTGCACGAACACATTGGGATCCTCGATCCCGCAGAGCAGCGACAGGTCGTAAAGCGATGTCTCCTTTAGGTTGGCCCGCTCAATGATCTCCGGGTTGGTCAGGATATTTGCCGAGGTGTCGTTGGCGATCACCTGCCCGCCGGAAAATACGACGGCCCGCTGGGCGTATTCCAACATCAGATGCATGTCGTGGGTGATCATGACCACCGTGATCCCCCGGCCGTGGAGTTCGTTCAGAAATTCCATGATCTCCGTATAATGCCGGTAATCCTGTCCCGCCGTGGGCTCGTCCAATATGATCATCTGGGGATCCAGCGCCAGGATCGACGCAATGGTGACACGCTTCTTCTGACCGAAGCTCAGCGCGGACACCGGCCATTTCCGGAAGGGGTAGAGCCCGCAGATCTTCAAAACCTCCTCCACCTTCGCCGTGATCTCCGATTCCGGCACATTTCTCTGGCGCAGGCCGAATGCCACCTCGTCAAAGATCATGGGCTTGGAGATCATCTGGTTGGGATTCTGCATCACGTATCCGATCCGGTCGGCACGTTCTTTGATGCTGTAGCTTTTCATATCCTGCCCCTGGAATGTCAGTGTTCCCAACTGCTGCTTCTCGAACCCGCAGACCACCTTGGAAAATGTGGATTTTCCTGCGCCGTTGGTTCCTACGATTGCAAGCAGTTCCCCTTCATTGATGGAAATATTGATATCCTTCAGAGCATGAAAGCCGTTATCATATGTAAAATCAATCTTCTCCGCAGTCAGAAGCGCCTTGCCTTCCGGTTTCTCTTTTGCCAGCTTCCGAGCGTGAAACCAGGTCCGGACTTTGTGTTTGTCTTCCTCTGTCAGTGTCAGGCTCCGGATGCCGCGGGGGTGGCATTTGGGCGTGATCTTCACTCCCGCGTATTTCAGGGCGGTCAGATACAGAGGCTCCCGGATCCCGTTGTCCAGCAGTACATCCGTGGAAAGCAGTTCATCCGGCGGCGCGTCTGTCACGATCCGGCCGTCCTTCATCAGCACGATCCGATCCACGTCCCGCCACAGCACGTCTTCCAGGCGGTGCTCGATGATGATGACCGCAGCCCCGGTCTCCTCCTGGATCCGGTCTATGATCTCAATGGCCTTTTTTCCGGTGGCCGGATCCAGATTCGCCAGCGGCTCATCAAACAATAAAATGCTGACCTCATTGACCATCACGCCTGCCATAGAGACCCGCTGCTTCTGGCCTCCGGAAAGGGCATCCGGCGAGTGCTCCAGATGATCTCCGATGCCGACCTGGCGCGCCACCTGCCTGACGGTCTTTTTCATATCATCCTGCCCGACGCAGGCATTTTCCAATGCAAACGCAATGTCCTCCGCAACGGTCAGGCCGATGAACTGCCCGTCCAGATCCTGCAGGACCGTTCCCACCATCCTGGAGATCTCAAAGATGCTTAAGTGTTTTGTCTCCTTCCCCTGGATCGTCAGCTTCCCGGTGGATTCTCCCGGATACGCAAATGGGATCAATCCGTTCATACAATGGGTCATCGTCGATTTCCCGCAGCCTGACGGACCCGCGATCAGGATCTTCTCTCCGGGATAGATCTCCAGATTGATGTCCTTTAAGGTCGGCTCTGCCTGCGCGTCATACTGAAAACCAAAGTTTTCGAATTTTATGATCGGTTCTTTCACGAATCATGTCCTCCTATTTCGTTTCGCATGGAAAAAAGGGCAGCGTGCGAGCCACCCCTCCTGATGTTTTTCCTTAATCTTCCTTTTTCAAAGATCCCTTTTTCGCCCTGGTAGATGCGTACGCAAAGCACAGGATCGTACCTACAACCGCGGTAGACAGAATATTTCCCACACTGCCCACTGCTCCCTGCAGGAAAATCTTTTCCACAGGCTCGTTGTAGATCAAAATGTCCAGTCCCGGCGCGATCAGTCCCCAGGAAATCAGATGCGCGATAATCTGGACCACGTTAAAGATCACGGCGCCTTTGACACCGAATTCGCCCTTGGACAGATCAATCTTATAGCCTACGAATCCCATCGCCAGTCCGAAAAACGCAGAACCCGCAACCCAGCTCCACCATACGCCCCAGCCGCTTGCCAGGTCGCTCAAGAAATGTCCGATCAGTCCCATCAGACAGCCTGCCAGAGGACCGAACAGCATCGCCATGACTCCGATCACCGGATAGTGCACGCTCAGCTTCAGGTTCGGGATCGGAGTGGGGATTGCGATATAGGTGCTCAGCACAAAAAATAACGCTGCCCCGATACCGATTGCTACGATTGTTTTTACTGCAAAATTCTTCATGTGTAAATCCTCCTCTATTCCTTTTTATATACGCTAAAGGCCGGTTGGCCGAACGTATCAAAAGTATGATGCTTACCGTCCTGCCCGCATGCGCAAAACAGACGGCAGGCAAAAAGCCGGTGCTGCCTCTCAGCCCCGGGAATCCTTCCGGATGGCGATATGCCAGCTGTTCCCGGTTCCGATATTGTAAGCCCTTGCAAAGCTTCCCTGATTGATCGCCACCGCCATGCAGTTCAGGGAGTTCATATACAGCAGCGGTTCCCCGACATACACATCCGCGAAGGAATGGCCGTATACCATGGTATTGCGGTACAGTGTCCTGGTGTCGTTGCTGATCATCACTTCCACCCGCTCCCCGAACTCGATGCCCAGCTTTTTGAACAGCTCGATGGGGATGTTGGACCACAGGCTTCCGAAACGCACATCCAGCACGTCAATGGTACCCTGCACGCCGCCGTCCTCGGTCTCCTTTGCTGGGATCGTCGGCAGCTCCAATACACTTTCCGGATCCATCTCCTCTCCTACCTGGTCAAATGTGATCTCCCCGGAGGCCAGCTTTGCCCCGGTAAATGCATAGACGTCCCGGCCATGGAATGTATAGGATTCCTCCGAACCCGAACGGCGGTTCTTGGATTCGTCGATCACCCGGACCGCCTCAATCCCCAGATTCCTCTTTACAAAGGTCAATGTGCCGTTATCCGGAGTCACCACGTACTGCCCGGTTTTGGTCTTTGCGACGATACTCCTTCTCGTGGAGCCCACGCCCGGATCCACCACCGATACAAATACGGTTCCCTCCGGCCAGTAGTTCACCGTCTGGATCAGACGGTAGCTGGCTTCCCATGTGTTGTAGGGTTCGATGCCATGGGTCAGGTCATAGATCTTCAGATCCGGCGAGACCCCGTAGGCCACCCCGTACATGGCGCTCACCGCCCCGTCCTCCATGCCGAAATCCGTCTGGAACACCAATGCGTTTTTTTCCATTACTTTCTTCTCCTTTTTAAATTTTCCATGGGCTTGACGCGTTACAGATAGAGTTTTCTGATCAGGTCTGTCATGAGCGCGTCCCGCTCAATACGGTATACGTATCTCATAGTATGCCTTTCCTTTGAAAATACATACCTCATCGGATCAAGCCCGTTCGTCTCATCAAAGCAGGAAGCCCCGGATATCCTCCGGGAAGCCTCTGAATCTCCCACGATCTCCGGACAGGATACAAGCCGGTCGTTCATAAAGCGCTGCCCGTCATTGAGCAGCCAGGCCACCGCCGTCACGTCCCAGATCATCTTTGCCCAGGCCGTGCCTGACGCCCATTCTTCCACTGCTTCAATGGCATATCCGGCCAGATAATCCGCCAGCGGATTCTTTTCTATAAAGTACTTCTCCAACTCCGGCCTGCTGATCGAGAAGCTCTCCACCACGCCCCAGCATGGTAGCTGAACCAACGGTACCCCGCTGTCAAACAGGATCTGCGCGGCAGCCGGATCCTCCGCCAGATTAAACTCCTCCATCTCCTCACAATGAAAGGCGCTTCCTCCCAGCCAGACGACTACCATCCGTTCTGTGATCTTCGGCTCACATAAAATTGCGGAGGCTATATTGGTTGCCGCCGCAATTCCAATCACATATAAAGGATTCTCTGCCGAATGCGTCATCGCCCTTCGGATCAGATCCTCCGAAGCTTCAGAAACCGCCGGAGCGATCCTGCTCTGCTCTTCCTGAGCGGATCTCCCGGTATGTTCCAGAAAGCGCTCCGCTCCTTTGTACACCTTTGCCTGATATTCCGGAGTGCCTGCCAGCTCCAGGAGCTTTAAGATCTCCTGATAGCTTTTCTCCATCCCGTCCTTGGGCGTATCCGCCTTTTCATTCAAAAAAGGCGCCGCGTAAATGGCCTGCAGCCGGAGCCTGTCCGGATTCCGAAGCAGATATGCCAGCGCAAACTGGTCGTCCACCTCATTAAATGTATCTGTATCAATCACCACATCGACCGGATGCTCCGGACACTGCAGCATGCGGATCCTCTGAGCCTCTTCCAAATAGCAGCACCTCCATACAGATTGTGCAATGTGTTCACAAAACACTTTTTATGTTCGTTTTCTTGTAGCACTTATACTATTTTAGTCTTTTCTGAGTCATCTGTCAACATGTTTTGCCCGCCCCATCACTGAATTGGCCGGATGCCGGTTACATGTCACACCCCGACCAATCACCACGCTGATTGGTCGTGAGGATGCACATAAAAACTGCTATTCAGGCCGCCCATTGCCGAAGGCAATTTTAAATGGCGGCCTGAGTTACATGTCACACCTGGTCAAGGTGTGACATGTAACGGATGCCATGCGGCAAGCGCGCGACATCGTGTGAACAGTAACCACTATCTATCAATCCCCCGGAAACAGGATCCCCGCCTTCTTTCTGGCTTCTTCCAGAATCTCGATCACATGGATCATTACATCCAGCCGCCCATACACTGCCTCATAGTCCCCGGCAAGCATATACTCTGTGAGCTTCTGGACCTCATAGAACCGCCATTCCGGGTTGTCCTGCCAGTCAAAGGTCTCCTCTGAATCCTTTGTGACCACCCGGATCTCCGCAAGTCCGTTGCTCCCGTCCCGGATATAGATATGTCCCTTCTCGCCTTCGATCTGGAAATAGTTTACGCCCCAGGTATCCTTCGCCCCTGCCGAGCTGCTGACAAATCCGTCATACTGCATGATCAGTACCCCGGAGGTATCCGCCAGTTCCCCACAGCGGTTGGGATAATAGACCGATGACATCGGCTTTCCGAACAGCGCCGCGTTCAGGTATACATTATAAAAATTGATATCCATCAGGCACCCGCCGCCATATTCCGGATTGAATACATTGGGCACCTCCCCCTGCAGCACAAGGTCATAGCGGCTGGAATACTGGCTGTAATTCCCAAGCACCAGCCTGACCTTCCCCACCTTCGGCAGTTCCCTTTTCAGCACCTCCAGATTCGGCAGGAATGCGGTGGGTACGGCATCTGCCAGAAACAGACGCTTTTCCTTCGCCAGAGCCGTCAGTTCCCTTGCCTGGTCTGCTTTTGTACAGAAGGGCTTCTCGCAGATCACATGCTTTCCCGCCAGGAGCGTTTTTCTAGTCTGCTCATAATGCAGCAGGTTCGGCGACGCGATATAGACCGTATTCATCTCCTCATCCGCCAGAAATGCATCCAGATCCGTATAAACCCGGTCTGCCCCGTATTCTGCCGCAACCTGCCTTCCCTTTTCCTCCGTTCTGGAATAGACGGCGGTGAGCCGGATCCCATCTGTTACATTTACCTGATCCAGTATGGTGTGTACGATCGAACCGGTACCGATGGTTCCCAAACATAATTCTTTCATGCAGCCTTCTCCTTTCTACTCTCTGCCTCTGATGAAATAAGCTCAAAAGTTCTTAGGATCCCCGCTTGATAAGTACATTCCTTTTTTTGAAAATCATCAGACGGGTCTGTGGTCTGCTGTTCTGAGCAGTGACAATCCTTCTCTAGCTTTCCGGGCTTTCCTCGAGAATCCCGTCAATGATCTCCTTCCACGCCGCTTTATCCCTGGCTCCCACAACGGTATCCAATATCTTCCCATCCTGGCCGATAAAGAATGTCGTCGGAACCGCCGATACGCCGGAAAGCAGCCCGTCATTCAAGGACTCATTCAGCAGCAGATGCGGATAGTCTGCTTCGGTCTGTTCGATCAGCACCTCCACAAGCTCCAGTTTCTCTTCGTCCGCCCCTTCCGGCACATTGCTGACGATCCCGATCAGCTGAAAGTCCTCCTTGTCGTACTCCCGCGCAAGTTCTCCCAGCTCCGGCATCTCATTCAGACAAGGACTGCAGTAGGTTGCCCATACATTGACCATCGTGAGTCTGGACCCCGAAAAAATCTCCGACGTAACCGCGTTTCCCTCCATGTCATTTCCCTCAAAATCCGGTACTGCAGAAGAGTCCTTTTCCTCCTGCTCCGATACGCTTTCCGTATCCTGCCGCGCAGCGCCCTCTTCGCTTTCCCCCGCGTCCGTACCTCCCGCGCAGCCGCACAGCAGGCTCACTGCCAGAATACAGGACAGCAGACACTTCTTGTAATACTTCTTCATCATAATATCCTCCTCGTATAGCCTGTGACCACTCCCTCCAAGGTCAGCAGCCGGATCCTCTTATCCAGGCTGCCTGATCTGTTTTATTGTAGCAAATCTCTGATTTAGAGTCAATTTTCTTTTTCAGACAAAAGACAAAAGACTGCGGGATCCGCTTGCTCATCCCGGATCCCGCAGTCCTTTTTTTCTGTAGTTTTACGCTCATTGCGCATATGGCAGATTGATCTGGCACTCAGTATAACACCTGTTTCACCGGCACAAACTTCGCCCGGTTCATCAGCGGATGCACCAGCCGGATTGCCCCCGGCTTCGGGCATACCATCACACATGCCCCGCAGTAATAGCATTCTCCCGGATACATCACCGCCGGGTGCTCCCCTTCCTTTCCGGGCGGGAGCAGGATGTCACACTGACACACATCCGCGCACCGGCCGCAGCCGATACAGAGCTCCGGGTCATATCGAATCGGTTCGGTACTGCACGGAGACGGCTCTGCTGTAAATTCAACCTTTCTCATATCCCGCGGCCTCCCTCTCTCTGATATAATCTCCATTGCGCTTCTCATATTCTTCCCGCAGATCTCCGAAGAAGTCCAGAGGCACATCCCGGGTACATACCGCGCCGTCCTCCTGCCGGATGACGATGTGCCGCCGTTCTTCTTCCTTCTCCATCTCCGGATAATCGCCGCGCCGGAAACACAGCGGCTCTGAGCTTGCCTTCCGCTCCAGCGACGCGCGCAATACGATCTGCGCCACCGTCAGGATGTCCAGCACTTCATGGGTGCGCATCAGTTCATGTGGGTTGGACGCAAAAAGCCTTGGAACGATCTCTGTCTCAAAGCTTTTCAAAAGATCCAGCCCTTCTCTTAACAGCGTCTCGCACTTCACCCCGCCGCAGTAATTCTGCATGGCCTTGGCAATGGCCATGTTCAGTTCCTTCCATCCCATGCCCTCTTCCCGGCTTACATAAAGGGGATGGTACAGCCGCTTTTTCTCCGCTTCGATGTCCTCTCTGGAAACCTCTGAGAATCCTACTGTCCGGGCGGCCGCGTCCGCTGCCTTTCTTCCCGCGTAATATCCGGTAGCGCAGGCGAAACCTGCGCAATCCGAGGCATAGAGCTGGTCGCCCGCGGCATAGATCCCCTCCAGATTCGTTTTCAGATCCCAGTCATGCATCAGGCCCCCCGGCGCGCCGAAGAACTGCCGTTCCTGCTCCAGGAAGCTGGCGGACTGCCAGCCTGTTCCATAGCTTTGGAGCATATGCTTTTTGGGGTCGAAGCCCCGTTCCGTATAATTCTGAAAAATGGGGATCTTGGTTTTCGCCTCTTCTCCCACCATCATGCCCCAGATGACCCTCCGCTCCTCCTCGGGCATCCGGCTTAAGTCCGCATAAAAGGGCAGCTGATAGCCCCGCTCCATCAGAGTTTCAAAGTCCAGCGTCTCAGGGCCTCTGTATTCATATTTGGGATTGTCGATGACGCCCCCTTTCAGGAAAAATTTCTGTCCGGGCGCCGGATCATACCGCTGGGACACGGTTTTCAATTCGTTTCCGTCCCGGTCTACATAAGGGATCTCCACTCCTCTGGCATCCACCATCGTGGCCGCGTACCAGGTGTTGTGGTTGTTCCCCGCGCCGTAAGGAGGAAAGCTTCTGCCTGCCGCGGAAAATTCGGCCCGCACGGATTTTTCCATCATCGTAAATTCCATCCCGGCCCGCCAGCCCATGGCGTGTCCGCTTCCAATGCTCTGTAAGGGGCGAAATTCACACAGCCCGGTCAGATCCGGATCAAAGAGCCACACCCTTGCCGGCCTGGACATGGCAAGTACCGTAGCCTTCGCCCGGAAAATATAGAACTTCCCGGTATGCACATCCATTCCGAAAGCTCCCGCGCCCCGCCTGTTTCCCTTTTCTCCCGTCAGGATCAGGCCGGTGGCTTCCGTCCGTTCCAGGACCCGGATGCCCAGCCGCTTCATTTCCTTCGCCAGGGCGGGCTTGAAGGTGGAGCCCCAGACCCGGATAGTAAATTTGTTCTTATAATCATAGGCAAACATCAGCTTGCTCTTCTCATCCCGGAACCTGGCCCCTGCAAATTCATCTTCCGTATCCCGGATCTTCCCGCCGAATGCCTCCAGATCCAGAAGCCGGTCATATCCTTCCCGGCACTCGATATAATGGGCGATCCCATTGCTGTACCCGTCCTGCTCCCGGACATAAGCCCCGGCGATCTCCTCCGGAGTGACACCGGAGCAGGGATTGGTGCAGGCCGATTCCCAATGGTCAAAACCGGTTCCGGCGGCTCCGCTTTTCTCCACCGCCCCCTTTTCCACCAGGGTCACCGACTGCCCCTTCCTGGCCGCCGCAATGGCCGCAAAGCAGCCGGACAGGCCGCCGCCCAGGACCAGCACGTCGCTGTCGATGGTCTCCTCCTGGTCCATTTCATTTTGATAAGGCCATTTATATTCTACTTTACTCATTCAAACTCTCCTGAATCTCAAAAATTCATTTTGATCAAACCCCTGTTTTGCGCCATCACGGCTTCTGCCGCAGCCCGTATTTGATCAGTCCTCCCCTAAAGCCCTTACGGCTCTTCCATTTCTCAGATCTCATGCGCCCTGCGGCATGCCGCAAAATGTCCTTCTCCTGCTTCCTTCAGCGGGATCTCTCCCTGCCTGCAGGCATCCACGACATAGGGGCAGCGCGCCGCAAAACGGCAGCCGGGCGCAGGATTCACCGGACTGGTAACCTCGCCCTGCAGAAGCTCTCTCTCCTTATGGCAAGATTCCACACTGGGAATCGGGATTGCCGCAAGCAGCGCCTTCGTATAGGGATGCGCCGGATTAGAGAACATTTCCTTTGCTTCCGCACGCTCCACACATTTTCCAAGGTACATAACCATGATCTCATCCGAAATATGCCGCACGGCGGAAAGGTCGTGGGTGATGAATACATAGGTCAGCCCCATTTCTTCCTGGAGATCCATCAGGAGATTGAGGATCTGGGCCTGGATCGACACGTCCAGCGCCGAAACCGGCTCATCGCATACCACAAATTCCGGCTCCAGAATGAGCGCCCTCGCGATCCCGATCCGCTGTCTCCTTCCTCCGTCCAGCTCATGGGGATAGGCTGACGCCAGGCGGCTTGCAAGCCCGACCGTATCCATCATGCGGCTCACCTTTTCGTCCACCTCCGCCCTGGATCCGCAGGTTTTGTTCACCAGCAGCGGTTCGGCGATCAGCTGGCGTACATTCATACGCCCGTTCAGGCTGGCGTAAGGGTCCTGGAAGATCATCTGGATCTTCGGCCGGATCTTCTTCATTTCCTTTTTCCCCAGCTTGGAAAGCTCCGTGCCCTTGAACAAGATCTCCCCGTCCGTCAGGGGATCCAGACAGAGAAGGGTCCGGCCAAGGGTGGATTTCCCGCAGCCGGATTCCCCCACGATCCCAAGGGTCTTGCCTTTTGCTATGGAAAAGCTCACATCATCCACCGCATGAAGCATCCCCGCCGGCGTCCGGAAATATTTTTTCAGATGGTTCACCTCTATCAGATTTGATTCCATGATTCACCTCCTCACTGCCCCGCAAGATGGCAGCGGATCTGATGTCCTTCCTGCTCCCATACCGGCGGCGCCTCCTGCCGGCACTTCTGTGTACAGCGTCCGCACCGGGGCGCAAACCAGCACCCTTGCGGTTTTTCCGTGGGATCCGGCATCAGCCCTTCGATCGGCTTCAGCCTTTTGCTGTCCCCGGTCAGGCTGGGCAGGGAACGGAACAGTCCTTCCGTATACGGATGGTGCGTCTCTCCTGTAAAGATATCCCGCAGGCTGCCGTATTCCACGATCTCTCCGGCGTACATAATAGCCACCTTGTCGCAGGTCTCCGCCACCACGCCCAGGTCATGGGTGATCATGATGACGGAGGTCTTGTATTTCCTCTGCAGGTTGCAGATAATGGTCAGGATCTGGGCCTGAATGGTCACATCCAGGGCGGTGGTAGGCTCATCCGCGATCAGCAGATCCGGGTTGCAGATCAGCGCGATCGCGATCACCACCCGCTGACGCATACCGCCCGAAAACTGGTAGGGGTATTCTACCTTCCGTTCCTTCGGAATCCCTACCAGCTCCAGAGTTTCCTCCACCTTTTCCTCAATCTGTGCCTGGGACAGATTGTCCTCATTGTGGAGATATACCGCCTCTCCGATCTGCTTCCCGATGGGCAGCACCGGATTCAGCGCGGTCATGGGATCCTGGAAGATCATGGAGATCTTGCTCCCCCTGACCTTCAGCATATCTTGTTCGTTCAGCTTTAGAAGGTTCCGGTCCTGAAACCGGACCTCCCCATTTGTGACCCGTGCCGTCCGTTCCGGCAAAAGTCCCAGGATCCCAAGGGCGGTAGTTGTCTTTCCCGCCCCCGTCTCTCCTACCAGTCCCAATGTCTCACCGGCATCCAGCGAAAAGCTGATCCCATTGACCGCATACACCGTCTCCAGATCCGTTTCATATTGAATGGCAAGATTTTTCACATCTAACACTGTCTTTTTCATTGCTGTTCTCCTTCATCAAGAAAGCGCATAGGGATTTCAGTCCTTCAGCTTTGGATCCAGCGCGTCGGTCAGTCCGTCTCCCACCAGGTTAAAGGACAGGGAGCTTAAAATAATAAACAGCCCCGGAAACACCAGCAGGTAGGGCGAGGTAAAGATATAGGTCTGCGCCGCGGACAAAAGCGCCCCCCATTCCGGAGACGGCGGCTGAATGCCCATACCGATGAAGCTTAAGCCTGCCGCGGACAGGATCATATCGGAGATCGCCATCGTCGTATTGACAATGATGGGCCCCATGGCGTTGGGCAGCACATACCGGAAAATGATCCTGGCGTTGGATGCCCCGTAGGACCGGGCCACCTCCACATAGTCCTGCTCCGCCACCGTCAGCACCACCGACCGGATGAGCCGGACATTGCCCGGAATGCAGGAAATGGTAATGGCAACAATCAGATTGCGCACACTGGTACCAAGCGCGGCCACTACAGCCAGGGACAAAAGGATCGGCGGAACGCACATGAACACATCCACGATCCTGCAGATCACGTTGTCCACCATGCCTCCGAAATATCCGGCGCTGGCCCCCAGTACTGCGCCTGCGGCCAGCGCCATCAGGCTGGTTGCCACGCCGATAAACAGGGAATACCTGGAGCCGTGCACCACCCTGGCAAAGAGATCTCTGCCAAATTCATCGGTGCCGAAGAAATGCGCCGCCGAGGGTCCCTGCAGACGGTCCGCCCCGACCTGCTCCACACATCTGGCGTAAGGTACGATCAGGTCAGCAAACAATGCCATGCCCACCAAAAGTACCAGGATGAGCAGCCCTGCAACGGCGGATTTATTTTTCCGAAAGCGGCGCCAGAATTCCGCAAACTGTTCTCTTGTTCTGGAATGACTGTTATTCACGGCGCTTCCCTCCATTCTGATATTTTGCCTTGATCCTGGGATCGATAAAGGCATACAGCACGTCCACGATCAGAATGATGAGGCTGAACAGGACCGCCAGAAATAACGTCGCTCCCATCACCACCGGAATATCTTTCTGCCGGATTGCCGTGGTGATCAGCGTCCCCATGCCCGGCATGGCAAATACGGTCTCTGCGATAATCGCTCCTCCTAAGGACGCGCCGAAGCTGGTTCCCAGGGTGGTGACTACCGGAAGCAGCGCGTTTCTCAGGGCGTGCTTCCAGATGATCCGCTTCTGGGAGGCCCCCTTCGCCCGGGCCGTGCGGATGTATTCCTGGCGCACGGTCTCCAGCATGGCGGAACGGGTCAGACGCAGAAGCCCTGCCGCCGAGGTCATGCAGACCGTGATGGACGGCAGGATAAACGCTTTCAGGCTGCCCGCCCCGTAGGACGGCAGGATCCCTAACTTCATGGAAAACAGAAGCATCAGCATCAGCCCCAGCCAGAAGCCCGGGATCGAAGCAAAGATCAGGGCCACCACCACCAGCGTCTGGTCCAGCGCCGTGTACTGCCTGACCGCGGACAGGATACCGAGGGAGATCCCGATTACCGAAGCCGCGGACATGGAGATCAGTGTCAGCAGAAATGTATTCGGAAAACGTGCCATAATATCATGGATGACCGGCTGCCTGCTCTGGTAGGAATTGCCCAGGTCAAAGTGCAGTACCACATCGCCGATATAATTGAAAAACCGGATAAAAAATGGTTTGTCATAGCCAAATTCCGCATTCAGCGCGGCAATATCCTCCGGCTTCGCCGTGATCCCCAGGATGATCGAGCCCGGATCCCCCGGTGTCAACGAGAGGATGGTAAACACAAGAAATGCCACTCCCAGAAGAACAGGGATCATGTATAACAGGCGTTTGGCAACATATTTATACATAGAATGAACAGCCTCCTTATTTCCAGCTGAAATTGTAGATTGAGTAAATCCCTTCATACGGGAATTCCTGGCAGTCCAGGCCGCTGTTGTGGGCATAGAGCGTCAGCGGATTGCACAGAACCGCATAGATCGCTTCGTCCTGCGCCTTGGTCAGGATCTGGTCAAAAATCTCCGCCCTTGCGTCTGTGTCCGCCTCGGTCCGCGCCTGTGAAAACAGGCTGTCCATCTCCTCATCAGAGTACCGAGCATTGTTCGCCGTGCCGATGTAGTCCGTGGTAAATGCCATTTCCAGCTGCTGGGAATCTCCGTCCAGAGTCATTTCCAGAGCCGTGATGTCGTAGTTTCCGCTGGTCAGGTCATCGATGTACGCATTAAATTCTTTGACGTCAATGGTCACGTCCAGTCCCACTGCTTTCAGATCGTTCTGGATCACCGTCGCGATGTTGGAATATTTTTCCGCAACCAGGATCGTCCCCAGGTCATAAGGCGATGTGATGCCCGCTTCCTTCAAAAGCTTCTTCGCCTGCTCCGGGTTGTATGTATACTGGGGCTGGTCCTCGGAATATCCGAACCGGTCTTTGGAGCAGATGTTGGAATTGACCTCTGCCTCGTCATCATAGCAGACCGCAACTACATTTTCCCGGTTCACCGCGTAATTGATGGCCTGGCGCACCTTCACGTCATCGAAGGGAGCCTTTTCCGTATTCATGGACACATAGGTAAATCCGGAATTGCCCACCTCTTCCACCTGGATCGCGTCATCGCCTGAGAGCTGCGCAATGGTGGAGGATTCAATAGTGGCAAAATCAATCTCCCCGGTCTTCAGCGCAACGGCTGTGGTAGACTGGTCCGGGATCACCTCAAAGGTCACGTTCTTGATCGCCGCCTCGCCTCTGTAATAACCGTCATAGGCTTCCAGAGTCACCTTGCTGCCCTTTTCTCTTCCTACATATTTATAAGGTCCGCTTCCCACCGGCTGATTTACAAAGTCATCCTCCGACTTCTCATAATACGCCTTCGAAGCAATGGATACCTGGCAGACTCCCAGCAGGAACGGAGAATAGGGCGCGTCCAGATGGCACACCACCGTTGTGTCGTCCGGCGTCTCCACACTCTCCAGGCCGATCACCTGGGCTCCCTGGTATTCCGAAGCCATATAAAGCTCCAGAGAAAACTTTACATCGGCGGAGGTCAGCGCCGTCCCGTCGTGGAAGGTCACGTCATCCCGCAGCTTGAACGTATAATCCATACCGTCCTCGCTGATCTCATAGTCCTCGGCAATCCTTGGCTCCGGATCGTGCGCTCCGTCCGGATTCATGAACATCAGCGGATCATAAATCTGGCTTAAAATGGTGTGCTCCACCGTGGTACTGAAATCCGACGGGTGAAGGATGTCCACGTCCACATCTGTGGCAATGGTAATGGAATCCTTCCCAGCGGAGTCTGCTCCCGCATCCGCCCCTGTGCCGGAACCGCCGCCGGACTGTCCCTGAGACTGCCCGCCGGAGCCGCCGCATCCCACCAACGCCGCAGCCAGCACAGCCGCCAGCAGCATCACTGCTTTCTTTTTCATTTCATTCATCCTCCTCTTTTCCTATTGTTCTTCTCTTTTTTTCTACTGTTCTTCTCTTTTCATAATAACGCTGCATTTACAGCCGACCGCTTCTTGTACAGCATCGGGATCTTGTTCCTGTCCCCGGGGCGGCCTTGGGTATGATTTTCCTCAAAACGGAAACTCATACTGTGAAAATGCGCTGATCAGATCGATGCCTGCTTCGATATCTTTTTTCGATACCACGGCGCTCTGGCTGTGGGGATATCTTGTCACCACAACGATACCGCCCACGCGGACGCCCACCCCGGACAGGTTCATACTGGACGCGTCCGTGCCGCCCTTGTCAATGACCTCCCTCTGGAAGGGAATCTGGTGTTCTTCGCAGCATGCCAGCATCGCCTGGACCACATCCTCATCGCAGACCACCGACGGATCGCAGATCTTGATCCCGATCCCGCCGTCCACCTCGTTGCTTCCTTCCAGATCACAGGGATAATCATGGGCCGGGGAGATATCCACCGCCACCCCGATATCCGGCCGGATCCTTTCTGCTGCCGGCTTGGAACCTCTGCATCCAAGCTCTTCCTGTACGCAGAATACATAGTAAATGTCATTGGGCCCGCCCTGATGTTCCTTCAATGCCTGCAGAAGCTGGTAACAGCCGATCCGGTTGTCCAGGCTCTTGGAACAGATCCGGTCATTTTTCAGGGACAGATATTCCCCCATATATCCGCACGGATCTCCGATGTTCACGTACTGCAGCGCGTCTTCCTTCGATGTCGCGCCGATATCTATATACAGCTTTCCCGAGTTATTGGCCGCCTCTTCGATGGTTCCCTGACAGCTCACCACCCCGGTCATCCCGTTTCGGAACCGTACCCGGCTGTTGTAGGCAGATCCGGTCCAGTTCCAGCCCAGGCTGCAGACCCGCAGCCTCCCGTCCGATTCAATCTTCTTTACCATGAACCCGATCTCATCCATATGCGCGGCAAACATGATCCGTTTCCCCTTGCCGCCGCCTGTACCCTTTTTCCGCACGATCAGGTTCCCCACCGCGTCCTTGATGATCTCATCCGCATAAGGGGCCGCTTCCTTTTCAATGAAGGCGGCGACCTCCTTCTCATACCCGGAGACACCCCAGAGCTGGGTCAGTTGTTTTAACAGATTCTCATCCCTCAAATTGATGAACCTCCTTTTTTCTTAACTTCCGATTTTATGGCATTCTGCTATGATACTTTTTCACATTAAAGCCTTGCATTGTTAAAGTTTATCATTTCCAGAGTATTTTTGCAATATGTATTTTGCAAAATGCAAAATTTTTAGTTACTATATCACAGTTTTTATCTGACTGGAATCAGTCACTTCACCCACATAAGCAAAAAAAATCAAGACGCGAAGCATCGGCAGACGGCTTTGCCGACTGTTTTTGCGCATGTGAGTGAAATGACTGTGAATAGTAACAACAATGCAGTAACATGATTTTTTCGTATTGACAATTTTATGATGTATTGTAATAATTGAAGTATAAAACTGCTGAACAGCTCCTGACCGAAACAAAAACGCAGAAGGAAGTGTACTCTATGACTTTAAATAAATCCACTCTCTCCGAACAAATCTACCAGATTCTCCGCTCAGATATCCTGAGCCAGCGAATCCCTCTGGGGACGAGGCTGACCCTCAAAAATCTGAAGGAGCAGTTCGGGGTCAGCTCCACTCCCATCCGTGAGGCGCTCACCCGGCTCACGGAAGAAGGGCTGGTCAATCATTATTCGAATATCGGGGTAACTGTGATCTCCCTGACGGAAAAAGACCTGACAGAGCTGTATCAGTTTATGGGGGATTTGGACCGCCTGGCAATCCTGTATTCCGCGGAGCATCCGGCCCAGGAGCAGATCTGCCGGGAACTGGGAGGGGTACTCTCTGTTACAAATGCCATTGAATCGAAGGACTCCCTGCTGCCGGAGGATATCCCGGGATGGATCGAGCATTCCGACCGCTTTCATCTTATATTCTACGACTACTGCAGGAATCAGAGACTGGCCCTGGCAGCCGAAAAATTGAGAAGCCAGCTTACGATCTTTTCCAATGTTTATGAAACGGAGCCGCAGCCCCAGAGGCAGATCAACCAGATGCACTCCCGGATCTGGGACGCATACCGGAGGAAGGCTTATGCCCAGGCCGGGGATCTGATGAAGCAGCATCTTGAGGATTCCTTGATTTACGCAAAGCAATGCTTGGTGAACTGATTGCATGACACCGCATCTTTCTCGGCCGGATGCCTTGCAGCAGGGCGCAAGGCACCGTGAGCAGTAACGAAAATATTTCCAACTGTACGGTTGGATGCTCTAAAGAGCCTCCAACCTACTCATCCATTCATACATCATCGAAATCCTAATTGAACAATCAGTCCCCTTTTTATACTTCAAGCCCCTGCTCCTGTTCATATTGAAAACATGCCTCGCTCACCCATTGGCTGGCAGAAGCCGGATTGTCCGCAAAGGATGTCAGCGCCGTCAGGAAAAATGCCATTTCCTGTTGATTCTTTCCCCACGCCTCTTCGAGAAAGGATAAGGCCGCCTCCAGCATAGACTTTACCTGGGCGTTCTGCTTCTCATGCTGCCTGACCTCCCGGCCGAACTGCTTCTTTATCTTATCAAGATCCTTACGCGGCGCTCCTGTATCCGGATTTTTTTTATACTCAGCCAGCGTCCGTATGGCCGCAAGGTACTCTTCCCTCTCTCTTGCCGTTATACTGTTGGCCGCGGCGCGTTCCCGAAGCCGCTCCCGAAGCCGGTCCGTCTGTTCCTGCAGCAGCAGGGATACCGGAAGTCGGTCCTCTTTGACTCCTTTTTTCATACTGCCAAGCGCCCTCTCCACCATCTGCAGGCTGCTCTCCCGGCTGGCTGACTTTCGAAATCCTTCCCCCAACATTTCCAGGATCAGGCCCAGGATAGAATACCGCTCATCCCTCTCCGCCCTCTGCGACTTTTCGATCAGCTCCTGACCTGCCTTGCCCGACAGAATATCCGCAATCCGGTAATCTGCTTTGCATTTCCGATATAGGCCATAGGAAATCCCGAATTCCTCTGCGATCTCCTCATCTGTAATATACTGTCCGGTCAGCCTCCCGGTGATCTCAAAACCCTTCTCCTCATACAGCCGCGTCGCCGTCGATAAGTCCTCCCATCCCCGGGCCGTCACGTACCGCATCCCTTCCTCCATGGAACGGACGGAATAAAACCACTGCGGATGCGTCTCCAGAAACATGATCACAGCGGCATGGATGCCCTGCTGAAAAGCGTATTGCTTCCAAATCGAAATGTCTTCCGTAATATCCATCCGTTTCAGACGGTCCATGACGGCCATGTCAAATTCTTTTACCGATCTGCTGTACTCCGGCCGGCTGCCTGCCGTGACCACGACCCAGCCCTCCGGCACCTGCCGATTGCCCAGGGTCTTGTACCGCAGGAACTGGCGCACCGCCGGCTCCAGCGCCTCCGGGGCGCAGTTGATCTCATCCAAAAAAAGAATCCCTTCCTTTTTTCCGGAATCCTCCATCACACGATATACGGCGGCAATGATCTCGCTTATCGTGTATTCGGAAACACAGATCTGCGTCCCGTCATGATCCCGGGCTTTGATCACAGGACGTCCCTGCGCGCTCTGCCGCGTATGGTGGCGCATGGAACCGGAAACAAGAGCGAGATCCAGCTCCGACGCGATCTGCTGTATGACCGCGGTCTTTCCGATCCCGGGGGCGCCTGTCATAAAGATGGGGCGCTGCCTGGAGACGGGAATCGTATACTCTCCAAATTCATTTTTATCCAGATACATCTCAACCGTTCTTATAATCTCACCCTTCGCTTCTCTGATGTTCATGATTTGCCTCCTTACCATTGATTTGTTTTCGCGCAGACAGAATCGCATCTGTTATGATTCGCCATGCCTTGTCCTTTCCGCAAGGCGTCCGGCCGGTAAAGCAGCGGCCTCAGTCCTCCCAAAGTGTTCTCCCCCGCCTTTCATATACTGTGCGGCAGATTGATCAGGCGCACAGTATGTATATCAATAAATATACTATATTATACTAAACAAACCAGTTGTTTTCAACCTTAAAATATAATAAACTATATTTATCAATATATAGAGGAACGGATATGGAGCATTATAATTTAGATCAGTATAATTTTGAAAAAATCGGAATGGAATTAAAGCGTTTGAGAACGGAGCATTCTTACACTCAGGAACAGATCGCGGGGGATCTGGGCTGCACGGTGTCCTTTGTCAGCAATATTGAAAACAACCGCGCAAAGCTGAACCTGCGCGTCCTGATGTATTATGCCAGGCTATGCAATGTCACGGTAGATTCTATTTTAAATGCGGGACAGGAGGAAGAAAAGCAGCAGGATATTTCCAGCGCCCGGGACGCCGAGGCGCTCAATATCCTGCATCAGTTCCCGCCTGAAAAGCAGGAGAAGATCATCCAGGTTTTGAAATATATCAAAGAGCAGTGTGTTTGACATTCTCGAAAATCAAAACTTGTTGACAGACAACACTAAAATTAGCCAAAAAGGGAGGTTATGTGTCACACTGGTGGCTCTTTCCTCTCTTTTATTTTCTATAAGGAGATACATATGCAAACTTACACGGTTGAGGAAGCGCAAAGGATTGCCATGAATTGTGCCAAGCAGTATGATAAAAATCTAAATAATCAAAAATATATAATCATGCTCCGCCGCAGTACTTCGTCAGAAGACATTCCTCACACTTTGGATTCCGCGCCGTACAGATGCTCCTGCCAAATGTGATGATCTGGATATTGTACAGGATCCAGTGGTCCTTCGGCAGTTCTTTCATCAAATCCTGCTCAATCTTTTCCGGTTCGGAATTTTTCGTCAGCCCGATTCGGTTGGAGATCCGCTTCACATGCGTGTCTACCACCACACTCGGGTCATGATAAATGTTTCCCCGGATCACATTTGCCGTCTTACGCCCTACTCCGGCCAGGGAGGTCAGATCCTCCAGGCTCCGCGGCACTTCCCCGCCGAACCGGTCCTGGAGCGCGCGCATACAGGCAATGATATTTTTTGCCTTGTTGTGATAAAAGCCCGTGGGCTTGATGTCCTGTTCCAGCTCTGCCAGGTCTGCCTTTGCAAATGCCTCTACGGAGGTGTATTTCCGGAACAAATCCTGTGTCACGATATTGACGCGCGCATCCGTACACTGGGCGCTCAGCATCGTAGCGATCAGAAGCTGCCAGGGTGTCTCATAATTCAGGTAGCAGACATACTCCGTGCCGTACTGTTGATCCAGAATTTCCAAAATTTCTTTCGTACGCTTTTTCATCTGGTGATCCTTTCTTATCTATATACCGTTATATGTTTTCGTTCGGATAGCGCAGTAAATGCGCTGTCCTGTGCTGAGTATACTCACGGCCGATGAAATCTGCCGTGAGTATCGCGCCAGTCGCAGCCGCAAAGCGGCATAATTCCTTATGCGACTGTGCGCATCGCATTATACTGTGCGGCAGATTTATCTGACGCTCAGTGTAATTACTGCATATCGCTCCATAACCTGCTCCCTGCTTCGGATTCCGCCTGTCGCTCCCATCCTTTCAATGCAGATGGAAGCCCCCGCATTTGCAAAACTTCCGCATTCCGGCAGTGTCTTCCCGCGGCTTAGCGCATCCAGGAAGCAGGCTGTAAAGGTATCCCCCGCGCCGGTCGTATCCAGACAGCGTGCATGGGGATAGGCCGGGATCCAATACCGCTCTGCTTCTGTTTTGATAAAGCTCCCCCTCGCCCCGGCCTTCAGAACGACACATCCCACCCCATATGCGAGAAATGCGTCCGCGATCTCATCCTCGTCATATAAGCCGGTCAGAAGGCTTGCCTCCTCATAATTGGGGAAAATATAGTCCAGCAGCGGCAGGCTGCTTTTCATGTCTTCCAATGTCTCGCCGTTCTTCCGTTTGGTCATGTCCGCGCAGAGGATCAGGCCATTTGCCTTTGCCCTGGAAAATAATCCGGCCAGGGCAGCATCATCGAATGCCGGAAAGACAAAGATGCTGGCAAAGCAAAGATATCGTCCTCCCGCCAGAGCCTCATCGGAGATATCCGCCGGATCGAGCTTCCGCAGGCTTCCATTCCGGGACGTAATAAAATGCCGTTCCCCGGAAGCATCCACCAGAACAAGGTTCACTCCTGTTTCCAGAGAAGCTTCCGCCTGCAAAAAAGACGTATCCATCCCGGCATTCCTGCAAAACTCCTGGATATAATTTCCGGCGTAATCTGTGCCGATCTTGCTGACAAGCCGGACAGAGGCGCCGAGCGCGGCAAGCACCGCGGCCTCATTCAGAGCGTCTCCTCCGGTATGCATGGCTGTATGATCGGCAGACACTGAACCGGTCTCAAATACGTCTGCCGAAACCGGCTGCGCGAGCACATCCAGGATGGACGCGCCTATGATAATGAAATCCGTTTTCTGAATCATGATATTGTTCTCCCCGTTTCCATGCCTAAGATGAAATTATTCGTTTGTTTCCTTCATCCACCTTGCAGGCCAAAATATCCGCTGATTTGCAGCCTTGCTTTAAAGTAATCGGACTTCTGTACTCATGCGCAAATATACCGTATTAACCGGGGTGCAGATCGTATATCCGCTTTACCAGTTCATAGCTTTCATTATCTCCATGTAGTTCTTTAAAATGAACGATTGTAGATCGATGGATTTTATATAAAATATTTTTCTGACAGGGTTCGGCGGAATCCTTAAAATTAAGGTTCATCATTCTGTAATAGTTCTCCTATTTTTAATGCTTCATTATACAGATGCAGCGCGGAATCGGTAAATAAATCAAATTGAAATCCTGTTGTCGGATCACCGATTATCTCCTTGACCATACTTTTTCCGGCGGGTTGATTTATGAATTCATAAACAAACACTTTTCTGGGGTCTATTAAGTCTTCATTTTCCAACCCCATTTTTTTATCCTGTCACTGTCTCTATTTTGCGCAATGTACTCTGATAAAATATACAGATTATTTACTTTGAACGCAAATGTATCACTATGCGTACTCAAAATCAATTTCATTCCCTTATTACTGAGTCTGTTCAAAAACTTCACAAACTCTAATTGTTTTTTCCCGTAACAGACATTTCCTGTAATTATTCCACCCCCAACGCAGCCAGTGCATCGCAAAGGCGCCGCCATTCCTCCAGCAGTTCTTCCCGTTTTTTTTGTCCTGCCCTAGTAATGCGGTAATATTTTCTTGTGGGGCCCTCAGAGGTCTCTCCCTCATACTGCTCCGTGCAGCCTTCCCTGCACAATCCCCGGAGCAGCGCATAAATGCCGCTCTCCTGTGTACCGGGAAAGCTCTCGTGAATCCGGCGCAGGATCTCAAATCCGTACAGGTCCTCGACGGACAGGACATGCAGCAGGCACAGCTCGATCAAATCCTTTTTTAACATAGGGATACCCCCGCTCCGGCCAGGCCCGCAAGGCCGATGGCGCTTAAGCTGACGGCGCGGGAAACCCACCAGCCCGAGGACAACGAGCCAAGGTCCATACTGACCAGATTCGCAATGACCAAAACGCATTCCACCAGGACCATAAGCCCCATAATATACAGGGCGCGCCAGCGGCGGTCTGACATCCGGGCCTTGACCAGGCCGAACAAGCCGGTCACTGCCGCGGCAGTGCCGGAGATTCCCATGGTCCAATATGCAATCCTGCCGTACCATGCCGGCGGCAAAAGCTCCCAGATTCCCGTGATCAGCCCTGCCAGTACGGCAGCGGCGGCAGCCATGATCAACAGCAGGATGGACAGCATCAGACAAAGCCCTTTGGGAAAAGGAGCTCTTGCTGTCTCTTTCCGTTGCGGCCGAAAACAGATCAGGGCAATCGCCGTCCCTGCGGCAAGCAGGATGGACATCAGCCCCAGCGGGTATTGGTTGAATCTTGCCCGCAGCAGCAGGTATTCGGGCAGCAGCAGGCAGAAAGCCATCAGGCCAAATGCCGCCAGCCAGCGGCGGTACACCTTCGGCTCTGTGAGAAGGCGGGCGGCTTCCAGCGGCTCACCCAAATCCTGTATCCATGCATCGTCATTTCCTGGCAGGCGCTCGGAAAACAGTGCTTCATAGTCTGCCAGCACTTCGTCTGCCTCCGGTTTCGGCAATCGCCACCGAACAAAATTCCTCTTTTTCATTTCCCTGATCCATAAATGCTTCCCAATCTGACACAGCCAGACGAACAGGCTGCATTCCTCCCGGAAGCTGTCAATATATTTTAACGCCTGGCAGAATACCTCCTGCGTGAGTTCCTCCGCAAGATCGTCCTTCTGGCACAGATAGAATATATTGTGTGTGACTTTAGGCGAAAGACAAAAGCAGAAACAGCAGCATAAGCACAACCGCATAACAAAACACAGGGGCGGCGGGAAGTATAAATGATCCCGCCGCCCCTTATCAGAATCCCTGTATCATTTTTTCAAACGCATGATATGCCCGCCATAAATAATTCATAAAAATCATCTTCTCCGGCCAGCATCGGGGAATTTTCTCCGCCGCCGTTGGTGCTGCGCTTCATTGCGGCGTGAAATTCCTCTCCGGCACAGATCAGGTCCATCTCGTAGATTTCATATCCCAGCTCCCAGCATACCCCGCAAAATGCGGTAAGCGGCTCCTTTGCCTGCCTGGTATCCAAAAACCTGTTCCTGACCTCCGGGTCACGCAGCGCCTGATTCTGCAGTTCATCCAAAATCGTCACAACATCCATTCTCTCTGCCCCCGTTTTCTCAATTTTCCTCCTGCATATGTGTTACGTGTATACACATGAACGGTAAAATCTGCCACCCCGCCAAAGCATATTCCACAACACACGGATATATTTCGGTAAAGTTTCTCGCCCATAAGTATAATTTATTGTTTCACGAAAAGAAATGCTTGTCAAGTGAAGTGCCAACCGCCATTGACATTTTTTTCCATTATCAAGTATAATAGGTATTGCGCTGAAGCGCAAGCAGGTCACCAATTTTCTACCGAAAATTGGTGACAAATTATAATAGATTGCAAGCACGGCACACAAAACGATAGTCACAGGACACATTCCTGATCAGGCATGCCCTGTAACAAATCGAAAACTACAAGCGTACAGCATGACAGCCTGCAGCAGAAATTCTATCCATCATGAGGTACATACAAATGAAAAAGAGCATACATCTGCTGAATCAATCTCTATCTGCAAAAATCAGGCGCACTTGTGAAGGAGATTTCTTTTGCTCCATGCTCCTGCATAGGAATCGGAAACGGATCCTGCGGACAACTGCCGCACTTCTCTTCACCGGCCTCCTGTCTGTTTTCGGATTGACGGCAGGCTCTCTGCGGAATGTTGCGGAGGCTGCGGTTCCGACTCCGAAATTCACAGAGCCTTCTGTTTCCTCCCAGGACTTTTCCTATATGGCGGCCACAGAAGCACAGGATTCTCATTCCGGCAATGCTTTGGAAGGATCCTCTGCAGAATACGCCCTGTCGGCAATGTCGTCTTCTGCTGATTCTGAATCCATCTACGAGGATGGTAGCATGGCATGGACTCTGTCAGAGACAGCCGCGCCGGAAATGCAGACACCGGATCTGGATTTCCTGCTGTCCGTTGTCAGCAAAATTCCCGGCGGCGAGGAGTTCTCCTGTTCCCAAACGGAGCTCCTGTTCTCACCTCCGGCGGAAACAATCCGGGACATCCTCGATGCGTTTGAGGAAGAAGGCCGCAGGATCGGGTTTGTATTGCTGGATCTCCATTCCGGGAATTATGTCAGCTTTGATCCGGATTACAGCTTTTACAGCGCAAGCACCATGAAGGGGCCTTATGTCGCGGCGCTCAATAAATTCAGCCCGGAGGCGGTTGATGAATATACGGAATCTCTGATGGAAAATACGATCGGCTGGTCCAGCAATGAAGATTATGAAACTCTGCATTACTTATATGGAAATGATGTGATGTACGATATGACGGAATATACCTCCGTTTCCGATTCGATCGTTGATGATTACAACTGGTATCCTTACCTGACTCCAAAAGAGCTGACGCAGCTTTGGATCGGGACTTATTTTTACTTTTTTGAAGATACGAATGAAAATTCAAACTGGTGCCGAAGCCTTTACACCGACACCGCGGAATCCTTTATCGGATCGGCCCTGGGGGAGGGCCATACGGTGTATACAAAGGCCGGCTGGTATTCTGACTGGGAGGATATCGCCCGCAATGACGCCGGGATCATTCGGGCGGGCGGCCATGACTGGATCCTTACGATCATGTCGGATGCCTTTGAGTCCTATGACGAACTGGAAGCACTGGCCGCCGCACTGGATGAAGTCCGCAAGCTTATGCCTTACGGCGAACTGGAGATTGCGGAGGCCGCGGACTTTTCAAAACCATAATGCTGTACATAATCATGGCACCCTACGGTCAGACCGTCCGCTCCTTCACCTGGCTCCTCACGTCCAGCAGGCCGGATTTTAACAGCACCGGACGAAGTACGTTGTAGAGAAACGCCACAAGAATGGTCGATACCACCGCATTGACAAATGTGGTCGCCGTGCTCCATTTTGCCAGCACCTCCGCCATCTGCTGGGGCTGCCCCAGGACGTACTGCTTATAAAAATATCCCACCAGCGGGTCTGCGATCACGTTAAATCCAAGACCCGCCACCGAAGCGATCACGCTCCAGCGGAAAATGTATTTTTTATCCGTGCTTTCGTTGATCTTCGCCGCTCTGTGGGCCACCAGGCCGACGATCAGCCCGATGCAGAGCTTTAAGACAAAGGTCTTTGGCGCACCCAAAATGTAGACTGGATCCATGATATCCGCAATCGTCATACCCACCGCGCCGGCCAGCCCTCCGTAAACTCCTCCCAGCAGCAAAGCCGCCAGTACGCAGAAGGCATTCCCGATGTGAATGGACGTCGCGTCGCCGCCCGGCATGGGGATCTTGATCTGCAGGAAGGTAAAGGATACGAAGCAGAGCGCCGCCATCAACGCAGTCTGAGCGAGTTTCAAAATGGTCTGATTTCTCTTTTCCATGATAGATAACCTCTTTTCTTCTTCATCTCGTAACTATTTATTTTTGAATTCTTTCCTATCCTATCACTATGGTGACCACATGAAAATGACCATTTTTGTTATTTTTATACAGGCCAGTTCGGATCAATCCTCCTTCATCCCCTTAAGCAGGTCCAGGTCTGACTGCCGTACCTTGATATTGCTTTCGAACTTCTCGCCTTCCGGCGTTTCCACGGTGATCGCGATCACAGTCCCCTCCCGGATGCCTGCCGCCTCCACCGCCTTGATAAATGGCAGTACTTTGGGGTGTGTATCGTTAAACTGCTTCCATGCCATCTGCATTTTAAATAACTTTTTCGGATTCATGGCCATTGTTCTCTCCCCTTTCTAAAAAACATTGTGTCTGTTTAAAAACTGTCTTAAAAAATGTGTCTATCCTGCGGCAGTTCTACAAGTCAAGATGTGTCACTTATTTTTCTGCAACTCCTTAGCGTCAGGGAAATCAGCCGGACAGCTTCGCGCTGCAAGCATTTCCCGCGCCAGCTCCTTCGCCCTGCAAAATTCCGCATCCTCCGGATTCACCTGCAGCACGTAATTGATTTTTCCCAGAAGCTGCCGCAGATAGCGCACGCAGGCTCCTTCCATTTCCCGGGAAATTTCCTTCGTCCCTTCCTCTCCCCTGCATCTCTGCAAATGAGATTCCACACCGAATTTGCCGCAGTAGTAAACCTCTGCCCGCAGCTTTCTCCGGTATTCACGGCTGACCTGGGGCTTTTCATTGACGACGATGCCTGTCACCGTCTGCCGCTGATGCGCCTTCTGCAGCCGGGTCTTTGTTTCATTCAGTTCAAATCCATACGCCGCCAGAAATCCCCGCGCCTTATTTTTGACCTCCCGCCTGTCAAATTCCCCGGAAAAGGTCATGTCGTCGCAGTATCTTGTATACCGGATTCCCCGCTCCCGGCACCACGCCCCCATATATTCGTCAAAGGGCCTCATGACCAGGTTGGAAATGGCCGGAGAGGTGGGCGCCCCCTGCGGCAGCGAATCCCGGCAGCAGCATAAGTTTGCCAGCATCGTGCGGATCGGGGGCGGATAATACACAGCTGGAAACGCATTTCGGTAAACCTGCAAATAGGTGATGCTGTCAAAAAAGTTCCGGATATCCAGCTTCAAGATCTCCTTTGCGCCCACATGGGGCTTTGCGTTTTCCGTAACGGCGGTTCCGGGCTTATATGCCGCGGCATAATCCGAAACCGGAAAATCCGCCAGTACATGGCGGAGGATATTTTTCTGGATCCGGCACAGCAGATGATCCGGAACCAGAAGCTTTCGCGTGCCTCCGCCCCTCTTTGGAACGGATGCCGGATGATAGTGCCGCTCCGGATGGTTGCTGACCGCATACAGGCAGGAAAAATATTTTTCCTCTTCGACGCGCACGCCGTCCAGAAGATGAAGGGAACGGAGTACGGCATGAACCTGCTCCGAAGTACAATATTTCCATAAGTCCTTACCCTTCATTCTCATGCACTTCCTTTCGAATGTGAAATTTTATCCACCTGCACAGTTGCAATCCAAAATCTCAGTTTTTTGCAACAAAACTGAGATTTTGGATTCGCAGCCGTACAGGTGGAATTTTATACTGAGCGCAGGAGAAATCTGCCATTCAGTATATTATCCCGCAGGAGCAATACAAAAAATGGATTCCATAGGATGCGCAGGTGTACCAAGGCTATGCCGGAAAAGCACACGGAAGTGTGCGGAAGTACATCGGAGCATCCGGAGGTCTTATGTCCCCGGTGCTCCATCCGGTGAAAGACAGAGGAACTGCCGCAGACAGATTTTCTGCATACGATGGTTCTGTATGAAAAAATACCGCAGGCATTTCCATATATGGTCTGTCCGGATGGAGCGCTGATGATTGTTTCCCGGACGGCGACTCGCCGCCCTGCCGTTTTGGAGCCGTACAAAAAACTCTGCGAACAGCACCTGATCCTTTCTTTCGGATAAAAACGGATATGCTATTGCTTCTGCAGGATAAGCTCTACGATTCACAGCGATTTCACATACCTGCTCGCAGAATCGTAAACCGAGCGCCAGATAAAGAGGCCGCTCCGTCTGACTATTTTAAGATCACCTTCCGGAAGTTCTTCTTTCCTTTTTTCAGGACCAGCCCCTCTCCGGAGAGCTTTTCCTTTCCGAATACGGCCTGGATGTCCGACACCTTCTCGCCGTCCACAGCCACGCCGCCCTGCTGTACGGCGCGCCTTGCCTCTGCCTTGGATGGCACTAGGCCGCTCTTTAACAGCATGGAAAGGATGTCGATGCCGCCCTCCGTCAGGTCCTCCTCTGTCAGCTCCGCAGTGGGCATATCCGCCGCATTTCCCTGGCTGAACAGCGCCCTTGCGCTCTCCTGGGCGCGCTTCGCTTCCTCTTCTCCGTGAACCATATTGGTCAGCTCATACGCCAGGATCTCCTTGGCCTGGTTCAGCTGGCTTCCTTCCCATGCGTCCATCTCATCGATCTGCTCCAGCGGCAGGAAGGTCAGCATGCGGATACATTTCAGCACATCCGCGTCTCCTACATTTCTCCAGTACTGGTAAAAATCAAAGGGAGAGGTCTTCTCCGGATCCAGCCAGACCGCGCCGGACTGGGTCTTGCCCATCTTCTTGCCCTCAGAATTGAGCAGCAGTGTGATGGTCATGGCGCTGGCGTCCTTGCCCAGCTTCCGGCGGATCAGCTCGGTTCCCGCCAGCATATTGCTCCACTGGTCGTCCCCGCCGAACTGCAGATTACAGCCGTATTTCTGGAACAATGCGTAGAAATCATATGCCTGCATGATCATGTAGTTAAATTCCAGGAAGCTTAATCCTTTCTCCATTCTCTGTTTGTAGCATTCCGCCGTCAGCATGCGGTTCACGCTGAAATGCGCTCCTACCTCCCGCAGCACTTCAATATAATTCAGATCCAGCAGCCAGTCCGCGTTATTTACCATCATGGCCTTGCCTTCGGAAAAATCAATGAACCTGCTCATCTGCTTTTTAAAGCAGTCGCAGTTGTGCTGGATCGTCTCCTGTGTCATCATCTGGCGCATATCCGATCTTCCCGACGGATCCCCGATCATCCCCGTACCGCCGCCAATCAGCGCGATGGGACGGTTGCCCGCCATCTGCAGCCGCTTCATCAGGCACAGCGCCATGAAATGCCCCACATGCAGGCTGTCCGCCGTGGGGTCAAAGCCAATATAAAACGTGGCTTTTCCGTTGTTGATCAGATCTGAGATCAGTTCCTCGTCCGTTACCTGGGCGATCAGGCCCCTGGCTTTCAGTTCATCATAAAGCTTCATGATTATCCTTCTCCTTCTTCTGAAAATGCTTTGCCTGTACGGCTGTGATACGGAAAGACTGTCAGCTTTTCCGCATACGATCCAAAGAGGATCCAGCCGGTTTACAAGGCGAAAAAAGAGCCCTCCTATCCGAAAAGGACGAGGGCTCTTACGCTCGTGGTACCACCTTTATTCACAGGCAACTCCCATTGCCTGTCTCTGTGAGTCGATCTGACCGGGGTTCCGCGTCTGGCCTTGTAAAACTGCTTCCCTCAAAGCCTGCGTCAAATGGAATCCCTCTGCTTCCTTCGAAGCCTGCATGAAATGGAATCCCTCTGCTTCTTCAAAGTCTGCGTGAAATGGAGTCCGCCTGGTTCTTCCTTACTCCTGTCCGGTTCAATCACTCCATGCGTTAACGTGCATCAATCCGTCACAGCCTACTTGCCCGGGCAAACGATACGGCGCCGTGGAACATGATCCAGAATCACTGTCCTATGTCCCATATTGCCGCGGCAAGCCCATGCTTTGGGTGTGAAGCTCTGGGATGTATTCGCATGGAACGGTATCACGCGCCTCTCACCAGCCGGCTGCTCTCTGTCTTCTCCCTGTTCCCGCTACTTGTTCCCTTCGTCGCTTTTCTCGTATCTGTGGTTCATATTAACCTAAGCCATATGGGTTTGTCAAGCTATATTTTAAGAGTATCCGGTTCAGTAACAAGAAGCTTTTGGTATCAGGCACCGAGACTACACGAACGAAATATTCCCCTCTATTCCTGAATCTCCTCCACAATCCCTTCCCTCAGAACCGCCCTTCCGGACAGCAGGGTCACCCCCACACAGATCCCGACATTCAGCAAAAGGATCCCTCCCAGGGCCGCCCCGGAGACAAATGCCCCCGGATGCAGATAGAGGTATACATGGATCATAAAATAATATAAGATTTTTTGAACCACGAAGTAAATGACTGTAACCGTAACCCCCGAATAGATCCCGTAGCACAGTCCTTCCTTCGCCAGCATCCTCCGAAAGCCCGCGTCCGTGATCCCCATGGCCCGCAGGATCCCGAACTCCCGCTTCCTTGCCGCCACCAGGTACTGCATGCTGTT
>QXWX01000070.1 GCA_009911175.1 Lachnospiraceae bacterium | reverse complement strand
GAATCATATAATCCTAAAACCCTTGCAGTTATTCGATTTTTAGCACATTTTCACCTTTTGGGTTCACGGATTCAGGAATATAGTCATCCGCCCCTGCCTGAAAGCCGGTAATCTTATCCGGAGATTCCACCCTTGCAGTCAGAAACAGAATGGGGCAGGTGACAAATCCGCGGATTTTCCGGCAGACCTCCAGGCCGTCCATCTTTGGCATATTGATATCAAGAAGAATCAAATCCGGCTTCACAGACAGTTTTTTTATCGCTTCCTCGCCGCTGTCAGCGGTATACACTTCATACTCCGGCTCAAAATACTCTCTTATCATGTCGGTGATTCCCGGTTCATCGTCCACAATCAGTATCTTGTATCGCATCTGATTTCCTCCAAATGTTTGATAGATCTCTATTTTAGCACGAAAATATCAAGAAACTTTCAGAGAGTAGGAAAATTTATATAAAATGCCGAGCCGGCCCCTAATCCGCTGTCAGCTGCAATACTGCCCCCATGCGCTTCAATAATAGATTTTGCAAGAGGCAGGCCAAGACCAATTCCCTGTGTATCCTTGGAATACCGACTTCTGTAAAACCTCTTAAAAATATAATACAGATCCTCCGGATGGATTCCAGTCCCGTTATCCTTTATGGCAATCTGCAGCGAAGACGCTGACATCTTCCACTCAATCCAGACAAAACCTCCCTTTTCCGTATGGTCCAAAGCATTTTTTACAATATTTATCACTGCCTCCATCAGCCAGTTACGGTCACAGACAAAGTCTGTAGATTCATCTCCAGATAGAATAATCTCTTTTTCTTCCTGTCCGGCACGAAAACGGAAACTCTTTTTGATACGTTCCATCATCTCAGATATATTTTCCGTTTTCCTCTCCATTACAATTGTACCCGCATCAAATTTTGAAATCTTTAACAGATTCTGTACCAATGTTTCAATCCTTTCCAGTTCCTGCTCGGAAAGATCGGCAAACTCTTTAATCGTAGGCAGATTTTCCGCCTCTCCCTGCAAAATCCCGTTATAAATATTTAAGGCTGCCAGGGGAGTCTTTAACTGATGAGAAATATCCGATATCGTATTTCTCAAGAACTCCTTCTCTTTCCCTTCCTTCTCAATATGTGCGTTCAGGATAGAAACCAAAGAATTCACTTCATGAAACAGCCTGTATAGTTCTCCCTCATCATAACATTCGATACGTGCGTCTTTGCTACCAGAAATATATTCCCTGATCTGCCACACTGCCTTCTCCATAATCTCATTCTGTTCTTTAAAATATCCATAGCATGCCAATATGATCAGGAATCCCATAACGCAAGCGCCAATTCCAATGTAGAGAGCTGCCAGTGTGATTCCAAGTTGCATGAAAACAATAAAAAACACTGAAAACCCTATTATATATAGAAGAATTTTACAGAACAGCGCTTTTATTTTTTGATTTGCCAGTATCTTCATAATACACCTCTACAAGATGTTTCCTTTACATCCTCCTGGATTCCATGCCTCCCTCCGCCGGATTCCATTTATAACCCATACGGCGGACGGTTACAATTCTTTCCGGCTTTCCGGGATCATCCTCTATCTTTATACGAAGTCTCCGTATATAGGACGTAAGCGTATTATTGTCGATATAGTTTTCATCACAATCCCACAGCCTGTTTAAAATCTGCTCAGGTGAAAGTACAATGCCGGGATTCTCCATAAACAGGCACAGCAGTTTATATTCACTTGCCGTAAGGTCAAGCTGCTCGTCTCTTTTATAAACTTCTCCTTTTATGCGTTCCACCGTGATATCATTGGAGCTAAGCTCCGATTTCTCCTGAGCAAAGTTGCCGCTTCTGCGGAGCAGGGCATTCACCCTTGACAGGAACACAGCCAGCTTAAATGGTTTCGTGATATAATCATCCCCGCCGATATCAAGCCCCATGACAATATCCGTCTCATCATCCGCAGCAGTTAAAAACATAATCGGAACCCTGGAAGTCAGACGCATTTTTTTGCACAAATCAAAACCGGAACCGTCAGGGAGGGAGACATCCAGAATAACCAGGTCGTATTTTCCATCAGTCCAGAGCGTATCAGCTTCCAGGCTTGTGCGGGCAACATCTATCCCATACCCTTCCTTTTTGACTGCAAAAGAAAGTCCGCTAATTAAACTTAAATCATCTTCCGTCAGTAAAATCTGTTTCATTATATTCACACCTTCCCTTAACGTTATCCTTTTGATGTTATCATCTGTATACCCACATTACAATAAACTGTCCCTTTTTTGCAGATAGAAGGGCGGTTTTTGCATATCGTTATAACAGACTTACTGTATAGACGCCATTCTTTTTATATGTCGCCAAGATATGGATTGTTTATGGGTACTTCTTCTTTAGGTCGAATATCAAATTCAACAAAACATGGAACGAGCTATTGTTTGTAGGCGGATGGGATTGTCCATTTTACGGTAGCATATCTGCCAAAGACATTGCAGTTTAATATTATCCCACCATGCGTTCATTTATTTCCTTCTTTTCTTTGTGAAGATGCTTAGAGTACATATAATGGACCCAACTGGGAACCAGAAATCCTGATTTTCTGTTCTCTTCAATATCTTTTTGTAACGACAACAAGGATTCCAAGTTTAAATTATTACTATCAGCCTCAATCAACTCTATTTTTGCACTTGCATGCTCCATCGCTTTAGTATATATTGTTATTGCAATCATTTGCTCTATACTCCGTATAAAGATTGTACTCCCCAATATTATTAGACTCCAAGCAAAGTCTATTTTTATGGCAAGATAGGATATAAACGAAGCTACAAGCAAAACTGAAATGCCGATAAAGCTAATAACAATTTTTTTATAGTAGCTTACCAGCTTTACATTCCACCAAACATTTTCTTTTTGACAGTTTAAAATGACCTTGTAATGATCATCGGAACTATATTCTGTATACCAGTCCCGTACTCCTCTTATAATGTCATCTCCTTTATGTGTTGTTTGTAGTTTATAATCTTCTTTATTTTTATTTTTTATTTTAATGGCATATTCAATAAGTTTTTCCTTATTCTGAATCGGGAAGCCAAACAAAATATTATCTATAAGCCCTTTAGTTTCTGCTCCCCAAGTTATCAACATCTTCGTTTTATAATCCACTGCGAAAATTCCAACTGCCACTATGATTTCAACTATACCGGATGAGTGTTCTAAAAATGGGACAAACAACTTTCCTACTGCTAAAAACAGCAACAACAATGTCATTGTCCAACCTATCCTATTGAATATTTCCGCATGATCATATGAGACTCTTTGAGAATATAGTAAATCTAATACCTCATCATCATTTTGCCTTTCAAAAATAGTATCCTTCATTCACATTTCTCCTTCAAATAATTCAATAACTCAAAATAAATTTCTTCTACTCCTGCTTTCTTTATTCCATTTGCAAGTTCAATCATCTTTTTACCATGACACCGTTTAATAACTCTACCACTTCCACACGGACATAAATCATTTCTCTTTATTCCATGAAATAAAATATATCTTAATATGGGAATCACTTTATCTATTGTAAGATTAAAATATTCTAGCAAAAAATCATACTCACCCCAAAATCCATGTGGTCTTTCCCCGTTTGGGTACATTAAATACCTGTCATAATATAGATAAGAACACAAATAATTTATTAAGAAAAAATTAATAAATTCTTTTTGTGAGTGTTTTCTGGCAAAAAGACGTAAACGAATACCAGACTCTAAACACAACTCGCCATCAGAATATCTGTGTATGTAATCAGATTTTATTGAATCATTTACATCATACACAATAGGTATCTTTTCGGGATACTCGTCATCAATAACTATTTTTATTCCAAATTCACCTGTAAGGATAACATTTGAATTTGTCTCGTTATGGTAAATTTCGATATTTCCCTGAAAAATATCCTCTCCTTGCTTTCTTTGATAGGTTAATTCAGGATACACATTTAGCATATCCTGAATTTCCCTTTCTGTCATTCCCATATCATCTCCTATATGGCTTGGATGCCACATTGATATTAGCGGGCTCTTTTCTTGCATAAACACCCATATTCAAACTTTTCTGTAGATAATCTTTTCCAAAATTATTTTCCAGAACGGCCACAAACTTCTCATCTTCCGTATCTAACGAAGTTAAATAGTCTTTTTTCAACATTCTAATCCATTGGAAAAAATATTGGGCTTTGCACGGCTCCTGATTCCATGAATCAACAAGGTTCTCACTTGGATTCAATGGATTCCGCAACACCCATTGCCCCCCAATACGCCTTATTACATTTTTATTCTCATACCGTTTTGAAAACGCACTCTCGGTTAACGAAAGGTTTTCACCATATATCTCCAACTGCCCTACAATATAACTCAACAATGGAAATACTTCTAAGGATGGATCTGCCTCCTGTGCTAAAAGTGCAATTAGTGTTGTTACTATTACAGACGCTGATTTATACTCTTTTATATTTCCTTTTGTATAGTAAACATCTGCATGGTATTTAACAATTTGAATAACTCGCTGCAAGGCTGACCGCTCCTGAATTTCTGGTATTTTTTCTACTGTTCCCTCATTTAATACATATAATCTTCCATCACGCCTTTTAGCCAGTCTTTGCCTTTCTGCTTTAACAAAACTTTCATTGAGCTCCTTAAACCAGTTTTGATAAGCCTTGGGATTGCTGGTTTTCCATGTATATTTTTCTCCATCTTTATGTGTGATTGCAATCTGGGAATCATATACCGAGAAATCTACCCCTTCCGTCACCAGAGTATTCTTTAATATAATGTCATTTTCAGCTACAGCTGGCACAATATCCACGCTGAAACCAATTCCATTTACATCGGCATATTCTAACGTCCAACACTTGTCCCATTCTTCTTGAAGCATTTTCCGATAAGTTCCATCTGATTTTAAGGCATCTCCGACCATCTTTTTTATTTCTTCCGCTGTCGTATCGCTTTTATTTATATTAATCTCGCAAACGGCATCCAAATCATATGCCGCATCTTCACTTTCTTTATATGGTCTTACTACTGTACCCAAGCTGTAGGAGCCTTGTGGATAAATATCAGACTCTATTCCTTGTTCATGCAAAAACGCCGCAACTGCATTGTAATGTTCAATCGCCTTTACGTATAAACTTTGGGGAATATCCAACCCCTCAATCAATTTTAATATATCTTTTTCTCTTTGTTTTCTATTGATCATCCATATTCCTCCCACTATTCAATATTATCTTTTAGACTTCCGTTCGGCTTTGACCGCAGGTACGTTGTTCCATTGGGATTCCTGACTGCCACATAATTCTGATAACCGGAGTTCCCTTTCTCCACCTGCCGAATAGCCTGTTCAAGCTTTATCTTTCTTCCGGATTCAATATTCACAAATTCCGTGTTTAATCCTGTATTTGATTCCTTAGAGACTTTTAACTTCATCATTTTCCTCCTAATTTCAGCCACATTTAATAAAGCAGTCCTTTTACTGCAGATACAAAATCTATAAAAACCAACAATGACCTGATTGGGAATTGGTCGAACTTCTGTTTCGGATTGAAATCAAGAATGATAGATGATAAAATAACTTTTGTACATTTAGTGATCATCATCCATGGTCATTAACAATTTTCTAGCTGAAGTTGGCCGCTTCAGCTATTTTAATTGCCACAGTTCTCTCTTTCCAATCTTTCATCATTTTTTGCTTATACCACCTCCTCACACCCCCAACTCTTTATACAGTAACTCCAAACCCTTCATTACCTCTCTGCTAATCAGGCCAATATCCAAAGCCTGGACAAGACCGTTGACTTCACGCCCCTTTTTGGCATATATCTTATTTGCCTTTTTAAATAAATACTTCAATTTCTCATATCCATTAGAACCTTGAGGTTCTATATCGGGACTTAGTTTTAAAAATCGCTTTATGCCCTCCTTATCAATTAGGAACCAATCCTCTATTGATTTTTCGGCCTTAATGTGGATCACTTTATGTGCCCCATCATCAATTAAAAGCTTTTCCACCTCCTTCCAGTTAATTTTGGGCCTTTGTACATAACCAAATACATCTGTATCATAGCATACAGCAACTGTTATTTGATATCCTTCTACTTTAGGCTTAACCTCTTTCAAAAAAATACGATTTACTTCTTTTTTGTATCCGCCTATTCCATCTATACTTCTATAAATCACTTTATGTTCGAGCTTTTTATCTACATGACATTCTCTTATGTATTTTATAAGAGCTTTATAAAACTCCACCTCTGTTTGTCCCTCAACAAACAATACCAAGCACTTATTCAAATGCATCACACTCCAGATATTCTTCAATTCGGCTTTCGTTATCGGCCAACATAGAGAAAATATAATCTCCCATACCCATGTCAAAAGAATCTGCGTCATCCTCAAGCATTTTCTCTTTGTTCTTTTTAAATCCATGAAATTTGACCATCCCACCGTCCCGGTTTATGCCTACATAAATGCTCTCTAAATCCATAAAACTAATTATATATGGAGAATGGCTAGTAATTATTACTTTGCAGTCTTCTAACAAATCGGAAATTATCTGTAAGTATGTCCTGAATAAAGATGGATGAATGGAATTCTCAGGTTCTTCAATAGCAATCAAAGATATATTTCTTTCCTCTAAACTTGCCATTATGATTTTGGTCAAAATCATAAATACCCTTTTCGCTCCATCAGACATTGCTTCAAAGTCAATAAGCCTACATAAATTCTTATCCCGAACAAACAACAAATATATACTATCCGAAACTATAAAAGGTACATCATCAGGTACAACTATAGCTCCTTCACTGGAAATCTGAATTTCCTTAACAATTACATCCTCAATGTCAGGAAATAAGCTTTTATAGGCATCTAATAACAAGTCGAATTTCCCCGGATTGATTTGTTTCAATTTTGCAATTACTCTCGGCAAACTACGCGAATCAATAAAATATTCTGAGCTTCCTTTACTTATAATGGGATTTGGCATATAAAATTCTTTAGGATCAAGATTGTTTTCCATATACAACTTTAAATCATTCAATCTTTTAATAATTTCTATATAATACAGCTGATCAAACGCTTTCAGTTTATTAACAACTAACTCCATATTGCCTATCTGAGTATGCGTAGCGCACCTTCCAGTTTCTGAACTCTTATAGACGGCTTCTTGACCCTGCCTATTGATAAGTTGATTATATTTTTTCCCTTTTTCATCAATTTTTACTTTTAGATATTCATTTTTAATACTTGCTTCATCTTCTTTGATCCGCAACCAGCCAAAAGTAAATCCATAAATAATACGATATTTTACAGTTCTAATTATAGTAGTCATTTCAATTTCATATCGAAAATCCTTATCCAGAGAAGCTTTATTGATTGGCATGGCATTATCTGATCTCATGAGACTTTGCCTCTGCTCCTCATTATATTTCATAAAGTTAATGCCAAAATCAATGCCCGATAGCACATTAGACTTGCCAAAATTATTCAATGCAACCAATGAAGTAATCTTGCTAAATGCAATATTAACATTGCTCAAATTTTTAAAACCATCCAATGCAATTCTTTGTATTTTCATAGGAAGCCGATCCTTTCTATTGTTTATCAATATAATACCACCTTTCCCAAAAAATGCAACACTTTTTTTCGTTTTATTTAAAATTATGTTCTTAATACATATTTTTATTCACAATACGTAATATTAAATACCGTTTTTTATCTATCACATTTGCAAGTATCAAAAACCATCGTAATAAAAAGCATTTCGCTTTACTTTGTAAATATTTCTTTTATTTTGGGCACAACATTGGCACAAAACTTTCCTAAACTGGCACAGCTTTGCGATTTGTAGCGCAGATCCCGTATGTTAAAATTGGTATCGTGATAATTCATACACCGGCAGGCACACTCTCCCCATATGCGGTGCTACCACCTCAGCGGCTTCTGGAAGTTCAACCTTGTCCCCATCACCATCCGCTCACAGGAGGAGACTGTCCAAAAACTAAAATTTTACAAATGGGGCATAACATCACAATTCAGACATTCTAAGAAATAAATTGAGAATTAGATATGGGTGTTAAAACAGTACGAGATACAAAAGCGAAGAATGACAGACGGGCAGAAATAGTTTTAGAACAATCTGGAGAGGCAGGTATCAGAGAACATTACTGGAAATAAAGAGGCATGCCATATATTAGATCATACAGAATGTACGAGGAAACATGTCCCTTTCACGATCTTCATCATCCTAGCACTCATCATGCTGTTGTCGTTTTTACTTTTATTCGCTTTCATTAAGATCAACTGCATGAATATCCGGAACGCAGTCAAGATGGAACTAAGTAATGTCAGTGCCCGCGTTTATGCGTATACCTTCCATTCCCAAAGGGAAAGTCAAACTTGACTCCTATATAGCCGACCTACATTTAAGCTCTGCCTACCGAGACCCTGCGTACAGACTTCATAAACGGGATAGGGGAAAGGATAGAACTCTCCAATGATAATTACTGATTATTATAGCTCGAAAGTTACCAAAAATCAGTCAGAATTTTAAAGCTTGATAGCTATCTATAAATTCAAGATATAGTTATAGTGAAAATATTTAGAATTGATATAAAGGAATTTTCCCCCTCTTCATTTATAACATGTTCTATATGTCCAGTTACCTTAGACACTATGATTGATAACGTCTGTGTATCTTTGAATGATAAATAATTACTTGTTGGAAACTAAAACTATAAGCATCTCTTTCCCCTCTCTTTAATATCGAAGTAACCATATTATTTTAAACATATAAAATGGAGCCATTTTCTGGCTCCTGCTTATCCTATATCTATGCATTCTTTTTAAGCAGTGCCAAAATATTCAATCTCAGCACCACTTTTTCAAAAAATAATAATAATTTCTATTTTACTCTACCACAACTCTCACCACACATTCCTACTCTCCTAATCTGATGTCCAAGTGAAGCAATCCAGCCTCTCCCCTTTTTCTTCCTGCGAACCCGCAGGTGCAAAAGGAAATCCATACAGACCAGCAGTATCAATACCCCTGCAAGAACCTCCGCCAGAATAACCCTCCGCCAAAGGCCAAACATCTTCTGCCAGACAAAAAACTCCTGATGAACGGCAAGACTTTGTATCTGCTCTGCCTTATCCTTAAAAAGCCTGCTGAAAAATTCAAAATCCGACCAGTAGGTAGGCAGGTAATCGCTTCCCGGATTCGCCGCATTTACTCCCGCTATCATTATCACAAGCGCTGCCGCCAGACAGCACGGCAAGATACACCGTCTGCCGATCTCCGACGCTTTAGCACCCATCTGTTCCCCCGCTTTTTCATTCTCCATCTCTTTTGGCTTCTTACGGGTTTTCCTCGAAGCCGCAATTCCAATCACAATCAGGGAAACTGCCAGAATCATAAAATACAGCAGACTATCCAGAACATAATACAGCTGGCCGTCTATCTGCTGGCCGTCAGTGCTTCCAAATAGCGCTTCAATGATACTGACCGCCTGATTTACAGACTGGTCCTCCTCTTTTTTGCGTACCGTAATCCCGTCAAATACTTCTCCTTCCTCTGCCGGAATCACACAGATAGGAGCACTCCCTTTCAGCACTCCGGCAATCTGCCAGTTCTTTTCATCCATTCTGACTTCCAACCCCAGCACACTATCCGAGCCAAACAACTGCCGGACCGTATCCTGGTCAAGCAGACAGACATTCTTTTCTCCTTCCGTAAAATACCTTCCGTCAGCCAGCTCCTTCCCAAAGACGGCGGCCGGCTGCCCCTTCATCTGATAGCAGGATACTTTCTGGTCGTGCCCGGTATCCTCGGACAACACCTTGAAATCCCCGCATGCTTTCCAGACTGCCCCTTCTGAAAAAATCTCACTGTTTTCACTTTTTTTCCATTGCTCAAAAGCCGTTTCTGTCACTGCCCCTGCCGGATAAGATAAGGACATCATGTCTGCCTGTTCCTTTAACCGCAAAAGCCCGTTTATGATCCAGATATTTACCATGACAAATACCAGCATCAACACCAGGATTCTGATTTTCTGCCATCTTATTTTCATTCTCTCACCTATGCCTGTTTCCATACAAAATGCATTGATCCCATTCTTATCACTTTCATAGATAATTATCATCCGCATATCCGTTTTTACTCTTTCAGCCTTACCCGGTCTCCTTCTACCACATACTTTTCAGATGATACAATCACCTGATCCGTGTTCGTAAGCGTGGAAGTGATTGCCGCACTTTTCGCATCTTTCTCTAACACAGTAACCGGAACGCGCTTTGCAGTCTGCAGCGTGCCAAGCATACGGTCTTCCTCGGAAAGAACCAGACAGTACGCTTCATTTGCATCTTCCCGCAGTGCGCTAAGCGGTATAATCTGGTCATACTCTTTTTCTGATGAGGTCTCAATACTCCAGGTAAACTGTTCCCCGCCTCCCACATTTGTATTCTCCGGAAGCGGCGCTCGCCAGAATGTCTGCATAGAAGAAGCACCTTGGCCTGCCGTGTCATCCCCGCTGCCTCCCTCTGCTGTTTCTCCCGTCTCCATTCCTATGGATTCAATCTTTACGGTTTTTTTCTTCCCTGCTGCAAGCTGGACTCCCACTTCGGCGCCGACCTTTAATTTTTCTTTATCTTCTGCCTTGACCATGCCCTTTAGCTGGAAACCGCCGCTCCCAGTCACAAAGATTTCCGAGCCTGTAGTCACCGCGCCGGCCTGCACACCAACCTGCAATACGGTACAATCTAAAACTGCGCAGATCTTACCGTCTGCCGCCTGGTAGGACAAAAGCCGTTCCAGCTCCTTTCTGGCCTGTTCAACCTGCACCTGCGCTGCTTCGGCTCCCAAAAGCGCCGCCTGGGCTGCATTTGCTGCATTCGTATTCTGGGCCGCATCCTCCTGTCTTGCCAGTTCATAAGCATTCTGTGCCTGGTTTACGGCCTGCTGGGCTGTCTGTACTTCTGCATTCGCTTCCTGAAGTGCTGCTTCCAGCTCCTGCTTCTTCGCAGCAACGTCGTCCTCTTCCCCATCCGGTACAGGCGAATTAATAAACTGGTTGTAGGCTGCCTCCGCCTCCGCCGCTTTCTGCTGGGCCGTCTGAAGCCCAAGCTGCGCCTCGGAAAGCGTCTGTCCTGCCCCTGTCGTTGCCGGAACCCTCGCCGGTTCCCTGGCAGACACCTGCTGCTGTGATACCTGCAATTCTAACTGGTTCAGTTCAGCCTGTTTCTTATCAATTGACTGCTGCAGATACTCCTTACGGAATTGAACCAGACGCTCCCCCGCTTTTACCGTGCTTCCCGGATCTGCCACCCATTCCACCTGCTGTTCAGGCCATAAAAATAACTGGTCCTGCTGTACCGTCACCACAGTACCGTTCCCATCGTAAGAATAAGACAGCTTTCCCCGTCCCACCTTCTCTACTCCCACCTGAGCTACCAGCATAGAGGCTGCCGCTCTGGAAATAACCCCGCCGGCCGCCATAATGATCAGAAATCCGGCAATAATCCGAATCATCCATTTTTGATTTATCTTTTTTTTCCTGTCCACTTCGTCAATCCTTCCATAATTAGTGTCTTGTCTCGTTGACAGACAAGCGAACCCATACATATCCCTGTAAAAAGTGGTTAAGCCTTCACCCCGGATGCCACAATCCCCTGTTCCAGGCTGTCCTGGCCATAGAAGAACAAAAGCAGCGCCGGAAGCAGTGTTATGATGGATGCCGCAAAAGCTGCCGCAATCTCCGTATTTACCATCTGCGGCAGATAAAGCGACAGGGGCCACAGTGCCTCTGTCTTAAGGTATGTCATTGGCTGTTCGATTGTATTCCAGTATTCCAGGAATCCCAGTATCAGGATAGAGAAAATACCTGGCATCCCCAGCGGTATGCCCATAGATACAAATATCCTTAAGTCCCCGGCGCCGTCAATCTTTGCCGCCTCCAGCAGTTCCTTCGGAATACCTGCAAAGGTCTTCTGCAGGATAAATACCGGCAGTGTGGAGAAAATACCCGGCAGGATCACCGCCGCACGGGTGTCCATTAAGTCCATCGTATTCAGGACCAGATACCCAGATACCATTGTTACCTGAAACGGCAGGATCATCAGAAGCATATAAAGAAACCACAGCACCTTTTTCCCCGGAAAACGGAACTGGGCAAATGCCCATGCCGCAGGCACCGCTGCAAGGAGCTGCCCTGCCAGCACCAGGATGGTCTGTATCATGGAATTCCAGAAAGCGGTAAAATACTCCGGCGAATCCAGCAAAAGGCGGACATACGCGCGCAATGTCGGGTACATGGGGAAAACACGCAGTTTTGCACTTTCCCCATAATCTGCAAGCACCGCGCCGCATGTTTCCAGAAGTTCCTGTCTTCCCATCAGAGAATTTGCAGTAAGCATAAAGAGCGGAAATACCATAACCGCAAGGACAATCAGAAGGAACACCCTAAGAGCCCACTGCACCAGCACTTTATATCCTCCGCTCTTCGATTTTCTTTGTATGATTTTTCCACCATTCTTCCGCACCCAGTATCCCTCCTGTCAGAATGACTAACATCACAGCCGCCGCCGTCATCTTCTGAATATCCAGATTCACAAACCAGTTGTTGAAAAGATGCTGCAGCATATAAATACTCTCATGGGGATAGTCTCCCGCCAGCAGATACGCCTCCCGGAATACCCGGAATGCGTTTACAAACGAAAGGAGCCCCGTTACAAATGTTGTTTCTTTTAACTGCGGCAGGGTAATATACCAGAAACAGGCCCATTCTCCCGCCCCCTGTACCCTTGCCGCCTCATACTGCTCCTCTGGAATCGCGCCAAGCCCCGCGAGCCAGAGTATCATGTCATAGCCAAGATTCTTCCATATATAACAGGCAACCAGTATCCAGAACGCCGAGTCAGACGCAAGCCAGTCACGTCCAGTAATCCCGAATATTCCTACAAGCTGCCCAAGCCATCCTTTTTCATCAAATACCATCTGAAAGAAAACCACTACAGATGCCGCCGGAATCGCCATCGGAAGAAGGAACCCTGTCTTCATCCATCTCTGGAACTTTGTCACATGGCCTACTAAAACCGCTGTGCCAAGCGACAGGGCCAGAAGCAGGGGAAGGCAGACCGCCATGAATCTCGCCGTATTCCCTGCTGCCAAGCGAAACGCCTCATTCTCCACCACCATCCGGTAGTTTTCCATGCCCACAAATCCGCTGCCTACTGCCTGCTGAAAAGACCTTTTGACAACATCCATAAATGGAATGAGCACGAAGCCCCCCGTCCCCAGGAGGCTTGGGAGCAGGAACAGGTATCCGTTCCTGACCTCCCTTCCTTGTCTTTCCGATCTCTTTTTATTCCGCAAGGTACGTATCCACTTTCTGTGCGATGTTTTTTGCTGCCGTTTTTGCATCAACATTTCCTCCCAGACATTCATCTGCCTCTGCCTGATAAATATTCCAGATGACACAGTCCTGTGTAGCCGGCTTCTCTAATGTGCGGCAAATGGCAATCAGGCCATCGACCTCCTCTTCTGTCGGGTAGCTTACATCCAGCACAATCTCTTCCTCGCCTTCAAACTTCCAGCTTGACATGGTCACAAGCCCTGTTGCATATTCACTTGCCAGCTCCTCCTTGAGGATTCCCATTCCGGATTCCAATACCGACAATCCGTCTCCTACTGGCTTGCCCTGTACTTCCGGCGAAAACAGATACTTCACAAATTCCTCCGCGATGTCCTTCTGCTTTGTGTCTTTATTAATTCCTATGATACCTTTCGGTATATAAAGCCCATCCAGTGTATCCGGTGAAAGACTCATCTGACGCATAAGCGTATACGGGGTCATCATATCCGTCACGCTTGCAATCTTACTGGTGGCGACGCTGTCCGGATGGTTGATAATGGCTGCGCTTCCTCCGTTGCTGAACATATCCTGCTGGAAAATCTTTGCCGCCGTTCCCATATCCATCTGGGCCGACCCGTCCTCGTCGAATATCTCCGCCCGCGCATTTGCCGCAATCTTAACTTCTATCTCCAGCAGATCTGCCAGCTTCTCCTGGTCAACCTTGCCGTCCTTATTAATAACCTCATCCTGATACATCTGAAATAAGAAATCACGGATATAATCCCTCTGCGCAATTCCAAATATGCTTGCCTGGGGATGCTCTTCCAAGTAGGATTTCAGGCTGTCAAGGGATGACAGCGCTGCCTTTGTATTTTCATCTCCGTATATAACCGGCATGCTGAATTTCACCGGCATTCCGTATATCTTTCCGTCCTTCTGCGCTGTGCTTTTCAATATGGATTCCAGGTACGTCTCCTGCGCTGTCAGCTCATCTGCCAGGTCTGTCAGGTCAGCCAGGATTCCTTTCTCAATATACGACTCTGCCGAGAGGCCGTCTAACAGAAGTACATCCGCCCCGTTTCCTCCAAGCAGCTCTGTGTTCAGGGTACGGATATCGTCCATGGTAATCCCTTCCTCTTTCCCCGAAGTCAGGAATTCTACTTTAACATCCGGATGTGCCTTCTGGAATCCGAGAAGCGCATCCTCTACCGTCGCATTTTCCGAAAGGCCGAATACCCTCAGCGTATTCTCGGGAACCGCCATTGCCTCGGCGTCATACACATAATGCATAAGGCTCCACGTTGACGCTTTTGGCTGGCTGTAGAGGACATAGAAATCATCCTCCTGCCCTTTTATGAATCCCGCTATACGGTTCAAAGAAGATCCCATTGACGCCATCGTGCCATCCAGGATTACTTCTCCAACCTCATTGCCCAATACCATCCGCATGATACCTTCTCCGGAAATGATGTACCAGTTTTCTTCATTACCGCACATCATGATCCCTTCCTGCTGGTCAATCTTCATCGTGCCCTTCTCTGCTGCCCCGGAATCATAGACCGTAACCACGCCATCCTCCGTATTTGCTGCCATATCCCCGTTTTCCGCCGCAAAAAGCATCCTCTGCTCACTGGAACTGCCTTCTACACTGTTAAGCTCCTGCATGACCTCCATCGAAGATGCGTCGATCACTACCACTTTTGACTGGTACATGTCACTCAGCCAGTAGTTCCCTGCCCCGTCAACCTGAAGATTGGTCACCGCAGGGTATCCGTTATCGCCCTGCTGGCTAAGATAAGGAATGGACTGCTCAGCACCTGTCTGTCCGTCCTCACTTTTTGCAATATGCGTAAGCATCTCTTCGTCCGTACTTCTTGCAATCTGTGCCCCCTCTTTTGTTTCCTGTATCTCCTGCAGGCGGAGGTTCTGCCCTCCGTAAAGCTGGCCAATCCAGTCCAGCGGGGTCTGTTCCCAGTTCCCTTCCTTATATTCATAACGGAATACCTTCGTATCTTCTGCCTCTGAAAATAGAACCGGGTTTCCATCCTTTGACTTTGCCATGTTCAGGATCTTCTCCCCCTCCTGTATCGGCAGTTCCATATCATTCTCCACATAACGCCCCTTCACAGAAGTATTCTCTTTATTCTGTTCTTCCGTTTTTCCCTTGCCGCAGCCGGATAATAAACCTGCTGCCAATACGGCAGATAACAAAAATGCCGCCGTACGCTTTACGTATCTTCCATGCCTTCCCATTTTCATTCACATAATCTCCCTTCATACATAATGCGCAGTTTATGAACAGCTGCACGCCAGCTTGCTGAAAGCAGGCAGGTCATAAATGCTATCTACCACTATACACATTTTTCCTCAAAAAGACTTCCAAGAACAAAACTACTTTTCCGCCCTTTGTTAAGGTTTTTTTGAGGTTTCCATCATCTCACAGCATTTTACATTCACCACCGCCCCTGACTCTGGCTCCTCCACATCTGCCTCGATTCCTCCCCTGTAGCCAAGAGGACAAAGAAGGGGTTGCACGTCAAGCTTTGTCCATACTAACCGTCCTCTCCATTCTTTAAGTTCTTCCTCTGTCTCATAGTGTTCTATCCTCACGCCGCCTGCATATCCATCCCCCACATAAGTTTCTTCTTTTCTATCTGGAACATCCTCCTTTACCTTAAGGGATTGAACCGGATAATCCAGCAAATCCTCCCTTATCTCTTCATGCTCCTTAAGAAATGCACAAGTCTTTTCAAAAAACGGATAAATCAAGAGCTCCTCCGTCTCGCCCCATTTATCTGAGTTCATTTCCACAATTCCGGACGGCGCCGCTTCCCTAAGCTCTTCCATCCGAAATTCCAGTACCTCTTCCTTATAAAGTTTGAGAAATACTTCCTTTTCCTCCTTCGTAAGCTTAAGTATCTGATTGCATACACCGTCCTTCCATGCAAAACGGTTATCCCCTACATTTTCCCACAACAGGGCGGGATATGCTTTCTCCTTATATTCCTTCGTTTCAAAAACTCTAGAAAAGGACTGAAAATCCACCTCGTCTACCGGATAGACACGGTATCGCTGTCTCCCGTCTTTCATCTCATAACAAACTGTCGCAAAGCTATACTCCCATGCCTTTCCATCAGTTTCTGCCTTCTCCTTAAGGCTCTGAATCCAGAAAAGTCCCTCTGCAAGCCCCTCCTCTGTAAATTTAAACTGCTCAAGTTTCCTCTCAGTCTCATAAGTTTCTTTTCCGGGGAAGTTTTCTTCATACTCTGCCTGGGACATATCCATCCCATTGACACAGATTCTGACAGCACTGACCTCATCCCTCTCCGGGGAAAAATCGTTAAAAGCTTTTGCACCTGCAGCAAAACCTTCTGTCATCAGAAGGACAAGTGCGCATTCTGCAGCCATCTGCCATTTTCTTCTAAAAAGTGCATTTCCCTGTCTTTGTATCAGCATCTCTGCCAGAATATGAAAAAGGAAAACCAGAAGAATTCCATATCCCATAGCCAAATTCCCAAACAATAGCGCCAGAACAACAGACACAAAAAATACAAATGCCCTCTCTGCCGCGGAAAATGCGAATACCTTTCCTACATTCTCCACCTTTCTCTTCCGCTCCAGACATACCATCAGGACGGCAAAGAGCAAAATCCAGAAAAACGCCGCCAGAACAATCTCCTTTTCCGGAACATATTCCAATGCCTCGATCTTATCATGCAGAAAGGCTCCGGTAAGCTTGCGGGCAAGCTGTTCCGGCGTCAGCGCTTCTTTCATTGCCTCAAGCTCCGGAATCCGATAGAAAGTCTTAAAGAAATATTTTGCATAGGCATTTCCAATCCCCTGAAAAACCACCTGTCCCCCATAAATAAAAGAAGCAAATAAAACCAGTACCGTAACAAATCTTCCACCTGCCAGAAAAGAAACAATACTGATATGATAAAAGATAAGAACTACTAATGAAAACAGAACCGCACTTTGCAGCACATAGTAACCGGCATAAGCTACAAAATCTCTGTTTATACTGCATTCATAAAAACCGCAGACCGCCATGCTGATAAACAGAGGGAATAACACCTGCACAATCCCGTGTATATATTTACTCCAAAAAATCGTTCCTCTTTTTACCGGAAGACTATAATAAAAATCCAGCTTCACAGGCTGCTCCAGATAACAGAAGCCTGCGGCAGCGGCCAATACTCCAAGCCCCATGCTAAGATAAAGCAGACTTTCGCTTCCAATTCCGGAAAAAGTAGAATAGGAATCACTCTGCAGTGCGAAAATCGTAACTACTATATAGATAAAAAAACCGCCCCAGGAAAGAAAGGCTGTCACATGCCCTCTGCCTGCTTCCTTAATCCAGTTCCATAAATACCTTGCAGATGTCATATCCTGCCTCCTTCATTGCCGTCATAAAAATTTCCTCCAGGCTCATAGGGATTTCCCCCACGAACACCGGAACCCTGCGAGTTATCCTTTCCAATATTTCCTTCTTATCCCCTTTTACCACCAGCGTCGTAAAATATCCCTCTTTCTCATACCGCAGAACTTGCAGTTCCTTTTCAAGTTCCTCCTTCATATCTTCCTGACCTTCAAACACACACTGAAGTTTCATCACATTGCCGGAATGCTCCCTCATATCCCCTGCCTTTAGAATGCCTCCCTTATGCATAATCCCGATATTGTGGCAGATATCCTCCAAATCCTTAAGCTTGTGTGCCGCGGCCACAACGGTAAGCTTACGTTCTTCTATTTCCCTTCGGAACAGCTCCTTCATAGTTTCCGTCATCACCGGATCCAGCCCGTCAAATACTTCATCGAACAATAGATAGTTTGTTCCTGAACAAAGGGCAAGGATCAAAAATGCCTGCCGTTTCATCCCCTTAGAGAATGTGCGCAATGGAAGATCCATATCAAGATTTAAAAGCTTTGCCATATACGCCGCACTATCTCTCTCCAAGAATGGATAATGCCTTCTGTAAAACCGGACCATCTCTTCCAGATTTACATTAGGAAAATAGTAAGGTGTATCCGGCAGATAAAAGACCGATGACTTGCACGATGGATTTTCGTATATATTTTCTCCGTCAAAAAGAATCCTTCCTGTATCACAGCCAAGCACCCCTGCCATCATCCGAAGAAGGGTGCTCTTTCCCGCTCCGTTTGTTCCAAGAAGGCCAAACATGCTCCCATCCGGAATCTCAAAAGATACCTGGTTCACTGCACATATATGCTCAAATTCTTTTGTTACATTTTCTACCTTAATCATAACTGTACCTCTTTCTCACTTTTTCTGATACACGAACTGCTGCGTATTAAAAAGAGCATGTCGGAAAATGATTTGTTTCCCGACAAGCCCTTTTTATTACCATCTCATATTATGTACATCCAGTCCATCCTGCCAATATAAAACAGCTCATCTGCTCAATTACCAAAATCCATAATCATTACGGAAGAAGCATGTATGGTATCGCCATCCCTCGTACCTGATACTTCTGTCTGCCTACCGCTTGCCAAATCAGCGCTGCTGCCCGGTGTATCTGTATGCGTTGCCCCCATATCCGTAGATGAGCGCACCGTGAAGGTGGTCTGTTCTGTAAATACAATCTCCAACTGTTTCGCTTCCTCCGGGTCAAGCACCGCAACCTGCCCCGCATCTCCCTGGTCGTCTGTCTGAATCTCCTTTCCCGTAAAAGAGCCTTCTAAAACTTCTCCTATTTCTACTGACAGTCCGTTTATCGGTGTGCCTGTGCTTTCCGTCTCCCCGGCTATCTTCGGATTGTCGCTGTCCGGCGTCTGCCCTGCCTGTGTATCTTCCGTCTTCTTTTCCGGTTTTGAAGCTCCCTGTGTATCTGTATCCTTCGTACTGTCTTCTTTTCCGCTTCCGCATGCTACAAGCAACAACGCCAAAAAGGCTGCAACTGCCATGACGCATAATCTTCGGTTTCTGTTCTTTCCTTCATTTGCCATCTCTAAAATCCTGCCTTTCTAAAATATTTGTCATATATATCCTACCAAGCCATTCTCTAAAAAAACTCTAAAACTGCTAAAATTTTTGTGAAATTATAATCCAAGGAAATTTGACATGATATTGTTGAAGTGGTATTATACTAATAAGCAGTTGAGTATGACCCCTTCTGCTATAGTTTTTATGACTATTTCTGAAATAGGAGTTTGATATAAATCAAGCTCCTATTTTTAATTTCTATATCCACACCAGAAAATAAGATTTATAAAATACAAAAACGGCCCTTCATTTCGCAAAAGAGAACGAGGTTATTGTCCGCAGTCTGCCATAATGATAGAATCGCATTGTGATTTATATGATTCAAAGTAAGGAGTGTGAAAGATGCGTATTTTAATTGTAGAAGACGACAGAGAATTATGCAGCGCCTTAAAATTACAGCTTTCTGCCAAAAAACATACTGTTGACTGCTGCCACGCCGGAAGTGAGGCGATCTATCTTGCCATGTCCGGCGCTTACGACCTAATTCTTTTGGACCGCATGCTGCCGGAGCTCGACGGACTGGCCATCCTGAAAGCCATCCGCCAGAATCACATCAGCATACCCATCATCCTGACAACTGCACTGAGTTCTGTAGACGACCGGATTGCCGGCCTGGACTGCGGGGCAGACGACTATCTGGTAAAACCCTACGCCATAGAGGAGCTCCTTGCGCGTATCCGCGCCCTCTCCAGAAGGCCCCTTGCATTTTCAGACCAGACCTGTCTATCCTTTCTGGATATCCAGTTCGATATGGAGGCCAGGATTCTGACCTGCAACGAAAAAGAGCAACGCCTTTCCAAACAAAAGGCTCTCCTCATGGAATTCTTCTTACGCAATCCGGGAAAGACCCTGACAAGGGAACAGATCTTCCTGCGTGTCTGGGGTTCGGAAAGCGCCGTAGAAGACGGCAATCTTGATACATATATTTATTTCCTCAGAAAACACCTGCGCTCTTTAGGGAGCTGCGCAAATATTGCCACAGTACATGGCATGGGATACCGATTGGAGGACGGCAATGTTTCCTAAACTACAGAGAAAATTAGTTTTTCTTTATACCTTAAGTACCGGGCTGATCATAACTTTTATCCTGTCCATAACATTTCTTTTCTACTTTACCTCACAGGAAAACCGCCAGGAATCACTGTTCCAAAAACATCTTTTTACTCTGATGTTCCAGCTTCAGGGTAATTCCCACTTTACGGATCTGTTTCTGGCACAGATGGAGGAGAAAAACCAGCTCATCATTCATATAGAAGAAAACAACTCGCCCCTTTTCTTTCCTGGTTCATACAGACCGGATACGAGACGGGAGATTCTTCTTTCATATGCAGAAAAAGCCGCGGACAAGGAAGGCATTTTCACAGATTCCTACCCTATCTCCTCAAACATGTTGCAGACCTCCATATTTCAAATCCATGGAGACAGCCGGGATGTCTATCTTGGGAATATCCTTGTCCTCCAGACCCCTGCCGGATATAAGAAGCTCACCCTGCTGCAGGACATCTCTGACAGCAGGAAGAAATCCCTGAAAACCGGATGTTTCTATTTATTTATCGACCTGTTTGGAATCCTGCTCCTCTTTCTGAGCGGCCGCTGGTTCGTCCGCCGTTCCCTGCGCCCTCTGGAAGAAACATACCAAAAGCAGCAGGATTTTGTAGCCGCAGCCTCCCATGAGCTTCGTTCTCCGATTGCAGTCATCCAAATGACCGCAGATGCAGTCTCTTCCCATTCAGCAGAGGATACCCGTCTGCTTTCTGTTATTAAAAACGAATGCCGCAGGGGAAGCGCCCTGATTAAAAATCTTCTGCTCCTTGCTTCTGCCGAACAGAGGGAATGGGCTGTAAGAAAACGAAAATTTGAAATAGACGATCTCCTCCTAAGCCTTTTGGAGCTTTACGAACCGCTCTGCCTGTCCAAAAATGGAACCCTGCAGTTACGCCTGCCGGAGGAGCCGCTTCCGCCAGTATCAGCAGACCCCGAACTATGCCGACAGATTTTGACCATCCTGCTCGATAACGCCATCGCATATTCTCTGACGCGGCCTTCAAGAAAAATCCTTCTTAGGGCTGAACACTGCCATCCCCATACACTGGTTTTCGTCGTGGACCATGGCCCTGGAATCCCTGACGAGGAAAAAGAATTTATCTTCGACCGCTTTTATAAAAGTGATAAATCCCGAAATAAAAAAGACCATTTCGGACTTGGCCTGTCCATTGCCATTACCCTTGCAAAAATCCAGGGATTAAAGCTTGGCGTGCAGGATACAGACGGCGGCGGAAGTACTTTCTATTTGCAGATATAATCAAAAATGACAGGAGGATCAAACACATGCCATACTACAAAAAACCTACATTCTGGATAATAACCGCAGCCGCCATAATATGCCTTACCGTATTTATACTCTTTTCCAGAAACTTAAAGGAAGACAGCAGTAATCCTGCAGCTTCAGCGGATGACAAAAAGCATTCGGCTTCTTTTTCGGCTGCCATTATAGAAGCCGACGAGCATTCCTTACTGGTCGAACCTGTAGAGGGCTCTGCTGAATTATCATCCTCTGACCGCATTTCAATTCCTATAGAATATATGCCAAAACCCCCCACTCCAAAGGTTGGGGATATCATCAGCATCCAGTATAACGGTGAAATTATGGAATCCTATCCCACACAACTGGGGGAAATATATGACATCCGGTTTATAGAGACAGACAGCGGCAGGCTCCATTATCACAACAACTGGTACAATAAGGAATGCCTGACCGCTGAAACCATAGAATGGCTAACCTGGTACAATAGCCTGACTGAAGAAGAACAGTTGGCCGTAAGCCATGTCCCGGCAGACCTGCTCGAACTGGAAGGTCTGGCTAATGGCTCAGATATAGAAGCGGAAACCAAAGATGCCGATTAGCGCCCTATTTGCTCATGTTCCAGGCCATCTCCCAGAAAGCCAGCTCGTAGCGGGAACAGGCCACAAAAATATCTTCCAGATGCCGCACCTGCTGTTCGGTATAGTGCAGGGTCAGCCGGTCTGTCATTTCCAGCAGCAGGACGTTCGCTTCGCCGTAATGGGGATCAGCGTAGCCTCTGACCCAATCGCCGTAGAATGGATGATCCTGTGCCAACGGATTGTTCTCTACAATCTTTTTGGCAATCACCTCATAGCTGTAGGCACAGGACAGGATAGCGGCCAGAATCTCCGCCTCCCCCTCTTCATAAGCCACCCGGAGCATATAGGACGTATAGGAAAGATTGTCCAGCGACCGGGGCGTTGCCTCCAGTTCCTCCCGTGAAACTGAGAACTTACCCATATAGCCCCGATGGATATCCATCTCTCCCTCGGTCAGCAGGGTCACATACCTGGAGAAAAGCTGAATGGTTTTGGGGCTTTTTGCCTTGGCAATGCCCAGGGCGAACACCTTCGTATACTCCTCCAGATAAAGGTAATCCTGAATGATGTAATACTTAAACTTCGCCTGCTCCAAAGTACCGTCCTGGATACCCTTCACAAAGGGATTCTCATTGTAAGCCGCCCAAATGTCTTTTGTTGCGGATAAAAGCCGTTCTGTTGTCTTTATGGTTGTTTTCATGACTCTGCCTCCTTTGCGTATTCACCGGTCAGATTGAAATTGTGCTGCATGGGTCCTCGGCCCTTCCCCAGGTTCAGCATGGCATTAAGCGCGCCGGAGATGTATTCTTTGGACCGCCGGATGGATGTGGGCAGGTCAAATCCCTTGGCCAGATTTGCCGCTATGGCGCTGGACAACGTACAGCCGGTTCCATGGGTATTGGAATTATCAATGTGAGTTCCGTAGAACCATGTCCCCGCGCCATCCGCATAGAGGTAGTCATTGGCGTCGTTGATGTTGTGCCCGCCCTTGAGCAGGACCGCGCATCCATAGGCGCCGCTGATCTGTCTGGCCGCGGCTTCAATATCCTCCTGGCTTTGAATGGCCATGCCAGACAGGATCTCTGCCTCCGGGATATTGGGCGTAGCCACAGCCGCCAGGGGGAGCAGGCAGGTTTTCAGTGTATCCACCGCCACTTCGGAAATCAGCCGGTCGCCGCTGGTAGCCACCATTACCGGGTCCACCACAACGTTCCCCGCCTGATAGAAGCGCAGCCGTTCTGCAATCTTCTCAATCAGTCCGCAGGAGGCCACCATACCGATCTTCGCCGCATCGGGCGGGATGTCCTCAAATACCGCGTCAATCTGCTGTCCGAGAAAATCGGGCGTCATCTCTACAATTTCTCTTACACCGGTGGTATTCTGCGCTACCAGCGCCGTAATGGCGCTCATGGCGAAAACACCGTTCATGGTCATCGTTTTCAGATCGGCCTGAATCCCGGCGCCTCCGCTAGGGTCTGTCCCAGCGATTGATAATACTGTTCTCATTGCTATCTCTCCTTTGCATTATTTTTATTAAGCGACGGAAAGTGGTGCCCCCGATCCGCCGCTTGAAGCTTTCGGATGTCAGGAAGTAAATTCCTTAAACCGGAAGGAGCTTCTGAAGTTTATCCAGCTGCGCCAAGTCTTTCAGGTATACATCGGACAGAACGCGGATTTCTTCCTGATTCTTTTCATGGCTGTCACAGACCGCCGCCACAGGGAACCCGGCTTCTTTCGCCGCTTTGATGGCATAGAGCGCGTCATCAAACACAACCGTCTCTGACTTTTCTGTTCCCAGGAAGCGAAGTGCCGCCTCAAAGATATCCGGCTCATCCTTGCCGTGTCCCACTTCATTGCAGGTGAAAATCTCGCCAAAATAAGACAGCGCTTTGCACCGCTTCAGAGCGGCCTCCACCAGATACCGGTCAGTGGCAGTGGCGATACACAGCTTGACGCCGCTTGCCCTAAACCGCTTAAGCAGCTCCTCCACCCCCGGTTTCAGCGGAACCTCAAAACAGTAATACCGCTCCAACATGGCGTTGACCCCATCCATGATCTCATCAATACCAAGCTTCACGCCATACTCGGTCTGATAGTAGCGGGCCGCCTGGCGCAGGCTCATATTCTTAAACACCTCGTTCAGATTCTCTTTCGGCTCATATCCGATAGAGCGCAGATAAGTCTCTCCGATGGTGTCCCAGATAAACATGGAGTCCAACAGCGTGCCGTCCACATCAAAAATCGCGCCGCGAATCCTCATGCCCTCACCATCCCCTCTGCCAACAGGCGAAGCTTTCGGCAGGTATCCTCAATATCCTCCGCCGAAAAAATGGCTGATACCAGGGCCACACCGTCCACACCGCTGCCGGACAGCTTAAGAAGGTTGCCCCGGTTAATGCCTCCGATGGCCACAACGGGCACGTCAACCGCATCGCAGATGGCGCATAAGGTCTCATTCGTCATCTGATCCACATCTGTCTTCGTGCTTGTGGGGAACACCGCCCCCAGACCCAGATAGTCCGCACCGTTCCGAACAGCCCGTCGTGCTTCTTCCACCGTATGGACAGAGACACCCAGGAGCATAGCGTCCCCCACCCGGCGGCGAACCTCGCCCGCCGCCATGTCCTCCTGGCCCACATGGATACCGTCCGCCTGGCAGGCGATGGCGACGTCCACATTGTCATTCACAATGAACGGCACGCCATACCGGTGGCACAGGGCACAGATATCTTTGGCCTCCTGAAGAAACGCCGTCTCATCCATCTCTTTCTCCCGCAGCTGCACACAAGTCACACCGCCCTTCAATGCCGCCTCCACCTGCTCACAGAGCGTCTGTTCCCCTGTCCAGGCCCGGTCAGTAACGGCATAGAGCAGCATATAGCGTTTATCGCACTTCATAATTTGCTCCTTTCTCCAACCTTGCAGGAGTCAGGCGGTACATGGCGTCGATGATATAGTTCCGATAGGAAGCGTTGCCGTCCAGTTCGGTCATACGCCTGTGGGCAATCTCCCCGCACAGACCCATGGCGCACACGGCTGCGGCTGCCGCCTCAAGGGGATGCTCCGGGTTGGCGGTGACAAAGGCCGCCGTCAGGATGGAAAGCTGGCAGCCGGTCCCGGTAATAGAAGACATCTCCGGATGGCCGTTGCGGATACAGAATGCCCGCTCTTTGTCCGCCACGATATCAATGGCTCCGGTGACAGCAATAACCGCCCCGGTGCGCCGGGCCAGTTCCCTGGCAAAGGATACCGCCCCGTCCAGATTGTCTTCTGTCACCCTGTCCGCCACGTCGGCATCCACCCCTTTGGTGGTGCCGCTGCCGTAAGCCAGCGTCTTCATCTCCGAGATGTTGCCCCGGATTACCGTAAGCTTTAGCTCCTCAAGCAGCCGAAGTGCCGTATCCGTCCGCAGCGCGGAGGCCCCAGCTCCCACCGGATCCAGCACCACAGGATGCCTCAGCTCGTTGGCACGCTTCCCGGCAGCAAGCATAACCGGGATGGTGCGCTGATTCAGTGTGCCGATGTTGATAGCCAGCCCTTTGCAGATGCCGGTGATTTCCACGGCATCCTCCGGGTCATCTGCCATAATGGGTGAGCCGCCGCAGGCCAGCAGCATATTGGCACAGTCGTTGACGGTGACATAGTTGGTGATACAATGAACCAGGGGTGACTTCCCCCGTACATTTTCAAAAATCTGTTCAAACATAGTATGATACTCCTTTGTAAAATGAGAAAAAACATCCCTGCATGGCGGCGCTTTCCCGGTTGATGGCAGACCGATATCGTCTGCCAAGTACAACTTTGCATTAATCTTGAAGTAATAGTGCTCGATATTCGTGTCATCTGTGCGTCTCTTAACCGACGGCGTAGCGGGCTACGTCTAGGTTAAGAGACGTGCAGATGGCGCGGATAGCGAGTGCTTATTACTCAAGAATTAATGCAAAGCTGTACTAGCTGCAAAAACTCAACAAAAAACAGGAGACATCTGCATAGCATGCCCCCTGAAAAAGTACCGATCTCCACGACTTCCTCCGGCGGCATTATCCGCATCAGGTTCAAGGGTCGAAGGTCTACCTTCCTCTCAGCCTGTCACACAAGCTCCCCTGTTTATTTTGTTATAGGAATTGTACCATTCCATTTATTGCTTTGCAAGTGACTGTCTTAAGAAAAATGAATTTTATGTGAAGCCTATCTGCCTATCTTAAGCGACAGCTTCATGAAATAGACAAGCCCAAAAGAAGGGCTAAAAGCCCTTCTTTTCACCATAATATTTTCAATTCAATTCTCTTCAAATTCTCATTTGATTCCACAAAAGTACTACTGTCCGCAACATTGTTAACTTGTTTACTAGTTACAGATAAACCTCCTTCCTATTTTTTATGTTTTCCCTCCTTTTCTCTATAATCTCACAATGCAATATAAAACTCTCCTGTCTCCTAAAAACAAAAAAACTTCACCAAAAAGCGAAGTTATTTCTGTTCCAACTACATCCAGCATAAGCTGTCTGCCAAAATTAAAATATTGCATCTATCTAAAGTATAACATGCAAAGCCTCTGATCCGTATGGATTCCTCATACCATACCGGACTATTCTGTACCACTTTGACTCCATAAAGAAAAGGCTGGATACATTTTGCATAAATATATACTTTCTTCTCTTAAATTCTCTTTTCATCACCCGTTTATTTCCTGCTTATAAAATATTCTGCAGCTTATTCTATACATTGTGTAAATCCAGATCGCCGCAATCAAGGGAGACGCACATAAAATTGTAAAAATAAGCTGATCCGTGATTTTCACACCGAGCATCATTAATATTTCATACACCATAAAACATATTCCCAAAGGAACAGCAAATGAAATCAGTAAAAGCATACGCCCCTTTTCCGCACCATACTTAAAGACCAATGGAATAGACATACTTCCGAAAATAACCGAGACGATGAGTCCGACAAATCCCATAAAAAGCATTGTTACTATCCCTTCCATACTTAACGCCATCTTATGCATAGCCACTCCCCCTGCCACACCAAAAATGGTTCCTACGCAAATACCGGCAATACAGAAAATAATAAGAACAATAAATTTGGCCTTAACTATATCTTTTTTACATATCGGCATAACCAAAGCATATTTAGACCATTTACAATGATCATCAAACGTAAACGTTGTTACAATCATCATGCTGCATAACACTCCTGATGAAATAATATAGCTTTCCACCCCCGAAACCATAATCAAACCAATAGCAAACACCAGTAAGATTAACAGCATCGACTTTGCATTATGACCAATATTATATAAATCTTTTAAAATGAGACTCTTCATTTGACTGCTCCCCCTTTACATACATCAAAAGCATATCTTCTATCGATATTGTATCTACCATAGCATTTTTATATTTTCTTTTTGCCTTTTCCTTATCCCCAACAAGTATGTTCCATCTGGTCCCATCCTTCCGGCACGCTAAGATATCTGCTTTATCAACTTTCTCAAACAAGCCTGACTCACATCGAATTACCCCGTAACCATTGTACAGGTCACTTTTCCTCTTAGAGAAGATAACCCTCCCACGATGAATGAATGTAATATAATCTGCCACTTTTTCCAGATCTGTAGTAATATGCGACGACATCAAGATGGAACGCCCCTCTTCTTTGACAAATCCTGCAAATATCTCAAGAATATCATCCCGCATAACTGGGTCAAGTCCGCTCGTTGCCTCATCCAGAATTAACAACTTCGGCCGATGCGACAATGCAGCAGCAATACTCAATTTCATTTTCATCCCTTTGGACAAGGTTTTAATTTCTTTTATCTGTGGAATACTGAAACGCTCCAGGAGATTCTGATATGTAGGGTTATCCCATTGCTTATATGCTGCAGCACAAATTTTTCCAACTTTTTCTGGTGTCAGTGTCTCGTAAAAATTAATCCCATCAAATACAACGCCTATATTTTCTTTGATCTGTATTGTCGAATCAAGTTCCTTCCCCCAGAATCTTACTGTTCCCTTATCTTTTTTTATAAGACCCAGAATGGCGTTGATTGTTGTGCTTTTTCCGGCTCCGTTTTCTCCTATTAATCCCATAATGGAACCTTTAGGAATTGAAAAGGAAACCTGATCCAGTTTAAAATCCCCATATTTCTTTGTCAAATCCTTAATCTGCAATATTTCATCCATGATCTGTCCTCCGTATCCAGAAACGACTGGGCTTTTCCTTATCTTTCATATAATGATAGGAATCCATATCTGGCTTACATAATCCTTATCCTTTGGATTCCCTTCACCATACCATTCCACCGCCGGACATTCCCCATATTGGAATGAATGTCTGGGCAGCCTTTCCCCTTTTAAATATTTCCATCCATTTTGTATTGCATGCGGTACCTCACCCCTGCACTCTATAATCGCCCAAGTATGTCCTGATAATTTATATTCAGAAACATTCCGTAATTCATGCCTTATGGATGGACGGACTTCACCCAGCGAAATGCCTCCTTTGAAATCACTTTCCAGCTGCTGTGACAATACAATCATAACTGAATGCTGCCATTCATCTTTATTATCAGAGACCCCTGCCGGCCAGATCTCTTCTTTTGTCTGAATATTCCAGGAATACTGCTGTTTTCGTATCTTCTCCATTTGGGGATAAATCTGCAACCTTGTTTCATGCTTCCTTGCCTCTCTCGGTGAAACGCCATGAAACCTGCGGAACGCCTTAGTAAAAGAGGTAGGTGATTCATATCCGTATCTATTGCTTACTTCTGCAATCCTAATGCAGCTGCCTTTTAAATCATATCCGGCAAATGTAAGCTTACGCAGCCGGATATATTCGGACAGGCTGATTCCGTTTATATAAGAGAATACCTTTTGGAAAAAAGCATAAGAACAACCGGCAATCTCTTCAATTTCCTTTTCATCTATAGCCCTCTCTTCATAATCCAGGCTACTCTCAATACAACTGATTATTCTCTGTAACTTTTCATCCCACTCCATATCATCTCTCTTTCTTTGCCTTACATCTCCCTTTGCTATGCCTGTGCCTTGCCGGCACTGGTTTTAAGCCCCAGAAACGCAATATAAGTTTATCAACCCTACCTTTCTCCTGCAACAAGGTTGTCCATTTTTGCAGAATGAGGTGCCATATTTGCAGTTAAAGGATCTCCTGCTATCAGGCATTCTATTTTTCTACTTCTAATCCTGTGTTGACAATAACAGTACTGCTGTAAATACATCTTTTTCTACTTTACAAGAGAGATAACCCCCATACTTTTCCGCCATCTTATTTACGCTGCCAATCCCCAGGCCATGCAGACCTTTTTCTTTTTTGGTTGACAGGAGCGTATCCCCCTGCACGGCAATCTCCCCTGAATATCCATTTATAATCCTGAATACACAAAACCCTCCGACATCCTGCATAAAAATACGTACCTTCACATATTTCTGTCCCCGACATTCTCCGGCGGCACGCAGCGCATTGTCTAGCAGATTTCCCAGTATTGCGACCAGATCAATATCGGAAACCATCTCTAATCTTACTCCCGGCTCCACATAAGCATCAAATTCAACCTGGTTCTTTTCCGCCCGTCCTTTTTTCTCGGATAATATCATGTTCAGTACATGATGGCTGCAGAATATTTCCGTCCCACTGTCCTCTATATGCCCGTTCATCTCCTCCACTGCCTTCATAATACTTTTACAGTCGCCCTGCCTTGCAAAATTATGAAACATAGACAGGTAATGGTTCATATTATGGACGAACTCATTATGGCTTCCCTGCACTTCGTCCATCTGCGTATAATATTTTAAATCTGCCTGCTGTTTTGTAATGAGAATCTGATTTTCCGCATTTTGGTACATTTCTTCCGAATATCTGTTAAATGCATAGAACACAAGGATATTCCCGATCAGCAGAAGGCTGAAGCAAACGGTGATCAGTACCTTCACATAGACATTCGTACCAAAATCAAAACCCGAATAGAAAATTCCTGCCATGATACCAAAACCGGCCACCGGCAGGCACAGATATTCCAAAAAGATATGATTATCCATCTTCCTCTTTGATGTCCCGATAAACTGTTCTACCAGTACAAACATAATATAGGTTAAAAGTTTCAGGGACAGGATCTCCAGATGAACCCCTGACATCAGCATATTCTTCTCATTCGTCTGGTTGAAGATAATTGCAAACAGACACTCACTCGCGAATATAATGGAATATGCGACTACGTAGCACAAAACCCTGCTCCCCGTCTTTCCTTCAAATAAAACCATCACAAAGGCAAAGCTTATGACTATGAACATGACAAGGTTCAGCTCCCGTTTCCCCACCAGATTCACCGCATACAGGCTGAACACCGCCCCTGCATTCGTAAGATAAAGCTTCTTAGGTTCCAGCGCCCAGGACTTCTTTTCAAAAAAACATTCAAAAAATGTATAGACAAGATATATCTCCACGATACAGTACACCAGTAATATATATTTATCAATAAAGTTCATACTATTCATAGCATCACTCCATATATTTGCGGCTGACCCATTCTGCAAAATAACTCCGGAATTCCTTTAGCCTGGAGCGGGAAATCGTCAGAATCGTGCCATCCTTTAATTTCATCTCCCCGTCCGAGCACATCTTGACCACATACCTCAGATTGACAATATAACTGTTATGTGCGTATGCAAACCCAAAGGGGTGCAGAATCTCATACAGTTCCCCAAGCTTCTGCCTTGTAGTCAGCTTATGTTCAAAAGAATACTCTATCTGTTCCCTGCCCACATGAATCCTGCTCCCATGTTTTGTATTCTCAATATATAATATATCATCCGGAACGAGGGCTACGCTGTTATGGTAATAATTCCCAACAATACAGGGAACATTCTGATTCTCCTTAATCTGCCTGACCACTGCACACATCTCTGAAATCATCCGTTCCTCAGAATAACTTTTAAGCAGATAACGAAACGGTGTCGCTTTAAACGACTCATCCGTGGGCATGTGTACACCTGAGCAGAATACAAGGATACTCTTGGGAAAGACCTCCCGAAACCTTGCCGCCGTTTCATGTCCGTCAAGCCCCTCCATCTGCATGTCCAGAATCAGCAGATCGCACCTCTTTCTGTTCCGGATTCCCTGCAAAAGCTCTTCACCTGAATAATACTCGCTAAACAGAATCTCTCCCTTATCCATTCCGCTTTTTGCCATAACTCCTTTTATATAATCAACAAACGCTCGATCATCATCACAAATTATAATATTATACATAATTCCCCTATAATTCCTTACTGAACATCAGAGGGCTGTTCCCTTATCTATATACTTTCACTTCCAAGCTTCTCCAATAATTCCATATATTTATTCTGGTAGGAATCTACCTTCTCCTGCATTTTTTCTTTTAATTTTTCGATTTCCTGCGAATGCTGCTGTTTTAACTTAAGCTGTTCCCTTTCACCCGACAGGACTGACTCTGCCAGTCTGCTTTCCATCTCGGCGACTGCCTTTTTGTGCGCTTCTTCCTGCTCCATGAGCGCACGCTTCTTCTCCAACTCTGCCTCCTTCTGCAGCCGTTCCAGATTTTCAATGCGTTTCTGAAGCTCTGTATTGGAGTCTGCAAGCTCCTCTTTCTCTGCCAGAATACTTTCTGTCTTCTGAACGGCCGATTCCATACTGGCAATTTTATTGCGCAAATCACTGCATGACTCGCTCAAATTCCGGTTTAAGGCATCTTTATCAGCCAGTTTGCTACGAAAATCTTCCTGCTGTTCCATAATCTTTGCATCCTGTGCATGGATTTTTTCAACAAGCTCTTCATTTTCTTTTTGCAGCGCAGAGATCCTCTTATAATTTTCATCCTTTAATTCTGCCATCGTCCGGTTCTTTATCTGCAGGTCTGAAATCGTCTCGTCTTTTGACCGGAGCAAAAGCTCATACTCCGCCCGGACAGTTTCTTTCATATTATGCTTTCCTTCCACCGCATCCATATACATCCGGTTTAAGATACTGCCATAATTCTCAAATTGCTCCAGATTCTCCCTGTCATCTACCAGTACCACCTTTGCCTTCTGGAGTGAATATGCCTCTATCATCCGGGCAAACGCCGCCTGCTGCCCTTCCCCGATCTCCTCTGTAATCTGCCGTATCCGCTCGGCGGTCTCTTCATCGATCCGATACGATTTGGGTTTTGTCTCAGCCATGTTACTTTCCTCCGTTATTTTCTCTTTCATCTGATTGTAACACGTGAATTCTATTAATACAACCTTGATAATAATCTATTATAAATAAATGTAATACACTACATTGTAATACAATGTATTACAAATTATTTCTTTATAAAACTTGCCTGCCTCAACTTTTACTGTTATACTTAAGATACTTTTTCAGTTTATTTCCTTTCGGAAACATTCGTTTAGCAATTCCTGGAGACAGGTCTCTTGATTCTACACGAAACCATTATCAAACGAAAGGAGAAAACATGCAGATAAAGACATATTTTGAAAAAAGCCTGTGCGAAAGCGCCGGGCTTTTTTCTTTGCAAAAGAAACAGGCAGACCTGTTCCTGCTGTCACAGACCGGCCTGATTACCTACAGACAACTTGCCCTCTGCAATCTTCATGGAAAAACAGAGACCGCCGGAAGGCTTTCTCTCAAGACGTTGGAAAAAGACGGGCTTATCCAGTCAAGAAAACTGCCAAACCAACATCAAAATAAATATTATTTCCTTACCCCAAAAGGACGCTCCATACTGAAATCGCTTTTTCCTCCTATTCTTCTGGAATACCTGCAGATAAGCCTGGAAAAACGCTTACCGGCAGGCACACAGCAGATATACCACCGAATCCGGGCAAACGATTTTTATTTTGTTTATATCGGTTCCCCAAAAAGCCATCCAGTACCATGGATTTTAGAATACCCACTTAAGCCCTTGGCATCCCCCGGAAAAGAAGCCGAGCCAAGGTGTGACGGAATCCTCATTACTCCACACACAAAATACTATATTGAACAGGATAACAATACACAATCCGAAAATGTCATTCTTCAGAAACTGCAGCATTACCGGCAGGCGGGCATCCTCAGAGAAAACGAGACCGGAAACATCCTGATCTTCTGTCTTGCTTTTCCACACAAACGCTCCCTCACTGCAAAACCTTCCTTCTCCCTGTACCGTGTTCTCCTGCATTTTACGAAAATATGGTCTATCTTTGAGGAAGACTGCAAAGTACCGCTGGATTACCGGCAGTTCCTCCAGGTATTGGAATGTTCTGCGCTGAAAAGAACGATCTCGGCGAATGAAATCCAAGTCTTCCAAAGCCTGCACAGCCGCCATCCGGAAATGGACAGCCTCGCAGATGTATATACCCTGAAGAAAATGTATCTTGATGATACCAGTTATTCTGATATGCAGGATTTGGATATGGATGAACTGTTTCAAAAACGGGTGCATTCACATTTCCGGCGTGTTTACAGCGAACATCCTTCGCTTGTGTCCCACGCTTTAAATGGAAATCCGATTTTCACCGTTCCCAATCACAGGCTCCCTCTTTACCAGCCGTATATTATGCCCTATGAATATGATTTTCCAGAGCAGCTCCTGAAATGCCTCTTATTTAACGGGCTGAATACAGATGGCTGGGAATATCAGCACCCACTGCGAATCATACGCCAGGATCAGACAGAGCTCCGTTTCTTCCAAGGATTCTGCCATAAAAAATACGGCTATATAGCGTGTGAACATCTTACTATAGATTTAAGCTCCCGTATCCGTATTCAGAAATTTTTCCAGTCCGGGACCGATGCCAAAACACCGGTTTTCCTGCTTTTATTTTCATCCGTCCAGAATCTTACAGATATAGAATCCCTCTGCAAAACACCTGGCAAAAACACTACTGTACTGATGATTGACTGCAGCCGCCCTCTTCATCTTAACCCGCCGCCAGCTATTTTTCTGGCTGACGGCAGCAAGCTTCCCGTTATTTTTGAATGTGACGAATTTGACGGCCAGCTCCGGATCGTCACCAGAAAGGAGACCTGTTAATGAATAAAACAAACCGTTCTTTTCCTGCAGTTGCCTATGGTCTGTTCCTCTGCCATCTGCTTGCGTACAGCCTTCGGTTTATCTTTGCACTGTACCGAATCGACTATTCACTGCTCCCTTGCGGCTTTGTTTATCGTTTTTGCGCTATGACGCTTCCGATACTTCTCTGGCTCTTATCTACCGTCTCAGAAGCGTTTAACTATCACCGTTTTAAGCTTGCCGCCTATATTGCAACCCTGTATTACGAAACACTCATAATCATTACAGTTGTATTTCAGCTTTTATCAAAGTTATTCCTTCCCTCTGTTCTTGCGATTGAGACAGACGAAATCTTTACAAAGGGTATGGTTCTTTTTCTTGCCCGCCTGATTACAGAGCTCCCTCTCCTGCCGCTTTTTTATATACTGATGAAGTCTTTCCTCCGCCCAGCCAGGGACGCAAAAAGCCGCAGTGTTATTCTTTCCTTTAAGCTGACCTATTATCTGCAAACCGGAAAGCAAAAAAGAAGGATCCAGTATCCTTTGTCTATCGCCAGGGACATCCGCAGCGGGAAACGTATTACCATATCAGAAACAGACCGTTTTCTGCATACATTGGTAGACGGAACCAGTGGAACCGGGAAAACGTCTTCCACGATTCTGCCCGCAATCCGTGACGATCTGGATATGCGTTGTCAGGCAGAGCAGGAACAGATAAAGGCTATGCACAAGCTTGTGCAGGACGGCCTATATACCTATACCGGCTCTTTCTCATATTTTTCCCTGTCCGATTTTCGTCCTGCCAAAGAAGCAATGCCGGACAGCTGCACCGAAACTGCCGCCACTTACGCCTCTCCCGAATCTATCCGCATGCAGTATCCGGTCTGCGGAATTACGGTTCTGGCACCGGAGGATTCTCTGACAGATGACGTATGCAGGCTGTGTGAGGCACGCGGCATTCCCTATCACAGAATTGACGCAACACACACCTTTGAAGGAACACTCAAGCCAAACTGGACTGGCATGAACCCATTTTTTATATCACCTTCTCTAAGCGGCAATGCACTCCATCAGGCTATTGTTAAAAAAGCGGTCATCTTTTCAGATGTCATGCAGGTAATTACCGATCTGAAGGGGAAGGCAGATTCCTATTTCACCGGACTCAACAGGCAGATGCTTGCAAACCTAGCCATTCTTGTCATGAACACGGTTCCTGTCCTTTACAAACGCCAGGCCACCCCTGCTGACCTGCAGCTGCTCATTAACAACTTCGACCTCCTGCCGCCTTATGTGAGCAAACTGGACGAGCTTGACAGGGAGCAGAAGCGTTATTCCTTTATCTCCCAATATATCCGGGAGGACCTCCTTGGGAAAGGCCGTCCAAAGATGGAGGATCAGAGCCGTGGTACCAGGAATATCATCAATGAGTTTTTACTGATGCCAGAAAGCAAAGACGTCTACTGTGCGCAAGCCTCCATTGACTTTGACCAGATTCTTGAAAACGGGGAGATTACAGTCTGCAATTACGACCTTGCCTCCGGTGACAGCAACGCGATTGCATTCGGCCTGTTTTTCCTGCTCTCATTCAACAATGCGGTATTGTCCCGTCCAGGAACAGAAAAAACAAGGATTCCGCACTTCTTCTATGTTGACGAGCTTCCTGTGCTGATCCACAGTTCTCTGGAGAAAAATTTCTCCTTATTCAGGAAATTCCGGGTAGCCATGTTCTGTGCAATCCAGACTTTAGATCAGTTTGAGAAAAACGAAATCACAAAGTATCTGAAAGGCGTAATCTTAGGCTGCGCCCATATTTTTGTATTCGGACGTTCTTCACTGTCAGATATGGAAGTATTTTCTGCAATGGCAGGAATCCATGATGAGGTGGAGGAACAGTCAACCGTTTCTGAGACAGCCCTGTCAGATGATTCGCCTTCTCTCTCTTATTCTTCAAGAGAGACATGTACGCAGAAAAATCTGGTGGAGGAGACAGATATCCGTATGAAGGATTTTCAGGAAATCACTCTTTTTACCACCAAGAATGGCCGTCCGCTCCCGCCATTGCATGCAAGAGTCGAATTTTTAAAGTCCGGAGACTGGTCTCCAGAAAAAAGAGAGGCTTTCTCTGCTAAAATTTTCAGGCCATATACCGATCCTGCCTCTTCTGCCAGCCCTGCCTCATCCTTAGCCGAAAACAGCTGTGCTGCATTTTCAGGGAGAGAACTTATTTCTGAATACCGTTGTTATGATTTTCATTCTTCCGAAACCAGACGCGGTGCAGCGCCACAAATGCCGTCTCCTTCCCAGACGCAGGAATCCCGGCCGCCTGTACCCGATGGCAGCGAATCTTTAGACGGTTTATTCTGATTACACCCTAACCCGGATAAACCGGAAAAGCACAATACAAAAATTCTACCTGTACGGTTGCTAATCCGAAGTCGCATTTTCAT
>QXWX01000069.1 GCA_009911175.1 Lachnospiraceae bacterium | reverse complement strand
CTCTCAGCGGCATCGCCGCCGGAAATCTTCTTTTCACTGATACGCAGCTCCTTGATGAAGGACGATACGTCCCTCCGGTGCTCTCCTATAAAATGATGGAGCTCCTCCGGTTCCATATCGGAACGGATAAATAGATATCCGGGGAAAAGCGCTCTGATCTCCGTTGCTTTTCTGTCGTGTCTCCACAGCTCGATGCAGGGATAAAATACCGTGCCCCTTCCTTCCGGAAGTTTTTTCTTAAGTACCGTTGTAACTTCCCATTGCTTTAATGTCTGCGTGTAGAGGACACAGTAATGGGAGGAATGGCGCTTGTCATTTTGCTTCATTGATCATCGTCCTAAATCATGGATTTTGCTCTTTTTTCTGCCGAGTCAGCTTACGTTTTGAATCGCAGATTACAACCATCTGCGAGAAAGCGTTGAAAAGCCCATGAAAACAGGATTCATGAAAAACAGACCGATTTATCAAACCACCTTATCACCTTAAAAATCACCTTATCAGTTCTATGCGTTGTCCTTAGATCAAATAAGACGGCATGGCTCACACGAAGGCCTAAAACGCCTCCTCCCAGCGGCGCGTTTCATGACTTTAAAGGGATTTGCTGAAACAGGATGCTTTTATGCGCATCCTCCCGGTCAATCAGCTTGATGATTGGTCGGGGTGTGACATGTAACCTTTGATACGTTTCTATCCGCGGGGCAAGAGCTGTGCAAGCTTGTCCATATTTTTCTGTTTCGTTTCCCGGGTCGGATGTACATAGCGGTCCATGGTGAGTCTCACGCTGGAATGGCCAAGGATTTCGCTTAAGGACTTCACATCAAAGCCAAGCTCAATGCATCTTGTGGCGAAGGTATGCCGGAGCGCATGGAAATTGGCATCCGCAATCCCGACTGCGTCAATGACCGCCTTGAAATGGCTCTCCATGATCCTGGGTTCGATAAACAGATTTTCATGCCTTGTCAGAAAATAGGTTCCGTCCGGTCCTTTCATTTCCGACAGCAGCTTGTACAGATTGGGCGGCAGCGGAATCCTCCGCATGGAGCTTCCGCTCTTGGGCATCGTAGTAATGACCTTCGTCCTGTGATCCGGATGATCCGGGGTCTGGATCCGCAGCATGGTCGCGTGGATATACAGCTCCCCCTCATCGAGAAGGACATCCTCCCAGCGGAGGGCGCAGAGCTCGCCGAGACGGATGCCGGTATAGAGGCAGAGCATGATTCCGATGAGGTCATTGTCCAGATCCATATTCTCATGAAGGTAATCCTCGATCATTTTCTGCTCATTTCTGCTGAATACACGGATGGGCCTGCCCTGGTTTTTGATGAAAATCCCGTTCAGGTTCGCCACTGGAACACGCCTGTAGTCCCGGGCATACTCCACAACGGTTTTAAGAACAGATACAACGCTCCTTGCGGTATTGCCGGACAGTCCTTTGCCGTTATTGCCGTCTGACGCGCAGAGCCTGGTTACAAAAGCATCCACGTCGTCTCTCGTGATATCCGTGACCAGCCGGTCTCCATAAGCCGGGAGCAGATGGAGGTTCAGGTTGTTGCGGTATCTGCATATGGTACTTTGCTTGAGATACGACTCTTTTTCCTTCATCCATTCGGAAGCCACGTTGGAAAACAGAAGCCGGTCCCCGCCGCCGGATTCCTTTTTCACAGAGTCCTCATATGCTTTCGCGGCCCTCTGCTTTTTCCGCAGCACGTCGTCGTAGCTGCTACCGGAAATATAACCGTATCTGATTCTGCCGTTTACCCTGTCCTTGATGTATTTGCCTTCCCATTTGCCGTTCTTGCGCTGGTAAATGTTTTCACCTTGTCTGGCCATAATGATCCTCCTTTTCCTGATGTAAATTTATGATTTTGCAGTCTATATATTGAGATTGGAAAGCATCCGGATCAACAAAAGAAAAGCCTGCCGGCAGGGATATCACGCCGGCAGGGAAAAAATGGGTGTTGACAAATCTACCTGTTAGGTGTATTGTAACAGATGTCGAGATATGCTATAAAGCATTTTCGCAGATGGTTGTAATCTGCGAGAATTGTATCGTGTGATTGTACTCTCTAAAACTTTTCATAATCTATAGATTCCTGCATAAACTTATTTACAGACCACTAAAATATAGATTAACTTCTGATATCAATTGCTGTATATTATTTTTAGTGGTTGTGCTGCGGATGCTTGTGGGGCCTGCGGCCGGAGGAGTCCATGCGTGGACTCCTTTTTTCAATCTTAATATGATTCGCCCGTCAAAATGTCCCATTTCCCTTGCCGGCTGATTTTCCGAATCATAATATTTCTCTGTGCATAGTTTATTTCCATCGGGTGCAGCTCCCGGTTTCTCCTCTGCGGAGAGTTTAAATATGAGCAGAATAAAATAGCTGTATGTTTCCCATGGAATAAAATAAGACCCACATACTTGACATTTCCGCAAGCACATGGGTCCACATCGTTTTTTACCGTATTCCTTTTATAGCCGCTATTCCACTTCCCGCAGCATCCGGTCCAGTCTCTCCCGCTTCTCCCTCGTAACGCCATACCCGGTAAACGGCGCCCAGGTCAGCTCCTCCAGGGTACACAGCTCCTTCTCAAATGGAATCCTGTCGAAATGATACTCTTGATCCAGAACCGCCCTGGTCTTCGGATTTTCCTGCAGCTCCTCCCAGGTAGAATCCAGACTGTAGGTCTTCCGGTACGGTGTGGTTGGCTCATAGCAGAACTCATAGCTTCCCGCCCCTGCAAGGAACACCACATTCTTCCCGTCCTGCCGGATCTCACCCATTGCTCCGTCCTGGCCGCAGCCTGCGCCTTCGCTCTGCCGGATCTCACCCACTGTTCCATCCTGGCCGCAGCCTGCGTCTCCTGCCTGAGCAACCTCCGCTTCGCCGCTCTGCCCGCCGGACACTTCTTTCCCCTGACAGCCGGACATATCCCCAGCCTGCTGCCGGATCACCTCCGCCGACGCGTCCGGAAGCACGATCTCCGCCTGAGTATCAAATGGCACCGTAAACCGGAACTTCAACTGCTTTCCGTCAATCTCCCACGCCGACTCGATGAGCCCCGACGCGGCCTGCAGCCTGGCCTCGGATTTTCCAATCTGGTAGTTCGGCATGGGCGCGATCCGAAATCTCTTAAATCCCGGATAGTCCTCACATGGATTGATCCCGGCCATATTGCGGAACATCCATTCCACAATGGATCCATAGGAATAATGGTTCAGCGAGTTCATCTCCGTTCCGCTGATCTTTCCGTCCGGCTCCACGGAATTCCACCGCTCCCAGATAGTGGTAGCGCCCATCAGCACCTCATACAGCCATCCCGGATACCCCTTCTCCAAGAGCAGGTGGTACGCCAGGTCGTTCATCCCATGTTCGGACAGCATCCGGCACAGGTACGGCGTTCCCACAAATCCCGTATCCAGGTGATAGAAATTCTTTTTCAGCCGGTTCAGAAGGCCTTTGCGCACCTTTTCATAGGCAAAATCCGGTGTCAGCCCCATGTACAGGACCACCACATAAGCCGTCGTGGTATCCACCGCCAGCTTGCCCGAAGGTGTAAAATATTCCCGGATAAAGGCATCATGGATCTCCCGCACCAGCGTTTCATAGCTCTTCGCATCCTCTTCCTTCCCCAGGATCTTCGCAGACTTTGCCACGATATTCGCAGAATAATAATAGTAGGCGGAGGCTACCAGGTCCGGGTCCGTCGCGCCGTAGACGCCGCCTGCGTAATTACCGTCCAGTGCCAGCCAGTCCGCGTAATGGGTTCCCGTCTGCCACAGCCGTTTCGCGCCGTCTCCGTCGTCCTCCCGCTTCATATAATCGACCCACGCCTTCATGCTGTCATACTGGCGGCGCAGGATATTCTTGTCACCGTAATGCAGATACACATTCCAGGGAATGACCGTTGCCGCGTCCGCCCAGGCGGTGGAAGCGTCTCCCGGATAATTAGCGACCGGCACCACGTCCGGCACGCTGCCGTTCATCTTTACCTGCTCCGCATACAGATCCCGTCCGAATTTGGTGTAAAATGCACAGGTATCCATAAAGTAGCTGGCCGTACCGGAGAAGATCTGCGCGTCCCCGGTCCATCCGTACCGCTCGTCGCGCTGAGGACAGTCGGTGGACACATCCACAAAATTCCCCTTCATGCCCCATTTCGCATTCAAGACCAGGCGGTTCACCAGCGGATCCGAGGTGGTGATCTCTCCCAGCTCTTCCATGTCCGAATGGATCACCAGCCCCCGGAAATCCTCCGGATCCGGTTCCCCTTCCCAACCTTCCACTTTCACGAAGCGGAACCCATAGAACGTAAAATACTGGCGCGCCCAGCGTTCCGTCCCGTCTGAGATATACGTATATTCCGCTTCTGCGGTACGCAGATTTTCATTGTAAAAATTCCCGTCCTGGAGGATCTCCCCGAACTGGAAATGCAGCTTCGTCCCGGCAGGCGCCTTGCAGCGGAAGGTCAGCCACCCCACCATGTTCTGCCCCAGGTCCAGGACCGTCTCTCCCACGGGCGTATGGATCACCTCCACAGGCTTGATCCGCTCATGCACGGTGATCGGCGGGGACAGCCTGGGAGACAGACGGTCATACCCCAATTCGATCAGCTCCGTGCCGAAGGTCTCGCTGACATCCAGCCCCGCGTCATACACCTCTCCGGAATAAATGCCGCTGTCCACGATCCGGCTTTTCCTTGACTTCCATCTCTCATCCGTGCCGAATACTTCCTCCGTGCCGTCCTCGTACCAGACACGGATCTCCGCCAATGCCGCCAGACGGTCGCCGTAATTCTCATATTTCACACGCATCCCGTAGCGGCCCTTGTACCAGCCGTCTCCCAGCAGCAGCTCCACACGGTTCTTTCCGGTTTTCAGACTCAGTTCATAGGTCTGGTACTGGATCCAGCTGTCATAATCGCAGAATCCCGGAAGGAGGCATTCGTCCCCCTGCTTCTCCCCGTTGACATAGAACTCATAGAGGCCCAAGCCCACCGCGTAGGCCCGTGCTCTGACCACTGGTTTTGCGATCTCAATCTCCTGCCAGACCGCCGCCTGGACCTGCTTCTCCAGCCTGGGGGTGATCCACTTCGCCTGCCAGGTGCCGGTCTGCCCGCCCTGACCGCAGTCCGCCGATTCCTGACCCCCGCTGTCCTGCTCTGACCGGCAACCGTCCGTCTGTCCCGGCTGACACGCACTTCCCTGAGCCGACCGGCAAGCGTCCGTCTGTTCCGGCTGGCACGCGCTGTCCTGCGCTGACCGGCAGGAATCCGCCTCTCCCGGCCGGCGGACACCGCCCTGCCAGGTCACCGTTTTTGCCGTCTCAAACCACTGTACCTCGCTCCACACGCAATCCCCCGTCTCATCCGTCACCCGGACCTTCCAGTAATATCGGGTCATGGGAGACAACGTGAGCGGCAGTTCAAATCCCGTACTGACCACATTGTCACACTCCCCGCTGTCATACAGGATCTCAGAAAAATCCTCCTTCAGAGAAACCTGCACCTGCGCGCTGACCTGCTGCTTTCCCGCAGCCTCCGTCACCACATAGGAAATGGTGGGATTCGCCAGGTCATAGCCCAGCGGATTCGTCAGATGGTTGATTTTTAAATGTTCAATTTTCATAGCGAATTTCCTTCCTAACGATATATCGTTGTTTCATACGTTTACAGACCCAGCAGACACTCTGCCGGCCGCGGCCCATTCCGTTTTTTATATATTCCCGGGCTTCCTCTGCCCCACAGTCACCGCAAATCCCCCGCTGTCCGGTACATTTTCCATTTCAAAAATGCAGTCCTCAAAATACAGCAGCAGGCATCTGGCGTAGGTGTTCACGACACCCATGCCGCCGATCTCCATCTCTGCGGGCTTGACCCTCTCCAGAATATCCTTCCGCGCTTCCTCCAGCTTTCTCTGCAGCTCCAGAAGCTTTTCCTCCAGAACTCCGCAGCCATTGTCCTCCACCCGAATAATCCAGCAGTCCGCCAGTACCCTTCCCATTACGGAAATGTGCCTGCCGGTGTCCATGTTCTGAAACCCATGCTTCACGCAGTTTTCCACCAGCTGCTGCAGGGTCATCTTCGGGATGGTCTGCCGCCGGATCCCCCGGTCCACATCGATACTCACTTCCAGAGAATTTTCATGACGGGCCTTCAGCAGATAAAAATAACTGTCCAGGTATTCCAGCTCCTTCTCCACCGTGGCATACCGCTCCTTGTTGTTCGTGGAGTAGCGCAGCATGGTTCCCAGGGAGCCGCACATCTCACAGATAGTCTCGTCATTGTCCAGGATCGCGCGGGACGAGATCGTATTGAGCACATTGTAGATAAAATGCGGGTTCACCTGCGCCTGCAGCGTATCAAACTGTGCCTGCAGCTGCAGCTTCGCCGCCTTTTTCTCATTCTGCAGTGCCTCGTCCAGCCGCGTCATCATGGCCTGATAGGACCGGATCAGCTCCTGAAATTCATCCAGTGCCCCGGCCGCCTCCAGGTGCCGGTTATCCTGCAGATTTTCGATATTCGTATGTTCCACCGTCTCCTGCAGACGCTTGATGGGACGGGTCAGGATCCCTGCCCAGAAAATGATCATCGCCAGGCTGATGCCGAAGGTGGCCAGCGTCGCCGCAAAGGAGATGGAAAAAAGCTGCCCTCTTTCCTTGCCAAGCAGCACGTTCTCTTTATACGCCAGTACCGTCAGGTCAAACTCCGAAGAGGACGCTTTCGTATAGATCGAACCGTTTTCCGTCAGGATCTGATTCTCCTGCTGATCCCGAAGCCGTTCGCGGCCCTCCTCAGACAATTCCGTTCCGTAGTCTCCGTTGCTGGCGTAAAGGATCTCTCCTCCATTTACAATGAGTAGAAATTCAATATCCGGATCCGATGCTTCCAGCGATTCCAGGCTGTCCATCCGGTTCTCCACCTCCAGATAGCCCATCCCTTCTCCCCGCAGCGCCTTCATCAGGGAATAGACCGGTACCTTGTCATTGGCGCTCCAGTAATCCGGATGGGAACTGATGATCACAGAATTTCCATCCGCCGCGTCCGCCCGCTCCAGGTAAGGGATCTCCTCCACCTCAAATTCCGAGATCAGGCGCTGCTTCGGCAAAATTCCCGCTCCCGTTGTGTAGGTGGCGCTGCTGGCCAGAAACGAGGATTGATTGAAGAATACGGTCCGGTATGAATTTTTCATAATGTATTCCGTGGTCAGCCTGGTACCCAGATTGGATTTCGCATCCAGCACATAGCGGTTCGGGATCTCCCCGTACTGGTCTTCCGCCAGCCAGGTAATGCTCTCCAGCATGACGGTATCCGACAGGATATATTTCATGATGGCGTCCATTCGGCTGAGCCGCTCATCCATCTGGGTCACATAGGATTTTGCGGTGACACGGAGATTATTTTTCTGGCTGGTCATCTCATATTGAAGACTGATCCTGGCCACCGCAATGCCCAGGATCAGACTGACTAACAGTGCAACAGTGGTATATGCAAGCACTATCCTACTGCGAAATTTCATAATTGTTACCTTAACCTTTGACTGAGCCGGCCACCATGCCATCTACGATCTTCTTATTGAAGATGATGAACAGGATCAGCATCGGGAACGTGATCACAATGATATCGGCAAACAGCAGATTAAAGCTGCTGGCCAGCTGTCCCTGATAGCTGTACAGCGTCAGCTGAACTGTCGTATTCTCGGAACCCGGCAGGAAATACAGCGGATTCGTAAAGTCGTTGAAGGTCTGCACGCCGACCAAGATGATGAGCGTCGCCTGGATGGGCTTGAGCAGCGGAAAGATCACCTTCCAGAAAATCTGCCATTTGCTGCAGCCGTCGATCCGGGCCGCTTCCTCCAGTTCCTTCGGAATGGAGGCCATATACCCCCGGTACAGCATGATCGCAAACGGCGTCTGCAGAGCGATCTCGATCATCACCATGGAGAACATGGTCTTGTAAATGTGCATGCTCTGCAGCAGATGGATCGTAGGCAGGATCGCCGCCGGGATCATCAGGCCCAGCATGATCATGGCCTGGATGCCGGTCATCAGTTTGTCGCGCCTCCTCTGGATCACATAAGCCGCCATGGCCGCGGTCACCAGAAGTCCCAGCACGGTGAAAAATGTCAAGATCCCGCTGTTCTTGAAGGCGGTCACCAGCTGGTAGTTCCCATGCTTGAACACTTCGATATAATTTTCAAAATGAAGCTCGCTGGGCCAGCTGATGGACAGCTTGTTGGCCTCTGCCTTTGATTTCAGGGACTGCACCAGCATAAAATAAAACGGAACCAGGAAGATGACGAAGGTCACCAACACGCCCAGGATATCTCCCAGAAGGAGAAGTCTTTTTTTCTTTTTCATCCCTGGATCGCCTCCTCTCTCTTATTCAGGAAATGCTGCAGCGGGAATGCGATCACGGAGATTAGGATCAGCATGACCACGTTGCCTGCCGTAGAAAGTCCATAGAATCCGGCCGCGTACTGCTTGTAAATGACGGATGCCAGTACGTCCGTGGAGAAGCCGGGGCCGCCGCCTGTCATCGCCCAGATCAGGTCGAAGGAACGAAGCCCGCCGATCAGGGAGAGAATGATGATAGAATTCTGGGAAGGCGCCACCAGAGGAAGGGTGATGTGCTTCAGCTGCTGCCATCCTGTCGCTCCGTCGATGGCGGCCGCCTCATAATAGGTCTTGTCAATGGACTGGATCCCCGCGATATAAATGACGACGGAAATGGAAAGTCCCTTCCACACGTCCGTCAGGATGATGCTCAGAAGCGCGGTCTTGGGATCCCCCAGGAAATCAATGGGTGTCCCGCCCAATGCCTGGATCGGCATGTTTAAAAGTCCCTTGGTGGGGTGCATCATGTACGAAAAGGCAAGGCCCACCGCCATCATGGACACCAGGTTCGGGAAAAATACTGCCGAACGGATGAAGCCCTTGGATTTGATCTTGCTGGTCAGGAATATGGCGATAAAAAATGCCAGAATGACTTTTAACGCGCTGGTCCCGAACGCATAGATCAGGGTATGTATCACGGAAGAGCTCATGGAATGTTCGGAAAAGAAAAGCTTATAGTTATCAAGTCCGCAGAATTTCGCGGTCTCAAAGTTCCATACGGTCAGACTGTAATACAGAGAAGATATGATCGGCCACAGGAAAAAGACCACGAAAATGATCAGGGACGGAAGGACAAACCAGACGGGGTACATGCTCCGTTCTTTTTTTGTCTTCATAGTAAACCTCCTTATATGAATGGCCGCCCGGCACATCCAGGCGGCCACACTTTTTTCTCTCAGACTATCCGGTTTTATTCCCAATCGTAGCCAAGCTGTACAGCGGACTTCTTGCAGTCATCGTCATACATCGCGGCCGCTTCCTCCCCGGACATCTGTCCAAGGCCCACTGCCGTGGTCATCTGCTCGCAGGTGGTTCCTTTGATCGGAGACTGGTATTCCAATGCCGGAACGGTCTTTCCGTCGTCAAAATATTTCTGCATGTCTACACGTACCGCGCTGCATACGGAATCCGGCAGCTCATAGCCCTTGATACAGGACGGCCCATTTGCTCCGTAGGTTCCGAAATACAGATCCAGCGCTTCCTCGGAATAGTAGAACTCGAAGAATGCCTTGATCGCATCCACATTCTCGGTATCTTTGTTTACATACCAGCTCATCGGCTCCCAAACAGTCAGGCCGTGATCGTCCGCATCGTCTCCGGGAACCCCGAATACGCCGATATCGTCCGGATCTTCTACATTTTCCAGGATCAGCGGAAGCTGCTGGGTCAGAATGAACCAGTGGGTCGCTTCGCCTGTCGCGATGGCAAAGTTTCCGTCTGTAACCGTTGCCGCAGATTTGTCAGCGTTCAGATAATCTACCAGATCTTCGTACTTGGTCCAGCTTCTGGTTGCCTCGGGAACGTCCGCGTATTTTGCTTTTCCTTCTGTGTAATCATCTGCGAAAGTCGGGTTGGCCGCCGCAATGTTGTAGTAGTCGCCCAGGAACAGTACCTGTGTTGCCCAGGTCTCGCCGCCGGTGAAGTATACCGGAGTCTTGCCCGCGTCTGCCAGAGTCTTGCAGTTGTCTACAAATTCATCCCAGGTGTGGGGAATTTCCAGCTTCAGTTCTTCATAGTCCGGCTTGTAATAGATGACCGCGCCTGCCTGTGTGGAGGACTGGGGAGCACCGTATACCGCGCCGTCAATGGTAACAGAGCTTAAGAACGCGTCGTCAAATTTGTCCACAATCTCCCAGTCGGAAATGTCCATGAAGCCCCGGGACGGGTTCAGGTCATACAGCTTGGAGCCGGAATTGTAAGCCATAAAGTCCGGAAGGTCGCCGGATGCCATCCTGGTCTTGATGATATTATCGCCCTCGGATCCGCCCGGGTTGACTTCTACTTCGAATTCCATACCCAGCTTCTCGGTAGCCGCTTCCATAACCGCCTGCGTGCCCGGGTTGTTCTCTGCGTTGCCTGCCCACCATTTCAGGGTAACTCCTGCGTAGGGCTTATCTCCGCTGTCTCCGGAGCTCTCGTCGGAGCCTGCGTCCTCTGCTGCCGGAGTTCCCTCGCCGGAGCCGGATCCGCCGCCGTCAGATCCGCCGCACCCGGTCAGAGCCAGACCCAGTGTCATCGTACCTGCAAGAATCAGTGATAAAACTTTCTTCTTCATAAATTGAATCCTCCTTATTCGTTTTCTTGTTTCAACATGGGTTTATTTTACCCGCTGAACTTCGAAAAGTACATGGAGGATTCAAAACAATGCTCTTGAAAAATCGAAACATTTTTTATCTGCCGCGCGGCAGACAGTCTGCCCCTGCTGTCTCTTGGAAACGATCGTCCGGCGCCCTGACAGGTCATTCTACTTAATATAGTCAGCCGGACTCTTCCCTGTATAGGAATGGAAGATCCTGCTGAAATAAAACTGGTCCCGGTAGCCCACCATCTCCGCGATATCCTTCACAAAGAGCTCGCTGTTCTCTTCCATGAGCTCTTTTGCCCGCTCCATGCGGATCCCGGTCAGATACTGGTTGTAGGACTGCCTGGTGTACTTGCGGAACAGCTTGCTCATGTACGCCTGAGAGATGGCAAACAGGTTGGAGATGGCCTGGAGGGAGAGTGGTTCGGAAATGTGGCCGCTTAAGTAGACCTTGATCTTTTCAAAAAATTCCGGGGAATCTACCTTTATGTTTTCCTTCTCCTTTTCCGTCAGCTGATGGATCGGCGTGTACAGATTCTGCCGCAGCATCTCCATGCTTGTGGAATAGTAAAAGGCATCCTCAAACTGGTACTCGCTCTCGATCAGGGATTCCTCGCTCTTGGTCTGCATGCGGATGAAGTTCAGTGTCCGCCTGGCCGCCTGCTCCAGCCAGATCTGCGGCCGCTTCTCCTCCTCCCACCTGGAAAATGCTTTCCCAATGCATTTCTGGATCTGATCGTATCTGCCGGTCTTGGCATACTGCTCCATCTCCTGCAGGATGCCGGAAAGCTCTGACGTATCCGGAGAGGGAACCCTTTCCATCAGGAGCCGCTTTTGATCCAGGTCCACCACCTGGGAAAGCCCCACCGTGCTGAGCGTATTCAGCCAGTAGTACAGATCCCGAATTTTTTCAGAGATCTCCGGTCCGGAAAATGCCTCCCCATAATAGAGAAGGGTGGTATAAGACCCTTCCGTCTTCTGCCGGCGCTCAACCCTGGTCATGTAGTCGATCAGGGGCTGCGCCCCCAATACCTCTTTCGGGATCAGAAACAGTTCTTCCATATTATCCCGCCCAAAGACCATGTAGGCTTCGTCAATGGTGCCGTACAGCTCCGGCTCCCTGGCCGGGGAATACCTTCTCGGAAGTCCGTTTTCCCGCAGAAGCGCCGCATAAAACTCTTTATATGGAAAGAACGCCTGAATCTCTTCCAGGGAAATGCTCTCCCCCACGCAGATCTTCCGGAAGATCCCGACCCGCCTGTCATAATAAAACTTCCTCAGCTTTTCTTCCACATTTTTCATGGCGCGCAGCATCTGGGAAGGGACAATGGGCTTGGTCAGGTAATCCAGCACCCCGCCCCGGAAGGCGTCCCTGGCATACTCAAAATCCTGGTAGCCGCTGATAATGCAGAAGCACAGGTCCGGCCGCATCCCGCTGGCCTCCCGGACCAGCTCCAGACCGTTTTTCACCGGCATCTCCACGTCCGTCAGCACCAGATCCGGGGACGTCTTCTTGATCAGCTCCAGCGCCTCGCTTCCGTTCCCTGCAGTGCCCACCACCTCAAACGCCGGGCATTGATTTTCTATGATGCAGCAAATGGCCTTGACTGCCATGACTTCGTCGTCTACTACCACGACTTTATATCGGTTTCCGTTTGGTTTCATTATGCCGCTCCTCCCTGACATGACGCGGAAAGCCCGCCGCAGGCAGCCTTTCCGCATATGTTGATATGAATAGCACCCGCATTGCCGCCGGGTGCTATTCAAAGTCTTTCAATATATCCTTTTTCTTTTCACTATACATTACTCCATAATTTTATGCAATATTTTTGTGAAAACTTTGTGATGCACAAAGTTTGCCTGAATACCAACTTTTATGTGCATCCTCCTGGCCAATCAGCGTGGTGATTGGTCAGGAGGTGACATATAACGATTGCCTGCACGCTTTCCCTATGCTACAATAACATTACAGCTGCCATAAAAAAAGACACCAACATCATTTCACCCGGGAGGGAGCCTTATGCCAAAAAGATTTAATATCACCGGAGTCTGCATACCAGAGCTGCATTATATGGTAAATATTGAAAAACGCATTGACCGGATTGTCCGGGATTATATCACGAACGGAAGCTATTTCACGATCAACCGTGCCCGTCAGTTTGGGAAAACGACCACTCTGTATCTCCTGGAAAAACGTCTGAAAGAGCAGTACACGGTGATCCGTCTCAGCTTTGAAGCGGCAGACGAATTGTTTCGTTCTATGGATATCTTTGCCAGGGGGCTCATCCGCAATATCAGACGGGAATTGAAGCTGCAGGGAGCTGCTCCTGCGCTCATAGATGCCTGGTCCCAGCCCGTTTCCTCTGAGTTTCCTTTTCATGATCTGAGCGACCGTATCACAGATTTATGTACATCCAATGCGAAAAAGATCATTCTCATGATCGATGAAGTGGATAAAAGCTCTGATAATCAGATTTTTTTATCTTTCCTTGGTCTGCTTCGAAATAAATATCTGGATCAGCAGCAGCAAAGAGACGCCACATTTCACTCTGTCATACTCGCAGGAGTCTATGATGTCAAAAATCTGAAGCTTAAGCTCCATCCGGGGGAGGAGTCAAAATATAACAGCCCCTGGAATGTAGCCGCTGACTTTACGATGGATCTGAGCTTCCGGCCGGATGACATTGCCGGAATGCTTGCCGCATATGAGAATGACTGTCATACCGGCATGGATATCCCTGCTTTTGCCCAATGGCTCTATGATTATACGGACGGATATCCTTATATGGTATCTCGTCTCTGTATGCTGATCGATGAACAGGTCGCCGGCAGTGACGATTTTCCTCTGCAGAAGGATGCCTGGACGAAGGAAGGATTTCTGAAAGCAGTCCGAATCTTTTTGCAGGACTCCAATACACTTTTTGATGATGTGGTGAAGACATTGGAGCAATATCCGCTGCTGAAAGACCGCATGAAGGATATCCTGTTCCGTGGAACCCGGTATTCCTTTGAAAACAGCAGCCCGATCATCAATATGGGGGTCATGTTCGGATTCCTGAAAAATATGGATGGTTCTGTGGCAATTGCGAACCGGATTTTTGAGACAAAGCTGTACAACCTGTTTCTCTCAGAGGATGAGTTGGCCTCTGCCTCCCTGCCGGAAAGCTGGGACGGCAAAAACCAGTTTATTGTACATGGAATGCTCCAGATGAAGCTCGTCATGGAAAAGTTTTTTGAATATTTTGTGGAAATCTGCGGAAATGCCGATGAAAAATTCATTGAAAACGAGGGCCGCCGGATTTTTCTCATGTATCTCCGTCCGATTATCAACGGCGCCGGAAATTACTATATCGAAGCCCAGACCCGCGACCGGACGCGGACAGACGTCATCGTAGACTACAGGGGACAGCGCTTCATCGTTGAACTCAAGCTATGGCGGGGAAACGCTTATCACAAGCGCGGGGAGCGGCAGCTTCTTTCTTATCTGGATTACTATAATGAGGATACCGGGTATCTTCTGAGTTTTAATTTTAATAAGAAAAAGCAGACCGGTATGCATGAAATTTTGCTGGATGGGAAGAAGATTCTGGAAGTGGTCGTGTGATTCCAGCTTATTTTCACAAAATCCTGCTCGAAATAGGTCTGTCGGAAAATCACTGTATACCTGCAATATGCTGCTGTGATTCATCGAATCTCAAAACAATATATTGCAGATAAACCGTATGTTCCGACAGCCTCTTTCATTTACCTATGGAACATATTTTATAAATACTTCAAGGCTGTTCTGCCTCCATTTCGCATTCTTCCAGCACTTCTATTTTACAGCTGTGCTTTTTACTCCCTTTATCATATGCAATCCCGACTCCAAGGATCCGTCCCTGATACATCCGCTTTTCCGCCAGTTTTCCCTGGAAACGCAGCAGATATCTTCGGTTTTTGATCTGCTGGATCGCCTCCTCAGGGGTGTCGTTAACCTTCAGCTCCAGAATGATCCCATCCGCCTTCTTATCCTTTGGATAGAATATAAAATCCACATAACCGATCCCTGCTTTATCCTCCCGTTCAATCCGATAGGAATCCCTTGCCGAAAGATAAACCAGATTCACCACGGCTGTCAGATCTGTTTCATTGCTGTAGCTGAGCAGCGGAATCTCCGTATTGTGCGCATATTCCAAAATAGACAGCATCGTATCCGTATCCCCTGAAATGGTTGCCGCAAGCATCCGGTCTGATTCTTTCGCAAGGCGGTACACGTATCCCAGAGACGGCTCTTTTAACAGCATTTCCTCAAATTGATCCATCAGTTCCTTATTCGGGATAAATATCTTCCCCTGTTCGCTGCTCAAAAAACCATAGACCACCATCGCGGAAAATATTTCTTCCTTTGTAGTCAGGCTCATGGATGAGGCCGCATATTCCCGGATCTTTGCCCGAACCGGCACTCCGGATACCATCAGTGCAAGCGCGTCCCTCACATCGTCCACATTTTTCTCGACATAGTAAAATAAAAGGGCTGGTCCTTTAACAGACTGCTCAGGAAGGCGATATACTCTTTCTTGTCCTGATCCGTCACAAAACTTCTGTGGAAAATGAAATCCCATTCATCCAGCACAAAGATAAATTTGACCTCTTCCTCCAGTTCATAAATATTATTGAACGCATCCCAAAGCGCATCCTTTTTATCAATGCACGCATCCGGGTAGGCGCGCGTCAAATCTGCCAGAAGCCTTTTCTGAATCCTGGAAATATACTGTTCGTAAGTCCTGCATCCTCCGGGCATCTCGTTAAACGTAATATAGATCACATTATGCTGGTTCAGATGCTCTTCAAACTGCTCACAGGCCCGAATCTCCAATCCGTCAAAAATTTTATGGCCATCATACCCTTTGCCGAAATAAGCGGCTATCATATTTGCCGCAACGGTCTTTCCAAAACGGCGGGGTCTTGTAATGCAGATATACTTGTTTCCCTGGCCTGCCAGGAGTCCGTTTTCACTGCCTGTCCGCTTTCCGGGTCCAACGATCGGGATCAGTTCTTCCAGAAGCCCGGTTTTATCTACGAAATACACGGAGTTCACTGTTTCCTGAAAATTGTTCTGCGGTTTCCTGCTGTTTAAATAAATTCCCATCCTGCCATCCCCTTCCGTTACTGACATTGCATCAAAATATTCTGAGCGGCAGATTTATTCGGTTCTCAGTATGTCTATTCCGCTCTCCGCAGGATATCATACCTCTCGGCCTTCCCTTCCAGATCCACATACACGATCTGCTTCGCATGGGGGGCGCTCTCCTGCTCCTCCCCGTCCTCATTGATGATTCGGCCCACCCGGACCTCCACGTTCCTGCCGTCCGGCTTCATGATCTCGATCCGTTCTCCCACGGAAAACTTATTCCTCTGCTCGATCCGGTACAGCCCGTCCCGCGTTTCCCCCACAGTTCCCAGATAGGTGTACTCCTTCACATACGTACTCTCATCGTAGATCTGGGTATTCTCATCCGGCCTTCCGAAGAAAAATCCAGTGGTAAACTGCCGGTAGGTGCAGTTCGAGATCTGCTCCTGATACCAGGGCATCTGTTCCTGATATGTTTCCGGGCTTTCCCGGTAATCATCCAGCGCCTTCCGGTAGGTCCGGGCCACCGTAGCCACATACAGCGCCGTTTTCATGCGCCCCTCGATCTTTAAGCTGTCCATCCCCGCTTCCACCAGCTCCGGGATATGTCCGATCATACACAGGTCCTTCGAGTTAAATATATAAGTCCCCCGGTCATTCTCATAGACCGGCAGATATTCTCCCGGCCTGGATTCCTCCACCACCGCGTATTTCCAGCGGCAGGGATGGGTGCAGGCCCCCTGGTTGGCGTCCCGCCCTGTAAAATAATTACTCAGCAGGCACCTTCCGGAATAGGAAATGCACATGGATCCATGGATAAACACCTCGATCTCCAGCTCTTCTGGAATCCTCCCGCGCAGCTCCCTCAATTCCTCCAGGGAAAGCTCCCGCGCCGCCACCACCCGGCTGGCTCCCTGCCGGTGCCAGAAGCGGTACGTTCCGTAGTTCGTGTTATTGGCCTGGGTGCTGATATGCCGCTCGATCTCCGGGCAGACCTCCATGGCAATGTCATAGACCCCCGGATCCGCAATGATCAGAGCATCCGGCCGCAGCTCCCTCAATTCCTGAAAGTATTCCCGCGCCCCGTCCAGATCCCGGTTGTGCGCCAGGATGTTGGCCGTCACATACACCTTGACACCGTGGGCATGCGCAAAGGCAATTCCCTCTTTCATATCCTCCATTGAGAAATTTTTTGCTTTCGCGCGCAACCCAAAAGTTTCTCCACCGATATAAACCGCATCCGCACCGAATATCACTGCCGTCTTCAAGACCTCCAGGCTGGCCGCCGGGATCAATAATTCCGGATAATCTCTCATGTCATAATTCCTTTCCCATACACCTCTTGCAACTGTTCAAACCAGCAGACCGCAGACCCATGTGCCGCTCAGACGATCCGCTGCTACTATCATTTTCTGCTTCTCGCTGTTCTGAATCGTTGCTTCATTTTCTCCTGCTGTTCTGAATCGCTGCTTCATTTTCATACACTTCTGTCAGCGGTCCCCGCCTTCACGCTTACCGCCACACCGTCTCCGAGCGGCAGGATGGATGTCACAAGCTCCCCATTGTGCTTGATCTCATACAGGTATTCCCGCATCCGGGCATGGATCGTCCGGTCCCGCCGTTCCACCGCAAACCGGGACTCGAACACATCCCCGCCCTGCAGCACGTTGTCCGACACCAGAACTCCGCCTTCCTCCAGGAGCCGGAGCACCTCCGGCAGATAATGGATATACTGCGCCTTCGCCGCATCCATAAACACAAAATCAAACTTCCCTTCCAGCCTCTTAAGCACCTCCAGAGCATCCCCTTCCATCAGGGTGATCTGCTGCTCCCTCCCCGCGCGGCGGAAGTTTTCTCTGGCCGCAAGGATCCGCTTTTCATAATTTTCGATCGTTACAAACCTGCAGTCCTCCGGCGCGTATTCGCACATCAGCAGTGCGGAAAAGCCTGCTCCCGTTCCAATCTCGAGAACTTTTTCAGGTCTTTGTAAACTTATGAGTGTCTTTAAAAAGCTTTGTGTTTCTTTGCGAATGATCGGAACCCCCTCTTCCAGAGCTTCCCTCTCGATCTCCTCCAGCATCGGACACTCCTCCGTCTCCAGAGACCGGATATACGTAACCACTCTCTCCGCTGTAATCATCTTCCCATCCCCCTTTCCTGAAAAACCCATACCAATGGTCGAAAATTTCCACCTGTACGGTTGCTTATCCAAGCTCTCAGTTTATTGCGATAAATTGCATAAAACTGAGATTCCGGATTGCAGCCGTAAAGGCGGAAAAAGTTCAGACAGACCGGTATCCGGCCTGCCTGAATCCATTTCTTCCATATCCTTTTTACACATCCATAATGATCGGAATGATCATCGGCCGTCTCTTCGTCTTCTTCCAGATAAAATCATTCATGGTATCCCGGATGGATGTCTTGATCTTGTTCCAGTCTGTCCTCCGGCCTGCCAGACATTTATCCAGGCTGTCGGAGATGGCGTGTCTCGCTTCCTCCATCAGCCCTTCCGACTCCCGCACATACACGAATCCGCGGGACACGATATCGGGACCTGCCAATAAACGGTTGCTTCCCCGCTCCAGGGTGAGCACTACGATGATAATGCCGTCCTCTGCCAGATGCTGTCTGTCGCGGAGAACGATATTTCCTACGTCTCCGACGCCCAGACCATCTACCAGGATTGCGCCCGTATGCACCTTGTCCACGACCTTCGCCGATTCACTGGTCAGCTCCAGCACATCGCCGGACTGGATGATAAAGATATTCTCCTTCGGAATCCCCAGGGAGCGCGCCACCTCCGAATTGGCCTTTAAGTGGCGGTATTCCCCATGTACCGGGATGGCATACTTCGGCTTCACCAGAGAGTAGATCAGCTTCAATTCCTCCTGGCAGGCATGTCCGGACACATGCGCCTCCTGGAAGATCACATTGGCTCCCTTTGCAGACAGCTCATTGATCACGCGGGAAACAGACTTTTCATTTCCCGGGATCGGATTGGAGCTGAAAATGATCGTGTCCGTAGGCTGGATCGTCACCTTACGGTGCACATCCGCCGCCATACGGGACAGCGCCGCCATGGATTCCCCCTGGCTTCCTGTGGTGATCAATACCATCTTTTCCGGTGGATAGTTGCGCATCTCGTCAATCTCGATCAGCGTATTTTCCGGCACATTCAGATATCCCAGCTCAGACGCGGTGGAAATGATATTCACCATACTCCGTCCTTCCACGACCACCTTACGTCCATACTTATATGCAGAATTGATGATCTGCTGTACACGGTCCACATTGGACGCGAACGTGGCGATGATGAGCCTGCTGTTCTGATGCTCCGCGAAAATATGGTCAAAGGTAATTCCTACTGTCCGTTCCGACTGGGTGAATCCCTTCCGCTCCGCGTTCGTGCTGTCTGACATCAGCGCCAGCACGCCTTTTTTTCCGATCTCCGCAAAGCGCTGCAGGTCAATGGCATCTCCGAATACCGGTGTATAATCCACCTTAAAGTCGCCCGTATGCACCACGATCCCTGCCGGAGAATACAGCGCCAGCGCCGACGCGTCCTGGATGCTGTGATTCGTCTTAATAAACTCAATGCGGAACTGCCCCAGATTGATGGACTGTCCGTGATGGACGACCCTTCTTCTTGTCGTCCGCAGCAGATTATGCTCCTTTAACTTATTCTCTATGATTCCCATAGTCAACTTCGTCGTATAGATTGGAAGGTTCATCTCCTTCAAAATATACGGAAGCGCGCCGATATGATCCTCATGTCCATGAGTGATCACAAATCCCTTCACTTTCTCAATATGATCCTTCAGATAACTGACATCCGGTATCACCAGATCAATCCCCAGCATATCATCCTCGGGAAAGGCCAGACCGCAGTCCACCACAATAATACTGTCTTCATACTCAAAGGCAGTAATATTCATTCCGATCTGCTCCAGCCCTCCAAGAGGAATGATACGCAGCTTTCCAATATTCTCTTTTTTCAAAAACACACCTCCATCTTTATATTATGTATCATGTATTTATATCACATTGTAATATCCGTATTCTCCAGCAGTTCCTCAAACACGCCGGAAACAGCCTTCAATTCCGTGTCTTCTTCTACGATCTCATAAATACAGTCTCCGTCTTCCCCATTGCCGGACTCCCGCAGGATCAGACATTCCGCGTCGCCCTCCTCGGAATCCGTCACAAGGATATATGTAGAACCGTTGATCTTCGTCTGCTCCAATACAAAAAATTCAACCGCTTCATCCGTATCATCGAAAGTAAATTCAATCTTTTCCATTCCGCTTCCCCTTACTGCCGTAACTCCAATACTGATTCCAGTTCGCGCCCTGGCCGATAATCCGCAGGCGCGTCATCTGTTCACTCCCTCACCGATGTCTCCGCGGATGCATCTCCTGTCCGCAGAGAATCCAGGTATCCCTGCAGGATAAAGACCGCCGCGATCTTATCGATGTACTTCTTCCTGTCCTCCCGCCGGACCTGGCTCTCGATCAGCGTCCGTTCGGCAGCCACGGTCGTCAGACGCTCGTCCCACATGACCACCTCCAGGCCGGTCCGCCGCATGAGCATTTTCTGAAACTCCAGAGACTTCTCCGCCCGTTCCCCGATATCATGATTCATGTGCCTGGGCAGCCCCAGTACGATCCTGCCCACCTCATATTCCCGGATCAGCTCCTCCAGCCTTGCGCAGGTCCGTCTGAGCTTGTTCTCCTCTTTTCGTTCAATCGTCTCAATCCCCTGGGCAGTCAGAAGCAAGGCATCGCTGATCGCAACACCTACTGTCTTCTCCCCATAGTCCAATCCCATGATCCTCATAACAGATTATGCCCAGGAATTGTGCTCGATATACGCTTTTAACAATTCTTCCACCAATTCGTCCCGCTCCACCTTCATAACCAGGCTTCTTGCTCCGTTATAGCTGGTAATATATGTCGGATCGCCGGACATCACATACCCCACGATCTGATTCACTGGATTATATCCCTTTTCCTTCAATGCCTTGAACACGATCTCCAGAATGTCCTTCGCTGAGATCTGCGGTCCCGGCTCCACCTGAAAGAATTGGGTATTACTTAAATCGCTCATGTTTTTTCCCTCCATTTCACTTCTGTTCTTTCTGTCAGTCTCGAAACAAAACACTCAGCAACGCCGTACTTTTCACTTTGATTCCACTGCCGCCTGAGCAAAAGACGTCCACAGTCACTGACACTTCCTGCTGCCTATTGTAGTTTCAATCCTCCATGAGGACATATTTCAAACACACTCTATCTACTATTCTAATATAAACCCATCCAAAATTCAATGAATAATTTGTAAATCCTCATTTATCCGGATTTTTCTAATCTGATTCTGCAGATTTTCCTCTGCTTCCAGCGCAATCTTCAGATATTCCCGGGTGTGGCCCACCTGATATTCCCTGCCGCCCTCGGTCATGCCTTCCTCCACCAGAACTTCCACTTCCTTTCCCAGAAAGCTCCTCTCATACGCCGCCTGCTTCCTCTTCCCCAGTTCGATCATCCTCCGGCTTCGTTCCGCCTTCACAGGCTCCGGCACCTGGTCCGGCATGGCGGCAGCCCTGGTCCCCTCTCTCCTGGAATATTTGAAAATGTGAGTCTCATAAAAATCAACCTGATCCACAAATTCCATGGAAGCGGCAAATTCCTCCTCCGTCTCCCCCGGAAAACCTACAATAATATCCGTGGTCAGTGCCGGATTCCGGAAATATTTCCGCAGAAGGGCGCATTTTTCCAAATACTCCGCCGTCGTATAGCGCCGGTTCATCCGTTTCAGAGTCGCGTCGCAGCCACTCTGCAGCGACAGATGGAAATGCGGACACAGCTTCACAAGCCCAGCCGCCGTCCGGACAAATTCCTCCGTAATGATCCGGGGCTCCAGGGAACCCAGCCGGATCCGCAGGATCCCGTCCACCTCGTGGACCGCCCGGATCAGAGCCAGAAGGTCCGTTCCTTCCTGTCCCGCAGGGAAATGTTCCTCCCTGTTTAAGATTTCCCCGGACGCTTCCGAGCCTTCGTGATTGGGAGCCTTTTCCCGGAAGTCCGCCCCGTAGGAGCTCAGATGGATCCCGGTCAGCACCACTTCCCGGTAGCCGTTTCGGGCCAGCTCCCGCACCTCTTCCACGACGCTCTTCAGGCTCCGGCTTCGCACCCGCCCCCGGGCAAAAGGAATGACGCAGTAGGAGCAGAACTGGTTGCACCCGTCCTGCACCTTGATATAAGCCCGGGTATGCTCCCCCGGTTTTGTCAGATGGAGCTCCTCATATTCGCCGGTATGGTTGATATCGATCACCCGGCTCATCTGCCCGTCTTCCTCTGCGCCGTCCCGCAGATATTCTTCCAGGATCCGCGCCAGGTCTTTCTTCCGGTTATTCCCGATCACAATATCCACCGAAGGATCCATCGCGAGATGCCCCTCCTCCCGGGCCTGCACGTAGCATCCCGCCGCGACCACCACCGCGTCCGGATTCATTTTCCTGGCGCGGCGCAGCATCTGTCTGGACTTCCTGTCCGCAATATTAGTCACGGTACAGGTATTGATGATATAAACATCCGCCCGCTCCTGAAAAGGCACAATCTCATATCCCGCCCCCTCCAGCAGCTCCTGCATCGCCGCCGTCTCATATGCATTTACCTTACATCCCAGATTATGCAATGCCGCTTTTCTCATAGCTTCCCCCGAATTTTATATAGTAGCTGATTTTTACATGCCGTGAATAGTAGTTACAGGTCACACCTTGACCAGGCGTGCCCTGTAACTCAGGCCGTCATTTTAAATTGCCTACGGCAATGGACGGCCTGAATACCAGCTCTTATGTGCATCCTCCCGACCAATCAGCGTGGTGATTGGTCGGGGTGTGACATGTAACGAATAGTAACGAATAGTAACATTTTTTTCATCACTTTTCTTGACTTTTACAAGACTATCCCGTAGAATGAATGCAGGGCGTAACGGCCCTTCAAACTCATCATCCAAAGGAGGGATATATCATGATGAAAACAGTGCAGATTTCATTAAATTCAATCGACAAAGTGAAGTCATTTGTTAATGAGATCACGAAGTATGATAATGACTTTGATTTAGTATCCGGAAGATATGTTATAGATGCCAAGTCCATCATGGGCATTTTCAGTCTGGATCTGTCCAAGCCGATCGACCTCAACATCCACGCTGATGGAGAACTGGAGGACATACTGGCTGCCCTGGATGCGTACATTATCAAATAAGCTGCCCGATCACCGGCGGGCCTGGCAAGCTGATATCTGAATATAAGCTTGTCCGCCGCGCCAGGCTGTCTCACACAGGAGGCAGCCTTTTTTGTTCTGTTTAATCTAAAAAGCTTCTCCGGATCTTCCTCACTTTTATTCACCCGGCTGCCGCCGGCGTCCTAACGGATCTCAATCACTTCCGTAGTCTCAACCGCTGTTTTCACAAGCTCCTCAATCTGTTCCTCCAGATTCCGCTCCGACTTTTCGATCCGCTCCAGATCCGGCCTTGTCACCGGATGCTTTGCCACAAAAATCGTACAGCAGTCCTCAAAAGGCTGGATGGATGTCTCATAGGTATCGATCTTCTGCGAGATCTCCACGATCTCCCGTTTGTCAAATCCAATCAGCGGGCGGTAGACCGGAAGACTGCACACCGCGTTGGTCGCCGCAAGGCTCTGCATGGTCTGGCTGGCAACCTGTCCGATGCTCTCTCCGGTGATCAGCCCCAGACAGCCGTCCTTCCGCGCAAAATGCTCCGCGATCTTCATCATATACCGGCGCATGATGATGGTCAGCTCCTCGTGAGGACATTTTTCATAGATATATAACTGGATATCTGTAAAATTCACCACATGCAGCCGGATGGGCCCTGCATACCGGGCCACCAGCTTTGCCAGATCCACCACCTTTTCCTTGGCGCGCTCGCTGGTATAAGGGGGCGCGTGGAAATAGGTCGCCTCCAGCGCAACACCCCGCTTCGCAATCATATACCCCGCGACCGGGCTGTCGATCCCGCCGGAGAGCAGAAGCATGGCGCTCCCATTGGTTCCCACCGGCATGCCCCCCGGTCCCGGGATGATCTCCGAATAGACATAGACCTCCTCCCGGATCTCCACATTCAGCAGGATATCCGGTGTATGCACGTCCACGCGCATCTGAGGAAATGCCTCCAGGATCGCTTCCCCCAGGGCACAGTTAATCTCCATGGAGTTAAGCGGATAATGCTTGTTGCTCCTGCGCGATTCCACCTTAAAGGTCTGGTTCTTTTCCGGATACCGTTCCGCCACATAAGCGATAATATCCTCCTTGAGCTGATCAAAGCCTGCATTTGCCAGACGGACCACCGGACAGATGCCTACGATCCCGAACACCCGGCTCAGGGCATCCGCCGCGTCCTCCTGGTCATATTCCCCTTCGCAGTCCACATAGACTCTGCCGTGGGTCTTGCGGACCGCGAAGGTCCCGTCCACATCCTTTAAGGCATACCGAATCTGGCGCACCAGCGCGTCCTCAAACATATACCGGTTCTTCCCCTTGATCCCGATCTCACCGTACTTAATTAAAAATGAATGAAACTTCATGCTGTTCTCCTTTAGATTTCCAAAGGGCAGAGTTCCTCTGCCCCTGTCCATCATTACAGGTCACTGGTGAACCAGCTTCCTGTAACGACCCATTTCAGCGCCTTGTAAACTTCCGCAGTACCGGTACACAATTATATAATGTTTCCAGCGTATAGTCAATTTCCTCTTTTGTGGTAAACTCCGACATGCTGAACCGCAGCGTGGCGTCCAGATATTCCCGGGCCGCGCCGATCCCCTTGAGCACACCGCTCACCGCGGGATGATTGGAGGCGCAGGCGGAACCGGAGGACACATAGATCCCCTTTTCCTCCAGCGCATGGAGCAGCACCTCGCTGCGGACCCCCGCAAAGCCCACGCTGATGATGTGGGGCGCGCTGTTCTCATCCGTCAGCCCGTGGATTGTCGTATTCGGAATCTTCGTGACCCCTCCCAGGAAATGCTCCTTCAATTCCCGCATCAGCGCCACCTTCATGTCCAGATCCCGGTAGATCATCTTCGATGCCAGGCCGATCCCCGCGATCCCCGGTACATTTTCCGTGCCGGAACGGATATTTTTCTGCTGCTCTCCGCCATACACGATGGGAATGATCTTCACCCTCTCATTGATATAGAGGAAGCCGATCCCTTTGGGTCCGTGGATCTTGTGCCCGCTGGCGGACAAAAGGTCCACACCCAGCCGCTTCGGATAGATCCTGTATTTCCCGAAGCCCTGGACCGCGTCCGTATGAAATAAGATCGCCGGGTTATAGCTTTTTACGATCCTTGCCGCCTGTTCGACGGGCTGCACGGCTCCCACCTCGTTGTTCACATACATGACCGACACCAGGATCGTTTCCTTGCAGAGCGCTTCCCGCAGTGCCTCCAGCTTAATCTGCCCGTTGGCATCCACCGGAAGGTAGGTGACCCGGAAGCCCTCTTCCTCCTCCAGATGGCGCATTGTATTGAGGATCGCCGGATGCTCGATGGCGGACGTAATCAGATGATTGCCCGACCTGCGCGCCGCCCTTGCGGTTCCGATCAGAGCCAGGTTGTCGCTCTCCGTCCCGCCCGAAGTAAAGAAAATTTCCTTCGCATTCACCTTCAAAAGCCGGGCGAGGGTCTCTTTTGATTCCTTGACATAGTGCTCTGCCTCCACACCCTTGCGGTGCATGGAGGAGGGATTGCCGTAATCCCTGCACATTACTTTATAAACCAGTTCGCCGACCTCCGGATAGCACCGGGTGGTCGCCGAATTATCCAAGTAAACTTCCATGATATCTTTCCTTTTTTTATTTCTTACTTACAAAATATGATAGAACCGGGAGAGTCGTTCCTGATTCGGTCCTGTATTGGCCGGATGCCGCGCGGCGCGTGTGCGGCACCGCGTGAGCAGTCATCTGTATATCCTTGCTACTCCAAATGATAAAGCAGCATGGACAGCATCACGAATCCGGCCGTTTCCGTCCGCAGGATCCGTCTCCCCAGCGTTACCGGCGCCGCGCCGAGAGCCACGGCCTGCTCCACCTCCGCTTCCTCGAATCCGCCCTCCGGCCCGATAAAGATCCCCACCGACTGTCCCGGACGGATCCCTTCAATGACCTGCCGGGTGGCCTCCATTCCTTCCGCTTTTTCATAGGGGATCAGGAGCACATCCAGTTCCCCGGCAGAGGCAAGCGCCTCGGAAAAGGTCATGGCCTCCCGCACCCGGGGGATCCGGCTGCGTCCCGACTGCTTGGCCGCGGATTCCGCAATGGCATTCCACCGCGCGGTCTTTTTCTGCGCCTTCTTCTCATCCAGCCTGACCACCGTCCGGCCTGTCACTACCGGCACGACCTCATACACGCCAAGCTCCGTAGCCTTCTGGATGATCAGCTCCATCTTGTCGCTCTTCGGAAGCCCCTGAAACAGGTATAACTTCGAAGAAAGCTCCCTGTTTTCCTTCCAGGTATCCACGATCTCAAACCACACCAGTCCGTCCGTGAAGGACTCCAACGCGCAGAGATACTGCATCCCCTCCCCGTCGCTGACCATCACCTGGTCTCCGCGCTTCATGCGGAGGACATTTTTGATGTGGTTCACATCCGTGCCTTCCACATAGAGCCTGCTTCCCTGTATCTGCGAATGTTGTATAAAAAAACGATGCATTTACTTTCTCCTGTCAAAACGCGTTCCTGCTCAGACCATGACCGGATGCGCGCGGCAACGGCATATCTCCTTATGCGGCTGTCTGCATCCTATGATACTGTGCAGCAGATGTACTGGCGCTCCGTTTATTTCCTCGCCGTCACGGACACCCACTCGCCCTGGTAAGTCACCTCCAGGACTTCCAGCCCGGCCCGCTCCACTGCTTCCACGACCGTCTGTTCCTTGTCGTCAATGATCCCGCTGGTGATGTAGATCCCGCCCGGTTTCAGCCGGGACACGATCACCGGGGTCAGCTCCACGAGCACATCCGCCAGGATATTTGCCGCCACGATGTCATACTTCTCATATCCCACCCGCTCCTGGATCTCCGGGTCGTTGATGAGGTTGCCGATCATGACCTCGTACTGGTCCGGACGGATGCCGTTTCCCTGCATGTTCTCATGGGTGGCCTCCACGGCACAAGGATCCAGATCCGTCCCCACCGAATAGGCTGCCCCGAATTTGAGCGCCAGCATCCCCAGGATCCCGCTGCCGCAGCCCACATCCAGGATCCGGGTCCGGTCGGTCACGTATTTGCGGATCTGGCGGATACAGAGCTGGGTCGTCTCATGCATCCCCGTGCCGAACGCCGTGCCCGGGTCAATGTGGATGACCATTTTCTCACTGTCCTCCGGCTTCACATCCTCCCAGGACGGAATGATCAGGATGTCATCCACATAAAACTGATGAAAATACTGCTTCCAGTTGTTCATCCAGTCCAGATCCTCGGTCTGGGATTCCTCAATGATGCCTTCTCCCACGTCCGTCCACGCGGAAAGCTCTGAAAGCCCGCCGCGCACCTCCGCGAGGATTGCCCCCGCGTCCTCCTCTTCGTCCAGGTAAAAGCTTAAGTAAGCCACCCCGTCGTCCGCCCCGGTCTCCGGCAGGATATCCACAAACATCTGCTCCTTGTCCGCCGCGGTCAGAGGAACCTTATCCTCAATCTCCACCCCCTGGATGCCAAGATCCATCAGCATGCTGCTGACAATATCCTCGGCTTCGGTCGTCGTTTTCAAACGAAATTTATTCCATTTCATAATCGTTCCTCCTCGTATTCCAATGAAACGCCCACTCACCTTCGGTCAGAGGCATGTCGCCTTCCTCCTACCACAGGTGCAGCTCCTTCGCCTTCCGCGCGGTATTCTGATGGTTCTCATTGCGGATCTCCCCGCTCTTGCCGCCGGTCTTCCGGCAAAGATAGATCTCCCCGATCTCCATGGACTTGTCCAATGCCTTGCACATGTCATAGATCGTCAGAAGGGCCACGCTCACCCCGGTCAGCGCCTCCATCTCCACCCCGGTCTTGCCTGTCGTCTTCACCGTGCAGTAGCAGTAGATCGTAGATTCCTCCGGCGCCATCTCAAACCGCACCCTACAGTTGGTCAAAGGCAGGATATGGCACATCGGGATCAGTTCCGACGTCCGCTTGGCTCCCATGATCCCCGCCGTGGACGCCACGCCCAGCACGTCTCCTTTCCCCACCGTCCCGTTCCGGATCGCCTCATATACCTCGGGGCTCACCTGGATCTTCCCGGTGGCCGCCGCCTCCCGGACCGTGTCCTCCTTATTCGTCACGTCTACCATGACTGCCTTTCCCTCTTCGTCAAAATGCGTCAGCCCCATATCCATCTCCCTTTCCCCCGATCTGTTTCCTGTACCCGTTTTACCTTCCCGGCTGCTTTCATCCTCTGTTCCGCAAAAAACGGCCGTTTCGCTCCGTTCATCATGGTTTCGATTATACTGAAAACTGCCGGGCCTGTCAACATTTTAGAAAATAACAGGCTGGCCGGTAGAATCATTGGTTACAGGTCACACCTTGACCAGGCGTGCCCTGTAACTCAGGCCGTCATTTTAAATTGCCTACGACAATGGACGGCCTGAATCCCAGCTTTTATGTGCATCCTCCTGACCAATCAGCGTAGTGATTGGTCAGTGTGTGACATGTAACAATAATTGGAACTTCAAAAAAATACCCGCTGCCCAATTCCACCAGGCAGCGGGTAATCCTTTATTGTTTTGCCAAAAGCTTCTTCGTCAGCTTCTTCACCTTTTTCTTACATTTCCCGCAGCCCTTCCCGGCCCGAGTCATTTTCTTCACTTCCTTAAATGAGGAAGCCCCCTTTTCCACAGCGTCCGTCACGTCCCCCTTGGTCACCTGATAGCAGGGACAGATCACTTTCCGGCGGTTCATGGCTACAGTACCAGGGAAGGCGCGGAATAGACGCGCGCGCCCAGCTCATTGTCCAGCATATACAGGCTCTTCGGGTCATCCCCGAACAGTTCGAATTTCTTTACCAGCGTCTCCGCGTTGTTTTCCTCCTCGCCCTGCTCCTTCACGAACCAGTCCAGGAACTGCATGGTGCGGAAATCCTTTACGGAATGCGCCGCCTCATAGATCGTGTGGATCAGCTCGGTCACATACTGCTCATGCTTCAAGCCCGCTTCCAGAACCGACTTCGCGTCAGTGATCTCAACAGACGGCTTGTCGATGGCCTCCAGGACCACCTTTTCCCCATTGTTCTGCAGATACTGCAGCATCAGCATCGCATGGTCGCGCTCCTCCTGGACCTGGATCCTGTACCAGTTGCCGAATCCGTCCAGTCCTTCGTCATAATAATAATTTGAAAAATCCAGATACAGGTACGCGGAATAAAATTCCTTGTTCACCTGCTGATTTAATAATTCTACCACTTTCTTGTCCAACATCTCTATATCCTCCTTCTGTACTTTCACGATCTCCTGACCGCTTTTTCCGCCCTCTATTATACACTTCTGGTTTTGTTCTGTAAATATGGAAATCTTAGTATTCATTGACAAAAAACAGCCGAAATTATATAATAAAGCAAGCGGACCGCGCGGTGATTTTGCAAGGCAGGAGCGCTGTAACAGCTTCTGTTTTCCGGACACCATACTTTACCGTCAGATGATTTTGAGGAGGGAAAATATTATGGCATACTGTAAAAAATGCGGAGCTCAGATTGATGATGAGGCCGTAATCTGCCCCCACTGTGGAGTATCACAGACTACCATGCCGCCCACCGTGGACAACGGCGGATTCCTGTGGGGCCTTCTGGGGTGCTGCATCCCCCTGGTCGGCCTGATCCTGTTTCTTGTCTGGAAGGACACAAAGCCCAGGACCAGCAAAGCCGCAGGGATCGGGGCGCTGACCGGCGTCATAATCGGAGTCGTATTTTATGTATTGATCTTCATTCTGAGCATGAGTACGGCATACTACATGCATTAACAACATGGCATGGCTTTACAAATGGCTGCCGATCTTTTTCGGCTGCCATTGCCGGCCTGACCGGTCTTTTTTTTACCGCAGCAGGCAGTTTCCCGTCTGCTCCCGCTGTACCGGAGAGCTGATCGGGATCTTGGCGCTGCTTTTTACGTACCATGCCGGCCATCCCCATGCAGGATTCTCCTGTGTCCTGCTGCTCCCGCTCATCACCGACGGACTGGTTCAGCTCTGCACGTCCTATGAGAGCAAAAATCTCCGCCGTCTCTGGACGGGGATCCTGTTTGGCTACGGTCTGACAAATCTTTTCTTCTTGTCAGTTACCGCAGTTTCCCATTTAGGATTTGCCGCAGGTCTGAAGCTGAAAGGCCTGTAACTCCTTCCGCCGCCAGGCAGATTTCCATCTGTGCGGCTGGGCAGGTCTCATCGTCCGGATTTTCAAGAGAGGTTCCCCATGAAACGATTACTGATCACAGGCGCGTCCGGCTTTCTCGGCAGACGGGCCGCGGCATTTTACAACGACACATACGAGATCTGCGCTCCCTCCCGCACGGAGCTGGACATCACTGATCCAGAAACTGTATACGCGGCATTCCGCCGTTTCAGGCCCCACTGCGTCCTCCACTGCGCCGCCGTTTCCGACCTTGGCATGTGCGAAAAGGATCCCAAAGGCTCCTGGCGGATCAACGTAGGCGGCAGCAGAAATATGGCCGCGGCCGCGGCGGAATTTTCCGCAAAATGCCTGCTCTGCGGCTCCGACCAGGTTTATTTCGGAAATGGGATCAAGGGCCCCCACAGGGAAGATGAGCCCATCGCCCCTCCCACCGTTTACGGCAGGGAAAAGAAGGCGGCAGAGGAAGAATGCCTGGCCGTCAATCCGGACTGCGTCATCCTGCGCCTGACCTGGATGTATGACACCTGTACCCTGGCCCCGCAGGAGCACGGCGACTTTTTCCGGACACTGGCTGACCGGCTGCGGACATGGGCTCCTCTCAGCTATCCCGTTTACGACATTCGTGGGATCACCGACGTAAACGAGGTCATCCACAATTTCGAAAGCGCCCTGGAATTAACCGGCGGGATTTACAATTTCGGTTCCCCGAATCACAGGAACACCTACGAAACCGTCCGTGCCATGTTCACAGCCCTTGGATGGGATCCGCGCTCCCTGACAAAAAATGAAGAAGCCTTCGCCGCAGATCCCCGGGATATCAGCATGGACACCGGAAAATTGAACGACAGCGGAATCACGTTTTCTTCCACCCTAGATGCACTGGCGCGAAACGGGCGGATGCTTCGATCTTAGGCACTGAATTCCTGAACGTGTCCTCCCCAAACATCACCCATTTGTCATGGGTTCCTCTGGATTGGCGCCGCTTCCCGCGCGTATTTCCCGATTATCAGGAAAAGCAGCAGCACCGCCCCCAAGGCAGAGCACCAGGCTCCGGCCGTTCTCCCCGGCGCATGATAGACCAGCTTCACATCATGCCTCCCTTTTCCGATCTCAAATCCAAGGAATGCCATATTCACCTTCTTTGCTTCCACAGGCTCCCCGTCCACCTGAACCTCAAAATTCGGATCATAGGGTATAGAAGTCACAAAGTACCCTTCCCTTTCCACATCCACGGAACCCGCGGTCACCTGCCCTTTTGTCCGTTCCCAATCCGGATGAAACTCCGACTGATACAGCCTGCCGCTCCGTTCCCGGTTCGTTTGCTTCCCCCAGTCTCCCAGAAAACAGGTGAGCCCCGTGATCTCATAATCCCCCTTTCCAAATGAAAGCTCCGCCGACTGCTCCCCTTGTTCCAGCAAAACCGCAAAAGAGAATGTAGTATTTCCGTTATAGTAAAAATGATTCCCGGCCGTCAGCTTATTTTGTTCCCCTTCCAGCCGTACCGCGACATCCTGCGACGGATGATGATTCTTGACCTGAAACTGCAGGAACAAGATCTGACCTGGCTCTGCCGCATCTGCCGGATCCGCGGCTCCACTGCCGGAATCCATCCCCCGCCTCGGCTCCTCCGCTTCCGTAGCTTCCGTTCCGGAATCCCCGCTCCGGTCCGGTTCCCGCCCATCCATTTCGCCCATCCCGGAAATCTCTGCCCGGACCGTCCCCGTCTTTTCCGCCCGAATCCGGTAACCGTCTCCCGTCTTTACAATCTGGAGCGAATCACTGCTCTCCGCCGGCAGTACAATCTCCGCCGGTTTCAATGCCTGCCGGACTTCCTCCAAGATCCGCCGCTCCATTTCTGTGCTTCCGCCGCCTGCTTCCCTGTCTTCCGTGCTTCCGCTTCTCGCTTCCCCGCCTTCCGTGCCTCTGGATTCCGGTTCATCCTCCTCCGCAGGCCCAACCGCCCCATAAACCAGCGCCATCTGATGATAAGGAAAATCCAGCTCCTCATATGTATTTTCCGAGATCATCCGGTCCGTCACATAAGCCGCCGGAGCCGCACATAGATTTTCATAAATATCCCTCCCATCCCCCCTTCTCACAAGCTCATATCCTGGGACTTCTTCGTCTGAGATCAGATACCGCACTCCCATCATCTGCCGAAATACCGGATTTTTTGACACGGACTGCATCAGGTCATTGCGGAAGGGCTCCTCCACCTCAAACACATTTTTCCGAAACTCCTGGTATCCCTCGTTGTAGGATGACGAATACACCGATGAAATATACTGCCTCCTATCCCAGACCCGGTTCAAATCCGCCGCGTTTTCCGACTCGCTTCCTGCCTGCTCCAGCCGGTAAAATCCTTTGTCTCTCTCCAAGATTTCCTCTACTGCCTGTCCAATCGCCGGATCCGTCACTGCTTCATAAAACTCCCGGCTTTCCACCCGCCCTGCCTTCTCGTGAAATACACTTCCATACAGGATCAGAAATACCACCGGAGAAGCCATCAAAAGCATCAGCCTTTTTCTCCGCCAGAACAGCAGAAAGCATCCCGTCATGATCGCTCCATCCGCCAAAAACAATGCTCCGTACTGTGAAAATTCCGAATGTCTCTGCCCCAAGGCCAGAAGCCCCATCGTCATCAAAAACGGAACCATTCCCGCCGCAAACGAAATCTCTCTGTTTTCCAGCTTTTTTAAATAGCATGCTATCAGATAGCAGAGCAGAGGCAGGCACGGGATCAGCGCCTTGTCCCTGACGTAGAGCCCTCCGTTCAGCGCCCATGCGAAAAAGGGAATTGTCAGAATGGCAGCGCATCCCCAGAACAGCACACGTTCCTCCGCCTTTTTATAAGTAAATCCCGTAATCAGAACTGTGATCATCAGAGTCGGCAGCCCGATCCCATAGGGTGTATAGATCAGCCTGTCCACCTGCAGGTTCGGAATCCATACAGAAGCCAGGCTGACCCCGGCCTTCGCTCCTTCCCGTCCGGTCAGCGCCGCGGCCGTAGGAATCAGCAGAATCCCGCTCAGCAGGACAGCAATCAGCATGGGCCATAAAAACCGGATCCCGTCCCGTAAAAATCCCGTGATCGTGATCCTCTGACTCTCCCCATCCTGCAGCCTGTAAATCATATTCTTTCCTGCGGATTCGCTTATGATCTCCTCACTTTTCACATTGCATGCTATACTTTCTGAACAAAGACATTCTTTTATTTCTTCTGCCCTGCCTTCTGAATCTGTATCGCATGCTGTCTTTTTCTCAAATGATTCTTTTTTGTTTCTTCGCAAAATCACATAGCATACTATCTTTTCAAAAAATAAACTTTTTCCTTTTCTTCTTCCTTTTGTATCGCATGCTATGTTTTTACCAGAAAAACAATTCTCTGCTTCTCTTCCGCTTTGCCCTTTTCCTTCCACATACCGGTATATCCCATACAGTACCAATACCAGCATTCCCCCGATGCTGAAATAAAAGCTGGTCAGGATCATCAGAAACACACTGACCGTATAAAGCAGCTTCCCGCCCTTTTCAAAGTAATTGTCCACTCCCCAAAATGCCATACACAAAAAGGGCATATAATTGACAAACATGATCTGACAATAGGAATGAAAGATCATGGGGCCCGACAGAAGATACATCAGCGCCGTCATGAAGCTGATCCTGCCGGAAAATCCCCGTCTCAAAAGCCACCCGTAAAGCAGCTCCGCAGACGCCGTCAGGCTCACGATCGAAGCCCCCATCAGATAATCCCCCATTTTCACGGAGGGAAACAGATACGAGATCAGGATCACCGGACTGAACAGCCCATAATAAGAAAAATGATAGATATTCTGCCCGCCTCCGATATTTGCCGCGAATTCCGGAAACAATTCCCCCGTTTCATAGAACTGCTTCCGAAAATAATCCGGAAGCACACTGTGCTGACTGATCCAGTCCACATTCGAGCCAAAAATCCCAAATCTCCCGACGAAGCACCAGCAGAAGAACACCGACGCCAGCACCAGCAGAAGGAAAGGCAAAACCCGCATGCAGCGCCAACTGTATTTCTGTCCGTACCTCATAGATCCGCTCCTCCTCTTTCCTGACTTCTCCACTACTTCTCTCTTATCTTTTCACTGCCTGTAGCCACTCAAAACCCCGCCCGATACCTTCTTTTCCTCCCGGCTGTTCTGCATCGGGATCACATTCTTATCCTCCCGGCCTCTCTTTTTCAATGCAGCCGCCGCTTCCTCCCGGCTGTCTTCCTTTAAAATAAATACCGGTCTGCGCTTCGTCTCCAGATACGTCTTCGACAGGTACTGCCCCACGATCCCCGTACAGAACAGCTGGATCCCGCTGACCAGAAAAATGATGCACACCAGAGACGGCCACCCGGACACCGGATCCCCCCACACGATCGTTCGCACGATGATGAACAAGATCATGAAAAAGGACAGCCCGCAGAACACCATTCCCATGACCGACGCCAGAGAAAGAGGCGCCACCGAAAATCCCGTGATCCCCTCCAGGGAATACAGGAAAAGCTTGCGCACAGACCATTTCGTCTCCCCCGCGGCCCGCTCCACATTTTCATATTCCAGCCATTTCGTCTCAAAGCCGACCCATTCAAAGATCCCTTTCGAAAAACGGTTATATTCACTCATTTCCAGCACCGCGTCCACCATCCTGCGGCTCATCAGACGGTAATCCCTGGCCCCGCTCTCAAACCGGATCTTGGAAATGCGATTGACAAGGTCATAGAATTTTTCCGACAGGAAGGAGCGGATCCTCGGCTCCCCGGTCCTCGTCGAGCGCTTCGCTGCCACGCACTCATATCCCTCCTCCGTTACGATCCGGTACATTTGAGGCAAAAGCTCCGGCGGATCCTGCAGGTCCGCATCCATAACCGCCGCAAAATCCCCTGTCACATGTTTGAGTCCCGCATAGATCGCGGCCTCTTTTCCGAAATTTCTGGAAAATGACAGGAAACAGCAGCGTCCATCCTGTTCACTCATCTTTCGCATCACCCCAAGCGTTCCGTCCGTCGAACCGTCGTCCACAAACAGCAGCTCAAATTCCACCTCCGACATTCCATCCATCACAGCCGACATTTTTTCATAATATACCGGCAAAGCCTCCTCTTCATTCAGACAAGGAACTATAATGCTGATCTTCTTCATGTCTTTTCCTCTCCTTTACTATTCTCTGCCCTTCGTATACCTGCTCTCTCGAACAACTATACTTTATCCCTAATTTATTAAAAACCAGGCAAAAAATATCTTAAAATTTCTTAAGGACAAACCAAAATTTTCTTAATGCTTCCCTTTTGATACTTTATAGTATACCCAGAAAAAATCACAAACCATTCACGATACGCAATTATCACGAAATTGTGATAAAAATTCAGCGCGCAAAAAAAACATATTGATTTTTACCGAAAAAAATGGTTATCTATATATAGGGTTGTCCTGCCGGACCGGAGCTTTTTCGTTCCCGGCTTTTCCATCCCGGATAACTAATATAAGTCAAAACCGCGCGGCAAGCCGCAGGGTATCTGCCCTTCGCGGCATCCGTTAAGTATCCATGCATTGCTTCGCGGAAATAAAAAGAGTGAGGTGCACAAGATGAAACCGATAAAAGAAGGAAAGGTCCGTGAGATCTACGACAACGGCGACAGCCTGATCATGGTTGCCACAGACCGAATCAGCTGCTTTGACGTGATCCTGAAAAATGACGTGACCAAAAAAGGAACCGTATTGACACAAATGTCCCGTTTCTGGTTTGATATGACTAAGGATATTCTGCCCAACCACATGATCTCCACCGATGTGGCCGACATGCCCGAATTTTTCCGTCAGCCTCAGTTTGACGGAAACAGTATGATGTGCCGGAAGCTCAACATGCTCCCCATCGAATGTATTGTCCGGGGATACATCACCGGAAGCGGCTGGGCCAGCTACCAGAAGGACGGCACGGTATGCGGCATTGCGCTGCCGGAAGGGCTTCAGGAATCCGACCAGCTTCCAGAGCCGATCTACACCCCTTCCACCAAGGCCGAGATCGGGGACCATGACGAAAACATTTCCTACGAGCAGAGCATTGCCCATCTGGAAAAATATTTCCCGGGCAAGGGCGAGGAATACGCGTCCAAGCTCCGCGATCATACCATCGCGCTCTATAAGAAATGTGCGGATTACGCAAGAAGCCGCGGCATCATCATTGCGGATACCAAATTCGAGTTCGGCCTGGATGAGGACGGCAATCTCGTCCTCGGCGATGAGATGCTCACACCCGACAGCTCCCGTTTCTGGCCAGCTGACGAGTACGAGCCGGGGCACGGCCAGCCCTCCTTCGACAAACAGTTTGCCCGTGACTGGCTCAAGGCAAACCCGGGCAATGACTGGACGCTGCCGAAGGATATCGTAGAAAAGACGATCGGCAAATACCTGCAGGGATATGAGATGCTGACCGGGGAGAAACTCTGAGCCGCGTAAGGAACACCCACTGACGAAATGTGTTCCGCGTTCAGACAAAAGAAGACACCGGCCCCATAAAGTACATGGGGCGGTGTCTTTTTCTTCACTGGCACAGATCTATCCTAAAATCCCGTTGAATTATACACAGGTCATACGGTGACCTGGTATAACTCAATAATCTCCCGTTGACGTTTGG
>QXWX01000068.1 GCA_009911175.1 Lachnospiraceae bacterium | reverse complement strand
GTTGAGATATTCTCTCCAATTTCGTTCCCATAATCGTTCCACCTCTGGGTATGGTTTATGTTTCCTCTTCGATATTGCTTTGCATGGAAGGGCTGCGAGGCACAGCCCACTCTCGGCTTCCCTCCGGCGGCATTACCCGCTTTCTTCGGTACTATCCGTCCATCCGACTACCTGTATTCCGTTTGCCCTCCTTCGTGAGTTGTCGAGCATACCGCATGGTCACACCTCATGCGGAGAGATACAGGTTCTCCCCAGTTAACGTGATGTCATTGTATGGCATGGCTGACTCCAAACCCCGCAGTGCTGTGCGGCATCTCACCCTAGCGATACCTCACATGTTGCCTTCCGCATTCCTAACAACGTCGGCACACTGGTTTAATCTACCTTTCGTGGCTAACATGCCTTATGACCCTACCATCTAACTTCCCACGCTTAGCCTACGATATTACTACCGCATACTCAGGGTTGCTACTGATGATGTGGTTAGCATCTTATCAGACGGGATTTCCACCCGCTAAACATCACGCCCTATCTAGGCGCACTAGGAGTTGCAGAAAAATAACTGTCACATCTTGGCTTCCCTATTTATCCGTCTGCACAAGTCAAAAAACCTCGCCGCAGCCATAAGAAATCCACCATAAATCCTTACAGTAGAATTTCACTCTTGATAATATATATTGTGCATATAAAAAATACGTTCAATCACTGAATTTATCATAGATTGAACGTATTCTACATCGTGATATTGTACGAAATGCCAAGTAAAGTCACCGTTCCGGATAAAGAGCAACCCTATACAAAACTACTCAGATCCAAAGCCCCCGGATCACTATGGCATACTCGATAAAAGTTTGCAGAGCATTGAAAACAATACCATATCCTGGCATCCTGTTTCAGCATTTTCACCTGTTCAAAGCACTTGTCACCATCCATTCTCAGCATTAGAAATTGATCTGCAAAAAGACGGTATATCACTTCCGCGTCTAAGCAGACCTCTGGCGGGATTTTGAATATTGCAAAAAACTCCGGATTGCTTCGGAAAACATCCAGCAGGTATTTTATGTACGGCATTTCCAACAGTGCTTCCGCCTCAATCTTTGGTGCATGAATGCGGTGGTTTCCAATGCGATGGATCAGATTGTATACAATAGATTTCGTCAGCAAGACAGGCAGTTGGGATTCCTTCATGTCTATTTTATAGCTCTGCACATGTTTTACCTTTTAACTGTTCCATTTGCTTTTTTAGGGAATCTGTCAGCTCCGGCTGATGCCCACACATACCACTGCATTGTGACAGAGAATGAACTGCTGTCCACAACGCAATATTACACAAAATATTCAGTATAGTTTTTTTCATGTGAACTCCTCTCCTTTCTTAATCGACATTACGATATTGACAGCAAATTCCTGTTCCCCTTCCATAATATCAATTTCTCCTCCATATTTGTGAACTGACGCTGCTACGTTTGCCAATCCATATCCATGTATTACTTTTTTAGGGGCATTTTTTATATTCCCACGCACTTTATTATTTTTAATGCTGATAATCAGAAGATTATGCTCCCGTTTTGACGAAATAGATATCTGCCTTTTTTCCGGTTCTTCGATTAATCTGCAGGCTTCTATGGCGTTATCCAACAAATTTCCAAAAACAGTACTGAGATCCAGAGGTTCAATAAAATCAATCTCAATCAGTTCTACATTATCCTCAATATTGATGCCATATTCCGCAGCTTTTGCAAACTTGTCCTTTAAAATAATATCTGCAAATTTATTTCCAGTTCTATAATAGTTTTCGTATTGTGCTATTTCTTTCCTCAGATTTTTAATCCCTGTACTGTTTTTCTCCCCCCACTCTTCTTCCAATAACAGTAAATGGTTCTTCATATCATGATAGATTTCTTTAATCCGCTCTTCATCCCTCATTTTTTCTTCATAATATCGCGTTTGCGTTTCTAATTTATAAATTGCCATCCTTTGCTGTTGCGCCTCATTTTCTATTCTGGAATATTTGTTGGAAAAGAAAACATTAATAATAAATGTAAGGAACAAAATAACCGAGCAGGCCAACAGCATATTACTATATGCTTCCCCCTCCGTGTAAAGAAGGTTAGCTAAAAGAAATATTCCCACAACCATATAACCAATATTGGAACCCACAAAGAAAAACAATGCTTTTATATCAAAACGTTCCCTGCTTACATCAGAAATTATTTTCTGTACCGTAATTAAAAGAGTGATATATACGATTTTACTTATGATTATATGTATGGTAGAAATTGACGCATCCTCTTTTAACCCTGGATTTATTTGAAACATTAATCCAATATTAATGATAAGAAGCTCACTGGCCATAAGTAAAAATTCACCAATCATCATATAGAAAATTGATTTTTTCATTGACAAACCAAGTATAAAAGCACCTAATATAATTACGCTCACGGTGGTAAACACCACCTTAATTGCTATCTCTGAAAGCGTAAACATCTGTGTAAATCCAAAGATTATAAAAATATAAAAAAGCACAAAAAGTACTTGTCTCCTATAGTCAATCTTCTCATTTTTTACCAGATATAGCAAACAGCAGCCTTCAATCAAGGTAAACACAACATCCAGAACCGCATTCATAGCTTCCCTCCCATATATCTGGCAAGGCGTGCCATAAACTCTTTTTTCATTGCCCGGCTCAGGGGAATCTCCTCTTTCGTAACCAGGATGATCGCATTGCCGCTGATGGTATCAATATATGAAAAATTCACCAGATAACTCTTGTGGCTCTGCCCAAAACCATACGGTTCCAGCCGTTCCTTCAGCTCCTTCAGTTTTTTATAGCAGACAATCTTTTTTTCCTCCGAATGCAGCAACAGGTTTCGATCAGCCGTCTCGATGTATCTCAATGAGGAGATTGGAATCATAAACCGTCCTGTCATGTTTTCTACGAGCAGGCATTCCTGCTTCTTTTCCCTGTTTGTCTCTATCCAGCGGTCAATCTCCTGTGTAAGCTTCTTTTTGGAGACCGGTTTGACCAAAAAATTGGACGCGCGGACCCGATAGCCGTCCACAGCCCGCCCAAAGAGAGAGGTCAGGAAAATAATCGTCACATTGGGATCCCGGACACGTATCTTCTCCGCCACCTTCACGCCGTCGATATGGGGCATTTTGATATCCAAAAAGATGATGTCATAGCTGCAGTCATACCGCTCCAAAAGCATGACACCGTCATGAAACTCACTGACGCTGATCTCTGTCTGATTTATTTTACCATATTCCTCCAGAATATTTTTGATCTGTGTTACAAAATGCTGCTCATCGTCACACACGGCTATCTTAATCATCCCGAAACCTCTTTCCTCGTTATTTTACCCTGCAAAACAACCGGTTGGCCGCCACAGGGGGCACATTGGGTATATCTAAGTATATCACATTTTTCATTTTCTACAAATATGCGCCGGCCGATATCCGATTCTTTTATTTTTTACAATCCCCAATATAAGGACCAGCGCAACGGCACTTACGGCTGATGCCGCATACAAAGCCTCCGCCGGCTTCCAAATGTAATATATCGCCTGTATCATGGACTCATAGCCAAGTGCTGAGATGCGCGCTTTTTTCTTATATCCTGCCTGTTCCTCTACGCTGAGCGGCCTGCTGTGGTCCTCCACCGGGGACACCAGCCAGATCACCAGAAAGGACATCAGGGAACACAGCATCAGCCCATCCTGAAAACCCGCTCGGATCAAATATTCCGTCCCCAGCAGGATCATCAGAAATCCCACGGTAAATGACAGAATACACTTCGTATAGGTTTCCGCATGGATTCCCCCTGCATACATCCGGATGTGGTAAAAGGGAACCAATAAAAATATGGTATACAAGAACTGATGCAGAATCAGTCCCGCTCCTAATATGGCCGCCGTGCTGCACGCCGTCGCGATCAGCAGCTCCATGCCGTAGGCGCATACCCCTTCCTGTTCCTTCTGGATCACATTGTTTTTTGCGCAGCTTACCGCAATCCTTTTCGCCGTTCTCTCAATCATCTTCTGTGTCTCGACATCCTCCTTCCTTAGGATCTGTATCAGTTTTTTTCTACAGCTCCTTAATTTCAATAATCAATTTACGGGTTCTGCTGTCAAAAATCAACATCTATTGACTAACAGGTTGTTTTGGCTGCTCAAAATGCATATTCTCTTTCCGGGACGTCAGGACAACTGAATCTTCCTGAAAACAGCAGAAAAACAGCCGCAGAATCTTTTTGAATCTGCGGCTGTTAAAACTACTTATTCCATTTTTATATTACGCTATATATCCGCATTCTCCCTGATTGCCTTCACCACTCTTAATCAAGATTTCTCCCAGATCAGCTCCGCCTCGCTGACCATCTCCTCATACCCGTCATATCCCATCATCTCATCCGAGTCGAAAATCCCATTTTCATTATAATCCACCGGATCAGAATGAAACCGGTCGGGAAGGTCACCTGGTCCGTAGTAGATTCGGTCGATCTCTTCCCTGTCTCCCATATAAAACGTATGTCTGTCGCCATGTACGTTATCACGGCTTGAAAATACAGGCGCGATATATTTCGACCAAAGGGTTTCATAATAGCAGACGACAGCCGCCTTTTTTTCTTCCCCACCGATCTCCATGTCAAATGGGTGCGTATTGAAGGTCATATCCAGATTATCTCCTTCGTAGCTTGCATAGAGCTTTCCGTCCACTTCCTCTATGCTGATCCTTGCACTGTCATAGGGAATGAAAATCTGGGGCAGAGTCAGGATGCAGTACACTCCGAATATCACTGCGGCAGCCGCGGCGGCTGAGAGGATTGCTATGACTGCTTTTCTCTTGAATAACCGTTTCTTCAGATTTTTCAGGATCCTTGCGTCCAGGAGCTTCGTGCTTCTGTCTGCCGGCAGTGCAACACTGCTTTTTAAAACGTCTGCTTCCTTTCTGCAGGCATCGCAGGATTCCAGATGCTCCTCCACCATTTCCCTGGTGTCCTGGCTGACCACATCATCCAGATAAAGCGGAAGAATATCTTTTATGACATTACAGCTGATCTGTTTCATTTTCCATCGCCTCCATATATTCTATGATCTGTTTTTTTGCACGATAATACGTAACCCTCGCCCAGCCGGAGCTTTTTCCGAAGATCGCGCCGATCTTTTCAAAAGGCAGCTCTCCGAATACCCGCAGATTAAACACCTCCTTATACGGCTCCTCCATGCTGTGAAGAAACCGGTGAATGAGAAAGGCGCTTTCTTCGTCCGCGAACCGTTCCGTAAAATCCGTCTGAACAGATGCGGCGTCTTCTGTCATTTCTTCATCCGCGTAAATCTTACGGCGCTTGCAATAGGTGAAATATGTGTTCCGTGCTATCGTAAAAAGCCACGCACGGATATCCTTTGAGCCGTCAAATGTGTCAATCGATCTCAATGCTTTTACAAATGTTTCCTGTGTAATCTCCTCCGCGATGTCTTCATTCGCCGACAGGCTACACATATACAGGAAAACGTCTCTGAAATAGGAACGATATATTCCGTCAAAGTCCACGTCTCTCACCCCCTTCACTTTATTAACTGCCGAAATTGCAAAGTGTTACAGATCTTATGTAAAAAAGTGTCACATCATCCGATAAAATATACCCCGGGGCATCCCATAATGGCCATCCGGCCGTATCACAGGATATAAAAATGCGGAATATATCCCTTTTCACGGACATATCCCGCATATATGGTCTCACTTGCCAGCTTTGCCCTGGAGCCACTTCCTGAGCTTCTTATAACGCAGGCGCTGACTGTTTACTCTCTTTTAATTTCAATACGGTTTCGAGCGGAAGCTTCGTTCTCTCCGCAATGACCTCCACATCCAGAAGCCCTATTAATCCTTCGGCGAGCTCCAGTCTTTCTTCTTCTTTTCCTTTATCTACCAGCTTTTGTCCAAGTCGTGTCATTCCGATTACCTCCATCAATTCTTCCATTTCTAATGTATCCAAAAATTTGTCTGCCATCACATACAATATCGTCTCAATCTTATCAATCATTTCCCGGTCAACCGATCCGGCTTCCCGCGTGATCTGATACGCGGCCCTCACCCTGTCCTTGAGGGACATCTCTCCATCCATCAGCAGACACAGCGTTAAAAGGGCCAGATCCTCTCTCTGGAGTTCCTCCTCACGTTCCTGTTTTTCCCGCAGCCCTGCGATCAATTGATCCGCATTGCGGCTTTTCATCGTGATCGGAATAATCCGGTATGTGTTGACCCCTTCTGTATATTCTGTCATCGGCTTTTTGATATTTCCGGAAAACAGCACGTAAGTGGTAACGGCAACCTTATGCTGGTAGCTTGTCACTGCCTCATAGGCGCGGAACCTTTTCAAATCCTTACGTCCGCCGTTCTGACTTTGAAATTCAAAATGAGTCCAGGATCCATCCTCCATGATAAAATTAAAATCTTCATGGTACTTTTCCAGTTCCAGCTTCATCATGTCAGTTGCTGCAGCCCCCACAACCTTTTTCGTGATTCCGAAATAAGGGAGCAATTCCTCTGCAAAATAGAGGAACGCTGTTTTCAGAGCCGCATCCTCATGCTGAATGGCAGAGTCCGCAGCAGCCCACTCTTCCACTGCCGCAATGTGTTTCAGTTTCTCTTGATTCATAGATTTTCCTTTCCGTAAAACCGTATAGAGAAATCTGATATATGATAACTATACCAAAAATAGCATTGACAGACAATGCGGTTTTACTAAAAATAATTGATTGTTTTCTTTTTCTCCATAACATTTTTGAAAATTCCCCTGAATACCAGGAAAGATAAAACCAGATAATAGAATAAATGGATACTGATTGAACGGTGAACGTTCCAAAAGGTATGAAGTATAAAAATGGACGGTTTCTCTATATCAGATTACTGTCTGTGAAAAGAAGTTTAATATAGATCGTACAGAATGTCAATATAAAAAGAAACAGCCGCGAACTTCTTTTGAATCTGTTGTTTGATCCAACACTTTCTGACAGGCTCTTCGAAATTCTTCCAAACAAGGCGGATAAAATCCTGTAAGCTGTACTTTAGAGTTCAGCGGCGCAGTATAAACAGGTGCTGCCATATTTATATCAATGTAAAATATATCGCTTTTAATCTGCCTTTTTTCAAAATACTCTTCAATATAAAGCGATATCTTCTTATACAGATCAAAATCCTCCGTATATACTGCTACATCTATATCACTCACTCCTTCAATATAGTTCACCGTAATATAGCTGCCAAATACAAATATATTATATTGATTCGGATCAAATCTTTGCTCCAGATCTTTTTGAAGTTCCAGTAATCCATATAGCCTCTTCATGGCTTGTTCCCTGGCTTTCACCATAGTTTTCATAACTTGGATTTCCTTTCCTTATACTACATGCAGTCTGCTCTTCCACTGCCGCAATGTGTTTCAGGTTCTCTTGATTCATAGCTCACGTTCACGGTTTATAGCTGCTTCTTAAAGATACTGTAATAACAATTCCACTCAAACTCATCCTGCTCATAAAATTTCAAAAGATTTGCAGCAACATCATAGCAATGATACGCTGATTTAAAAAATCGGATATCGCACATGCCTTCACCTCCTGAATACAACCACGCCTGTACGTTGAATCTCTTTTTTCAAACGCTCTCCCAATTTGGAATGAAATATAAGGTCAAGCTCACTCTGAATATTCGACAGGGATGCGTCAATCCGAATCTGTTGGTCGTCACGCACGATCAAAACATCCAGGTCGCTCATGGAATGGCAGTCAAAGCGCACTGCACTCCCGAATACAATCATGCCTGTAATATGAGGGTCTTTTTTGGCATCCTGTATCAGCAGAGCAACATCCCTTTGCTTCAGCGGATGGATACGGTTCACATTCTCATACGGTATGTCAGATATAACTTCAAAATCCCATAAGTTATCCCCATTATGAGAAATAAATGCGTCTACTGTAGTCAGCATATTACGGATTTCCTTTCCTTATACTGACTATAGTATACGTTCTCAGAATAAAAAAACAATAGATTACCTTCATTTTGCCTGGAGAGATCGCTAACAGAAGAGTCTTCCATATCTACATCCCTGCAACCGCCCCTGCCAGCAGCATCACCACTGGTACAATATATTTCCGCGGATGATGCCACAGGTCATTTTCGATCTTCCAGCCCCGGATGGGATATCTCCATTCCAGATATACCGACAGTGCGGCGCTGGCGGCGGCAAACCCGGCTGCTGTCAGAACTTCCGCAATTCCGATCCCCCCATGGATCACCTGCCAGCTGACCAGATACACACTGCTTCCTGTAAAATTTACCAGGGCAATGAACAGGCCGTATGCTCCGCAGAAACGGACGGACTGTTCGGGCAGGAGACGCACTGCCTGCTCCAGATCCGGATCGCATGACAGCAGGATGCAGATCGGAGTATTCATACAGAGGATCGCAAAGCCCATGGGCAGCGTGTTCAGTCCGTCAAACTGCCCCAGCATCAGCGGAAGGAGACCGGCGATCAGCCAGAGGCCGGCGGTATTGACCAGATAGTTTTTATTCGATGTGATATACCGCAGGAGATAACGGAGAATATAGCCCTTTCTCCCGGTATGTCTCTTATTTCCATACGATATGGATGGCTGGAAAAATACGTAGGCACCTTCTTTATCCATATGCACCGCCGCATACAATCCGGCTGACAGTACGCATCCCAGACAGGCCAGCAGGACCGCCGCCCCGATCTCCGCCGCACTCCACTGCGCCGCCGTGAAAAACAGCGCAAGAACCACAGCTGTTTTCGTGATCAGAGTATATCCGCCGAATGCCGCCGCATACGAAATCATCATTTCTCTGTCGTCAAAAGGCAGCATGAATAGCCCCATAAATATTTCCGCATTCTGTGAGGAATTTAATGTGCGCCACATGATCCCCGCTGAAAATACGGCTGCCGTCAGATACAGGACCGCAGGGGACACCTGTACCCGAAGCTCCGATGCGTAAACCGCAAGGAACAGGATCAGGCAGAGCATCAGGCTGCGGGAAATCCGCTCATACTTCCTTCCGAATAATTGTTTTGCGACTGCATGAAACGGTGTGTTTTTTCCGTATTTTTCACAAAATGATCTCATGTTCTGTAAGCACCTCCTGAATGATAAGAGCATTCTCGAAAGCTCTTTGCACCTTCCCCTGTTTTTAATCCGCCTTTACATATGTTTCAATCACACACTCATGAACCTTCTCTTCTTTATCATAATTGATCCCCACCAAAAGGATATCCCCAGTATACCCCTCGATCCAGGAGGCATATTTCTTCTCTTTGATCTGCCGGATCGCTCCGTCGGCCGTCTGATCCCATTTCAGTTCTACCACCAGTGCCGGGCGATCCACATTCCGCCTGGGCAGATAAACCACATCCGCGAAACCTTTCCCCGAAGGCAGTTCCATGATCGGATTTACATAGTACAGCTTCGCGCTGTAGTATGCCATAAGCAATGCACTGGTGAGTGAGCTTTCATGATTGTACTTCAGAATGGAAGAGGTTTCGCTGTGAATGACGGACATTCCTTCCGCCACCGCATTTCCGTCCAGGGCCCATGTGCGCTCCAGCAGTTCCCGGGAGCGATCCAGCGACTGAACCACTCCATCCCAGCCGCCGACTTTTACGGCCCGCATGAACTCCTGCTCAATCTCCCGGTTGGGGATAAACACCTCGCTCGTTTCTTTGTCATAGGTCAGATAGCCAAGATGGATCAACAGGGTCAGTACATCATCCTTTGTCCGGAATACGGTCATGTCATTCTGGAACGTGGACGGATCGACCACACAGCGGCCATTCCCAAGCATTGTCAGGATTGCCTCCTTCAGTCCGTCAAAGTTCAGGTCGATATACACCTTCAATGCCTCATAAGTCTCCGTCCCCGTCCAGTAGCTCTGAATTTCCTCCCACGTCAGAGCATCCGCCACAGATTTGGGATTGTAGATATGGAGCTTTCCCACACGGTATCCGTCATACCATCTTTCCACCTCCGCATAATCCATCCCCCGCTGCTCACATGCCGCACATACTTCCTCTTCCGTGAAGCCAAAATACTCCCCCAGATTCTTCGGTGAGATCATGGAATATTCATCAAAGATATTGATGGCGGAATGCTCCCCATATTTCTTAATCGGCAGAATCCCGGTCATATAGACCAGCTCCGCATAATCTGCTCCTTTAAACAGCCCCCGCATAAAATCCAGATACTCCTTCTGCATTTCTTTCCGGTTTCTGGCAATCCGGAATACGCAGTCCCATTCGTCAATGATAAAGATAAATCCTTTTCCGGACTGAATAAAAATCTGGTCAAGAGCCGTTTTTAATCTGCTGTCTGAATCGAAGCCTTCGCATTCCGGAAACTCTTTCAGCAATTCGGATACTACGCTTTTTTCAATATTGCTGATAAATGAATCCAGTTCGCTTTCTGATTCTATGAAACGCTGCACATCGATCCGGATCACATAGTGCTGGTTCAGATGCGTCGAAAAACTGGTTTCCTTCGCAATCTTTAAACCTGCAAACAGCTCTGCGGAATCACAGCCGCAGCTGTAATAGGCAGTCAGCATATTCGCTGCCATTGATTTGCCAAAACGGCGCGGACGGCTGACACATAAAAACCTTTTTTCTGTTCCATATGCAGCATTCATCTTAGAAATCAGCATACTCTTATCAATATATATGTCTGAAAAACAAGCTCTCCGAAATGGAATATTTCCCGGATTTACATAGATTCCCATACCTGTCCGTCTCCTTTCATACTTCAGTTAATCTCATTTTATACCAAAAGGGCACTTATATTCAATCCATTTTTACACATAAAGGCACTTTTTCATCTCTGCATTTCGCACATAAGGGCAATTTTTTATCTCTGTATTTTACACATAAGGGCACTTTTTATTTTCTGTCACAAGGCATTTTCCTTTTCCGTCAATACCTCCCGGATCGTATCCGCCTGGATCTCCTGCCCGGTGAAGCTCCGGGAGATCCGTCCATGCTCCAAAACAAGCACCCGGTCAGAGGTCAGACAGATGCTTTCCAGAATGTGGGAGGAAAACAGGATCGTACCGTACTGCCGGTATCCGCTGATCAGCCGGTAAAGGTATTCGGTGCTCTGAAAATCCAGCCCGTTGACCGGTTCATCCAGCAGCAGAAGCTCCGGACGCAGCGCAAATGCCGTGATCAGATATACTTTTTTCAGATTGCCTGTGGACAGTTCATTGAGAAGCACATCCGTATATTCTTCAAAATGAAATCCCCGGATCAGCTCCGAAAGATCCGGCAGCTTCTTCCCGTAGGACGCAGCCGCATAGGAAATGTATTCGCGGAAGGTAAAGTATTGAAACGAACGGTCTTCCGCGAATACCGTGTAGCGGCTCTGCTTGAATGCCTGACCCCGGAAGGAAAGCTTCTGTCCCTTCCAAAGCGCTGTTTCCGCCTGAAAATGCCTGTTCAGGCCGGAAAGTGTCTTTAAAAATGTAGTTTTTCCGGCTCCGTTCAAGCCGATCAGTCCGACAACTTCCTTTGCGCTCAGGTCAAGGGAAAAATCGGAAAGGACGTCTGTTCCCGGTGTATACCATGCACGCAGATTTTTTAATATAAGAAGCTGTTTTGCATCCTCTGGTGCATGAGGCTTATTTGAAAAAATATTCATGGCGTTTCCCTCATTTCCCTTCATTCTTCTCTTTCTCCCGGATTGCAATGGCCGAATGGAAAAATCGGATTCCCAACGCAAGATACAGGATCAGGCATGGTATGTTCATTGTCAGTAAGGAAACCGCCGCCGCGATCACCCAGATTACTCCCATGATAAGACGAATATAAAAATGACGCATAAATTTGTACCTCCTTCGTTATAAGAACACTGCGTAGGTATCAGTAAAATGGCGTGTCAGATTTTGCATTCTGCAACTCCTTGCAGTGTGTTCTTTGTTTGATTACATTTACAGGATAATACAAATTCATGGCTTCTGCCGTTTTGTCCGTAAACGGCAGGTTTTTGTCCGTGGGAGAATATCTGCGGCTGTTCTTTGGCAGAAAAAAAGCCGCTGCTGTTTACCCATTTCCAGAGTATACAGCAAACGGCATCATTGTCTATTCCATATTGACCGCTTCAAAAGACAGCGTGACCACCGCCCGGAATACGTGATCTTCGTACATGGTCTCCACGATCCCGTCATATTTTTCCGCCGCGGCGCGTACGCTTTTCAGCCCCCAGCCGTGAAGTCCGCCCTCTGTCTTAGATGTGATCAGTTCACCCTGCTTCGCAACGGGTGGGGCCTCGCATCCATTTTCCACCTTGATCACAAGCATGTTGTAGATCCGACGGACCGTCAGACGGATAAAACGCTGATCCCCCCGCGCTTTCTTTGCAGCTTCCAGCGCATTGTCCAACAGATTTCCCAGGATCGCGGTCAGGTCGGCGCTCCGGATGTTGGTATGCCGGGGAAATTCCATGTTGACCTCTGCGGCAATCTGCTGCTCCTGTGCGGCGGCGGTCTTATTTCCGATCAGATAATCCACCGCCTCATCTCCCGTCCAGCCGGAGTTCGTGATCTCCCGGACCGGCCCCCGCAGATCCTCCAGATACTCCACGGCCTCGTTGACATTTCCATGGGTCAGATGGCGGTGCAGAAGCTCGATGTGGTTGTGCAGGTCGTGGAACAGTCTGGCATTTTCTGAATACAGGCGGTTCAGGCTCTGGTAATCGCGGTCCAGCAGCTCGGCCTGCTCCTCCTTTAACCGGACGATCTCCTTCTCCGCTTCGTAATGGCGGTTCAGATTGTAGACCAGAACCGAAAACATCAGGATCACGGAAAGCAGATTCCACATCGCCAGTTCGTCCTCCGGGATCGCGATCACGGTCTGCGAGCCAAGAGTCACAGTGCAGATCATCCCCGCCACCGCGATGGCCGATGCCGTGCGGAATACATCCAGTTCTCTCCCGCCGCGCTTTCTCGCAGCCGATATCAGGATCACCAGCATAAACAGGCGGACCGTCCAGACAGCCAGAAGATGCTCCGGCGCTCCGCTGTCCAAAAAACGCATCCAGAGCTGCTCCTCCGGAAAAGCGGCGCCGACCGGTCCATTCAGATAGCCCTCCGTCATTGCTTCCATTCCCCGCACCATTGCGGCGGAAGATTCCTGTCCGGTCAGGCAGGGCCAGAACGCATCCATCGCCTGATGGGAGACACACCATCTTGCCAGATATCCCACACAGAACGCAATGGCAAACAGAGAGGAAATGATAAATTCCCACAGCGCCGCTGCGATTTCATAAAAGAAAAGTATAAACAAGCTCATCCGGGTCTGCTCCCGGGGCAGATATACCCGGGATGCCGCGGCAAGGAGGATAATCTCCGCCCCGAGCACACCTGCGCCGGAAACAGAAAGCAACGGCAATGCCGTTATAGCCGCCGCTGCTGCCGCTGATATCATAACGGTTCTGCGCAGCTCCATCCGGGCCGAAAGCAGTCCGCATACGAGGTACAGCCCCAGGAATCCCCGGATACTGTTTGTCAGAAAACAAGAAAGGATCTGGTACCATTCCATCATATGCGCGCCCCCCAAAACCGATTGATCTGCAGCTTCACTTCCTGTAAATGCGCGCGGCTTATGGGCAGCTCCGCGCCGTTTTTCAGGACAGCTTTTCCCTCGCTGACCTTCATGATCTGAATGATATTCACAATGTAGCTTCGGTCAATAAAAAGGAACTCCGGCGAGTCCAGTTCCGAGCAAATCTGCTGCAGAGACTTCCGGACCTTTGCCGTCGCCATCCCCGCTGACGTTGACGCGCCCTCCATCCCGCCTGCGGCGGATAAGCATTGAAAATGGATCAGCGAATTTTTCCCGCCGTCACGCTCAATATAGAAAATGCTTTTATATGGTATTTTTTCCATCCGGTGGCTGGTCTGTATGATGTATTCCTGCCCCGCCTCCAGTTCAATCAGCTTTGCGGCATCCGCAACGGCGGCGGAAAGCCGCCTCTCCGGATGATCCTTCGGAACGTAGCGGAAGATGGACAGCTCATAGGCGTCGATCGCATATTCCAGATGCGAGGTGATAAAAATGATCTTTACATTGGGCAGAAAGGGCTTAATCTTTTCCGGAAGCTCCATCCCGGTGAACCCGGGCATTTCGATATCCAGCAGGAGCAGGTCGTAGAAAAAATGATCGTCCGTGATGTCGTACAGCAGGTTGCTGCTCTTGGTGTAGGTTGTGATCTCGTATCCGATGCCAAGCTTCTGCAGGCTTGTCTTTACGATTTTTTCATGCAGGGCGACCGACTCCCGCTCGTCATCGCAGATTGCGATCTGTATCATGATACTGCCTCCTAAAATGCAATTTTACTAACTCTATGGTTGCAATTTTATAGGGATGTTGGAAAATGGACTTTTCCCCACATCCCTATTTTTCTGATTTTATAATTCCTGAATCTCTTCCAGCCTCTTTTTTAACTTTTTATCAGAAGTGATGATCCCTGATTGATCAAAGAGGGATTGGCATACCGTTCACGAGCCTTTTTTATTTTATATCATACCATTAGATCATATCCCCCGCAATATATATCTTCTGCCAATTGCGGATTGTAACACCCCCAAAAGCTCTATGGTATCTATTTTTGATCCAGCACCAGCCTTGCCCTCCGGATCTCTTCTTTATCCGTCCGGAATATATCAAATTCCCCGATCCCCGGAACTCCCATATGGACCTGCCGGTTCCGGTAAGCCATGCCGCTGCTGATCATTTTCTTTCCGGACATGTGAAAGCTGGATGCGCCGATCTCCTCCATGATCTGCCGGATGACCTCCGCATTGACCCCGCTTCCCACAAGGATCTCGATCCTGCCGTCAGCCTGCCGGATCAGCTTCTTTAACGTCTCTTTTCCGCCAAGGCAGTCGGCCGCCTGTCCGGAGGTCAGGATCGTATCTACTCCCAGCGACACAGCCTCCTCCAATGCCTGGCCGGGATCCCGGCATACATCAAATGCCCGGTGCAGTGTCATCTGCAATGGACCGGCCTGCTCCCGGAGTGCTCCCATCCTGTCCGAATCCAGGCTGCCGTCTGCTTTCAGACAGCCGACCACCACACCGTCTGCCCCCAGTTCCCGGAACATCCGGATATCCTCGGAGATCATCTGAAATTCCGCATTTGTATATAAGAAATCTCCGAACCGCGGGCGGATCAGGACATTCAGATCGATATCACATGCCTTGCGGATCTGCTTAAACTGGCTTACCCCAGGCGTCGTCCCTCCGATGACCAGATTGGCGCAGACCTCCAGGCGGTCCGCGCCAGCCTCCTGGGCTATGATCGCAGATTCCACGGAATCTATACATACCTCTAATCTTCTCTTCATTTTTATTCCTCCTGCGAATAACAATTCACATGAATCACCGAATTTGCCGTTTCATCCAGAACTTCAACCCGGATCTCCTTCGAATAATCCAGCGGATAAAAGAGCGGCTGCAAGTCAAATTCCTTCGGAACCGCTTTCTGCATCCACTTTGCGATTTCCTCCGGGTCATCCAGATATTCGGAGCTTCGTTTTCCCCTGCCGCTTTCATTTCTTGTACTCACGCTGACCGAACGCGCGGAATAGTCCGAGAGTGTCCGGCCTGTCCACACGCCGTATGATTCCAGCAGACTGCAGGTCCGCGCAAAAAACGGATAGACGGGAATACTGCACGGAAGCATGGGGCCGTCCGAATCAAGCTCTACGAACCCCAATGGGAGCGCCTTCCTGAGATCGTCCATTTTCATGTCCCCAATATCCTTTTGACAGGCATCCAGAAGCGTCTCTTTCTCGCTTTCCTCCAGCTTCATCACCGTATCCGTCACCCCGTCGGACCAGGTGAAACGGGCATCCACCGCAAAGCCGCTGTTGTCCACAGGGTATGCGATCTGTTTATACTCGTCCGTCTCGAATACCGTGGCAAAAGCCTGCAGCTGTTCTTCGTCTACCGGGTAGAGCCGATAGACCTCGCTTCCGTTTTCCATATGGTAGCAGATGACCGCATGGGTTACTTCTGACAGGCAATTATTTTTTTCAGCCAGCAGCTTGATCCATGCCGCAGCCGCACTCTTTCCTTCCCTGGCAAGAAGGTAACGCTCCAACTGCCGCGGCGTTTCATATCTCTCCCCGCCTGCGCGGGTCTGAGTATAACTCTCATTGTTCATTCCAATGCCGCCGATGCTGACTCCGATCTTCTCAACTTCCCCTTCCTCCGGCAGGAATGTATCAAATGAAGATGCCCCCAGCAGAAATACGATTCCTGATAAAACGACCGCCCCGCACTCCGCGGCAAGCTGCCATTTCCGCCGGAAAATCCCCTGGCGCAAAGCACATGTTCCACCGAGCTTTCCTCCTGCCCGGCGAACCCGGCCAGAATCTCCGCGCTCCGCGAGCGTCTCATTTATCATTGCTTCATCCGACCGCATTTTCCGACCGCATCCCACGCCCAGCTCCAGCAGGAAATGCACTGCGGCCGCGGCAGCAATCCCCGCCAGGATACTCAGCGCGCCGCAAAGCCCAGGTGATTTCATGGCAAGTCCGGTCAGCGCCGCCAGAAAGCTTCCCATCCACACCCCGGCCAAAAAGGAGAGCAGGCCTTCCGCCGCCCGTTCCGCCATGGGGATGGCAAACCATTTCCCGACTCGTTCCGTCCTTCTCCTTTTCTGCGCCGCGGCAAATAAAAGGAACGAAAGGACGACCCATTCGGAAGCCGCAAGGATGCTGCTCCCGGACGGTACATAACCGAACACTTCCCACTTGTCAAACAGATTGCTTCCCGCCAGATCCCGGGCCAGGGAGAAGGGAGCCGTCAGGATGTCCAGCTTCTCGAACACCGGAATCCTGTAGTAGGTCCGAAAATAATCTGCCGCCCACGCGGTCCATACATTTCCCACCAGAATATGTCCGTAGAGCAGACAGAGCGCATACCCCAGGATTGCCGGAAGGACCGTTCCGCAGACGGTAAGCAGCAGGATCCCTATATGATAAAATATCAAAAATACTCCTGCAAACACCAAGATACTGCGCCCTGTATAGCCGGCTGAAAAGGGAAAGAAATCCATGTCAAAGCTGCTTTCATACAGACCGCAGCCTGTGACCACCAGGCACAGCGGCATCAGGAAACGCATCAGCCCATGCACATATCTTCCCCAGAATATGGTGCTTTTTCTCACAGGAAGACTGTAATAAAAATCCAGTTTTTTCGGCTGCAGCAGATAGAAAAATTCCAGAAAAGAGAGGACAGCGCCAAGCCCCGCGCAGATCCACAATAGCTCCCCGCTGCCGATACCGAAAAAGGAGTAGTCCGACTTGAAACGCAGCCGCGCCGCGGTGATCATCCCATAGGTCAGCAGGCATCCCCAGGACAAGAACGCCGCAATATGCCCTCTCCCCGCTTCCCTGACCCATTTATTGAAGTACTTTTCTGATGTCATAGCCTGCGCCCTCCATTTCCGCAATAAATGTTTCCTCCAGACTTAACGGGACCTCACCCAGAAAAATCGGTTCCAGCTCCTCCAGGGCCTTTCGGATCTCTTCCGCGTTTCCCCGGGTGACCAGCGTGATAAAGCGGGCGTCTTCATGGAAACGCACTACCGACGGGTGCTGCCTCAGACGGTCCAGATCTGTCTCCAATGGGAGCACGCACTGGAACTTTCGGACATTTTCTGTACGCTCCCGGAAGTCTCCGGCAGTTACCACACCGCCCTTATGGAGAATGGCGATATTTCCGCAGATGTCCTCCAGGTCCTGAAGCTTGTGGGAAGCCACAAGGATCGTAAAGTCACGGGACTCCATTTCCTGGCGGAACAGATTTTTCATGATCTCCGCCGCAATCGGGTCCAGACCGTCGAACACCTCATCGCAGAAAAGATATTTTGTCCGGGAACACAGCGCCAGGATCAGAAATGTCTGCCGCTTCATCCCCTTCGAAAATGTCCGGATGGGGCGATCCCTGTCCAGGTTGAGGGATTCCGCCATATAAACCGCGGAGTCTGCATCCAGCCCCGGATACTGCTTTTTATAAAAATCCAGCATGGTCTGGATAGACGCATTCGGAAAATAATAGGGATCGTCAGGCAGATAAAAGAGCTTTTCCTTGCACTGCGGCGAAAAAGGATTCTCCTCCCCGTCCATCCGGATTTCCCCGGAGTCCGCCTCGATAATGCCCGCCAGCATCCGCAGCAGCGTGGTCTTGCCCGCGCCGTTCGTGCCCAGCAGGCCGAACATGGTGCCGTCCGGAATCTCCAGGGACACATGATCGACCGCGCAGATGTCATCGAAATATTTTGTCAGGCTGCTGATTGTGACCATAATTTTTTCCTCTCATCGATAAACTTCATATGCCGTATATTCGTGATCCAAATGGTAACCCAGCTTTTGGGCCAGTGCCGCCGACCCTGGATTCTGGGCATCCCAGCTCGGATACCAGCCCCGCTCTAGGCATTCCAGGATCAGCTTTGCCCCGCAGATATAGGCAAGCCCCTGCCTTCGGTAATCCTCCCGGGTATCGATCTGGATTTCAATCCCGCCTCTGTAGCTGGTATAAGAGGAAGCACCGGAAACCAGTTCTCCGTCCTTTAATATCGCCGCGCCCAGGCCGTACTTCCGGTACATGGCGTAATCCGCATAATTAGCTGTCCAGTCCCGGCACCAGGAGATTTCCCGGCATTGCAGGTACAGCGTTTCATCGATCATTTTTAATGTAAAGCCGTCAGACAGAGCCGAGACTTCCGTCTGCAGCTTTTCTCGGTCAAAAATATCCGGTTCTTTTTTTATCGCAAAGCGGGTGACCTTTTTGGCTTTGTCTTTGTAGCAGCTCTCGATCCGTTCTCCCCAGGCACAGCTGCGGGGTACCATGATGATGCCCCGGGTCCCAGAATCATCCGGGAGGTCGGGCGGCGCGCAAGGCATATCTCCTGGTACTTCCGCGGAACCCATCCTCTGCGCTGTCCTGTCAGACGCCGAATCCGGCATGTGCAGACCAGCCCAATACCGGACAAGCTCTGCGTCCGGCTTCCCAGCAAAAAAGCAGAAGTCAGCCAGCAATGCCATGGCAGAAACCGGATGCTCCGGAGAGTCTGTGTAGATCTTTCCCATGATCTTCTGCAGGCAGGACCAGATCATGGACTCCTGCCAGCCTTCAAAGAGCGGGGCTGCTTTTTCTGTATCCTTCAATTCATAAACCATGCGTTGTCCTCCTTGGCGCACTGCCATTATGTGCAAGCAATGTTTTAACCGGCCTAATATGCCCCATACTTCCTGTAGATCAGATACCCCGCCCCTGCCGTCACAAATTCGGTAAAGCAGAACGCAGCCCACACGCCGTTCACTCCCATCAGCCTGCTGAACAGAAATGCCGCGGGCATGATCACGATCACATACCGGAACAGGGATATGTACAGCGAAGGCTTTCCCTTTCCCAGCCCTTCCAGCGCCCCGCAGCAGCTGACCGAAACCGCAGACACCACGAAGCCAAGGCTGATGATATGCAGCGCGGTCACTCCGCTTTGGATGGTCTGCGGGTTTGCGGTAAATAATCCGATCAGATAGTTGGGGATCAGCCAGGACAACGCTGTCCCGACTGCCATCACGCCTGCGGTGAGCATCAGGGTCGTCCGGAAGATCTGCTTCACTCGTTCCTTCTCGCCCGCGCCGTAATTGTAGCCCATCAGCGGACGGATGCCCTGGATGATGCCGTTTGCCGTCAGATAGATGAAGGTCTGCAGCTTATAATATACCCCCAGCACGAGGACGTATTTTTCTGAAAAGCCTGCTAGGATTCCATTGAGTACGGAGATCAGAAGGGACGGCAGCGCCAGACTCAGCGTGGCGGAAAGCCCCACGGAATACATCCTGGCCGCCACATCCCGCTGGGGCCGCAGATACTTCCGCGTGATCTTCAGGGGCAGCGGATCGATTTTACAGAAGATCAGATATACCACAAGGGTGAGCACCTGCCCGATCCCGGTGGCATAAGCCGCCCCGGCGATCCCCATGGCCGGGAAAATGCCGATGCCGAAGATCATCAGCGGATCCAGTATGATATTTGCCGCAAATCCGCACATCATGCTGAACATGGAGACCTTCATCTTGCCTACCGCCTGAAATACCTTTTCGTAGACCAGAGTCATGGCGATGACCACGGCAAATAAAAATGCCCGGTTAGAATATTCCAGCGCCATCCGGATGACCGTTTCGTCCGTGGAGAACATCCGCAGGAACGCAGGCATCACAGCAATGCAGATCACCATCAGCACCGCCCCGTGAAGCATGTTTAAAACCATCCCCTGGGTGGCTGCCTTGTCCGCCCGCTCCTGGTCGCCGGCTCCCAGATAATAGGCCGCGCTGGAATTGATCCCAATGGCAAATCCGATGGCAATGGCGTTGATCATATTCTGCACCGGGTACACCAGGGACAGGGCCGTCATGGCATCTTCGCTCAATTTTGCAACAAAATAACTGTCCACAATGTTGTAGAGTGAGTTTACCGCCATGGAAATGACCATGGGCAGGGACATGGATAGCACAAGGGGCAGTATCTTCTTTTCTTTCATAAATGTTTGTTCCATAGATTCCTCAATTCTATCATGGCAGCATAGTGCCTGATCGAAAATTTTCCACCTGTACGGTTGCAATCCGAAATCTGTTTAAAAAATCATAACTCCATTTTTTCACCTCTAACTCACATCATATTCCATTTTCCGGTGAAAATCCAGTATTTTTTAACCAACCGGACTTATGGAACCATCCCTAAATAACTTGCTATTTTGTGACAGTTCCTATGAATTTTAAAAGAGCCCGGCTGACCGCCTGTGCGTAATGCTCCGCCGGCTCCTCCATCCCCTCTGCGATCCAGCGCTGAAGCAGCAGGGAAAATCCGCCGGTAGAATACTCCGCAAAGTACTCCGTATCCCTGTCATTTTCCCGGTCCCTGCCGCTGATCCTGGCTTTCACTACCACTCCGGACGCACGGCTGAGTTCGAAGTACAGCATCTGGTCCAGGCCGCATCGATGCATGAGCAGCAATGTGTCCCGGTGTCGTCCCCAAAAGGTAAAATATTCCTGTGCAATCCGACTGATATCGTAGTGCTCAAGAGCCGCGTTCTGGCCGCGGTATTCTCGGCACAGCCTTTCAAAATAGCAATGGAGCACCTCATCCTTTTCATGATACATTCTGTAAAATGTCCGCCTGGATACATCTGCCGTCTTTGCGATCTCAGACACGGTGATCTGAGCGTAAGGCTTCTCTTCCATGATCAGAAATAGCGCATCCTCTATCATCCTGCGGGACTGCTCTTTCTGCTTTTGATGACCGTTCATCCTGCTTTCCTCCTGGAAAATGTTCCGTCTGTACGGCTGCAATCCGAACTATCGGTTTTATGCAATTCATTGCAATAAAACCGATAGTTCGGATTAGCAACGGTACAGGCAGAAAATATTTCTGCAGCTCAAATACGCCTTTCTGTAGCACTTTCGGCCTGCGTCTTGATTTTCCGCTTCATACAGTATACTATAAAAAAAGAATTGTCACAAGTGTAACACATTTTTGCATTTTCCAGAAGGGAGTTTTTTATGAATCGAATCGTTGTAGTATATGAGTCAAAATACGGTTATACCAAACGTTACGCCGAGTGGCTCGGGGAGGCGCTATCCTGCCCGGTCTTTGAACGGAAAGCCTTCCGTCCTCGAAATCTTTCCAAATATGAAACTGTGATCTACGGCGGAGGAATCTATGCAGGCGTGATCAGCGGCATCCAGTTCCTCCGCCGGAATGAAACGCTTCTATCCGAAAAAAAGGTGCTTCTGTTTACCTGTGGGCTTGCAGACCCGGACAATCCCGACAACATTTCCAATATCCGAAGCTTCGTGGAAAAGGCTTTTTCAGGGAAGATTCCGGAGCAGATCCGGCTCTTTCATCTGCGGGGCGGGATGGATTATTCCCGGCTGACTTTTGTACACAGGTCCATGATGTCTATACTCCGGAAAATGCTGCTCAAGAAGGCTGACAGCGAGCGCAGCTGGGAGGACCGCCAGATTTTGGAGACTTACGGACAGTGCCTGGATTTTACGGATCGGAAAAGTATCCGGCCTTTGGTGGAATATACGGGATGTGAATCGTCGTTTTGTGGAAGTCATTTTCGATCACTCCGAGCCCCGCAATGATCTCCTGTCCGTTCAGTACAACATACTATTGCGGGACCGGGGATGTATTGTTCAGGCATTCCTCCATGCTTTCCAGATAGGCGGATTCGGGGATATTCCATTTCTGGTGGAACCAGCGGGCGGCGGGTTTCAGGAGGTCTTTGTGTTCCTGGATTTTTTTGATCGGGTAATGGCTCATTCGCTTTCTCCATAGTTGTTTTTTCGGTAAAAACTAAAACGTTGCTCATTATATGATGGAATCTATAAACAGCCTGCGGGAACTCATTGGCTAACACCCAAATCCCCGCAGGCTGTTCCTGAATTCTAAAGTCTGCTCTCAATCTTATTAATATACTTTTTGAGCAAGATCGCCCATTCGGAAATATGCTCCTCTGTAAAATGAGTCGCCAGCCCGCTGATACTGACCGCCGCATATACATTTCTGCTTCGGTCAAGGACAGGCATCGCAATGCATTTGATTCCAAATTCATGCTCCATATCGTCCACCGCATAGCCCCTCTGTCTTGTCCGGGCCAGCTCTTCCTTCAGCGTGTCCCTGTCGGTGATACTGTTTTCCGTGTATCCTTTCAGCTCCTGCCGTTGCAGATATTCCGCCACGAACACGTCGCCCATATAGGACAGCATGGCTTTTCCTAGCCCGGTGCAGTACATCTGAGCGCGCTCTCCGAGAATCGAACGCATCAGCTCCACCGAATCCGCAGGATACATAGCTTCCAGATAAAGCACCTCATACCGGTACGGGACGGCAAGATATACCCGCTCCCTGGTCTGATTGGCCATCTCCTGCATATAAGGCATTGCAATCTTGGTAATCGAGTAGTTGTCTCCCATCGCTTTACTGAGATTGAAGATCTGAATCCCCAAGCGATATTTTCCCGATGCTTCGTCCTGCTCCAGATATTCCATCGCCTGCAGGGTGGACAAAATATTATGCACCGTGCTCTTGTTCAAACTAAAATATTCGCTGATCTCCGTTACTCCAAGTAATGGCTTTTCCGTGAAATAGTTTAAAATATCCAAAGCTTTCCGGAGACTTTTGACCTTAACCTCACCATGCTCCATGCTTTCTTCCTCCTGCTTTTTCAGCTTCCGTACCAGACGCCACATGTGTACTGCCGCTTACAGCCCGGTACATCATTCCGCCAGACCGCTTCAACTGCAGTACATAAAGAACTGCTGCCAGAATATTTTCATTTTCATTATAGCATTCAGGAAGTATAGATTCAATAAGCTTTCTTCAGAAGCCTCTCTAAACCAGCCGGTGCTCTGGTTCTTCACCTCGTAATACTGCCAGAAGCGCTTTTGCCGTCACTATGGACGTTGTTTCGCAGTTTTCATAGGTCTCTGCAGATACGTGAGGAGTCGCGATATAATTTTCCATATGGAACAACGGGCCGTTCGGATCAATCGGCTCTTTTTCAAAGACATCGGTTCCGAACCCCGCCACCTTTCCGGCCTGCATTGCCTCGGCCATATGCGCCTCATTCACGATACTGCCCCGGGCCGTATTCACGACCAACACTCCGTACTTCATGACCGCAATCGTGTCTCGGTTCACAAAATGTTTTGTAGCCGGCGTTGCCGGAAGATGGATCGAAAGAATATCGGACTGTTCCAGCACTTCCTTCCGGGAAACCATCTCCACCCCCAGTCTGGCCGCCGCTTCCTGATCAGGATACATGTCATAGGCGATCATGCGGGGATGAAAGCCTGCCAGCCTTTCCGCCGCGTTTCTTGCGATCGCGCCGAATCCTAAAAATCCGATCGTCCGGCTTTTCAGTTCATGAAACATGGGGCGCGGCCATCCGCCGTTTCTCACAGCCGCATTCAGCCTGGGAACCTCCCGGACCAGACAAAGCATCAGGGCAATCGCCTGCTCCGCCACCGCCGAGGAATTGATCCCGGGGCTGTTACTCACAATGATCCCATGCGCTTTCGCGGCCTCCAGGTCAATATTGTCCACACCCACTCCGAATCTGGCCATCGCCCTCAGCTTCGGCGCCAGACGAAATACCTCTTCATTCCACGTATCCACTCCAACGACCACACCGTCAATATCCGGCACGATCTCTTTCAATTCTTCCAATGTATATGGTCTGCCGTGAGGATTTTCTATAATCGCACAGCCGGCCTCTTCCAGAATCTTTTTTCCGGCAACACAATATTTCGAATAATTGGTTGCCGTAACCAGAACTTTCATATTCTGCCATCCCTCCATATTCTATACCGCGCATTCTCACAAACCCGGGAACAAAGCGCTTCCGGGAGCGCTCATACTCATAGCCGATAAAATATGCCGTGAGTATTGCGTTAGGCGCAGCCGCAAAGCGGTATGCAGCCCCAGCGGAAATCCGATCAGATTCCCAGCTGCCCCCGCATATGATCCGTCAGCCGCATCAGCTGCTCAACCTCCAGCTTTCCGGTAGCATCCAAAAGCGCTGCATCCTTTGTCCTTGTATACAAAGAACAAAAATTTCCAAGCTGTTTCTGGCAATATTTTGCATTCACCGGATAGACCTGTCTTTCAATCATCGAGGTGATCGTCAGAAAATCTGCCAATATCCTGGCCTTCTCAGGCTCTTCCTGATAATGTCCGCAAAGCCACACATATAAGTCCGCATGAAAATTTGCCATCACGCCGCTGAACCCGCTTCCGCCAAGACGCAGCGTCTCCAAAAGGGTAGACGAATTGGCATTGAACAGTTTTAAACGGCTGCCCTGGATGCTCTCCAGCTTCCTGCGGATATTTTCAATGCTGCAGCTTGTGTCCTTGATAAAATAAAATCTTCCAGTATCCGCGCACCATTTTAACAATTCCGGTGAAATGATCCTTTTATAAGGATACGGGCACTCATAAAACCCGAGAGCCAGATCCTTTGGAAGCCCGGCCAAAAGCAGCTTTAGATTTTCCAGCCAGATTTCATCGCTTTCTCCCGTCTCCGCAAGCCGGTTCGTCAGCAGAATCACTGCGTCCACCCCGGTTTCCGCTACCGCATTCAATTCTTCTGCCTGTCCGGAAATGGAATCCGAGATGTGGCCTGAAGCTACGACAGATACTCTTCCGTCCGCCCGTTCTTTCACAAATCGGGCAATTTGTACCCGGTCTTCCAATGTCAGGAAAAACATTTCGCTGGACTGGCAGTCCGCAAACAGTCCTGCCACGCCGTTTTCTATGTACCAGTCCACTAATTTTCCAAGCGCGTCATAATCCACTTGATTGTTGTCTGTAAACGGAGTCAGCATGACCGGCCATACTCCGTCCTTGAATTTATCGCCCATAACTCTTCTCCTGCTGCTCATATTTTGCTGTGGTTTTCGGTCTGTTATCTAACCGTCCGCAAATCACGATCATAATCTTCCAGAATCCGTTGAACCTCTGTCATCTGGTTATTGGAAATACTCATACTGCGCTGCTGCATCCGCCGGCTTCCTCTCACATAGTATTCCGTTGCCGCTTTGATGGCTGCATTTCCATTTCCGATCAGATGGATCAGCCGATACAGACGATTGATCCGTACCTGACATGCTTTTATTTTTTCGGAATCTCCGTTCAAAAAAGCCCGGTACATCTCCACATATGGCTCAACACGTACATTGCTCAATCCCGATACCATTCCGTCCCCGCCTGCCAGCAGCGTCGCTCCGCACAGGTAGTCTTCTCCCTGAATCCACGCGAATCCTTCCTCTTTTCTTTCAAACAAACCGCGCGTAAAGTTCATAAAATTACCGGAGGAATCTTTTACGCCTGCTATATTTTGCAATCCGGCCAACCGTCCGATCGTATCCGGTTCTATCGGATTATGTGTGGCAGACGGAATATTGTAAATGATGACCGGAGCAAATGCCTTTACCGCTATTTGCTTGTAATGCTCCATGATGTCCTCCTGAGAGGCTGCATGGTAGTAGGGCGGCGTGGCAACGATATAATCTGCGCCGCAGTCCTTCATTTTATCGAAATCCCCTCATCAACCATAGCGCGAAGGGCTGATTGGAAGCTACTACAATGATGACCAGTATGAATTTGGTATCTGCCAGTCCCAGATTTGTCGCAATGATAAAGTAAGGGATCGCAAGCAGCATCTGCGGAAACATCCTCAGAAGCAGCGTCGAATTGAGCATCCTGGTTGCAAATTTTCCGCCGTTCCGGATCAGTCCGTAGGCTCCCAGTGTCGCCGTGGGCACGGAGATCAGAACACAGCATCCGGTAATGATCAGCGTATTGCATAAATATTTTGTAAATCCCCTCTCGATCCAAAGGGTTTTAAAATTATCGAAAATAGGTTTGTATATCCAGGTAAAGGATGTGGAAAATGCGTCTACGGGCTGCTTTGTAGCGATCATGACCGCATATACGATCGGAAAAATAGAGATCAGCGCCACCAAGATCAGTACAATGTAGCTGGCCGCAATAATGATCCTTCGTTTTGTTCTCATCAATCCACCTCCTTTGAACGCAGAACCTTCATAATAATAGAAATAATTACCGCAAGAATCAGCAGGGTGATCACCCCGACCGCGCATCCTCTTCCTACACGCAGTTTTGTAAATGTCGTTGTATAATTATAAATTGCCAGTGTTTCCGTTGAGATCCCGGGCCCGCCCCCTGTGGTCACATTGACCCGGTCAAACAGCCGGAACGCATCCATGGTCCGCATCATGAAAATAATGATGATCAGCTGCCGGAGATTGGGGAGTTTGATGCTCCGAAACAACTGCCAGCTGTTGGCCCCGTCTATTTTCGCCGCCTCCACCTGATCTGCCGGAATGGATTGCAGGCCTGCATATAAGATGATCACTGCAAACGGCGTATTCTGATATACTTCCCCCAGAATGACCACGACCCTTGCCCAGAATGCGGAGTCCAGCCAGCCCGGAGCATAGATTCCGACCGCTGCTAGAAGCTGGTCCATGATTCCCCAATTGGACATGAACATCCATCTGAAAATAACCCCCATTGCTGCCGCGGTGATAAAGTAAGGGATGTAGATCATAATGCTGATGGGCTTTTTGAAATGATGGATGTTATCCAGAAGCATTGCCAGAATCATCCCAAGCACAAACTGGAGCAATACGGCCGCCACCGTCAGGATCAGCGTAAAGCCCAGGGCGCTGGCAAATTCTGAATCCTGTAATACATTGATATAGTTATCCAGGCCAATGAATTTCGCTTCCCTTCCCAGGCGGTAATTTGTGAAGCTGTACACCACGGCATAGCCCACCGGAAACAGCATAATCGAAAATATCAGAATGAAGCTTGGCAGAGCAAATAATAAATATTTATTTTCCTTCTTCATGCATCCGTCCTTTCTGAGCGGAAACGGTGTGCCCTATGCCGCGCCTGCCAAAACTCCTGTTGATTTCCGCCCGCCCCGCATATCCACACCGTTTCTTTTTCTATTTTGTTTGTCTGCCGCAGTTATTATTCGTAATAACCTGCCTCGTCCAGAATTTCTTCACACTCCGCAGCTGCTTTATCCATTGCGGACTGCGCGTCTGTTCCGTTGATCAGGACATCTGCCAGAGCCGTCATGGAGATCTCCATGATCTCTGAAAATTCCGGAATTGCAGGACGCATCCTTGCTCCGTCCTGAATCGCGTCCCATGCCGCTTTGTAGTCCGGCCTGCTCTCGAACAGTTCGTCGTTCAGCAGAGAAGTCCTTACCGGCATTCCGGTTTCCGCCCCTTCTTTCATCACATCTTCGGTCAGCGCATTGCACATGGTCCGAAATACGAGATCCGGATCATTTTCCGTAAATGCGGAAATGGAATAGCCTGCTGTCGCGAATAATGATGCTGTCGGTCCGCCCTCTTCCAATGCCGGGGGATTGTAAAATCCAACCTTTCCTACAACCTTGGATTTTTCTTCATTGTCCATGTCTCCGGAGCGGGTCGTCTGGATCAGTCCCATTGCCGCAAGATCCTGCGTCATGGCAAGAGCCGCTTCATCGGATCCATAGGTGGTGCTGCCGTCCGGGCAATATGGCATCAGCTTCTGGATGTAAGAAATGGCTTCCATTGCCTCCTCGCTGTTGAATGCCGGCTTCATGTCGTCGTCAAACCACCATCCTCCGCATGCGGTCATAAAGCACTGGAAGGTGATCGCCAGCAGATCCGATGCTTTCAGGGAAAGTGTCAATCCCGATCTGCTGTCCGTCGTCAGCGCCTCCGCCGCTGCCACAAGGTCGTCCAACGTTTCCGGGGCATCCAGTCCGGCTTCTTTCAGCACATCATCCCGCGCAAAGATCAATGCTGCCCACTGGTGGCTCGGAATCCCGTAAATATGTCCGTCATAGGTATATGCGTCCCATAAGTAATCCGGGATATCATCGAAATGATATTCGTCTTTGTATTTTTCAATATAGTCGTCCAGCGGCAGAAGCCAGCCCCCATCCGCGAAGGTTGCCAGATCCGGCGGGAAGATGTAGGTCAGATCATAAGCACTGGACTTGGAGGACAAGTTCATGGTCATCTTTTCCTGCCAGTCCCCATAGGTGGTCAGCTCTGTATTCAGCGTCACATTGTCCGGCGCGTTGTCTACCATTGCCTGCGCATAATATTCCAGCGCCGCGTATCTGTGGCTCAGCAGATTAAGCTCTACGGCTTCTGTTCCGGCATCCTCATTGTTCCCGGTATCTTCCGCATCTGCGCCTGTATCGGAATCTACCGCTGTATCTTGTGTATCTCTACCCGAATTATTGCTGTTTCCGCACGCTGCCAGCATCCCGATCATTGCGCCGGTAAGCAGACATGCTGTAATCCGTTTCCAAAGCTTTGTTCTCATATTGTTTCTCCTTTCTACTTTGTCAAGCCCCAAATGATAGACTTTTTCATGAGTCTGACGTATTTGTACCTCTCCTGGTTTTTGTATATAGTTTGTGCAGCCAATGGATTGTATATTTACCTGCCGTTTACATTTTTCCTTCCCTTTCCATACATTACGGATTTAAAATTACTTTGATTGCTTTACTGTCTGGTTCGCACAGCAGGTCAAAGCCTTCCTTTACCTTTTCCAGAGGAAGCCTGTGCGTGATCACCTTTTCAATATCCACCATATTATTTTTCAGATATTCCAGAGTCGTCCCGCATTCATCCGCATATCCTGTGCTGCCGAATACATGCAGTTCCTTGTATACGATCTGCTGGATCGCCAGTTCCAGCTCTGGCTTCGTAAAGCCAAGCGCAACAACCGTCCCCCGCTTCCGGCACATCTGCAGTGCCAGATTGTAGGTCGTGCTGATTCCAACAGCTTCTACCACCACATCAGGGCCCATGCCGTCTGTCTCCTGCTTCACTTTTTCCAGAAAATCCGGATCATCGGATTTCAGACAGCAGGTCGCTCCAACGTCCTTTGCAATCCCCAGCTTGTAATCTGACAGGTCCACCGCAATGACCTTGACCGCGCCTGCAAGCCTGGCGGTCTGTACCGCAAGAAGCCCTATCGTTCCTGCCCCAGTAATGACCACCTTATCGCCCAGCTTCACACCTCCGCGGTTGATCAGATGAATGGCGTTGCCCAGCGGATCCAAAAAGGTTCCGTAATCATAGCTCACCTCATCCGGCAGATGATACAGCTGCTTCTCATGCATCACCAGATATTCGCACATGGCCCCGTCCAGGAATCCCCGCATGGACGATCCGATCAGTAACGGATGGTCACATAAATGCGGCAGGCCTTTTCTGCACATAATGCAGAATTCACAGTTGATCTGTGGATTGACCGCTACCCGGTCGCCTGGTTTCCATCTGGTAACCTTTCCACCAATTTCCGCCACATCACCGGTGGCTTCATGGCCCATAATAATACCAGGCTCTCTGCGGTCCAGTCCATTGCCTCTATATGGGTGTATATCCGAGCCACAGATCCCTACCGCACGGATGCGGATCAGCACTTCATGCTCCTTCGGTTTGGGAATCTCCCTTTCACAAATTTCAAATTCATAAGGTGCTTTAAATATTGCTGCTTTCATCTCTTTTCCATAATCCTCCTTCCGTTTATTATTATTGTACAGTGTTTATATTATACAGCAAAAAAAATAGTCTCTGTAATTACAATGGATAATTATATCGGGCTCTTCGCAGTTTATTAATAATAAACACTGTTCTGTATTTATAATTATAGCATAAATAAGTGGATAATGCAATTATAACAATTTATCAATAATTGGGTGGGAATTTTGTGCATATGTTACGAAGTTCAAAAAAAAGAGCGCTCCTTTTTATTGGTTATGCAGTCTGATATTTCTGTCTAAAGAAAAAAGTCCCCCACCATTCAGTGAGAGACTACACCTATACTCCATTAAAACCTCTTTTGCCTGCGCCAGCAGCGCCGTATTTTCCAGTGCTGTCTTTTCCAGATTTTCTTATATCTATCGCTTTTTCCAGCTGTGATGATGTGATCACTTCTTTTTTATCTGATCTGCATGACATTAATACCACCGCTGAAACCGCCACTATCACAATTATCCCACTGATTACTACCGGAATTATTTTTTCTTCATATTATTCCTCCCACAAAAGTTCCCTGTTTTTGTTGCTCAGATTAATAAGTTTTCGTATTCCCATACTATTTTTTCACCGAAAATAATCCCTGAATGATCTGTCCGATTGCTTTTTTATCCGTATCTTCGGTAATCTGCTTTGACGCAGCTGTAACTTTTTCGATAAATTCCCTGGATAGTCTGGATTCCATTACCCTTGTTACCCAATCAATATCTTTTACTGTTTTCTTTCCTAGGTATACTTGTTCAAAAGCATATATGGTTCCTTCGCCAATTGCAGCCACAAAACTTCCGGCTATGATTGCATTGACGACACCTGCCGCCAAATTTATTCCAGGAATAGCCTTTAGACCACTTATCGCTGCTTTAGCTGCCGTACTTACAGTTCCCACTTCAATAATGGAATTAAAAAAATGTTTCGAATCCTCATTTTTCTTAATTCCATACACCTGCGCAAGCGCATTGATTTCCGCAACTTCAATCGGTGAAAGTATCACCGCATCGGCAAATGGTACTGGAACTGCTCCTACAAGTACTCCTGCTGTTGTAGATGCTCCCACTATACTTTGCGCAAAAATCCTTTTTCTATTAAGTTTGTATTGATAAATATCTCTCTCGGCTGCTTTAACCCCTTCCGGCATCAACTCATTAGTAATATCTATGAGTTCTGTAATTCCTTCCGGAGCAGCAAAAGCAGAATCATTCAAAACATATGAAAGGGTATTTCATCGCTTTCATATATCTCCAAATAATTTGTTGTTCCTTCCGTTCCCCATCCTGTTTTGGCCTTTTCTTCTCCTAAAACAGCATTGATAAGGGTCGATTTTCCAACACCCGAATTTCCAATTACCAATACATTTCCTCTCTTCATAATGAGTGCCTCCCTCAACTTGCGTTTTCCGCAGAAAACCTCACATATTTCAATTCAACAGACAGAATTTAATGTTTTTTAAGTTCTGCAATAGCAGCATAATGTAAAATATCAAATTCATTCGGCGCAATTTGTTCAAGGAGCGTCATATGCTCTTGTTCCCACATCGAAATCTCCTTCTCGGTAAGCGAAGCGCCGATTCCACGACAAGCCTTCATTCTTCCATTCCAACTTTCACGAGTAAACGGTATTCTTAAAGTATATTCTTCATGATATGCAAGCTCAAAGTTTTCTTTGTAGCAATCTGGTATGTCTATTTGGTGTTTCGTTTCTCCTGCGCCACTCCAATTTGGATTATATTTTAATACAAGTTTTTCACTGGCTCCTGCAATCTCATCCTCAAATGGCAGCCATGCCATATATAAAGCAAGAATACTTCCCCCTTGTTTCAACATACGATAAAACTTAGGCATAACAATCTCATGGTCGAAATACCAAAAACACTGGCATGCTGTAATTACATCAAAAGAGTTATCCGAAAAACTTATATCCTCTGTTGATATAACATGATAATCTATATCCATACCTTTTGAGAGAATTTTCGCTTGTTCAATTTGGTTTTCTGAAATATCCGCAGCCGTCCACTTTGCTCCATACTGATACATATTTCTAGGGAGAACCCCCGTTCCCGTTCCAATATCAAGGACAGATTGTCCGTCCAAGCATAATTTACGGTCAATAATTCTGTGATAAAACTCTTGCGGATAAATGTCACGGAATTTCGCATAATCTAAAGAAGTTTTCCCCCAGTCAAAGGGGGTTCCGCTATCTATATCTCTATTTATTATCTTCATATCATAACTTTCCTTAATCCTGATTTTCTTTGTACGCAACTCCCGAATAAAGTGGATTTTCTATTTATACTGGCTTAATCAAACCGTTTTCCCAAAAAGCATCAAAGTTGTTTACCGCACTTGACAGCCACCAAGTGTTGCCTCATTCCGTTTATACCGATAAACATCTCGTTTGCGCCAACCTTTTGCACGAAATTTTTCCACCTGTACGATTGGATGCTCTTTGAGCATCCAACCCACCTCATAAAAGTCACGCGTTTCCCCTGCCACGCTATATCCATTGAATAAATGCTGTTTTATCGTCACTATTGTACCCTGCCTTTCTGTAAAAATCCAATGTACTTTTTTTCTTAGAGCCTGTGAGCAGCATCATTTTATAGCAGTTTTCTTTTATGGCAATCTCTTTTGCGTAATCTAAGCACTGCGTTGCCAGTCCTCTTTTTCTGAACTTTTCATCAGTTATCACATTTTCAATAAAAGCATACGGCTGCTGGTTGCGAGTCAGGTTGGGAATGATGACACAGACACAGGAAGATACGATTTCCCCATTTTCTTCAGCGACAATCACATGATGATTTTTATCCTGAAAAATATTGTCCCAAATCTGTAATAGTTCAACGGTCTTTTCCGGCATGGGATTATTGTGTAACTGCATATATAGTCTTAATAAACCGTCTAAATCATCCTTCAAGATTTCCCTAATCATATATACCGCCCTTCCGTATTATCCATTCCATTCATCATTAAATTCTTTTAAAAATCCACGCATATACTCATCCCTTTTCCAATCAATGGATTTTGCGCAGTCGGTATTCATCATATCTTTAATCAAAAGCAATTTAACATAATACGCCGTGCATTTACGTAATCCCTTGTTTCAAATATCTTTATATCATCTGTATCATGCAGCAATCATCACTATGTATTCGTCGCATTTTTCTGTTTTTGCAATTTTCTCCGCATTATTTAAGACTCTTAAGCTATGCCAGTCATCATGTCCCGAACAACCATTCTCAAACAATTCCTTTATTTTTTGCAATAGGATATATTTTGTCTGTTCATATATATTCCTCAAATTATCCATTTTTCTAAATAAGCGGCTACGCCATCTTCCTCATTTGAAAGTGTGATATCATTAGCAATGTCTTTGACCTCATGTACCGCATTACCCATCGCAACACCAATGCCGCATAGCTTTAGCATACCAATATCTGCATAATCATCTCCAAAAGCAGCAATTTCCGATACATCTGCATGACATGTTTCACATACTGCTAATATTGCCTTTTCCTTTGTAATCCCGCTTTTCGTAAACTTATACCAGTCTCCATCCGAAAAATGCTGGCTGTCAAGCTCTGAGAAATGTTCACACAATTTCTGTGCCAAGTTAGGATGGCGTACCTCAACACATATCTTCAAAGCTTCGTGCTTAAAGTCTGCAAAGTCCGTATATATGCTGTCTCCCCAGCTTTTATCCTGCTCTTTTGGATCGGTTTTATAATTCCAATAATGTGCCTCTAATGTGTCAACCGTAATTTCACAATCCATACCGCATATTTTTCTTGCTGACTCTATAAAGTTTTCTGTCTCTATTGCCGAAAAGGAAGAAGAACAGATGATTTTTTCGTTTACCCGTACCAATGCCCCTCCGCTGGAAATAAGAATATCCGGCTTCATTTCTCTTAAAAAACTCAAACAATTTTGTTCGCTCCTTGATGTTGAAATGCCGATTAAATACCCACATTTTTTACATTTGCATAATATTTCCAGAGTACATTCAGATAAGGTTTTATCATTTCTTAACAAAGTGCCGTCTAAATCAAAAAGTAATATTTTAGGTTTTCTCATTGTATCTTTCTCCAAAAGCCAAGCTCTTTTAAACGTATGCAGTGAATCTATGATAACACATTCTTTTGCATTTATCATCAAGAAATTGTTAAGTATAACAAAGGCCAAAAGTCAATCTTGCCCTTCGATCTTTGCCTTGTTATGTTAATCTTTACATAACAAGGCAAAGGTAGAGAGGTGGTTCCGGACCATGAAGAACCCGTGGATGGCCTCCCTGGATATGCGGGATTTTCCTTCCCTGGAGGCCCTTTCCGAAAGCCTGCGCGCCTACGTCCGCAACTACAACCTTTCCGCCCATTCCTCCCTTAAGGGGAGCGCCCCTCATAAAGGCGGTAAATTTATTTTCGGAAAATCGCTGATACGAGATAACTTGACAATCCATCTCCCAACACAGGCTCTTACAGAGTACAACGCCACAGCAGAGAGAAAAGTCTATCTTTTTACTGGAAGCAAGGTCACTGGCGGCTTTTGTGTGACAAGAAAAGGGTTGTCAGAACCTTCAAAGCTAGGGCACATTCTTACTGATAATCCGGCTTTACTGAATTATCAGACCGCAGAGGGCGAATTTGTCAAATACAAAGGACGGGCATACTGTTGGATAAATATTTCAGAGAATGGTGTTATTCAGCTTAATCAACAGATATTAGATTTTCTTAATCTGAAGATTGAAATGGAACTATTGTCTATCCGAAGCAGTGATATAGCTTTTACAATGGGCGCAACCGGTCCTTTGTTGGAAAGAGCCGACAATTATGAGGCCGAAATCAAAGTTTACTGAACAATATCTACAGATTTTAGCAGAAATCTCTTGAAACATTTCACATTTAATGGTATTATAACAATACAAAGGGAAAGCACCCACTCCAAAGTGGATGCTCCGAGTTTAGGTTAATGATTGTCCTTACGGACACCGCCTATCCTGTGGATCAGACAGGATAGGCATTTTTATTTTCGCTTGTTGTTTCTCTTATCGAGAAAGGCAAGCAACGCAACAATTAAGCTACCAAAGGACATCAGCAATGCTAATATTCCAATGAAAATCGAAATGATTTCAAAAGCTGTCATCGGCGCCGCCTCCCTTCCTATGTATTCCGGCACGCCGGTTTTCATAAACTCGGGAGGCTACCACCCTGTCATGGGTACTTTCCGTAGATGTATTGTAACACGAAGATATATGAATGACAATTAGTTCTTTAGATTTCTTGCAGGTATCACGATACCCACCCCAAATCCAGTATTCATCAAATAAATAGAGCCATTTTAGAGCCAACAGGCAAAAAGCAATCCCGGAAACGCCCATTTTATCAGCATTTCCGGGATTTTATCCGTTACTCGAACTCCCCACAACCATAACATAATTGTTAAATATTTGATTGCTTTTTAAGGATTTTTATAGCTATAATATTCATATTTTACGCCGTATTTACAGTTTCAAAGCAAACAGGTATCATACGGGTATCACAGATTTTCCCCTTGACTGCCATATCTACATGGTGCTAGCACCATGTAATTAACGCCCCTAAAGAACAACTATTTGCTCTGCTTCAACTTTTCTAATATGGCTATCACATTCGGCTGCGTTGGCATAAATTTTACACCACGCTTCAGCATACCCATAACCTTTTTTGCTTTCTGTTCAATCTCTTTAGCAGTATGCTCACTTGTCAGCATCAAATGATTTCCGGCTATGGTATATTCTCGCTCTATGTACTCATCTGTTATTGGAAACATATCCTGTATCAAAAACGCACTTTGCCTGCTATCATCCAATTTCACAATATGGAAAATATCACAGGGCTTTCCTGCTTTCTCTTTCTTCTCTACAATTCGCTTATATTTATCAATCTGGCTAGTACAACGAATAATAAGTATCTGGCTATATCGCGCAGGATGATTTTTCAGATACAAGGCAGATTTTCGACGGCGTAGCGGTGGCTACGGCTAGAAAATCTAACGCAGTAGCTGGAAAATCAGACAAGTGATATGGCTAGTTATTTATTATTCGTTGTACTAGATAAGGGTATCATCCAATAAATTCCTCTGCTTGTATCTTCAAAGCAATAATAGTGCGGTCTATTTCCTGCCTTGTTGCCTTTGAGATATGGATCAGACATATCCTCAAAAAACTTGTCTTTTATAATATAAAACCCTGTTTTCTTCATTCGTTCCAACCTCACTACGGAAAAAAGTCCCCCACCTTGCGGCGAAGGACTATACTTTCGACCCAACCACTTATATACCGCATATTGGTCAGCGGTAAACTTTCAACCCGACCATTTATATACCACATATCGGTCAGTGGTAAACTTTCTTTACACCTACATTCTAACAAGCACAAAGAGAAAAGTCAATAAAACTTTCCATTAAAATTTTATGCCAATACTACATAACTTATGATAAATTTACAAATTTTGTTTCTGGATCATCTTTTAAATATTTTTCAACGCCGTATTTCTGGTAAATTCCATGACTCCGGCAATTCCCCGAGCCATAAATATCTGTTGTGCTTCTGTGCTAGCTTTCTTCTTATTTTCATCTGACAAGTTATTGTATTCATGCAGAATTTCTTCTGCTTTTTGAGAAAATTTTGTCCAAAATTTAATATATTCTCTCATTTCCTGCGTTTGGTCATTCATAATACTCAATTCCTCTCATTTCACATACCGTAAACTATTGGTGTTTCTTTATATATTCTTCTTTAACCTTATCAATCGTTTTTCCACCAATACCAAAATTTTTATCAGATACCTCTTTAATTGTGGTAACAAAAAACTCCTGTGGTACTTTCATAATCTCAGAAGAAACTTCTGTCAATCGCTTAATTAGCAGTTCTTTTTGCTCATCCGATAATGTTCCACTTTCGACTGTAATATATGGCATTTCCACTTTCCCCACTTTCCAATTACAAGTTCAACACAATTGGGGCAATATCACCTGCCCCTATGTTTTTCTTTCCTTTTCTGCCGTTTCAGTTCAAACTGCCGCATTTTCAGCTTTTTGCGAATTGACAGGAAAACCGGCGCGGATCAGATTGTGATCTTCGGATGATGTTCCTCAAAAGCGCCTTTTTGGTTCAGGGACAGTCCATCGCATAACCAATGAATTTCCTTTAAGGTCACTTTTTTCAACTCATCCGGCGTATCCGGCCAGCGGAATGAATTGCGGTCAAGCCGTTTCATCAGGATCCAGAAACCGGATCCGTCCCATTGAAGGATTTTGATGGATGTCCGTCTGCGGTTACAGAAGGCGAACATGCAGCGGGAATACGGATCCAGATGGAATTTTAACTTTATGATCGCGGCCAGGCCGTTATAGCTCTTACGCAGATCCGTACTGCCGCAGGCCAGGTATACGGTAGTCCCGCCTGCCAGGTCAAGCATAATTTCTTAGTGTATGGATCAAAGAGGCCATCAGTTCACGCGGGCAACCGGTGCTGACCTCTATCCGGATGCTTTCTGGAAGATGGATCGTTATGGGAGGATACTCCGACAACGGTTGGGAGGAAACCTCTAACTCAGAAGGGAGTCTGGCAAAGACTGGTTCCATCCCTTGATCCAATTCGGACGGCTTCTGCATTTGTTTTCTGATCCAATAACTGAGAGTCGACAGAGGGACTTGATTTTCCTGACACCATTGTTTTCTTGACAATCCGCTTTTTTGGAAATCCTGAATTCGCTTCATCCAGAAATCTTCTTT